>JAWWOH010000036.1:0-87458 GCA_033851845.1 Actinomycetota bacterium
GCCACCGCCTCAGCCCGACGGAAATGCACAATCCTGAGCGGCCGAGCGGCGGGGCACGCGTACGCGCGCCCCGACGTACCGAGAAGTGTGCATTTCTGTCTGGTCCGGTGCCGGCAAATACGTCCGGCAGGGGCGGCTCTCGGTCGGGTCAGCCGCCGGCGACGGCGATCAGGCAGCCAGCGCGGTCGTGCGCGCCCCACGGGTAGCCGGCGCCGCGCTCCTTGAACGCCTCCGTGCGGCAGACCTGCTCACCCTGTGCGGCCGGGACGGTGCCGTTCTGCTTGCCCCAGTCGTAGCCGTGCTTGAAGTGCGGATCGGCCATCGACGACGCCAGCTCGGCGGCACTGAGCGTCCGCACCGGGGCCGGCACGGTCGCCGATGCCCGCACGGACGGACGAACGGGCGGCGCACTGGAGGTGTCCTCGGAGTCGCTCTGCAGCAGCTGCGACCACACGAGGTAGCCCCCGCCGACCAGCACAACCAGCAGCAGGAGGAGCGGGAGCAACCGGCGCGGTGCGTCATCTCCGTGCGAGCCGGCGAGCTCGTCGTCGCCGTGGCCGCGGCGGGGGCGACCCGGCGGCGGCGCGGCGCTGCCGTCGGACCACTGTCCCGGCGACGGCGGCTCGTCGGCGGCGGGCAGGTCCGCCGGCACCGGCGTCGGGAAGCCGAGCCCGGCCGGGTCCTGCGGGGCGTACGACGGGATCGGGGCGGGCCCGTCCGCCCCAGCAGCCGCACCGCGGTCGCCGAAGGACGGCACCGGCGAGTCCGGCGGCAGGTAGGGGGCGGCGGGCGAGCCGGGAGGCGCCGGCGGCAACGGACCGCCACCCGGCGGCTGCGCTGGGATGCTGGCTCCCCCACCGGGTGGTGGCTGCTGCCCGGACAGCTCTGCGATGAGTTCGCGCGCCTTCGCCGCCGCTCCACCTGGGGCGTCGTCCGCCTCGTCCGGTGCAGATCCAGGTCGACCGCCCGGGTCCGACGCTGGACCGCCGATCGGCGGGGCCGGTGCGAACGGTGACGCCGGCGGAGCGGGTGTGAACGGCGAGGCGGCCGGCGGGGGGCCGGGAGGAGAAGCACCGGGGGGCGGCGGGGGGCCGGACGGCAGGCCCGGGCCGGGCGTCAGGCCCGGGCCCGGCGGCGGCGGTGGACCCGCGGGCGGACCCGGCGGCGGACCCGCGGGCGGCGACGGCGGACCGGCCGGGCCGGCGCCCGGTGGCGGGCCCAGCGGCGGCGGCGGGGAGCCCTCCACGGGGGCGTCGAGGTCGAACGCCCGCGTCGGCGCGGACTCGCCGTCCGGCTGCTGGGCAGCCTCGCCGGGTGCCTCGTCGCGCTCCCACGAGCTCGACGGCCCGGCGGCCGGCGGCGGAGGCGGGGCGGCGGCAGGCTCGACGAGGTCCGCTCGACGGCCGCAGATGGGACAGAACTCCTGCGGACCGGGCGGGTGGCCGATTGGGCATTGGTAGAGCGTCACGGCTCGCACCTCGACACCGCTGGAACGTGCACGCGTTCTCCTCGAGGCCGGGCAGCCGGGGCCGCTACGGGACATTCTTGCGCGCTCGGAGCCTGTCTTACACCGCGACACACCCGGACCGTGACCCGGTCGTCACTCGAAGACGAGCGGCTCCGTACGCCGGGGCATGAGCAGCAGCGCCCCGATCATGAGCACGGCGATGACGACCAGCGCGATGAACACCGAGTGGCTGGCGTCGTACAAGGCACTGCGCACGAAGGTCGCGGTCGGTGAGTGCGGCGCGTCGCCGCTGCTCGTGAGGACCAGGCTGGTCGCGTCGACGCTCTTCGGCGCGGCCACCCCTGCCTGCGGGTGGCTGAAGCGGTCGGTCAGGGTCGCGTTGGCGATCGCTCCGAGGACCGCAACCCCGACCGCGCTGCCCAGCGACCGGCAGAACAGGTTTGTCGCCGTCACGACACCACGCCGGTCCCAGCCCACGACGGACTGCACGGCGACCAGGGTCGGACTGGACACGAGTCCCATGCCGAGGCCGAGGACGAAGCAGGTCCCCGCGACCTGCCACACCGACGAGTCGGCCCGCAGCATGGCAGCGAGCACCGCGCCCGTCACGATGAAGACCGAGCCGATCATCGCGGTACGCCGGAAGCCGATCCGCATGTACAGGCGCCCGGACAGCGTTGCCGCGATCGGCCACCCCATCGTGAGCGCCGCGAGCGCCAGCCCGGCGACGAGTGCACCCGTGCCCAGCACGCCTTGCACGTACGTCGGCACGTAGGAGCTGAGACCGATGAGCATCGCGCCGACGACGACCGCGATCAGGTTGCCGGCGGTGAGGATCCGCCGGCGGAACACCCAGAGCGGCAGCACCGGCTCGGCGGCCGCCCGCTCGACGAACGCGAAGGCCACGAGCGCCGACAACCCCACGGCGAAGAGCACCAGGCCGGTCGGCGACGCCCACCGCCAGCGCACGCCGCCCTCGAGCAGCGCGAAGATGACGAGCGAGCACCCGCTGGTCAGCAGGACGGTGCCGCTGTAGTCGATGCGGTGCTTGCGTCGTACGACCTGCTCGGAGAAGTTGCGGGCGAACATGTACGCCGCGAGCGCGCCGAGCGGCAGGTTGACGAAGAAGATCCAGCGCCACGAGAGGTACTCGGAGAACAGGCCACCGAGGGTCGGACCGACGACCGAGGAGATGCCCCAGACGCTGGCGACGTAGCCCTGGACCCGGGCCCGTTCCTCCACGGTGTAGAGGTCACCGATCATCGTCATGCTCATCGGCTGCACCGCGCCGGCGCCGATGCCCTGGATGGCGCGGGCGACGATGAGGGCGGGCATGCTCCACGCGGCGCCGCACAGCACGGAGCCCAGCAGGAACACCGCGATCCCGAAGAACATCACCGGCTTGCGGCCCACGACGTCGGCGTACTTGCCGTAGAGCGGCACGGTCACGGCCTGCGTGAGCAGGTAGATCGAAAACAGCCAGGGGAACTGGGCGAAGCCGCCGAGATCGGCGACGACCGACGGCACCGCCGTCGCGATGATGGTGCTGTCGAGCGCGACCAGGCCGGTGCAGAGCATGACCGCGAACAACACCGGCCCGCGCTCACTCCGCAGCCCGACCGCCGAACGGGGTGCCGCCGGGGCACTGGTCGTCACGCGCACTCCTCGGCCGTTGTCAGGGGTCCCTCAGAGCAAAGCGCCGATCCGGTCGGCCATTCCCGGGTGCAGCGAACGCTGCTCCGAATGCGTGCAGATCTGGTTACGTCGGGTCATGGCGTCCGGCGACCGCGGCGCGCACGCTGGCTGGGTGCATAGCGGACCTTCCACCCACAAGCCCCGAACCACTCTGTGCTGCGGCGGCCGGCCACAGGTCGTCTCGCTGACCCGGGCCGAGCGACACGTCGCCGTGGTGGAGCTGGTGCGCTGCGTCGGCTGCGGGCGGAGCACCTGGCGGCTCGGCGGCGTCGAGGTCGAGAAAGCCGAGGCGCTCGCGGCCCTGGCCGCGGCTTTCGTGCCACCCGGCCAGGCCGACACGCGACGACCGGTTCGCCGCAGCGCGGAGCCGGCCACCCGCCGGCGCGCCACGCCCGCAGCACCCGCGGTTGACCTGGCCGACCTGCTCTCCGGCTGGCAGGTGCTGGGGGCGGGCTGACGCAGTCAGCCGGTCCGGCGCCGACGCAGCGCGTGCGCGACCAGCAACCCGAGCAGCAACGCGATGCCCACCGGCACCGCGGGCCGCCGGTAGAAGACGCGGCTGCTCGACACCGGCCTCGTACGGGGCTGGCTCGAGCCCGCGGCCGCCGGTTGCTCGGCGACGGGCGCCGGTGCCGCGCCGCTGCTCGTCGTCGCCGTCGTACCGGACGCGGGACTCGACCCCGTCCGCTGCAGCGCCGCTGACCCGCCGGCGAGGACGATGCGGTAGACGCCACGACCGTACGACGCCGCGATCAGCTCCTTCGAGCTGCGCGGGCTGCGGTTGAGGCGGAAGACCGGCGCCGCGGGGAGTCCGCGCCCGAGCAGCGAGAAGGTGCCGCCGTTCGTGCCGGGCGCCCAGTAGACGCCGAGGTCGTTGGCGACGACGAGCCCGCCGTTCCACGGGAACGCGTCGTCGGCGCCGATGTCGGGGAGGTTCCCGGAGATGTCCTTGAACGTCGCGCCGGCGTCGGTCGACTTGAACAGGTGACCCCTGCCGATCTTGGCGACGCTGTCACCCAGCGACCCCGGCGGGATCCACCGGCGCCCGTAGCCGCCGAGCGTCACGTAGACCGTGCGGGGGTTTGCCGGGTCGATGCGGACCGAGTTGATGTAGCGCTCGGGCAGGCCCTTGGCCGCGGCGATGTGCCAGCCGTTCGAGGTCATCCGCTTCGGCGCCTTGGCACCACCGACGTTCGTCGCGATGCCGCTCTGGAAGGGCACGCCCTGCGTCACGATGTCGCAGAAGCCGCAGTAGCCGACGTACGTCGCATCGCCGCGGGTGTCGACCGCCGACTCCGAGTTGTTGACCTCCGTGCTGCTCGGGTCGGCCGTGCCGAAGGCACCGGGGATCCGGCCGGCGTTCTCGTCACCGGGGTGCTGCGCGGTGCCGAGGTCGAACACCTTCTTCCACGTGTTGCTGATCGTGGGGTCGGGGTCGGGCTGGTTGATGTTGGGCTTCTCGCCGTTCGTCGGGCCCGTCGTGTTCTGGCCGTAGATCGTCTCGGCGACCTCACGGCCCGCGATCACGAGGTGCTTGGCGTTCGTCGCGTCCATCACGAACGGCGTCGCGAACAGCGCGGACGTCAGGCCGGGGTTGATGTCGATCCAGCTCTTGCCGCCGGTCGTGGTCACGCGGATGTCGCCGGCGACGTACTCCTCGTACCAGACGGACTCCTTGTCCGGGTCGATCGCGACGAAGAAGCCGTCGCCGCCATACGCCATGATCTGCTTGCCCTCGGGCGTGATGACGGCGGAGCCGTTGTCCTGCAGGCCCTCGACGACGGTGCCGTCGCGCGACATGGCAGCGTCGTACGGCAGCAGGTCGTGGAAGCCGTTGTTGATGCCGTTGCCCCAGCTGTCGTTGTTGAGCGCCTGGCCCGGAGCGAGCTTCTGCTTGTAGGCACCGCCGTCGTTGCCGACGATCAGCGTGACACCGCCGGTCCGGCGGTCCGGCACCCACAGACCGGCGTGCTGGTCGGGGTGGGTCGTCGAGCTCTGCGGCTTCGTCGGGTCCGAGTTGAACGGGCAGTAGCCCTGCGTCGCGGGGACGGTGAGGCCACCGCACGCGGTGCCGGCGAAGTACTTGCCGACGACCTTGTACTGCCCGGTGTTGGGTGCCGGCGGCAGCGCGCCGGGGCCGCTCCACACCTCTTCGAGGCCGAAGGCGATCCGGCCCGGGACGCCGCTCTCGTCCTGCGTCGTCGGGTCGGGGCGGATCCACTCGTTGTACCAAGACTGGATGCCCGGCGCGTAGGTCGCGCCCTGCACGCCCTCGAGCGCGCTGCCGGTGCCGGGGGCGGCGAGGTTGGCGGCGTCGGCGAGCTTGGTCCAGGTCGTGCCGAAGTCGCTGGAGCCGTAGATCCCGTTGAGCACGGTGTTCTGGAGTACGGCGGAGCCCGGGGTCTTGCCGCCCGTCGCGTCCGGCAGGTCGAGGCTGGTCGCCCCTTTGTTGAACTTCTGCGCGTCCTGGACGACGGCGTAGACGTAATTGTGGTTCTGCCGCAGGCCGACGGCGACGCCGAGCGCGGTGCGGCCGACGTTGGCCTGCGGCGCGAAGCCGGCCGGGGCGGGGTTGAACGCGAAGGTCCCCGGGGCGCCGGTCTTCGAGTAGTAGAGGCCGTTGCGCGGCGCTTGCGGCTTGCCGACGGCGTTCGGCTTCTGGCCGGCCCGCCAGCCGACGGCGGCGAGCACGCCGCCCCCGTTCGCCCCGTTGCGGTCGGAGGGGCGTACGACGACGTCGGTCACCATGTTGGCGAAGAAGCAGAGCGGGTTGGTGGTGCTCGTGCAGCCGGTGGGAAGGACGACGTTGCGGAAGGTGCGACCCGCGTCCGCGGAGCGGTAGAGGCCCTTGCTGGTGGCGGCGTAGACGACCGACGGCTTCGCCGGGTCGTGGCTGAAGGAGAAGGACAGCGTCCCGGCCGGCACGCCCGACGACTTGTGCCAGCTGGTCCCGTTGTCGTTGCTCCAGAAGACGCCGAGGCCGGCGAACGACGAGCCGCCGAAGGCCGGGTCGCCCGTGCCCACGAGCACGGTCGGCGTGCCCTGGTGGGTGAGCAGGTAGTCGATCGCTCCGGTGATCTGCGTCGGCAGCTTGTCGGCCATCGAGCGCCAGCTGCTGCCACCGTCGTTGGTGACCCACACACCGCCGTTGGCGACAGCGGCGAAGAAGTGGTCGGACACCGCCGGGTCGTAGGCCAGGTCCTCGATGCGCCCGGACAGCTGGTGCAGGCCGAGCCCGTTGGTGCGCGTGTAGCCCGTCACGTCGGAGTTCAGCGGGCCCTTGCCGACCGGGATCCACGACGACGTCGACCAGGCAGCCGTCGTGCGCGACAGCGCCTGGTGCTGCGCGATGGCCGCCTCATAGGCCCCCGGCAGCGTCAGCGGGTGACCTCCGTTGCTCCGCGTCGCCAGGGCCGCGTGCATCGCCATGACCTCGGCCGGTGACTCCGGGCCGGGCGGGCGACACGAGCTGCCGGCGCCGGCGGCGAAGTCGACGAGGTCCGCGTCCGCGGAGCGCAGGGTCCCCGGCGGGCAGGAGGCGGCACTCGTTGCCGCGGTCGTCGATGTGGTCGCTGCCGTTCCGGTGGACAGCGCGCCGCCGGTCGACGCGGCCAGCAGCGCCGCCGCAGCGAGCGCGAGCGGCAGGGAAAGGGTGCGACGACGCACGGGTCCTCCGGGGTCAGCGGGGCGGCACGGTGATGCGCCCGACGTGGCCATCTTGACCTGCGCGAGCCGCGATGTCGGGATAACGATGCAGCCGGGTCGAATCGTCCCGACTTGTGACATGATTGCGACGCCCCGGTGTGCCATGCGTCACACTGTCACCCGGGTGGATCGGCAGGTCCGCTCCCGAATCCGGCGAACCTTTCGACCCAGCACCCACTCTCAGAGCTCAGGCCCCCGGCACACCGGTGTTGGTCGATCCCAGCACGACGAGGCCGGTCATCCCGGCGAGGAGGAAACCCGTGGCACAGGCTGGCGGCCAGCGGACCGGCACGGGGTCCGGCGAACCCACCGGGTTCGTCGACAAGGTCCGGGCCCGCATCCACGCGGCGCGACGCAAGCGGGCGGCGACGAAGGGCCCCGGCGGCAAGGGCCTGCTCTTCACGCTGATCGCGACGCTCGTCGTCCTGGTGGTGTTCTTCCTGACCTCGCTGGCGATCCTGTTCGGCAACCCTGAGGGCAAGAAGATCTCGGTCTCCCAGCTGGCGGCGCTCGCCTCGGCCGGCCGCGTCGACACGGCGACGTTCCTCGACGAGGACAGCCAGGTCGTCGCGAAGATCCGCAGCATCTCCGACGCCACGGCGAAGGCTGCGGCGGACAAGACCGCGCCGGTCGCGGCGACCAACCCGCACGTCGACGGCGTTTCCGACGACGCGGTGACCGTGCGGTCGGCGTACCCCAACAACGGCTCGACGACCAACTCGACCATCCAGCTGCTGCAGACCTCCGGCGCCAAGGTGAGCGTCGACCCGCAGGCCGGTCAGGCGCGGCTGCGGATCTTCACCGAGTTCCTGCTGCCGGTTCTGATCCTGGCCAACCTGTTCGGCCTGCTCTTCGTCGGCAAGGGCAGCGGCGGCGGTGCCATCGGCGAGGTCACCAACTTCGGCCGCGTCGACGACGGCAGCCGCACGGACGGCAACAACGTCACGTTCGCCGACGTCGGCGGCGCCGACGAGGCGGTCACGGAGCTGGCGGAGGTCCGCGACTACCTGCGCAACCCGGAGAAGTACAGGGCGCTCGGCGCCGCTCCGCCCAAGGGCGTGCTGCTGTTCGGCCCTCCTGGCACAGGCAAGACGCTGCTCGCCCGCGCCGTCGCCGGCGAGGCCGGCGTGCCCTTCTTCTCGGTCGCCGGTGCGGAGTTCGTCGAGTCGCTCGTGGGTGTCGGCGCGGCCCGCATCCGCGACCTGTTCCGCCGGGTCCGCGCCGTCGCACCCGCCATCGTCTTCATCGACGAGCTGGACGCCGCCGGCCGCAAGCGCGGCAGCGGCGGAGGCGGCGGCGGCTCGGACGAGCGCGAGCAGACCCTCAACCAGCTGCTCGTCGAGATGGACGGCTTCGAGACGACCAGCGGCATCGTCGTCATCGCCGCGACCAACCGCCCCGACATCCTCGACCCCGCCCTGATGCGCCCCGGCCGCTTCGACCGGCACATCACCGTCGAGCGGCCCGACGCGGAGGGACGCGAGCGCATCCTCAAGATCCATGCGGCGCGCAAGCCGATGAGCTCCGACGTCGACCTCAACCGCATCGCCGCGCGCACGCCCGGCTTCACCGGTGCCGACCTCGCCAGCGTCGTCAACGAGTCTGCGCTGCTGACCATCCGCCGCAAGGGCAACACGATCACCATGAAGGAGTTCGAGGAGGCGGTGATCCGCGTCCTCGAGGGTCCGCAGCGCCGCGGTCAGGTGCTCACCGAGGAGGAGCGCCGTCGCGCGGCGTACCACGAGATCGGGCACGTCGTCGTCGCCGCGACTCTCGGTCGGCACGAGGACGTGCACCGGGTGACCGTGCTCGGCCGCGGCCGCACGCTCGCCGCTGCGACCTTCGCCGACAAGGAGGCGACGCTGCTCACCCGCAGCGCGCTGCACACCCAGCTGGTCGCGACCCTGGGTGGCATCGCCGCCGAGGAGCTTGTCTTCGGCGAGGGCTCGACGGGCGGCGAGCAGGACCTCGAGCACGCCACCGACCTGGCCCGGGACATGGTGACCAAGTACGGCATGTCCGACGAGGTCGGTCCGGTCCGCCTGCAGGTCAAGGCCGGCGAGGGCTTCCTCGGTGACGACTCGTCGCTCGTCGACCTCTCCCCCGAGACGCAGCGCGACGTCGAGGACGCGGTGCGCGGGATGATCACGGCCGCGCAGCGTCAGGCCACGAAGATCCTGCAGTCGCACCGGCGCGAGCTCGACACGCTCGCCGTCCGGCTGGACGAGGAGGAGACCCTCGAGGACGACGTCCTGCAGGAGGCCCTCGCGCCGCTGCTGACCGCGATCGAGTCCAAGAGCAACGTTAGCCCGCAGACGACGACCCGCCGACCGAAGGCGGCGAAGGCCGCTGCCGCTGCCGGCGTCAACGGAACGACGCGCGCCCGGGCGGCGGCGAAGTCCTGAGGATGTCGACCCTGCGTTGGCGCGCGATGCTCGCCGGCGCCACCCTGCTGGTAGCGGTGGTGCCCGCGGTGTCGTTTGCCGTGTCCCCGCCACTGACCTGCCGCACGGCGAGCGGCGTGCTGTGGCAGAAGATCGCCGTCGAGGCGTTCCGCCAGGTTCCTGGCGTGACGACGACGGACAAGATCACGTCGTACGCCGTCGATGCGCAGCATCCCGGCACGGTGGTGGTCACGAACGGCACGACGATCAAGCGCAGCACGCACGCCGGCTGCGACTGGTCCGACGCGTTCTCGCTCGGGCTGCAGCCGTCCGCGGACGTGCCGCTGTCCGGTCAGACCGCGAAAATCACCGCGATGACCGTCATCAACGGTCGCGTGCTGGCGGCGGTGCGCGAAGGCACCGGACCGGCGAGCCGGCCGCACGTCGTCGGCAGCGACAGCGGACGGCCGGGCACCTACGCCGCCTCCGACAGCGGCTTGCCGCCGCAGGGTGCACCGAAGCTGCTTCGCTCGGCGTACGACGGCCGCACGGTCTACCTCGCGCTGTCACCTGTCTCCAACGACGAGGGACCCGTCGGGACGGGCGGCATCCCGAGCCTTCCGCCGGTGGACAACCCCACGACCGGCGGTGAGAACGGCCTGCTCTACGCGTCGACGGACGGTGGGCACAGCTGGTCGCTGCGGACCTCCGCCACCGACCTGCCCGCCGGTGCCGGCGTCGACCAGCTCTCGGTCGACCACGGCAACGCGAACCTGCTCTACGCGACCTCGAACGGACTGCTGTACGTCTCTCACGACGGTGGCTCGTCATTCACCCGCGCACGGGTCAACAACGAGGACGTCACCGCGGTCGAGGCCATGGCGCCGGGCCAGGTCATCGTGTTCACCCGAAGCGGCGTCGTGCTGACCAGCACGGACGGGGGGAACCGGTTCAACGGGACCCGCAGCATCGCGGGTGTGACGTCCGCGGCGTACCGCGCCGGCGACAGCCACGTCGCCGTTGAAGCCAACGGAAGCCTGTCGGTCATCGACCCGCGGACGGGTTTCGCCTCCGTGTCCGGCGGGCCCTCTGCGACCCGCGGCAGCCTGTCCGGCGACGTCGCGCCCCAGTCGACGTTCCACGGGCTCTCCGGCCATGCGCTGCTCCGGTTCGCCGACCCGCCGCCGCCCCATCAGACGGAGACACCGGTCAGCGTCGACGACCTCGGCGTGCCGCCGCCGCCGCCGGGACGCATCACGCCCGGCGCGCGCACCGTCCAGCTCAAGGTCGGGACGTCAGGCGTCTACGACTACACGCTGGCGATGCCGAAGAGCCCGACCCCGCTCGACCTGTTCTTCCTCATCGACACGTCCGGCTCGATGTCGGGCTACATCGACAACCTCAAGGCCAACATCAGCAAGGTCACCCATGCGGTGCAGGGCGCCGGCATCAACCTCGAGGTCGGTGTCGGGACCCTCGGCACGGGCGCGCGCCCCGGCGAGGTCGTGCCGCCGTACGTCAATCCCAAGGATCCCAGCGACCGCGGCTCGAAGCTCTACGCGCTCTTCCGGCGCATCGGCCCCGTCGACTCTGACTTCGCCCGCGCGCTGGCCAGCGTGCAGGTGAAGAACCAGGGCGGCAACAACCCCGCCGAGGGTCAGCTGGCCGCGTTGCAGCAGGCCACCTGGGGACCGGGCATCAAGGACCCGAACACCCCGCTGTGGCTGGTCGACCCTGGTCAGGACGCCGGCTGGCGGGCCGCCCCCGGCGTACGACGGATCATCGTGCACGCAACCGACGAAGCGTTCGACAAGCCGGCCGGATCACCGGTGAAGCCCAACGGCGACCTCGACTACGACACCGTCATCCGCCAGATGAACGCCTACCGCGTCCAGCAGATCGGCATCACGACCGGCGCCATCGAGTCACGCGACGACCTGGCCCGGATCGCCCGAGCGACCCACACGCTCGCGCCGCTCGGCGGCTCCGACTGCGGTGAGGGCGAGATCCTGCCGGCCGGGTCACCGCTCGTCTGCGACACCGAGGGAGACTTCAGCGCAATCATCGGGCGCCTGGTCAAGAGCCTGCAGGACCACGCCGACGTCAGCCTCTCGGCGCGCGGCAGCTTCGGCCGAGTCATCCGCGGCCTGGACGCCAGTCACCTGCAGGGCGTCGACGTGACCAGGCCGAACGCGCTGCCGTTCAAGGTCGCCGTCACGTGTGTGGGCCTGTCGCCGGGGACCTATCACGAGGACCTGACGGCCAGCCTGCGCGGCGTGCGAATCGCGACGAGCAAGCTCACCGTCTCCTGCCTCGGCCCTGTCGCGGCCGCCCGGCTGATCCCGCCGGTCACCCCGGCGGTCGCGCCGGCGCCGCCACCCCCCGCGCCGGTCGCGGTCGTCCCTGTCCCGCCGGCGGCACAGCCGCAAGCCGCTCCGCAGACGCAGCCGCAGGCCCAGGTCAACCCCGTGACGGCCGCGGCCTTGCAGCGCCAGCAGCAGCTGCAGCTGGCGCTCGCCCTGCAGGCCGGCCTGGAGATCCCGGACGACGACGACGAGGTCCAGCTCGCGATGGTCGGCCACCGACGCCAGGACGAGTCCGCCGCACTGACGCTCCTCGCGACGGCGATCCTCGCCTCGTCGGCGTTCGGCCTGGCCCGGCTGCGGTCCCGGCCGGAGCCCAGCGTGGTCCGCAACCGGGTGCGCTGAGCCCGGACGTGACCGGCGGCACCCGCCCCGCCGCGACGGCATCGGGCTGAGCGAGGGTAGTAAGGACGGAAGCCGTCCCTTCGCCAGCCTGGAGCAGTCCGTGACCGAGCCCGAGCCGAGCAGTTCCGTGGTCAGCAGCGTCTGGCCGGGCTCGGCGTACCCGCTCGGGGCGACGTACGACGGCAGCGGGACGAACTTCGGGCTGTTCTCGGAGGTGGCGGAGCGGGTCGAGCTGTGCCTGTTCGACGAGGCGGGCAACGAGACCCGGGTGGACCTGACGGAGCGCGACGCGTTCGTCTGGCACGGGTACCTGCCGAACATCGGGCCGGGGCAGCGCTACGGGTTCCGGGTGCACGGCCCGTACGACCCGGAGCAGGGCCATCGCTGCAACCCGACCAAGCTGCTGCTCGATCCCTACGCGAAGGCGGTCGACGGGCAGATCGACTGGGGCCAGGCCTGCTTCTCCTACACCTGGGGCGACGAGGACTCCTTCAACGACGAGGACTCCGCACCGCACATGAGCAAGTCGGTCGTCATCAGCCCGTTCTTCGACTGGGACAACGACCGGCACCCGCGTACGCCGTACAGCGACACGGTCATCTACGAAGCGCACGTCAAGGGCCTGACGAAAACGCATCCCGCGATACCGGAGGAGATGCGCGGGACGTACGCCGCCGTCGCCCACCCGGTGATGATCGAGCACTACAAGAAGCACGGCATCACCGCGATCGAGCTGATGCCGGTCCACCAGTTCGTCCACGACAGCCACCTGGTGGAGCGCGGACAGCGCAACTACTGGGGTTACAACACGATCGGCTTCTTCGCGCCCCACAACGAGTACGCCGCCGCACGCTCTCCGGGACAGCAGGTCCAGGAGTTCAAGGCGATGGTCAAGGCGCTTCACGCCGAAGGTCTCGAGGTGATCCTCGACGTCGTCTACAACCACACCGCCGAGGGCAACCAGCTCGGTCCGACGCTGTCGTTCCGAGGCATCGACAACGCCAACTACTACCGGCTCGTCGACGAGGATCGCAAGCACTACTACGACACGACCGGCACCGGGAACACGCTGCTGATGCGCAGCCCCAACGTGCTTCAGATGATCATGGACTCGCTGCGGTACTGGGTGCTCGACATGCACGTCGACGGCTTCCGCTTCGACCTCGCGTCGTCACTGGCCCGCCAGTTCCACGAGGTCGACCGCCTCTCGGCGTTCTTCGACCTCGTACACCAGGACCCCGTGGTCAGCCAGACCAAGCTCATCGCGGAGCCGTGGGACATCGGGTACGACGGCTACAACGTCGGCGGCTTCCCGCCCCTCTGGACGGAGTGGAACGGCAAGTACCGCGACACGGTGCGGGACTTCTGGCGCGGCGAGCCGGCGACCCTCGCGGAGTTCGCCTCGCGCCTCACTGGCTCGGCCGACCTGTACGAGGACGACGGGCGCCGACCGTTCGCTTCGATCAACTTCGTCACCGCTCACGACGGGTTCACGATGCACGACCTCGTGTCCTACAACGAGAAGCACAACGAGGCCAACGGCGAGGGCGGGCAGGACGGCGAGAGCAACAACCGCTCGTGGAACTGCGGGGTGGAGGGCGAGACGGACGACCTCGAGATCGTCGCGCTGCGCGAGCAGCAGAAGCGCAACTTCCTCGCGACGCTGTTCCTCTCGCAGGGGGTCCCGATGCTGGTGCACGGCGACGAGGTCGGCCGCACCCAGCACGGGAACAACAACGTCTACGCGCAGGACAACGACCTCGCGTGGGTCGACTGGGAACGCGCCAAGGACTTCGAGGTCCTCTCCGACTTCGTCAGCCGGCTGGCCAAGCTGCGTCAGGAGCATCCCGTGTTCCGCCGCCGCCGGCACTTCCAGGGGCACGTCGTGAAGGGCTCGGAGATCCACGACATCGGCTGGTTCACGCCGGACGGCGGATGGATGAACGAGGACGACTGGGAGTCGGGGTTCGCCAAGTCCGTCGCTGTCTTCCTGAACGGCGAGGGCATCCGGGAGCCGGACCTGCGCGGGGAGCGCATCGTGGACACGTCGTTCTTCCTGCTGTTCAACGGAAGCGATGGCCAGATCGAGTTCACGCTGCCCGACATCGGTGCCGGCGAGCGCTGGGACGTGGCGCTCGACACCGCCGCGCCGATGCTCGTCGACGCGGAGAGCCGCTCGGTCAAGACCGGCGAGCCCGTCGAGGTGGATGCCAGATCAGTGCTCGTCGTGCAGAAGGTCTTCTGACCTGTGCCGCATCTCCCCAGCGCCGGCAAGCCCGTGCCGGTGTCGACGTACCGCGTCCAGCTGCGACCGCCGGCCTCAGACCATCCAGGGTTCGACTTCACCGACGCAGCCGCGATCGTGCCGTACCTCGCATCGCTCGGCGTGAGCCACCTGTACTGCTCACCGATCCTGCAGGCGACGCCCGGGTCGGCGCACGGCTACGACGTCGTGGACCACAGCCGGATCAATGACGAGCTGGGCGGGCAGACCGGGTTCGACGCGCTCGTCGCGTCCTGCCGCAGCGCCGGGCTCGGGCTCGTCGTCGACGTGGTGCCCAACCACATGTCGATCGCCGAGCCCGAGTCGCAGAACGCCCAGTGGTGGTCCGTCCTCCGCGACGGCCCGGCATCGCCGTACGCCGAGTGGTTCGACATCGACTGGGCGACCCGCGACAACCCCGGCAAGGTCCTTGTCCCGATCCTGGGCGGGCCGCTCGACGAGGTCCTCGACCAGCTCGAGGTAGCGGGCTCGCCCGAGGAACCGACCATCCGCTACTACGAGCACGTCCTCCCGATCGCGCCCGGCACCCTCGTCGCTGGCGACCTCGCCGCGACCCTCGGCCGCCAGCACTACCGGCTGTGCCACTGGAAGGTCGCCACGAAGGAGCTGAACTACCGGCGCTTCTTCGACGTGACGACGTTGGCAGGTGTGCGGGTCGAGGTTCCGGGCGTCTTCGACGCGACCCACGACATCGTGCTCGAGCAGGTACGCAGCGGCGCGATCGAGGGGTTGCGCATCGACCACCCGGACGGGCTGGCCGATCCGAGCGGCTACCTCGATCGGCTCGCTGATGCGACCGGCGGCAGGTGGGTCGCCGTCGAGAAGATCCTCGAGCCGGACGAGCGGCTGCCGGACAGCTGGGCCTGCGCCGGCACGACCGGCTACGACGCCATGAACCACGTGCTCGGCCTGTTCGTCGATCCCGCCGGCGAGCACCCGCTGACCGACCTCTGGGAGTCCGTGACCGGCAGCAGCTCGCCGTACGACGACGTGGTCCTCGAGGCCAAGCGGCAGGTGGTGGCCGATGTCCTCGGTGCCGAGGTCAACCGGCTGACCGACGTCGCGCTGGCCGCGTGCGCACCGGACCCCTCGCTGCGCGACACGAGCCGCAGTGCGCTTCGAGAGGCGGTCGCGGAGGTGCTGGTCGCCTTCGACGTCTACCGCGCCTACGTGAGCACGGACGGCCGGGCTGCCGAGGAGGCACTGGCACACGTGGTGGGCGCCGTGCAGCGCGCCAGTGCCAGGCGTCCCGACCGGGCCGCCGAGATCGAGATCGTCGGCCGGCTCGCGCTCGCGCAAGCGCCGCCCGGCCCAGCAGCAGCCGAGTTCATCATCCGATTCCAGCAGACCTGCGGCCCGGTCATGGCGAAGGGGGTCGAGGACACGGCCTTCTACCGCTACCTGCGCCTGACCGCGCTGAACGAGGTCGGCGGCGATCCCGGCCGGTTCGGGACCTCGGTCCAGGACTTCCACAAGGCGTGCGTCGAGATGTCGGAGCAGTGGCCGGCCGCCATGACCGCGCTGTCGACCCACGACACGAAGCGGTCCGAGGACGTGCGGGCCCGACTGGTCCTGCTGTCGCAGTGCGCGGCGGACTGGAGCGAGGTCGTCAGGCGTTGGTCGGCACTGGCGGCGCCGCACCGGCAGTCGGCCGGGCCGGATGCGGTCACCGAGCAGCTGATGTGGCAGACGCTCGTCGGTGCCTGGCCGATCGACGCCGACCGACTCGTCGGCTACCTGCAGAAGGCGACCCGCGAGGCAAAGGCGCGCACCTCCTGGCTGGCGCCGGACGAGGAGTTCGAGACCGCCGTTGCCTGCTTTGCGCGTGCCGTGCTGGGCGACGCCGAGATCACGTCCGACATCGCCTCCTTCGTCGCGTCACTCGCCCCCGCATGGCACGCGACCTCACTCGCGCAGAAGCTGGTCCAGCTGACCATGCCGGGCGTCGCCGACACCTACCAGGGGACCGAGCTGCTCGACCTGTCGCTCGTCGACCCCGACAACCGCCGGCCGGTCGACTACGCGCGACGACGCGACCTGCTGTCGGCAGCACCGCTCGATCAGGACCTCGACACCGCGAAGCTGCACATGGTGCGGACGGCATTGCGGCTCCGCCGCGAGCACCCCGACTGGTTCCTCATGCCGGGCACGTACGAGCCAGTCGCGGCCGGGCCGAGGGCGCTGGCCTTCAGCCGCATGGGTCAGGTGGTCACCGTGATCCCGACGCGGGCCGCATCGACATGTGCAGAGGGCTGGGGCGAGGAAGCCGTCGCACTCCCGCCCGGACGTTGGCACAACGTGCTGACACACGAGCCGGTGCGAGACGGCCGGCTGGCCGGGCTACTGCACGGGTTCCCGGTCGCGCTCCTCGTGCGGGCCGGAGCCGACGCGTAGCGGCCGCAGCAGCCCGTCGTGCCGTGCGGGTCGGGCCGCCTTGTCGGCGTACATCTGACCATCGGCGCGTCGCACCAGCTCGTCCAGGCTGCAGGCCTCGTCGGGGTACCAGACCTCGGCACCGATGCTCAGTCGAAGCTCGAACGGAGCACCGGAGCCGGCGTTGTGCCGCGCCAGCGCTGCCAGGACCCGCTCGCGGACGACCGCCGGGGTGCCCCCCTCGCCGAGCAGCAGCACGAACTCGTCGCCGCCGAGCCGACCGAGCACGTCCGAACTGCGCGAGCAGGTCCGCAGCACGTCCGCCGCAGCGGCGATGGCGCGGTCGCCCTCGCGGTGTCCGAGGGCGTCGTTGACCTGCTTGAGCCCGTCGACGTCGATGAAGAGCAGGCCGCGGCGCGCACTGTTGCGGCGGGCCCGCTCGATCTCGTGGTCGGCGACGGTGAACCAGCCGCGCCGGTTGTAGAGACCCGTCAGCTCGTCCGACAACGCCACGTCTCGCAGCGCGGCCTCACGCTTGCGATGGAGCACCAGCAAGGCGCTGCCGGCGATGACGAGCAGCAGCATGACGGCCGCCTGGGCGCGACGTGATGCGTCGCGCAGCGGGCCGAGGAACAGGTCCGAGTCCTGCAAGGTCATCGCCGACCAGCCGGTGCTGCCGGCGGGCGCGTAGGACGTGGTGTACGTCGTACCGCCCTCACGCACGTCGCGGATGCCGGGCCGGGATGCCGGCACGAGCGTCACCACATGCGGGAACCGCAACGGGCGGCCGACCTCTGCCGCGGTCGGTCCCGCGATCACCAACCCGCGCCCATCGACGACGTAGCCACGTCGGCCGTCCGCGTTCGCGAGCTGCTCGACGTACTTTTGCAGCTGGCCGGTGCGAAGGTCGGACAGACCGACGAGGAGTCCAAGGCCGCCCGAGGCGAGCGGGACCGGCACGGCCACCGCGACGACGGGCCGGTCACCCGAGGTCAGCACGCCGGAAACCGGCAGCGTGTGACCGCCGCTGATGACCGCGGTCCGCAACGGCTGCCAGCCCGGGTCTGTCGGGCTGGGCATGACCCGGCCGAGGGGGGCGTACATCGCCGCGGGCGTTCCCGTGGCCACGACCAACGCCGCCCCGCCGGCCATCGCCCTCGAGCCGGCAGCGACCGATCGCAGCCGGGCGGTGTCGGCCGAGGTCCCCAGCCAGGGCTTCACCCCGGCGCGCTGCTGCGCCCCCAGGATGTCGAGGATCTCGGCGCCGGCGACCTGGGTGTACTGCCCCGTCAGCCCTGCCAGCGTCGCCTGCAGGGTCAACCGGTCACCCCGGTGGGTGGCCTCGGCCCGCGCCCCGGCCTGATGACCGGCCCAGAGGCCCACCACACCGAGTCCGAGGACGAGCACGATCGACACGGCGAGCGACCCGTGGCGCCGGAGCTGGCGCATGCTTCCACCCAAAATTGTCCGAATGTGTCGTGTTCTCATCGACTCCCGGCGCGGTGGTCTTCAGCCCGAGGCCGAAGATGATGCGAAGCGACCATGAGACTGCTCACGTCGTGACTACTCGCAAGGCGCGCAGGGGAGGCTGTCGGGGATGACGACCTTCTCGGTGTGGGCGCCGACGGCCGAGCGCGTGGAGCTGGAGGCCGCCGGCAGCCGGCAGCCGATGGGCCGACGGGAGCGCGGCTGGTGGCAGGTGGACGTGCCCGCCGCACCGGGGACCGACTACGGCTTCGCGCTCGACGGCGGCCCGGTGCGACCGGACCCTCGCAGCCGCTGGCAGCCGCAGGGCGTGCATGGGCCGTCGCGGGTGTACGACGACAGCGCGTTTGCGTGGACCGACCAGCAGTGGCGCGGCGTGCCCTTGCCGGGCAGCGTGCTCTACGAGCTGCACGTCGGGACGTTCACGGAGGACGGCACGTTCGACGCCGCGATCCAACGCCTCGATCACCTCGCCGGGCTCGGCGTTTCCGCCGTCGAGCTGCTGCCCTGCAACGCCTTCGCCGGCCGGTGGGGCTGGGGCTACGACGGCGTCGGGTGGTACGCCGTGCACGAGCCGTACGGCGGCCCCGACGGCCTGAAGCGGTTCGTCGACGCCTGCCACGCGCGCGGGCTCGGCGTCGTGATGGACGTCGTCTACAACCACCTCGGTCCGGCCGGCAACTACCTGCCGGAGTTCGGGCCCTACCTCACCGACGCGCACACGACGCCGTGGGGACCTGCGGTCAACCTCGACCAGCCGCTCAGTGACGACGTACGCCGCCACATCGTCGACAACGCGATGATGTGGCTGCGCGACTACCACATCGACGGGCTGCGGCTCGACGCCGTGCATGCCTTCGTCGACGATCGCGCGACGCACCTGATGGAGGAGCTCGCGGTCGCCGTCGAGGCGATGGGCGCACAGCTGGGCAAGCCGCTGTGGGTCATCGGCGAGAGCGACCTGAACAACGCGCGGCTGGTGACGACGCGGCTGGCCGCCGGCTTCGGCCTGAACGGTCAGTGGGCCGACGACGTGCACCACGCCGTACATGCCCTGCTGACCGGCGAGCGAGCCGGCTACTACGGCGACTTCGGGTCACTGCCCACCCTCGCCAAAGCCCTCACCCGGGTCTTCGTCCATGACGGGTCGTGGTCGACCTTCCGGCTGCGCTCGCACGGCCGGCCGGTGGATCCGACGACACCGGGCCATCGGTTCGTCGTCTACCTGCAGAACCACGACCAGATCGGCAACCGGGCCCTCGGCGATCGCCTCTCGGCGACCCTGTCGGACGGTCTGCTGATGGTCGGGGCCGCGCTGATCCTGACCTCGCCGTACACACCGATGCTCTTCATGGGTGAGGAGTGGGGGGCGCGTACGCCGTGGCAGTTCTTCTCCGACCACGAGGGCGAGCTGGGCGAGTCGGTACGACGGGGACGGCGCGAGGAGTTCGCGTCGCACGGCTGGGCGACCGATGAGGTGCCGGATCCGCAGTCGCCCGCGACGTTCGCGGCGTCGAAGCTCGACTGGAAGGAGCCCGAGAGCGAGCGCGGAGCGCGGTTGCTGGAGTGGCACCGCAGCCTGATCGCGCTCCGGCGCAGCCGGCTCGACCTCAGCGACGGCCGCCGGGACCGCGTGCAGGTCACCTACGACGAGGACGCGCGGTGGCTGGTCGTGCGCCGCGGGAGCACTGCCCTGGCCTGCAACCTCAGCGCTGAGCGCCAGGCCGTGCCGCTGCCCGGCACCCCCGACGTCATGCTGCTCGCGTCGTCATCCGGCTTCGTGTTCCGCGACGGGTTCGTGGAGATCGACGGGGAGTCGGTGGCCGTCCTCGACCTGGTCGCCGAGGACAGCCCGACCCGGTAGCAACGGCAAGAGGGCCTTCGACGGGCTCGCCGACGGCCGGTCAGGACACCAAATTCGGGCGATACGGGACGACCGCCCGATCCCCTCTTGTGCCGATGTGCACCCGACGTGCACTATCCGGCAACTGTTACGGATGTGACGCATGTGACGTGGGGGGATTCGGGTGGGGCTGTCGATCGCGGCTGTTCCGGTGCAGCGGAGCGACGATCTCGTTCCGCTCCGGGCCGATCTCGAGGTCAAGCGCGTGCTGGCCGGGATGACCGCCACCCGGCTCGTCTACCAGCCGGTGGTCGACCTCGACCGCGGCCAGGTCGTGGGCTACGAGGTGCTGGCGCGGTTCGGCGACGCCGGACTGCGCGCGCCCGGCCCGTACCTGGCCGCCGCGGAGCGCACCGGCCGCGGCCTCGAGCTGGAGGCGCACCTGCTCGCCCAGGCGCTCGCCAGCCGCGACGCCGTACCCGACGGCTGCTTCCTCGCCGTCAACGTCTCACCCGACCGCCTCGCCAGCCCGGTCATGGCCGCCCTGCTGCGGTCGGCCGGCGACCTCACCGGACTCGTGCTCGAGCTCACCGAGCACGAGCCGGTCGACAACCTCACGGCGCTTCGCCGCCGGATCGACGGACTGCGCGACCGAGGCGCGCTGCTGGCGCTGGACGACGCGGGCGCCGGCTGGTCCGGGCTGCGGCAAGTGGCCGCGCTGCACCCCGACATCGTGAAGCTGGACCGCTCTCTGGTCAGCGAGGTCGACCGCGACGAGGTCAAGCAGGGGCTCGTCGAGCTGGTCGGCCGGTTCGTCTCGCGGCTGGGCAGTCGGCTGCTCGTCGAAGGGGTCGAGCGGCTGGAGGAGCTCGACACGGTCCGACGGCTCGGTGTCCCGCTCGCGCAGGGCTGGTTGCTGGGCCGGCCGTCCCTGCGCTGGTCTGGGCTGCCCGCGCACGTGGCCGTCGCGCTGTCCGAGCGGTCGGCGCACAACGGTCCCGGCATGCAGGTCGGAAACCTGGTGGACCGCACCGCACCGGCCGTGCGGCACATCGCGGCCATCGGCTTCCTCCCCCAGGAGCCGGCCGACGTCGTGGTCGTCGACGCGCAGCAGCGGCCGAAGCAGCTGTGGGTCCGCAACCGCGAGGCGAGCTCACCCAGCGGCTGGCTGCACCCGGTCATGGCGGTGGTCGCCGCAGAGCAGGCACCCGATGTCGTCGCGCGCGCCATGACGCGGCCGGCGCACATCCGCTTCGACCCGCTCGCATGTGTAGACGCTTCGGGCCGGTACGTCGGCCTGGTACACGTCGAGCACCTCGTCACGGCAACGGTGACGGCCGGGTCGTAGGACCATCGGGCCCTGGCCGGGGCGGCTGCTTTCGCGGCATCCTGCTCGAATGCGGTCGATGCGCCTGTTCCCCGTCGCGTCCGTGCTGACCCTGGTGGCCGCGTGCGGCGGCTCCAGCCACCCCGGTGCCACCGGCACGGCTCCGCTGCCCGCCGACTCACCGTCGGGGGCGCAACCGGCCTCGCCTGCCACGACCGGCGGCCCGACGCCGCCCGCATCCCTCGCGCCGCGGCCCACCGTCACGCCGTCACGCACGGCCGCGGCGTCATCGACCGCCAGGACGGCGGCGCCCGGGCCGGGCCGGACGACGACGCCCAGCGGGCAGCCCAGCCCGCAGCCCAGCCCGCGACCGCAAGCCAGCCCCTCGCCCAGCCCGCGGCCCAGCCCGACGAAGGCCCCCTCGCCGGCGCCGCCGCCCGGCCCGACGCGCGCGCTCGAGATGACGGCCGGCTACCGGTTCTCGCCGATGGACCTCACGATCGGCGTCGGCGACGCCGTGCGCGCGCACAACGGCGACACCATGGACCACACGTTCACCGGACCGACCTGGGACTCGGGCAACGTCGCACCCGGTGCCTACGCACGGGTCTTCCGCTTCAACAAGGCCGGCACGTTCCGCTTCGTCTGCACCCCGCACGAGGGTCTGGGGATGACGGGCACGCTGACGGTCCGCTAGCAACGTCGCGGCTCAGCTCCCGGTCGCGGCTCAGCTCCCGACGACCACGACCGCGAAGCCGTCGTACCCCTTGCGGCCGACGGTCTGGATCGCAGTCCCCCGCAGCCGCGGGTCGTGCGCGACGATCTCGGCGAACGCTCGGATGCCCGGCGCGCCGGCCTCCGTGGACGCCGGATCGGCCACCGCGCCGCCGCGGACAACGTTGTCGACGACGATCACGGTCCCCGGCCTGGACAGCCGGACCGCCTCGGTGAAGTACGTCGGCGTACTCGGCTTGTCGGCGTCGATGAAGACCAGGTCGAACGTCCCGGTCAGCGCAGCCAGGGAGTCGGCCGCCGGGCCGACGCGGACCTCGACGATGTCGCTCACACCGGCGGCCTCGAGATTGGCCCGGGCGACCTCGGCGTGGTGCGGCTCGAGCTCGAGGGTGAGCAGCCGGCCGTCGGGCCCGAGGCCGCGCGCCAGCCAGATCGTGCTGTAGCCGCCGAGCGTGCCGACCTCGAGGACCGACCGCGCGCCACTGATCTGCACCAGCAGCTCGAGGAACCGGCCCTGCGCGGCCGAGACCTGAATCGCCGGCAAGCCGGCTGCCGTTGATGCCGTCAGCGCGCCCTCCAGTGCCGCGTCCTCGGGCACGAATCGGCTCTCGACCCACTCGTCGACGGCATCCCAGGTCTGCTGCGGCTCCATGGCCGGACGCTAGCTGGTACCTGATCGGACCATCCAGCCGACCGGCCCCACGTGCCGAGGATCCAGACATGACCTCGCTGCGGACGGGTGCGCTCGTTGCCGCCCTCGGTGTCGCGCTCGTCGCGCAGCCGGCCTCGGCTGCCGTCCGCGCCATCCCCGGCACGACCTGCACGCCGTTCCCCGCCGACAACGTGTGGCACGCCGACATCCGCACGCTGCCGGTCAACGCGCACAGCGGGCAGTGGCTCGCGCACATGTCGCCGACGCGCAAGCTCCATCCGGACTTCGGTCCTTCGTACGACGCGCAGCCGGTCCCGTACGGCATCCCGGTCACCGTCGTCGCCGGCACCCACGCCAAGGTCGGCGTGCACTTCGACTACGCGAGCGAGAGCGACCGCGGGCCGTACCCGCTCGGGTCCGACACGAAGATCGAGGGCGGTGCCGGCTCGAGCGGCGACCGGCACGCGATCGTCGTCGACAAGAGCACCTGCCGGCTCTACGAGACGTTCGCAACCCGCAAGAGCGGCACGGCTTGGTACGCCGGATCGGGCGCGATCTGGGGCCTGGGCAGCAACGCCCTTCGCCCCCGCGGCTGGACCTCGGCGGACGCAGCCGGCCTGCCGATCCTGCCGGGCCTGCTGCGCTACGACGAGGTTGCGGCGGGCACCGTCGACCACGCCATCCGGTTCACGACGAACACGACGGATCGGCGCTACCTGTGGCCGGCGCGGCACCAGGCCGGCTCGGTGTCGGACCCGTCGTACCCGCCGATGGGCGCCCGCTTCCGGCTGAAGGCCGGCTACTCGCTGGCTGGGCTGCGACCGGACACGCAGAGCGTGCTGCGCGCGATGAAGACCTACGGGCTCATCCTCGCCGACAACGGCTCGCCGTGGTTCTTCCAGGGGACGTCCGACACGCGCTGGCCGACCGGCCTGCTCGACCAGCTGAAGGCGATTCCGGCCAGCGCCTTCGAGGCCGTCGACGAGTCGCGGCTCATGGTCAGCCCCGACAGCGGCCAGGCGCGCCGAGCGTCCTAGCGCAGGAACCAGGCGGCCAGGTCGGCGCCGACATGTGTCACCGCGGGTGCGGCCGGCGTACCCGATGCTCTTCGCAACTCACCCAGCACCAGCCCGACGATGAGGTCGAGCGGCACGACGTGCCAGCCGTACAGGGGAACGTGCAGCGCGGCAAAGCCGACCGCGCCAGCGACGATCGCCGCGCGTTCGTCAACGGCGGTCCGCACGGCGTCGTACAACGCACCGCGAAGGAACAGCTCCTCGGCCGTGGCCACCACTGCGACGACGACCGCCCATGACGCGAACCCGGCGGCGGCATGCATCGGCCGGCCGATCCGCATCAGCGCGACCGGTGCAGACAGCAGGACCGCCCCGGCAACGCCCCACGTCGCCGCGGACACAGATATCGGCACCCGGGTGCGGGCAGCCAGCGCCATGAGGACGAGCAGCCCCGCGAACACGAGGCCGGCGGCCGGCGACCGAGCCGGGCCCGACCCACCGACGGCGACCCGCGCCCCCACGGCGAGTGCGAACCCCAGCCCGAGAAGCACGGCCAGCAGTCCCGAGCCGCCGCGGCCGGTCTCTCGGAGCGGCGCCGGCGCGGTCGGCCGGAGCATCTCGGCTGTCACGACTCGGGCGGCCGGCGGGCGAGCAGCCGCACCCCGACGATGACCCCGGCCATGAGCAGGACGGTCACCCCGAGTACGCCGTACAGCGCCCCGTGCCCGCTCGACGCCGGCTTGCTACCGGTGGCCGTACCGAGCTGCGCCAGCACGTACTCCCCGGCACCAGGTGCGGTCCCGTTGAAGATGTCCCGCCCGACCCGTCGGGTCTTCAGCTCCCGCCACTTCTGCGTGGGGCCGGACCGGTACTCGAACACGGGCTCGGGTGGCCCCGCCGACGTCGACCGCATCGTGATCGCCGGTGGCTGGGCGGCGGGCGAGATGGTCACGGGCCCGGCCGTGCTGGTCAGCGAGAGCTCGTACACGTTCGACAGGAGCGGGCCGGGCAGGGGCGGCTGCGGAGCCACCGGGCGGACGGCGAGCGTGACCGGCGCCGTCCCAGGTGCGAGGAAGGCGTGCGGCGGCGCGAAGACGGACGCCTGCGGGCCGGCTTCCCGGGTGTTCACGATCAGCCCGCCGGTGTTGGACCCGTTGGCGACCTTCAGCTCGACCTGGGCGCTCGTTGCCGCCGGACCGCTCCCCCGCTCGGGCACGAACCGATACGGCTCGTCCGGAAACCCGATGCCGTCGTACAGCGGGACCGGCGCGACACCGGTCAGCCAGACGAGTCCGAGAGCGGCGGCCAGCATCGACCACCGAGCGGCGGCGCGGCGATGCGTCGAGGGTGGCACGGTCAACAGTCTGCTGCCAGTGGGCGCGACCGGTCACCGCCGGGCGTCCTCAGGCCCGCCGCAGCCTCTCGAGGATCGCCTGCGCCGCCGTCAGCTCGGCCCGCGCGCGCTCAGCGCGCTCGCTCGCGCTGCGGGCACCAGCCGCCGCCATGTCGTCGGCCAGGCCGGCGAGCAGCGCATCGGCCGCGCGAAGGTGCCGGCCGAGCTCCTCGAGCCCGTCGTAGGGCGGTTCGCGATGCGCGCCCACCCCTGGATCGTCCGACCGCACGCCTCGCACGTCACTGGTTCTTCCGGGCTCGCCCCTGACCACAGCAGTCGTAGGACCACCCCGGCCATCGCACTAGGGTCGGCGGATGACCACGACGGGCACCGGGGCCGACCCCGAGGTGGTCGGCCCGTACCTCGCGAAGGTCCTCGACGACGAGGCGTGGCGGACCCCCACGGTGACGCTGATCGCGGGGGGCAAGTCCAACCTCACCTACCGCGTCTCCTCGTCGGCGGGCGAGGTCATCCTGCGTCGGCCGCCGCTCGGCCACGTGCTCCCCACAGCCCACGACATGAAGCGCGAATACACCGCGATGGCCGCGCTCGAGCAGACCGACGTACCCGTCCCAAAGATGCTCCACCTCTGCACCGACCCGGAGCTGCTCGGGCAGCCGTTCTACGTGATGGAGGCCGTCAACGGCTACGTCTGCCGCGACAGCTTTCCGCCGGGGTACGCCGATCTGCCGGAACAGCGGCGCGCCATCGGCGAGGGGCTGATCCGCGTGCTCGGTGACCTGCACAACGTCGAGCCCGCGGCGGTCGGGCTGGGTGAGTTCGGCCGGCCGAACGGCTACTTGGCTCGTCAGGTCTCGCGATGGACCAAGCAGTGGGAGGCAACCCGCCTCGAGGGCATGGAGTCTGTCGATCGGCTCGCCGCCGACCTCGCCGCCACCGTGCCGACGAGCCAGCGCGCGACCATCGTGCACGGCGACTACCGCCTCGACAACACGATGCTCGACCCGACGACCCCGGGGGGCATCGCCGCCGTACTCGACTGGGAGATGTGCACCCTCGGCGACCCGCTCGCCGACCTCGGCATCCTGCTCGTCTACTGGCAGCAGGCCGACGACGTCAGCGAGCGAGACCTCGGCTTCGTCGTGCAGGCAGCGACGGTGCTCGAGGGCTTCCCGACCCGCACCGAAGTCGCTGCCCTGTACGCCCAGCGCAGCGGTCTCGACCTCACGGAGCTGCCGTGGTACGTCGCGTTCGCGTTCTGGAAGCTCGCCGTCGTCTGCGCCGGCATCGTCGCGCGGGTCCGCTTCGGCGCGATGGTCGGCGAGGGCTTCGACGGCATCGAGGAGCGCATCCCTCCGTTGATCGAGCTCGGCCGGGTGACGCTCGACGAGCGCCGGCTGCGCTGAATGCCCTCGCTGGCCGCGGGCGTCTACCGGCACTACAAGGCCGAGCGCTTCTACCTGGTCCTCGGTCTCGGGCACGACGCGAACGACGACGACCGCACCGTCGTCATCTACGTCCCGCTCTACGTCTCCGATGCCGAGCCGGGACCGCGGCTCGCGGTGCGCACGTACGAGGACTTCGTCGCGTGGGTCGACCCGGTCTCGCGGCAGACGGTGCCGGCGGGAACCCCTGACGCCGTACGTCGTTTCACCTACGTACCCGACGCGAGCTGAGGACTGCCGATGAGCGACTGGGATCCCAACAGCTTTCGCGCGCTGGGGTTCTTCCCTGCCGACCACGCCGCGGCCGAGTCCGGCAAGGTCTACGCGAGCGGCGCCTATTGGGGCACGCTGCACTTCCCGGCGTTCCCGGCAGTGCTCCCGTCGATGGCGCTGGTCGCCGTCGTGCAGCAGCCGTTCTCGGCCGCTCACGCCGACCACGAGTTCGCGATCGGGCTCGAGGACGCGGACGGCAAGCCCCAGAGCCTCGACGTCCGTGGATCGTTCCGCGCCGCACCGGGCCTGCAGAGCAGGTACGGCGAGCCGAACGTCATCCCGATCACCGTGCCCATCCACGGACTGCCGTTCGAGGCGGCGGGCGACTTCGCGTTCGTCCTGCGCGTCGACGGCACCGAGCTGGCCAGGTATCCGATCCGGGTGGTCCAGAGCACCGCCTGACGGCGCGACCGGGCAGGATGAGCCGGTGCGCCTGCCCGTGATGCCTCCCGTCCAACCCATGCTCGCCAAGTCCGTGCCCGACGTTCCGGACGGCCCGGGATTCCTGTACGAGCCGAAGTGGGACGGCTTCCGCTGCATCGTCTTCCGCGACGGCGACGAGGTCGAGCTCGGCAGCCGCAACGAGAAGCCGTTGACGCGCTACTTCCCAGAGGTCGTCGAGGCGGTGAAGGCGCAGCTGCCCGAGCGTTGCGTCGTCGACGGCGAGATCGTCATCGCGGCCGGGAAAGGCCTCGACTTCGAGGCGCTGCTGCAGCGCATCCACCCGGCGGTTTCGCGGGTGAAGATGCTGGCTGAGACGACTCCGGCATCCTTCGTCGCGTTCGACCTGCTCGCGCTGGGCGACGAGTCGCTGCTGGACCAACCGCAGTCGGTACGCCGCGCGCGTCTCGAGAAGGCGCTCGCGAAGTCGGGTCCGCCCATTCACCTCACCCCTGTGACGGACGACGTTGCCCTCGCGCGCGAGTGGTTCACGATGTTCGAGGGCGCCGGTCTCGACGGTGTCGTCGCCAAGCCGGTCGACATCCCCTACTCCCCCGACAAGCGCGTGATGCTCAAGATCAAGCACGCGCGGACTGCCGACTGCGTCGTCGGCGGCTACCGCTTGCACAAGAGCGGACCGGTCGTCGGCTCCCTCGTCCTCGGCTTGTACGACGACGACGAGCACCTGCAGCACGTCGGGGTGGCGGCGTCGTTCCCGATGAAGCGTCGCGCGCAGCTCATCGACGAGCTCGCGCCGTACCTGCTGACTGACGGCGCGGATCACCCGTGGCTCGGCGAGCTCATGTCCGAGCGTGCACCAACGTCGTCGGCCGGCTCGCGCTGGAACCAGGGCAAGGACATGAGCTTCGTCCCGCTCCGGCCCGAGCTGGTCGTCGAGGTGGCCTACGACCACATGGAGGGCGCCCGGTTCCGCCACACCGCTCAGCTCCGCCACTTCCGGCCCGACCGCGATCCCCGCTCGTGCACGTACGCCCAGCTCGAGCGCCCCGTCCGCTTCGACCTCGGCTCCGTCCTCGGCGCCTGACCCTCGCAGGAGCTCGCGCTGACACGCCGAACGTCCTGAACGCGGCCGGCCATGCCCCGGCCCCGGGGACGTCATGCGACGCCGATTTGGGGTATCCAGCCGTCGGGTCCGAGCAGTCGTCCGTCGCGGAGCCCGATGGTGTGGGCGCCTTCGTGCAGGTGGTGGTGGTCGCCTTGGCAGAACAGGACGGTGTCGTAGAAGCTCGTTGTTCGGGATCGGGCGTAGGGGTCGGGGTGGTGTGGGATCAGCGGGGTTCCGGGTGGGGAGGTGCAGGCGGCGGCCTGACATCGGCCGCCGGTTTCCATCAGTTTGGCTTTTCGTTCGTGGGCTTTGAGGGTCCGGGCGGTGTGGCTCATTTCGATGACCTTGTTACCGAGTCCCATCACGAACCGGGTGACGGCGCTGTCGCACCACAGCCGCCGTACCGTCGAGGCCGGTAGCCGCTGTCCGGTCCCGCCGGTCGCGGGTAGCGCCCCCGGTGCGCGGTGCAGGGTGTCCAGCCCGACCCGGATGGAGATCTGCGGCAGTGCCTTGCCGCGCTGGCCGGCGATGCCGCTGCCGAGCCAGTCCTTGATCAGCGCGACCAGCGCGTCGTGGCGCCGCTTGAGCATCGTGCGCGGTCGAGGCCGCCCGGACACGGCCTGGTCGTAGGGGTCGAGTCCGTCGGTGCGCAGCTGCGCCGCGACCGCGGTGTCGGTGACGTTCTCAGGGTCGCCGGCCATCGTCGCGGCCAGCGCGGCATCGATGACCTCGAAGCCCTCGGCGTCGAGCTCGACCTCGAGCCGACCCCCGACCCCGTCCAGGTTGCGGATGAGCACCGCGCCGCGCTCCTCATGCACCTGCTCGGCGCGGTCCTCGAGCTGCTGGGGCAGCAACGCGTCGACGAGCTCACCGAGGGCCTGCTTGAGCGCGGCCCGATCGACCCGGGTCGCGAGCGCCACGAACGCCGCCTCGACCCGGTCGACCTGCCCGCCGCCGCCGGTCTGGATCGCGACCAGCTCGGTCAGCAGCCGCCGCAGCCGCGGGTCGCCTTCGTCGATGCCGCCCAGTGCCTGTCCGTAGAGCTGCGGCACCCCGCGCAGGATCACCCCGTCCAGGACGTCCTCGCCGGGGAGCCCGTCGATCAGGCCGTCACGCGCGTCGAGGAAGCCGCGCGCCTTGTCCACCGCGACCGCGACCTGCCGGGCGGCGGCCATCGACAACCGGCCCGCGTCCAGCTCACGCGCCAGCACCGGCAGCCGGCCGATCCGGCGGGACAGCTTCACCACCCCGCGGTCGACCCCGCTGCCCTGCTGCTCGAGCCAGGACGCCGCGGTCGGCATCGCGTCCAGGGCGTGCAGCTGACGGGTGTCGACGTCGCCCACCCGGTGCAGCAGCGTCACGTCCAGGCGGTCCCGGATCGCCACCAGCGCCCGCGCGTCCTCCAACGCCAAAGCGCCCGGCAGGTCGGCCGGCGCCACCGCCGCGACCCGCTCCAGGGCCTGCGCGAGGGCCGCCACCTCCGGGGAGAGCACCGCCAGATCCGCCACCACCGCCATGCCCTCACCTCCCGCTGCTCGAACGCCTGTTCGAATCAAGTTATGCCCGAGGCGAGGAGCCGTCAACCCCAAATCCCTTAATCCACAGGCACTTTCACGTCATCCACAGACTCCACCAAGGCCTTGACCTCGGGTCGACCGGATGGTTCGCCCAGCACTCGCCGTACCGTCCCGGCCATGACGAGCGACTGGCGGTTCGACGGACTCAAGGCGATGTTCATCAACTGCACGCTGAAGCCGTCCCCCGAGACCAGCAACACCCAGGGTCTGGTCGACGCGAGCGCGGACGTGATGCGCAAGCACGGCGTCGACGTCGACGTCCTCCGTGCGGTCGACCACGACATCGCGACCGGCGTCTACCCCGACATGCGCGAGCAGGGTGCGAAGACCGACGCCTGGCCGGAGCTGTTCCCGAAGATCCTGGCCGCCGACATCCTCGTGCTCGCGGGTCCGATCTGGCTCGGCGACAACAGCTCGGTGACCAAGCGCGTCATCGAACGCCTGTACGCCTGCTCCAGCCTTCTCAACGATCGGGGCCAGTACGCCTTCTACGGCCGGGTCGGCGGCTGCCTCATCACCGGCAACGAGGACGGCATCAAGCACTGCGCGATGAACATCCTGTACAGCCTGCAGCACCTCGGCTACGTCATCCCGCCACAAGCCGACGCCGGCTGGATCGGGGAGGCCGGCCCCGGTCCGAGCTATCTGGAACCCGGCTCGGGCGGCCCCGAGAACGACTTCACCAACCGCAACACCGCCTTCATGACCTGGAACCTCATGCACCTGGCGAAGCTGCTCAAGAGCAACGACGGCATCCCCGCCTACGGCAACCAGCGGTCGGCCTGGGACGCCGGTGCCCGTTTCGACTACGAGAACCCGGAGTACCGGTAAGCGTTCGACAGACGACGCGGCGTCCGGTGAAGTAGCACCTCGTGTCAGCCACCGTCGTCGCCAGCGGCGTCACCGTCGTACGCGGTCCGTCTCTCGTCCTCAGCGACGTCAGCCTCACGGTCGCCCCCGGTGATCGCATCGGGGTCGTCGGTCCCAACGGCGTCGGCAAGTCGACGCTGCTCGCGACCCTCGCCGGTGACCTCACACCCGACACGGGCACCGTGACCAGAGCACCGCGCAACGCCACCGTCGGGCTCCTTCCGCAGGAGCCGGACAGAAGAACCGGCGAGACGCTGATGCAGTTCCTCGCGCGGCGGACCGGCATCGCCGATGCGCAGCACCGGCTGGACGCCGCCACGAACGCGCTCACTGCCGGGGATGACAGCGACTACAGCGACGCGCTCGAGCACTGGCTCGCCCTCGGCGGCGCAGACCTGGAGGAAAGGGCCGCGCAGGTCACCCGAGAGCTCGGACTCAGCGTCGGCCTGCGTGCCGAGACGACCCAGCTCTCGGGTGGCGAAGCGGCACGGGCGTCGCTGGCGAGCATCCTGCTCAGTCGCTTTGACGTGTTCCTGCTCGACGAGCCGACGAACGACCTCGACTTCGCCGGCCTCGAGCAGCTCGAGCGCTTCGTCAACCACCTTCCGGTCGCCGTCGTCGTCGTCAGTCACGACCGCGAGTTCCTGGCCCGCACGATCACCTCGGTTGTCGACATCGACGGACCGCTGCGGACGGCAACGATCTACAACGGCGGGTACGACGCCTACCTGCACGAGCGACAGCTCCGCAAGGAGCAACAGCGCAACGCGTACGACGACTTCGAGGACAAGCGCAGCGCGCTCGTGCAGCAGGCCCAGCGCCAGCGCGAGCAGTCGGTGCGCGGTGCGCTCCGAGCGAAGCGCAAGCAGCCGGACAACGACCGTGCCGCGAAAGGCGCTCGCATCGAGGCGGCGACCCATGCGGCATCGCGGGTCAAGACGATCGAGTCGCAGATCAACCGGCTCGACCAGGTCGACGAGCCGCGCAAGGAGTGGCAGCTGCAGATGTCCATCGCGACGGCCCCACGGTCCGGCGACGTCGTAGCGGTGCTCCACCAAGCCGTCGTACGACGGGGCGAGTTCGCGCTCGGACCGATAGACCTGCAAGTCGCGTACGGCGACCGGCTCGCGATCGTGGGCGCCAACGGGTCGGGCAAGACCACGCTGCTGCAGGCGCTGCTGGGCCGCATCCCGCTGGAGTCTGGACGACAGTCGCTGGGCAGCGGCCTGCGGCTCGGCGAGGTGGACCAGGCCCGCTCCCGCTTCCGAGGCGACCAGAGCGTCGTCGAGGTCATCGAGAAGATCACCCAGTGGCCGGCCGCCGACGTACGGACCCTGCTCGCGAAGTACGGCTTGAAAGCGGATCACACGGCACGACCCGCCGGGTCGCTGTCACCCGGTGAGCGGACCCGATCGTCGCTCGCGCTGCTGCAGGCCGTCGGAGTGAACTGCCTGGTCCTCGACGAGCCGACGAACCACCTGGATCTGCCCGCCATCGAGCAGCTCGAAGCCGCACTCGACGACTACACCGGGACCTTGTTGCTGGTCACTCATGATCGTCGTCTGCTCGACGCCGTGCACATCACCTCGACCGTGCAGCTCTGACGGTCGCCCGGATTGCGCCTATTGCCCCGGAGCCCTTCCAGGCGGGTGCTTGCTGCGGTAGAACACTCCGAACCGCATGCCGCGACATGGCCCGAACAAGCCATGGCGGCCCTGGCCCGGCGGGCGCATTGTCAGACGATCCAGGGCAGGCGGTGACGGTGGACGAAGGATCGTTCTCGGCAGAACAGCTCGACGTACTAGTCCGCCTCGGCACAGCAGACCTGACCGAGAGCGAGTTGCGCAACCAGGCGGCCGAGCTGCAACGCGGCACGTCCGACCGGGCCTTCCAGGAACGCGTCGACGCCGTGCTGGTCGCGGCCCTGGCGCGGCGCCGTCGCGAGGACGAGCTGGCCGATCGGGTGCGTCACTTCGCCGCAGCACAACGGATCTCGCACGTCGGCAGCTACGACTTCGAGATCGCCACGAACACCAACATCTGGAGCGACCAGCTCTACCGCATCTACGGTCGCGAGCCGCAGTCGTTCATGGCGACGTACGAGAAGTTCCTCGAGATGGTGCATCCCGACGACCGGGAGAAGATCATCGGTGTCCACACGGAGGCGCTGTCGACCATCTCGCCCTACGAGATGGAGGAGCGCATCGTCTGGCCGGACGGCGAGGTGCGCACCCTCGCGAGCTGGGGCGAGGTCGTTGCCGGCCCCGACGGAACGCCGGCCCGGATGGTCGGGATCTGCTGGGACATCACCGAGCAGAAGGAGACGTCGGCGGCGCTGGTGCGCAGCAGTGATCGGTTTCAGACGCTGATCCAGTCCGCCCCGGACGTCGTCCTGGTTGTCGGGCCGGACGGCGCGATCCTGCAGGCGAACGACCGGGTGCAGTCCGTCCTGGGCTGGAGCCCTGCCGAGGTCGTCGGGCACCCGGTCACCGAGCTGCTCCCGGCCGGCCTGGGCCCCGACGGGCCGCCGCACGAGCTGGTGGCCTGCGACCGCGCCGGCAACGAGATCCCGGCCGAGGTGAGCGCGACACGCGTCGAGACGGACGAAGGCGCCGTGACGGCTGCGTTCGTGCGGGATCTGCGCGATCGCAAGCGGTCGGAGGAGCTCACGCTTCGCTTGCATGACGCGGATGTACGACGTCGGCACGCCATCGAGATCAACGACAACGTCGTGCAGGGGCTGGCGTCCGTGCTGTACCTGCTCGACCTCGAGCGGCACGCGTCCGCGCATGCGGCGGCCCGACGCACGATGGCGACCGCCCGGGCGATGATGGATGACCTGCTGCAGGACACCGGGCCGTCCGGCCTCGCCCCTGGCGAGCTGGTGCGCGCCGAGGGACACCCGAGGACGCTGGACGAGGTCGTCCCGCCGCAACCACCGGCAGCTCCGGGCGCACTGCGCGTGCTGCTCGCCGATGACGCCGAGGACATCCGGTTGCTGCTCCGGCTCAACCTCGCCTCCCGCGACGGCTTCGACGTGGTCGCGGAGGCAGGTGACGGCGAGCAGGCCGTGCGACTCGCCGCCGAGCACCTTCCCGACGTCGTGCTGCTCGACCTGTCGATGCCCGTCATGGACGGCCTGCAGGCCATCCCCGAGATCCGGCGGGTCAGCCCCAAGACGCGGATCGTCGTCCTGTCCGGCTTCGACGGCGCGCGCATGAAACCGGTGGCGATGGAGCTGGGAGCTGATGCGTACGTCGAGAAGGGCGAGGCGATGGCGGCCCTCGTCGCCACCCTTGCCGCCGTCTTCCCCGAGCGGTTGTTCGCACCGAGGCAGGCGGCCGAGCCGGCAGACCCGGACGATGGCGGGCTCGCGTTCGACGGCGACATGGTGGTGCACGAGCTTCGTACGCCGCTCACGGTGATCACGGGCATGCTCTCGACGCTTCGTGAACGGATGGACGTGCTGCCCTCGGCGACGACCCATGAGCTCCTCGACGCCGCCGGGCGCAACGCGCGGCAGATGGCCGAGCTCCTCGACGCGGTGAGCGACGCGCGCCGCGCGCAGCACGGGCTGCTGCCGGTCGTGCCGGAGCGGACCGACCTCGGCCGGTTGGTGCGGGATGCGGTGAAGGATGTCGCTTCCGGTCGCGCCGATCCGATGCCGGTGATCATGACGGAGCCCGGAGTCGACGCACTGGTGGACCCGATGCGGATCCGGCAGGTCATCTCCAACCTGCTCTCCAACGCCTTCAAGTTCTCGCCGGCCGGTACGCCGGTCACCGTCACGGTGACAAGTGACGACGACATCGCCGAGATCACCGTCCACGACGAGGGACCCGGCATCCCCGAGGACCGGCGCGACGAGCTGTTCAGCAAGTTCGGCCGGCTGGGGCACACCGGTCATGGCATGGGGCTGGGCCTGTACATCTCCCGTGCGATCGCCCGGGCGCACGGCGGCGACCTCGAGCTGCGGGACGGACCAGGCGCAACCTTCGCGCTGACCGTGCCGCGCCGCTCCCCCATTGAGGTCGGTAGCGACGCCCGCTGAAGCCGCTGCAAGACTCGGCGGGTGATCGCCGCCCCGACGCCGCTGGACAAGCTCGTCGACCTGCTCGACCTCGAGCTGATCGAGGAGAACATCTTCCGCGGCAAGCAGCCGCACGAAGCGCTGCAGCGGACCTTCGGCGGCCAGGTGGCCGGCCAGGCGCTCGTCGCGGCCGGCCGCACCGTTCCGGCCGAGCGGCCGGTCCACTCGCTGCACGCGTACTTCCTGCGGCCGGGGGACCCGAGCATCCCGACGGTGTACGAGGTCGACCGCATCCGCGACGGCCGCAGCTTCACCACGCGGCGGGTCGTCGCGATCCAGCACGGTAAGCCGATCTTCAACCTCTCGGCGTCCTTCCAGCTCGTCGAGGCCGGCTTCGAGCACCAGACCGCGATGCCAGCGGTCCCGGATCCGGAGACGCTGCAGACGCTGCAAGAGCGGATGAAGCCGTACGCCGATGAGCTCGGCGGCTGGTATGCGCGTCCTCGGCCGATCGACGTCCGCTACGTCGGCGATCCGCCGCGCGTCGCGAAGGACCGCGGGCGGCGCGAGACCCGAAACCAGGTGTGGATGCGCGCCGACGGCAAGCTCCCCGACGACCCGCTGCTGCATGTCTGCGCCGTGACGTTCGCCAGCGACATGACCCTGCTCGACTCGACGCTGATGGCGCACGGCCGGTCCTGGGGCACCGGGGATGTCGTCGGCGCGAGCCTGGACCACGCGATGTGGTTCCACCGCCAGTTCCGCGCCGACGAGTGGTTCCTCTACGACCAGACCTCACCGTGGACCGGTGGCGGCCGTGGCCTCGCGCAGGGATCGATCTATACGCGCGACGGGCAGCTGGCCGTGAGCGTCGTACAGGAAGGACTGATCCGCCCACCGCGGCGGTGAACAGGCCACCCGTCAGCGCACGGAGACGAACCGTGTCGGGCTGGACCCGGCCACCACCGTCATGTCCGCAACCGTCCGGGCGACGGCCACGTAACGACCCGCAGTCGCCACCTGCACCAGCACGTTGTAACGACCGGCAGCATCGGTGCGGGTGTTCTGGACCGCCGACGACCTGCCCTCGACCCTGCCGACCGAGACCTGCACGACCCGGCCGATGCGGTGCGGGAGAACGACGCCCGACAACCGCAGCACGTGCGGACGCACGGGCACCGCGGAGAGGCTGAGCACTGCGCGCACGTACAGCACGGTGCTGCTGCCAGCCGTGCAGCCGACCGCCCGTAGAGCCAACCGCGCATTGCCGGCCGGCGCGAGCGTCACGGTGGCAAGTCCCTGCGCCGTTGTGGTCACCGTGCGCAGAACGCGGTACGTCGTCGACGGCCGCACGTAGCCGATCAGCTCCACCGTCCGGACGCCAGCGGGTCCGGCGATCGTGACGGTGACCGGACGGCCGGCGAGGGCCGGCGTGCTGGGCAGTGTCAGCTCGAACGTCGGGCACGGGTGAATGGGCGTCGAGGTCGGTACCGACGTCGAGGAGGGCGTCGCCGACGAACTGGCCGACGGCACGACCGACGGGAGGCCGCCGCCCGTGCTGCTGCCACCGCCACCACCGCCGCCACCGCCGCCGCCACCCGGCGTGGGCGCCACCGAGGTCGTCGTGACCGTTCGGGTGACGTCGCCGGTCATGGTGCGACGGGCGTAGTCCTGGACCGTCTGCGAGACGGTGACGACGTACGCCGTGCCGGGCGCAAGCGGAGCAGCGGGAGTGAAGCGGACCCGGTTCGTGACGTCACCGACGTCGCCATCGCCGAGCTGCGGGGAGATCGGAGCCCAGGTGCCGGCGACGGGGCTGCCTGAGTGCGTGACGGCGTATGCGCCGTCGAACGTGAAGGTGCGCATCGGTCGGTCGAACACCACGTCGATGCCGCCGGCGTCGGTCAGCACCACGTCACTGACGGCCGGTGGCGCCAGCCGGACCAGCCCGACGTCCACGTTGAACCGCGGCGGAAGGACTTGCAGCGCAGGGCTCTCCGCGCTCGCATAGCCGTCCTTGCTCCAGACGACCTTCCACCAGCCTTCGGGCACGTCCCAGCCGTAGTAGCCGACAGCGTTCGTTGGCATCGGGTTCGTCTGGGCCCAGTCGCGCGCATCCCAGAACGACCATGGGCCGGTCTCGGACGCGCCCTGCAGCAAGGTCGCCGTGACACCCTCGAGCCGGTTGCTTCGGGTGCCCTCGTAGACGACGCCGCTCGGATCGTGGGCGTACTTCGGGTCCACGACGGTCCCGCCCGAGCCACCCGTCGTGTCGGTGCCATTCGACCAGGAACCGCCCGCGCTGCTCCCGCCGCCCACACCGCCGGGAGGATCCGGCGGCGCGGGGCAGCTGCTGGCCTTGATTTCAGCCGCGACGGCAGCTACCCGCTGCGCCGCCGCCGCGTTCGAGGCGAAGTTGAGCAGCTGCCCGGCGGCCGCCGAGCCGGCCGCAGAGCCGATCATGGTTCCCGGTCCGGGGGCAATGGCACTCAGCGCAACGCCGGCCAGGATCCCGGCTCCGGTGGTCACCACATCGCTCATCAGCTGGTTCTCTCGCTCCGCCTCGATCTTCCGGTAAAGGCGTTCGGCCTCCCCTTCGGGGCAGACGGGCGAGATGAGCAGGTACAGCTTGTCGATGTCCTTGTAGTTGCCGCTCTCCCATCCCTGGTAGGAGGACAAAGCGAAATCGCCAGTGCTGATCGCACGGCCTATCACCTTGATGGCGACAGCGGCGTAGACCACGCCCGCCGGGATGCTCACGAAGTTGACGTGGACACGGTGCGCGCGCAGCGCCGCGACGAGTCGCGGCGCGTCCAGCGCGCTGGCCTTGATGACAGCGTTCGCAACAACGGGCCCGCCTGGCCCGGCGGGTTGAGTCACTGTCAAGCCGTAGACGGGCACACCACTGGCGGTGGCTGCGGCTAGATCCGCCGGAGAGGGGACGAAGTCCGGTGCATCGGTGATGGTGATATCGACCGAGGTCTCACCACTGGTCGGCGACGTGGCCGTCGCGGACGTCCGGGCTCCGCCGACGACCGCCTCCGGCTCCACGGTGGGCCAGGTCGCATCTCTCAGAGCGGCCGGAAGCGCGGTGCGGATCTGGGCCTCGCTGCGGCCCGTCGACAGACGCAGCGCCGGTGCGACCTTCGACTCCACGCGCACATCGCCTCGGCCGTCGAAGTCGGGCAGGCTGGCGACGAACTTGCCGTCCACGAACGTCGCGGCAGCAGTCGCCGTACCGACATGAACCACGACGTCGGTGACGCGCTCGGGCTTCGTCCACGTCAGGGTGACGATCAGACCCGCACCGCCCTTGACGTAGAAAATCGGGTGCGAGATGCCCTGCCGGGGGTCGGCATGCACCGCCCAAGGGTTGACGGCCTGCTTCAACGTCACGTCGATGAGCTCGGGGCGGTCCGGGTCGTAGATCACGGTGACCGACCGCGTGCGCCGCAGATCGGTGCCCTCCCCGGTCTCGGCCCAGAGGTCGTAGTCCTGTGCCGCGCCGGTGTCAGGCAGCGTCAACGGTGTCGTCCACGCACCGCCCGGCCCAGCTGTGGCGAGCGCGAGCAAGCCCCCATTGCCCTGCACGCGTACGACGGCGCTGGGCGCGGCGATGCCACTTACGACGATCTCGTGCCGCGTCGTCGGTGGCGGTGCTTCGAACGTCAGTCGCTGTACGCCGACGAGCGCGTCGACCAACGCGTCGGTGCCGCCTGTGAACGCCATCCGCACGGCTCCGGCGATGGTGTCACTGTCGTAGGTCTCACCGAGACGCAGCGAGTACAGCAGCACGTGCTCGGCGCCGGTCGGAAGGTCACCGACCGCGATGTCGACACCGCCGGGCACGGCTGTGCCAGCCACCGCAACACCGTCGAGCAGCAACGACGCGGGCGGCAAGGTCACCCCAGCCGGCACGAGGACCCGAGCCACCGACGCGCTGACGGGCGCGTTGTTGCGCAGCACGACGCGGAAGGAGACGAGCGCGCCGGGCAGCACGTTTTCCTGCGGCGACTGCACGGTGCTCAGCACCCGGAACGGACCGGGTGGCGCAAGCGCCATGGAGCCAAGGTCGATGATGCGGCCTTCGGGGATGTCGACCTCTGCCTCGGCCGAGCCGGCAGCGTCTCCGAACACCACGAGCCGGTACCGACCCGGCCCCGGCACGCCGCGAACGAAGCCGGCGCCCACGCTTCGGTAGCCGCTGATGGGTGTCAGCGCGCCGTCGACCCCCACTGACGACAGCTGGACACCCACGCCGGTCGCACCGGAGACCGCGCCGGACACGCCTTCGAAGTAGCCGCGGTCGAGGTGCAGGACCGGCGCGAGATCAGCGCCCAGCAGCAGCGTCGTACAGCCTGAGGGGACCTGCGCCTGGGTCCCGTCCATGCACACGGTCAAGGGCGTGCCCACGGCAGCGTTGAAGGCGAAGATGCGCAACGCACCGCCGCCCGCGTCCTGCGGGTCCGTCAGTGGCGGCGCGCTGCCGGCGGTGACGCTGAGACCCAGGAAGTAACGCCTGGATCCCTCGAGGGAGTAGGGACCCTCCCAATCCGGCTGGCCGGCCATTCGTGTGCGCACCTGGACGTCGACGCGGTAGGCCTGCAGAATGGGTAGTACGACATCGCGCTCAAGGGTGCCGTCAGGCACGTCAATGGTCCACGTCGTGACGGCGCCCTGATAGCCGGCCGCCAACACCGCGCTTCCGGTCGTCCCGTCGAGGTCGAAGACTCCGTCGGGACCGGTCGTCGTCGTGCCAGGCACGAGCCGACGTCGCGGCTGGGCGAGGGTCATGACGACGCCGGCAACCGGGTCGCCAGCAGCGTTGCGCGCGATGCCGTGCACGTGGCCGGTCGCCAGCAGCGGCACGACGACCAGCTGGCGCGCCCCTCCGGGCAGGGTGGCGGTCACGGGGATGTCCGCGATCTCGCCGAACGCACCGATAACGCTGCTGCGCAACGTATAGGTCGAGCCTTCGACGAGTCCGAGCGCGGTGGTCAGCGTGCCGTCTACGTCGCCGCGGACGTACCCAGCGAAGGAGCCGTCGGAGCGGAGCAGAGTCGCATTCACTCCGCTCACGGGCGTCCCGCCGGGTGTCTCGTACTTCACGCGCACCTCGGCCGCCCGCCGGACGTCGAGCACGAGCGCGATGCGCTGACCGCGCTCCAGGGTGATCGGCCCACGCCGAGCCAGCTCGATGCCGTCGGCACCGAGCACCCGGAACCGCCAGTCGAGCGCGGCCGGCAGTGCCAGGACGAGCGAGCGCGTTGCCAACGGCAGCACCGCCGCGTCGTGGAGGCTGTCCGCGGAGCGGTCGAGGCGCAGGCCGGGGGGATCGTCGCCGGTCAGCGTGATGTCGAAGGCGCCGCTGACGTCGAAGGGGTTGGGCGGGGCGGCCCGATCGATGCTCGCGCCCACACCATCCGTGAGACGGACGGCAACAGCTGTCACCCGCGCGGTTCCGTCAGCCAGCAGGAATGTCGTGCGATAGCTGCCGGCCGATGTCGCAGACATCGCGAGCTCGGTCGTGGTGGTTGCGCCATTGGCATCGGCCCAGGTGACGAGCGCCGTGGCGGTGCGAGCGGCGTTGCCGAGCGCCGTGATGACGACGCTGCTGCCCAGCTGAGCGATACCTGGTCGGAGGAGCTGCGGCACCACGCCGACAGTGGTCACCTCGAGGGCGGGGATCTGCGCGGCGGTCGCGATCACGGTGAGCGCCTGCTCGGTGCCGTCGAGGGTGGCCATGACCCGGTAGTGGTGGACCGCGCCCGCTGCCGTCGCGGTGTCGAGCCAGCTGCCGGTGCCGGCCGGCAGGTCGGCGACGCGGGCGAGCGTGCCGTCGCCGGTCGCCCGGAAGACGGCGTACGCCGTGGCGCCGGAGACCACGTCCCACGTCAGCTGCACCGTGCCGTCGGCCGCGGTGACAGCGGACAGAGGTGCCGAGCCGGTGAGCGGAGCCGCGAGGGTGGTGAGGCGGTAGGTCAGCGGAACGCTGCTGTGCCCTACCGCGTCCTTGGCGACGAGCTGCAGGTCGTACGAGGTGCTCGGGCTGAGGCCGGTCAGCGACAGGCCCGTGGCGTCGGCCGCGAGAGTCCGGTCGCCGCCGGGCGCACCACTGAGGACGTAGCCGGTGACTGCGACGTCGTCGGCCGCTGCCGGCCAAGCCAGTTGGGCGAACGTGCTGCCGATGCTCGACGCGGTCAGGGCGGCCGACCCGGGCCAGGTCGGGGCGGCCGCATCGGCGAGCTTGGCGACGAACACCTGCACGCCGGCCGAGGTACCGCCCGCCGGCGGGATGCCGATCTGTCCCCACGCGACGGCCGACGCGGCCGCAGACACCGAGCCGAGCAGCGGGACACCGAGGCCGCGCGGCCCGGTAGTCGCGAGGTCGGTGCTGGAGCCGTCCCGCCGGAACACCTGCAGGGCGCTGTTGAGACCGGTGGCGACGTACGTCGCGTCGTTGGCCAGCGACGTGAGGCCCGCGCCGCCGCCGTACGCGATAGGTGTGAGAGGTACGTCGGCGACGACGCCCGCGGTCCACCGGCGCTGACTGGACCCGGTCGCCGTGCGCAGGACCCAGCTCACTGTTGAGCCGTCGTCCGAGACGACCGGGGCCGACGGCGTTCCGCCGACCGTCGACGCCTGCGCGGAGCCGAGCACGGCGCCGCTGGCCGATGCGAGCACGCGGCGTACGACGTCCCAGCTGCCATCGGCGGCACGCTGGAGGTAGCTGATCGCGGTGCCGTCCCTGGACAGCCGCGGCGACACGAGCTCTCCGACCCCGGCCGTGGCCACGGTGCTGAGCGCGCCGAGGCGGCGTACGAGGAGCGTTGACCCGGCCCCACCGAGGTTGCTCGAGGCGGTAAGGAACGCGACCGCGCTGCCGTCTCCGGAGAGGGTCGGGGCGTTGCTCGTGCCGTTGCCTCCGCTGGTGCCGATCGCGCTGGCGCGTTCTGTCGTACCCCGGTTGATGCTGCGCACGAAGACGTCGGTCTGGCCCTCCGTGTCTCCGGCGATGAGGTCGGTCGAGGTGGAGGTGAACGCGACCGTCAGCCCGTCGGCGGAGATCGCACTGCCGCCGTTGATACCGGCCGCGGACGGGCTGCCCCCGGTCGCGACGTCCACCAGGCTGGTCGTGCCAGCCGTGACATCCCGCCGGTACAGGTGGTCGAAGGACGTCGACACGGGGCTGGCCAGCAGGTCGGGGGCGCGCGAGGTGAATGCCACAGCGCCGGCATCGGCCGACACCAGCGGATCGCGGCTGGCGCCGCTGCCATAGGCGCCGCTCGGGCGGACGCTCACAGGCACGACGGTCCAGGGCAGGGACGAACGGTCGCGGAAGCGCAGGTCGACCACGGGTGCCGGGCCGCTGGACGGCACGGTCGCCAGGGCGGCAACGCCCAGGGTGGACCACGTGGTGCCGTCGACCGGCTCGGCCCAGACCCGCCGCTCGCCGGCGGGAAGGACCCAACCCACGTGGCCGTCCGGAGTGCTGAGCGACACGGCCGGATCGCCGACGCCTTCGGCCGTCACCTGCGCGCCGAACACGGCGGCGCCGGCCGGCGAGAGCACTCTCCCCTTGAGCGTGGGGACTGCCATGGTGACCGTCGTCGACAGCGGAGTGCCAGAGACGACCGTGATGTCCTTCGACGTGTCCTGGACCAACCAGGGGTCGGAGTCGACGGGGGCGTTGACGAGCAGCTTCCACGGTCCCGGTGAGAGGAACAGGCCGACGACGCCAGCAGAATCAGTCACTGCCTGCGTCATGTCGACGGCGGCGTTGCCGTTGCCGGCCTGCGGGATGGCCGCGACGTCGACGTTCCCGAGCGCGGAGGTCCCCTGCTTGACCGAGACGAGCACATTGGAGGCGCGCAGGTCCAAGGTGACGTCCTGCGGCGTAGCGGTGACGGTCACAGGCAGGCCGACGGACTGAATGAGGTGCTGGCTGTTCGGATCAGCCGGACCAGCCTTCAGCGTCTGTGCCCCCGTCGCCGCCGCGAGAGCGAACCGGCCATCGGCTCCGGCGGTCGCAAAGGCACCACCACCGCTCACGAGTGCAAAGCCGGCGGCCGTGCCGTCCGGGTTTCGGACCAGACCGGTGACGGTCGTTGCCGCTTGCGCGGTCCACACGGGAGCTGCCAGCAGGCTCAGCGCCGCGACAGTCGCCACGACCAGCCGAGCCGACAGCTGCGGGACGCGACGGTTCATCAGCAACGACCTCTGCCGGCTACGCGAGCCAGCCGCAGGTTTGCCGCTGCGCGCTGGACGCTATGCCCGCGTCTGCCGATTGCCCATGGTCAGGACGGACCGGGCAGAACCGTCCGATCGGCAACGTCTGCTAGCAAGATCACGCAATGTCGCGCGAGGGACAGCGAACTTCCTAGATCGCGTACGCCGGCAGCAACCCGCTCATCCGGACCGCACGAAGAACGTCGGCGACGCGCTCTGCCGAGGTCTGCGCGGCGACCGGCTTCGCGCTGGTCTCGCTGCGCGCGCCGATGCCGCTCAACCGCACGGACCAGGCGCCGCGGCCGAAGTTGGCGGCGAACAGCATCGAGGTCGGCGCGTGCCAGCGCAGCTCGGTGATCGGCGCGTTGGGCAGGCCACTGCCCACCTTCAGCCAGCTGCGGCCGAGGTTCTTGCTGACCGACCGCGACAGGAACACACCGACATCGGTCGCCACCAGCAGGTCATCGCCGATGGGCACGACGTCGTTGACCGGTGCCTGCGGCAGGTTGCCGCTGATGTCCTTCCACGTCTTGCCGCCATCGGCCGTGCGGTAGACGAGTGACCTGCTCTTGCCCGAGCGGAAGCCGGAGAAAGACGCGAAGGCGACGCTCTTGGCGTTGCGACGGTCGATCGCCACGGACGTCACCCAGTCGGTCGGCAGGCCGGTCGCCCGGGTCCACGTCGTACCGCCGTCATGGGTGTACTGCACGCGACCGTCGTCGGTGCCCGCGTAGATCGTGCCGAGGTCGGCGTACGCGACTGCGAGGGTGGTGATCGTGCCGTAGTTGCGGAAGAGCGGGTTGGTCTCGCGCCCGGGCCCGCCGGTGAGGTCGGGGCTGATCGGCGTCCACGACGCGCCGTCATCGGTGGACCGGCTGACGATCTCGCTGCCGGTGTAGACGGCGTGCGGCTCGCCGGGGTCGAACTCGATCGGGGTGAGCCAGCCCTTGCGCGTTCCGACGACGGAGTTGTCGAAGGCCGTCATGTTGGTGCCGCCATCATGGCTCACCGCGCAGGCCCCGTACTGGCTGCAGCCGTAGACGATCTTGTCGTTGCGCGGATCGATGGCCATCTCGGTGCCGTCGCCGCCGGTGATGTCGTTCCAGCCGTCATTGGCCGGGTCGTCGGTGCGCTTGTAGTTGCGGTTACCGCCGTTGTCCTGCAGACCGCCGACGATCCTGCGGGGGTCCTGCATGGACACGTCGATCGAGAACAGCTGGTTCCACGGCATGTACTCGCCGTGCTTGAACGAGGCGCCGTTGTTGTCCGAACGGTAGAAGCCGCCGTCGTTGCCGACGTACACACGACCCGGCACCTTGGGGTCCCATGCCATGCCGTGCTGGTCGGAGTGCAGGCCGGGGCTGCTGCCGAAGCTGACGCCGCCGTCGGTGCTCTCGGACATGTTCACCCCGGTGGCAAAGACGTGGTCGGGGTCCTTGGGGTCGACGTAGACGCGCCCGAACCACCACGCGTAGACGTAGCCGCCGGTCACCAGCGGCGTGTCGATCCCCGGCGTGAAGGTGCCGCCGGCGTCGTCGGACCGGTACATGCCGGCCGTCAAGCCGGCCTCCGTGGACGCGAGGATGTAGACGCGGTCTGGGTTGCTCGGGGCGACCGCGATGCCGAGGCGGCCCAGCTCGGGGTTGGCCAGAAGTGTTGGTCCCCCGATGCGGGTCCACGTCTTGCCCGCGTCCAGGGACTTGAACGCGCCGCTGCCCAGGCCGGTGTACTGGCGCTTGTCGGGGTAGCGGATGCGGTCCCACATCGTCGTGTAGACGGTGTCGGGCTTGCGCGGGTCGAGCGCGATGTCGACGGCGCCGGCGGTCGCGGTCTCCGGCTTCAGTGCGAGCTTCCAGTGCTTGCCGCCGTCGGTGGTCTTGTAGAGACCGCGCACGCCGCCACCGCTGTAGAGCGGACCGTTCGCCGCGACCCACACGGTCTTCTCGTTGCGCGGGTCGATGACGACGCGGCCGATGCGCTCGCTGCCGTTCAGGCCCATCGCGGTCCAGTGCTTGCCGCCGTCGGCTGACCGGTAGACGCCGCTGCCGCCGTACGTAATGGATCCACCGCCCGGCCCGGCCTCTCCGGTGCCGGCCCACAGCACGCCGGTCTTGCTGATGGCGAGCGCACCGACGGCCTGGGTCATCTGGGTCGGCCACACGCTCGAGAACCGCTTCCCCCCGTCGCCGCTGTGCCAGACACCGCCACTTGCGGTCGCGAGGTAGACGCTGTCGCGTCGCAGCGGGTCGACCACCACGTCGAGGACCCGGCCGCCGATGTTCGTCGGGCCCTTCAGCGACCAGGTCGCCCTGGCGAGCCCGGGGTCGCTCTTCGCCGTCGATGCGGCGATCTGCTGCGCTTGCGCATCGGCCTTCGCCCACGCGCCGGTGGGAATCACCCCACCGCGCTGCCCGAGCATCTCGTCGCCAGGCTCCTGCTCCGCGTCGGACAGCGCGGCCAGGCCGGCCGCGGTGACGCCGGGCACGGCACGGCTGGCCTGCGTCGCAGTCACGGCAGCGGGCATCCCGGCCAGGGCCGGCAGCGCCAGCAAGGCAGGCAGGAGCAAGAGCGGCGTACGACGCATGGTTGTTGCTTCGCCGTACGCCGCGTCAATCCTGCCTGTCCACCGCCCGCCTGCTCAAGCTTGCGTCGCGTCCTCAGCCGCCGACGAGGGGGCGCGCGGCGGCAGTCGCCTCGGTCAGGTCGATGACCTGGTCGATCGCTTTGGGTACGACGGAAGCGCGCCCGTCAGGGCGCACCGACCGGCGCGACTCGGTGCGCGTCGGCCCGGCCGGCGGCGGATTCCACTCCAGCGTCACGTGCTCAGCCTCGTGGAAGCTGCGGGCCGGCGGCAGCCAGACGTCCCGTCTCCCGGGCGCCGGACGAGGGCCCGTGGCGGGTCTGGCCTTGCGAAGTGCCAGCGCCCAGGCGTCGGTCACGGACGGCGGTGCGGGTGCAGCTGCCGGTGCGGGCGCACGTGCAGGCGCCTCCGCCGCGTCGGCTTCGGGCGCGCCGGACCGAGCCGAGAGCTCTGCCAGGCTGGTCGCGACCTCATCCGGGGTGATGCTTCGGGCCGGAACGGGTTGCCGTGCGGGGGTCCGGCGCCGGTTGGCCGGATGGTGCCGGTCATAGGCGTCGACGTACAGATCGGTCAGTGCCGCCCACAGCGATGGTTGGGTGACGCGGCGGTGCAGGACGTACGGGTAGGCCCGCTCCCAGAGGTCGACGATGTTCCAGCTGAACAGGTCGAGCACGGCGCGCCGCTCGACGCGTCCGGTCGCGACGTACCACGCCGCGAGGTCCCACATGGACAGAGCGCGGTCGATGAGGTGCTGCTCGCGGGGATCGACGTCCTCCCACCAGCGATCGCTGCGACAGGTCTGCGCCGCGAGGCTGCCGAGCCCCTCGTCGTAGCGCAGCAGGGTGAGCGAGAGCTGCATCGTCCGGGCGTGCCTACCGTGCGTCCCGCGGCGCAGCCCGACGACCAGCAGCGCCAGCAGGGTCGAGACCAATGCCGCCCCGCTGAGAACGATCGCGGTAGCGGTCCCTGCGCTCACGCCTCAGCACACCACGCGGTCGGGCCGGACTACGCCTTCTTGTTCCGCGTGTCGCGACTCGGTTGAACGCGTTTGGGCTCGCCCGGCTGAAGCGCGAACGAGGGCGGGTACGGCGCCTCCCCGTCCCCCTGCTGCTGGTAGAGCTCGAGCAACGGGCTCAGGTCGTGCTCGATGTCGTCGATCGCTGCGTGCACGTCACCCAGCTCGGCGAACCGGTCGCGCATCGTCCAGATGTCGAAGTCGGCAACGGCGACGCGGGAGACCTCCTCCCACGTGATGGGTGCCGAGACCGTCGCCTGCGGTCGGGCCCGGACGCTGTACGCCGACGCGATCGTCTGGTCGCGGGCCATCCGGTTGAAGTCGATGAAGACCCGCTCCCCCCGCTCCTCCTTCCACCACTTCGCCGTCGCGAGGTCCGGTCGTCGGCGCTCGACCTCGCGCGCGACGGCGACCGCCGCATGCCGAGCGTCGATGAACGGATGGGTCGGCGCGATCCGCAGGTAGACGTGGATGCCCTTGCTGCCACTCGTCTTCGGAAAGGCGACGTAGCCGAGCTCGTCGAAGAGATTCTTGACCTCGAGGGCGGTCTCCTGCACCTCCGGCCAGCCGACGCCGGGCATGGGGTCGAGGTCGATGCGCAGCTCATCCGGAGTCTCGGTGTCGGCGCGTCGAGACGGCCACGGGTGGAAGTCCAGCGTCCCGAGGTTGGCTGCCCAGGCGACGTGCGCGACGTCGACCGGGCAGAGCTCGGTCGCGGACCGTCCGCTCGGGAAGGTGACGGTGGCGGTCTCGATCCACGGCGGCCGGCTGTCCGGGACGCGCTTCTGGTAGATCGCCTCGCCCTCGGCGCCGTCGGGATGGCGCTTCAGGACGGTCGGCCGCTCCCGGAGCGCCCGGACGATCCCGTCGCCGACGGCGAGGTAGTACTCGACCATGTCGAGCTTGCGACCGCGGCCCTCGGGCAGCGCCGAGAAGTAGGTCTTGTCGGGGTTGGTGACCTTGACCAGCCGCTCCCCCGACGGCGTCTCGACCGGGATCTCGATGAACGGTGACGCCATGGCGCGAACGTACAGTGGCCAGATGGCAGATCCGTCGACCGTGGGCGGCGATCGCTCGTTGTTCCTCACCGTCAACGAGTGGGCGCGGGACACTCCGTGGCTGCACGGTCTGCTGCGGACGTACGCCGGCTACGGGGTCGTCCTGTTCGCTGCGCTGCTCGTGGTCGGCTACCTGCTCGCACGGAAGCGACGCGACCTGGACCTGCTGGCGGCATCGCTGTGGGCGGCGCTCGCACCGTTGATCGCCGTGGGCCTCAACCAGCCGATCGCGTCCGGTGTCGGCGAGCAGCGACCATTCGTGGTCTTCCCGCACGCCCTGCTGCTGGCCCACCGGTCGGCCGATCCGTCGTTCGCGTCCGACCACGCGACGATGGCCGGCGCGGTTGCCGTCGGCCTGTTCCTCGTCTCGCGTCGACTTGGCGCCGTTGCGGCTGTCGCCGCCGTCCTGATGGCGTTTGCGCGCGTGTACGTGGGCGCGCACTTCCCGGTCGACGTGCTTGCGGGGCTGCTGCTCGGAGGCTCTGTCGCAGGCCTCGGTTGGCTCGTGCTGCGGCGCCCGCTCAAGGCCGCGCTCGCGCTGATCGGGCGAACACCGCTCGCGTTCGCCGTCCCCCTCGACCACGGCCCGCGGAAGCTCTCAGTTCAGCCGGGGGTGGAGTGAGCGGGCTGCCGCACTGTCCGGCCATCGCACCGGGTGCCGGCCGCTGAGCTGGTCGAGGATCTGGCTGATGCACCACCGCCGGTAGGCGAGGCAGTCGTCGGGAGTTGCCAGGTCGAGCAGCTCGTTACCGCTCCAGCAGTAGTAGTCGGCCTCGTCGAGCGTCTCGGCGACCGAGCGCATGATGTCGGCCGCCTCTTGCGGCAGCTCGATCACCAGGTCGTCGATCGTCTCGACGCCGCTGTCGATGGCGTCGGTGAGGATCCGCTCGGCTTCGTCATTGAGCCCGGCGAACTGCTGCGTCAACGCGAGATAGACGTCGAGCAGGCGGACGGGGACCTCGTTCCCGCTGCCCTTGGTGCCGGTCTCGATCGCGTCCGCGACCAGGAAGGCGAAGACGCGCAACAGCTCCTCCCGGTGCCGGCGAGACTTCGCAGCGAGCGGCACGGGCACCGCGCGCAGGTGCACGGGGACGAGCTCGTCACGGTCGGACGCCGTCAAAGCGGGGGGCATGGCTCGATCGTCGCTTGTGTCCGCTTCTGTCGGTATCGCCCGCCAGGACCAAATGCGTCCCCTACCGACGTACTAGCCGATGGCCTAGCGGTGGCTGTCCCGGCTGATCCAGGTGGCGGGACCGCGCAGCGCGGGGCCGCTGACCTCGCGGATCACCACGCCCTGCATGTCCTGCGCCGCACCGTGCGGGTCGCCGGCCTCGTACGTCACGATGTCGTCGTCGTTCTCTCCAGGCACTCGCTTCGTGCTGCAGTCGGCGAGCTTGGTGCAGGTGTCGACGGCCGTCGCGAAGACCCGGCCCTGGTCGCCCGGTGCGGCCACGATGTCGAGGAAGTCGTACATCCGGCCGCAGCGGCCGTTGCAGTCGCCACGGTGCACCGGATCCCACGTCGGGTTGGCGGTGTTGGACAGGAACAGCGGGTTGGCCGACAGCGCGTCGGTTGACATCACGACGTAGCTGTTCCACGGGCGGGCCTTGTCCTTCGTGCCCTCGGTCGTCGTACCCGGGAACGTGATCGCCAGCCGGCCGGGATCACCGACGTCGATGGTGGGGAAGTCGGTGGCCTTCACACCCGGCGGCGCGATCATCAGCGGCGTGCTCCAGTGCTCGCCGTGGTCGCGGCTGATCGACAGGTACGGCAGGTTGAACTTGTTGTCCTGCCAGACGTAGTAGAGGTTGTCCTTCTTGTCGACGGCTACCGACGCCTGCTGGCCGGACATGCCGATGCCGGAAGACACCTGCACGTCGTGGAAGGTGTTGGCGGCGTCGCTCGAGATGCCGATCATCGGGATCTGGCAGTAGCCACGAGGGACGAACAGCCGCCCGAAGCGGTCGGTGACGGCATGGCCGTGCAGGCTCCCGCAGATGCCCTCGTTGTGGTCGCTGTCGAAGCTGGCGAGATACTCGGGGTTGAAGGCCTCATAGCCCGTCTGGTTGCCCTGCACGAAAGTGCGGCCGCCATCGAAGCTGCGCGCACAGGCGCCGTACCCGATGGAGTTGACGCAGTAGTACAAGACCTTCTGGTACGCCGGGTCGAGCAGTGGCACCGTCACGCCTTCGGGCTCGACGCCGCTGACGAGCGTCTGGTGATCGTTGACGCCGGTGCTGGTGAGCACCGTGTCCGTCCAGCTCTTGCCGTCGTCGTCCGAGTAGGCAAGGTGCGCCCCGTTGACGCCCTGCAGGTCGATGTCGAAGATGCGGCCGTTGCCCTTGGACACGTTGGGGTCCACGAAGATGTACGGGTCGGTCGAGACGACCATCGTGTTCTGACCCCCCACCGCGGGCTGGGCCTCCTTCCACGTTCGGCCGCCGTCGGTCGACTTCTCCACCAGCGTCCGCGGCTCGTTCTTCGGCGGGTTGCCGGGGATCGCGTCGAACGCGGCGGCCACGGTGTAGATGTCGCCGTTCTTGGCCACGCCCAGGGTCGGCTCTGCCGCCTTGCGCCCGACGTAGCTCTGCGCCAGCACGAGGGGACCCCCGCCGTACGAGATCTGCGTGTTCTGCGGCAGGTCCTTGGGCTGCGCCGTCAGGTGCAACCCGTGGTACGCCGCGAAGCCACCAGGATCGCCGCCGAAGGTCCCGGCTCCGAGCTCACTGCTTCCTGCCTGTGAGGTGGCGGTGAGCGTGACGATCGCGCCGATGGCGAGTCCGGCGATCGCGATGGTCCGACGAGACATCAGGGCACTCCAGGCAGTGGGCGAGCAAGGTTTCCGGGTTGTCTTCTCGCTGGCCTGGTGAATTCCTGCCGGCAGTCCGGTTGGTGGATGCTGGTCCAGTGAATGCGGAACCGAGGGTGGGCAGCCCGCGTCCCATCGGCATGAGACTCGCCCTCGTCGCTGCGGTCATCGCGGCGGCGGCCGCCTGCGGTGGTTCCAATGCCGACCAGCACCTGGCCGTGTCGCCGCCCCGCGGCACACAGCCGCCGCTGCAGGAGGCAAGTGCCGTTCCCGCGGACCCCGCCGAAGCCACGCCGTCCGACGCCGCCTACACACCTGGTCCAGCAACCGCTCGGGCGATGCCCGATGCGGCGTACGCCGGAACTGCCACCAGCGGCCCGGGCCACATCAGCTCACCACCGCCGTCATCGTCGCCGCGCCCTACGCCGGGCGCGATCGACGGAACTGTGACGGTCACCGATGACGACAGCGGCAGCACCCTGCACGTGCGCGTCGGTCAGCGTCTCCGCGTCCGGCTCTCATCGGGCACGTGGGATCCACCGGTCAGCTCGGCCGACTCGGTAGTGACGCGCCGCAGCAGCAACGGCGGCTACCCGACCGATCAGCCTGTCGATGCGGTGTTCGACGCGGTCGGCAGGGGGGCTGCTGACGTCACCGCGCAGTCGGACGCGGCCTGCTTCCACACCGAACCACGTTGTCTCATGGCCTCGCGCCAGTGGCAGGTCCACGTCGTCGTCGGCTAGACAGCGCTGCCTGGCAGGTGCTGGCACGATCACAGCCATGCTTCTCCCGTTCACCCCCCTGCTGCCGGTCCGGACCGAGCGGCTGCTGCTCCGCGCGTTCCGCGCCGACGACTTCGACGCGCTACTGCCGATCCACTCGGACCCGGTCAACGTGCGCTACGTGCCCTTCGAGGCCAGGACGCCCGAGGACATGCAGGTCGCGCTCGAGAAGAAGATCGCGGGCACGACGTTGGCCGCCGCCGGTGACGGCCTCGGGCTCGCCGTCACGCTCCACGACGGCACGCTGGTGGGCGACCTCAACGTGTTCCTGCACACGCCGGAGCACGGAACCGTCGAGCTCGGCTGGATGTTCGACCCCGCCCACAGCGGCCGCGGCTACGCGACGGAGGCCGTGCGCGCCCTGCTGGACCTGGTGTTCGGCGGCCTGCAGGCCCGACGGATGGTGGCCCGGGTCGAGGCTCGCAACACGGCATCGCTGCGCCTGTGCGAGCGGGTCGGCATGCGCAAGGAGGCCCACCTCGTGGAGAACGAGATCTTCAAGGCCGAGATCTCCAGCGAGGTCGACTACGCGCTGCTCGCGCGCGAGTGGCCGATCGCACCGGCGTAGTCCGGCGTACTGGGAGGCACCTCGGTCGACCTTGCGGAGGTCAACCCCGGCTGAGGGCCTTCGGTCAGGCCCGCCGACGACGAAGTGCCACGGCGAGCGCGATGAGTCCGAGGCCGACCAGCGGCAGCTGCAGCCCGAGGCCCGTGGCCGCGAGGTTGCCGCCGCTGGGCGCTCCGGAGCCGCCACCGGAGGCGGGCGGCGGGGCGCCGCCGCCCTTGGGCGGAGTCACCGGCGTGACCGGTGCGGCAGCGTTGCCGACGACGTGGTTGAACGGTGCCGTCTGGTCGAGCACGTTGATGACGCCCTCGGGGTTGCCCGACAAGGAGGCGAGCGTCGAGCCGGTGAACGCGGTCGCGCTGTAGATCGGTTGGCCGCGCTTCGCGCCGGGGATGTCGGCGAACGGCACATGCAGGGTGATGGTGCCGTTCGGCTTGTAGTCGCCCTTGATCGCGCGTGCGCTGTCGAAGGCCATGCTGATCTGCACCCCGGCCGGACTCGGTGCGCCGACGTCGCCGTCGAAGAACCGCGGTGCCTGACCGGCGACGCTCTCCATACCCGCGTAGTAGATGTGCCCGTTGCCTGGAGTCGCGGGGTTGTACGTCGTGAAGCGGGTGATCCACGTCCCCGTCGTACCGCCTGCCGTCGGGTTGATCTGCAGGCTCTCCAGCGACTTGACCTTCATCGTGATGACCAACCCCCCGGCGTCCTCGCTGACGGAGGCAGCCGTGAGGTCGACGTTGTCGCCGGCCGGTGTGCGGGTGCTGTTCGCGCTGTAGAGGCTGTCGCCGCTGCGATCGCTGATCGTGTTGACGGGCAGCGAGCCGTGCGGCGTCTTGCCCGCGATCATGGTCGGTCCACCGATCTGCTTCTGGTAGACCGGCGGGCCGTTCTCGGCAACCGCTCCGGTCGGCCCGGTCGTGAAGCTGTTGGACGTGTCGTCGACGTACACGAGGGCGAGGCCGCCGTCCTGGTCGACACCGAGGTTGAGGTAGTCACCGAGCGACCGGTCGCCCATCGACACCGTGCAGGTCGTGCCGGCTGTGCAGATCGGTCCGTACTTGATGGGGTGCTCGCTCGCCGTCACGACGTCGTAGTGCGGGTTCGCGGCCAGCGCGTCGATGCTCTGCGCGACCTGCACCGAGAACTCCGCGTGCGCGAGGTCGTCGAAGGCGTACTTGCCGCTCTCGCCCTCTTCGTTCGCGTGGTACCACGCGACGGCGACCCGGCCCTCGCTGCCTGCGGTCAGCCACGGGAACGCGTTGGAGCCGTCCTTGCTGACAAGCACGGACGGTCCCCAGGTGCTGCCACCGTCCTTGGACACGTTGACGTAGACGCCGTACGGCGCCTTCGGCTCCTGCGCGCTGTTGACGAGATAGAGGTTGCCGGCGCTGTCCTGCTGGATGGTCGGGAAGTTCGTCGACCCGCAGATGCCGGAGGTGTTGCCGTTCTTCAGCGGGCAGATGTCGCCGTTGACGAGCACGTCCTTCCAGGTCGCGGTCGTGACTGCCGCCTGCCCGCTGCCCGTGGTCGTCGGGTGGCCGACGCTCACGTAGACCGAGTTGCCGTTCTGCCCGCTGTGGGCGATCACCAGGTCGCCCTTCTTCGTGAGGATCTGGTTGCCCGGCAGGCCCTCCTCGTTCGTCACGCAGTTGACGACACCGCCACCGAGGCAGTCCGGCCCCGGGTTCGCGTTGACGACCGGCGTGAAGTTGGCGCCGTCATGACTGACGATCTCGACCAGCTGATTGCCGATGGGGCTGTTCGGGCTCGTGTTGGACAGGACCGCGTCGTACTCCTCGTAGATCGCGAAATCCGGGTCACCGAGCTTGCCGTGGCTGGCATACCACATCCGGTCGACCGGGGTGTTCGGCGCAGAGGTGCAGGAGAAGTTGAAGGTCTTCCCGCCGTCGGTGCTGACCGCGTTGGACAGGTTCGAGAGGTTCTGCAGGTCGGACAGGTAGAGGTTGTCGCCCTCGTCACGCTGCAGCTCGGTGTCGCCGCCGCCCTGCGGGCATGTCAGCGGCTTGCCGACGCCGAACTGGCCCGGGATGAGCTGGAAGCTGTCGCCGCTGTCGAGGGAGTTCCAGATGAAGCTGTGCGCCTGCGACGAGCCGTTGGGCACGCTCGAGTACAGGACGTTCTTGGAGCTCACGACGATGTCCGGCTCGAAGCCCGAGCGCTGGTGATCGATGATCACCTCGTGGCCGAAGACAGGGCCGGCCGGCGTGCTCGTCGCGGCGCCGGCCGGGAATGCGGCGGCGGCGGCACCGGCCAGAGCCAGAGCGGACAGGATCAGGGGCAGGCGACGCAGACGCACAGGGACTCCTCAGGACAGCTTTCGACTCGTCAGCCTTCTCCACTGACGGGCGCATACCTGCACCAGGCAACATCTCGATCGAGCCACGGAACAGACCAGGCTCCCCACACGCTGAGGTGAGCATGACCTTCCCTGTTGAGAAGACCGACGAGCAGTGGCGCCAGGAACTGACCCCGGAGGAGTACGCCGTACTCCGCAAGGCCGGGACCGAGCGGCCCTGGACGGGTGAGTACAACGAGACCAAGACCGAGGGCGTCTACTCGTGTCGCGCCTGCGGCGGCGAGCTGTTCACGTCGGATACCAAGTTCGACTCGCACTGCGGCTGGCCGAGCTTCTACGCGCCGACGTCCGAGGACAACGTGATCCTGCGTGAGGACAAGACCCTGGGCATGAAGCGGGTAGAGGTGCTCTGCGCCAGCTGCGGCTCGCACCTGGGGCACGTCTTCGACGACGCTCCCCAGACACCGACCGGCGACCGCTACTGCATGAACAGCGTGTCGCTGCGACTCCAGCCCAAGGAGTCCTAGGGCAGCGAGGCGACGAGGTCGGCGGGCGACTTCATGCCGCCCGTGAAGAACGGCGTCTCGTGCTTCATGTGCAGTCGCGCCTTCGCACCACGCAGGTGCCGCATGATGTCGACGAGACGGTGCAGCTCGTCGGCCTCGAACGCCAGCAGCCACTCGTAGTCGCCGAGCGCGAACGCGGCGACCGTGTTGGCCAGGACGTCCTCGTACTCCCGCGCCATGATGCCGTGCTCGCTGAGCATCGCCCGCCGCTCCGCGTCCGGCAGCAGGTACCACTCGAGCGATCGGTTGAAGGGGTAGACGCAGACGTACTTCTTCGGCTCGGTACGACGCAGGTACGCCGGGATGTGGTTCTTGTTGAACTCCGCCGGCCGGTGCAGGCCGACGCTCGACCAGACCGGCGCGAGGTGCCGGCCGAGCCGGGTCTGCCGGAACCGGCTGTAGGTGTCTTGCAGCACGTCGACATCGGGTGACGTCCACCAGATGAGGAGGTCGGCATCGGCCTTGAGGCCGCTCACGTCGTACGTGCCCCGGGTGTAGACGCCCTTCTCCAGCGCCGCGTCCAAGAACGCCTGCAGCTCCTCGGCGAGATCCACCCGCTCCGCGTCCGGCAGCGGCGTCACCGACTTGAACACGCTGTACATCGTGTAGTGCAGCTGCTCGTTGAGCTCGCGTGCCTTCGTCGTCTCAGGCCTGTCGTCCGTCATGCACACCATTGTGAAGCAGTACGCCGGCAGCCGCGTCCTGGCCGCTCTTGATCACAGCCGGCACACCTACCCCGTCGTACGCCGCACCGGCCACGGCGAGCCCGGCCGGCAGCGACTGCTTGATGCGGCGTACCCGGTCGAGATGCCCGACGGCGTACTGCGGCAGGCCGCCACCCCACCTGGTCACCCGGCTGTCCACCAGCGGGCCGACCGGACCGACGATGCGCTCGAGCTCTGCCAGCACGACCCGGACCAGCTCGCCGTCCTCGCGCTGCAGCTCGACCTCGTCGCCGTACCTGCCGACGCTGGCCCGGACCACCGCCGGCCCGGGGAGCGACCACTTGCGGCTGGTGAAGGTCACCGCCTTCGTCGTGAGTCCCTCGACCGCCGGCACCAGGTATCCGCTCCCCCGCCCGGGGGTCTCGCCGTCGAGGACGAGCGTCACGATCGCGACGCTCGCGTAGTCGATGCCGGCGAGCTGTCCGGCCGCGGTAGGGGCGACGTCGCGCAGCAACCGGGCGGCCGGGGCAGCCGGCACGGCCAGCACGACGGCGTTCGCCTCGAGATAGGACGGGTCAGCGGTCGACCCCGTCGTCAGTTGCCAGCCGGTGGGAGTCCGGTCGAGCGCGCGGACCGTCGTGCCCGTCTTGATCGTCGCGCCGGATGCCGCCGCGACGGCGGCCGGCAGCCGGCCCAAGCCACCGGGAAGACCGGCGAAGACGAGGCCACTCGCGGTCCCGCGCGCAGCGCGGGCGGCCAGGACGAGCGACCGGTGCGTCGTCAGCGCGGCGGCGAGCTGCGGCATCGTCGCCTGAAGCGACAGGCGATCCGCGCGACCGGCGTACACCCCACCCAGCAGCGGGTCGACGAGCAGCTCCACCACCTCGCGACCGAGCCGCCGCCCTACCAGCTCGCCGACGGAGACGTCGTCGGTCACCGGCCTCCCCGGCAGCACGAGGTCGAGCGGCACCCGGGCCAGACCACGAGCCGAGAGGACGTCGCTGCGGGCCAGCGTCGTCAGGTCCGCAGGTACGCCGAGCACCGTGCCGGTTGGCAGCGGCAGCAGCCGGCCACGGGCCCGGACGAAGGCCGCGCCCGTCGCCGGTGACGTCAGCTCGTCACCGAGTCCGGCAGCGACAGCGAGGTCGACACCCTGCGGCACCCGCCGCAGCATGGAGTCCGCACCCTCGTCGACTGCGACGCCACCGACGTCACTCACGCGTAGCTTCCCGCCGACCCGCGACGACGCCTCCACGACGATGACGTCGGCGACGTCACGCAGGGCGTACGCGGCGGCGAGACCCGCCATGCCACCCCCGACGACCGCGACGGTCGGACGGGCAGTGGACACGAATCGAGAGTAGGTCGTGACGATCCCGATACCCGTCGAACGCAACCGGCGCGGATCCTGCGACGTCCAACCGGCAACCCGACCGAGGAGCTGCCATGCGTCGCATCGCCGTTGTCATCGCCCTGCTCGTGCTGCTCGCCGGCTGCGGCGGAGGCGGCGAGAGCGCCGGCAGCGGGGCCATGTCGAAGGCTGCCGGCGCCGACGCCAAGGCCGCACCTCCCGCCGGCACGAGTGAGCAGGTGAAACCGGTCGTCGACAAGGCCAAGCCGGTCACCGTCCCGCGTTCCTTGATCCGCACGGCGCAGCTGCAGGTCCGCGTCGACGACGTGAAGAAGGCAGCGGCCGAGGCGGAGCAGACGGTCGAAGCGGCAGGCGGTGAGCGCTCGGATGAGCAGCTCGACCTGCAGGCATCGCACCCGACGGCATCGCTGCAGCTGCTCGTGCCGCCGGCTCGACTCGGGACCAGCCTGTCCCGGCTGAGCGCACTCGGCGAGGAGCTCTCCCGTCGGCTCGGCACCGACGACGTCACCGACGAAGTCGTCGACCTCGACAGCCGGCTGGCCACGCAGCGCACCAGCGTCGCGCGCGTCCGCGCGCTGCTCGACCAGGCCGGCAACCTCAACGACGTCGTGCGCATCGAGGCCGAGCTCTCGCGACGGGAGGCCGACCTGGAGTCGTTGCAGCAACGCGTGCGCGCCATCTCCGGCCAGGTCGCGATGTCGGAGATCACCCTCTCCCTCACCAGCCAGGCCCCAAAGCCGAAGCCGAAGCTGGCGACCACGATCGGGTTCACCAGCGGCCTCAACGGTGGCTGGCACGCCTTCACGGCGGCGGCGCGCGTCGCAGCCGCCGCGGTCGGCGCGCTGCTGCCGTTCCTCCCGGTGCTCGCGGTGGTGATCGGCGGGGCGCTCTGGTGGCGCCGTCGGGTCGCGGCGGCCTGACCGCCTTACGCTCCGGCGCGTGGAGCGACGTCAGCTGGTCCTGGTCGCGACCTGCTTGGCGTCGTTCACCGCCACCCTCGACAACACCGTCGTCGCGGTCGCGCTCCGCGACATCCAGCGCGACCTGGGCGCGGGCGTGTCCGGCCTGCAGGGCGTCGTCACCGGTTACACCGTCGCCCTTGCGGCACTGCTGCTCACCGGCGGCGCGCTCGCCGACATCGCGGGTCGACGCCGTGTCTTCGTGACCGGCCTCGCGATCTTTGCCGGCGCGTCCGTCGCCTGTGCCGCCGCGGGATCGGTGTCCGCGCTGGTGGCCGCCCGGGTCGTGCAGGGTGCCGGTGCGGCGCTGGTGATCCCCGGCGGGCTGGCCGTCCTGGCCGAGGCATATCCCGACGCCGGGCCACGCGCCCGCGCCGTCGGCAGCTGGGCCGCCACCGGCGCGCTTGCCCTCGCGGTCGGTCCCGTCGTCGGGGGAGTGCTGGTCGCGGCGCACGGCTGGCAGCTCGTCTTCGAGGTCAACGTCCCGCTCTGCATCGCGATCGCGGTCGTCGTGCTGCTCGCTCCACGTGGCGCACCCCGGGTCGCCGGCCGCCGCCTCGATCTCCCCGGTCAGGTGCTCGTCGCGCTCGGCCTGGCCATGACGACGTACGCCGTCGTCCTCGTCGGCCGCGACGGCTGGACGCGTGCCGTCGCGATCAGCGCAGCCGTCGGGGTGTTGGCGCTGGTCGGGTTCGCGCTCGTCGAGCGGCGTACTGCCGATCCGCTCCTGCCGCACGGCCTGTTCGCGGAGCGGACATTTCTCGGTACGACGACAGCCGCCCTCGCGGCCAGCCTCGCGGTGTTCGTGCTGCTGGTCTTCCTCAGCCTGTTCCTGCAGCTCGTCCAGCAGCGGGACGCACTACCGGCAGCCTTGCGACTGCTGCCCCTCACCGTGGGGCTCGTCGTCGTAGCCGTCCCGGCTGCGCGCTTCGCTCATCGGCGCGGTCCACGACTGCCCGTCGTCGGCGGGCTCGTCCTTTCCGCCATCGGGCTGCTGCTACTGGCAGGTGCGCTCTCGCCGGGCATCGGTGCGGCCGCGCTCGGGCTGCTGCTGGGCGCGATCGGTGTCGGCCTCGGCCTCACCGGCGCTCCGGTCGTCGCCGCATCACTCGATGCGGTGACGAGTGAACGACGAGGACTGGCGGCGGCTGTCGTCAACGCGGCGCGAGAGCTCGGCGGGATCATCGCGATCGGTGGCCTGGGCGCCGTCGTGGTGTCCCGGCTTGCTGCCGACCTCACCAGCCGCCTGGTCGCCCTGGGCGTGACGCCGGCCAAGTCGGCCGTGCTCGTCGACGCGGTGCTGCGCGGCGAGGACCAGACCGAGGTCGTCAAGCGGGCCGGACCGACTGTGGGCCTGGACGCGCTGCTCAAGCTGCGCCATCTCGCGGCGGTCTCCTACGTCAACAGCACCCGGCTCGCCCTCACCGGCGCCGCCGCCCTGCTCCTCGCCGCTGCCGCCGTCGCTGCCACGACGCTCCGCCGTACGCCCACGGGCCGACGCTGACTGCCTAGCATGGCCGCACCGACGCGAGCGCCGATCGCGTCCGCTGCTGGGGGGCGGCATGCCGGCATCACCTGCAACACCGCGATCCACGCTGCTGGCCTTCAACACCGTCGAGCGGCTGCTGCGGGGCGACTACTTCCACAGCGTGGCTCTCGACGAGCTCACCGCAGCGCTCGCAGACTTCCCGTCCTGCTGGCCGGTGTGCGGGATCGGTACGACGAACTGGTACCGGCGCAACGGCGAGGTCATCGTCGACGGCTCAGCGGGACGCCCGGCGATCTGGTGGGCCGATCCCGGCGCCAGCCCAGCCGCGAAGGTCGTCGACCTCCTGCGCGACGCGCGCGTAGAGGACCTGCACCTGACCTCGCCGTCGATGGCGGAGGACGGCTCCGAGGCCCGGCTGCCGTTCGTAGCGGTGGGCGTGGCCGACCCCGACCTCCGCGTCGAGGTGCGGGTGCCGGCCGGGGCAGACCTGCACGCCGCCGTCGCCGAGAGGTGCGCCGACGCCAACGTCGGCCTCGCCGCTGTCCGCGCATCGCTGGTCGCCGCCGTCGACTACCAGACCGTCTGCCACCTTCCCCTCGGCGGCGCCGCGTCGCTGGACGACGCCGAAGCGGTCCGGGGCAGCGCTGCGTCACAGCCGTGGGTGCTCGCGGGGGTCTACGCGTGCAACCCGACGGTGCAGGCCATCACCTCGGTCGCGGGCAGCTCGCTGCACCTGCACGGTTACAGCGATGCCTCCCACGTCGGTGGGCACGTTCGCGCAGCCACGCCCGTTGCTGTCAGCACCGTCGAGGTGTTCCCGCTGCGCGATGTGGTGCTGCGCATCCGCGACCTCGACAGCGCCGTGCTCCCGGTCCGCCCGCTCCGCTGACCTACAAGCCCTCGTGGACCGTGTCGACGATGAGCTTCAGCACATCTGGATCGGTCTCAGGGAGCACGCCGTGGCCGAGGTTGAACACGTGTCCCTCGGCCGCCTTGCCGGCCTCGAGCACGTCGTGGACCTTGCTGCGTACGACGTCTGCCGGGGCGAACACCAGCGTCGGGTCGAGGTTTCCCTGCACGGCGCGGCCCGGCCCGATCCGGCGGACCGCTTCGTCGAGCGGCACCCGCCAGTCGACCCCGACGACGTCGGCACCGGCCTCTCCCAGGTCGTGCAGCAGCTCGCCCGTGCCGACGCCGAAGTGGATGCGCGGCACGTCGCTCACTCCGGCCAGCACTCGCGCCGAGTGCGGCTGGACGAAGCGCCGGTAGTCGGCGGCCGGCAGCGCACCGACCCATGAGTCGAACAGCTGCACTGCCGACGCACCCGCGTCGATCTGCACGCGCAGGAACGCCAGCGTGATCTGGGCCAGTCGCTCGAGCAACGCCGACCAGAGCTGCGGGTCGCCGTACATCAAGGCCTTGGTCTTGGCGTGGTTCTTCGACGGACCGCCCTCGACGAGGTACGACGCCAGGGTGAAGGGCGCGCCGGCGAAGCCGATCAGCGGTGTCGCGGCAAGCTCACCGACCAGCTGACCGACGGACTGGGCGATGTACGGCACGTCGGCCGGAGTGAGCTCGCGCGGCAGGTCCACCGAGGTCCGGACCGGCGACGCGACAACCGGCCCGACGCCGGGAACGATGTCGAGGTCGACACCAACGGCCTTCAGCGGCACCACGATGTCGCTGAAGAAGATCGCCGCGTCGACGCCGAGCCGGCGCACCGGCTGCAACGTGATCTCGGTGACCATGTCGGGCTGCATGCAGCTGTCGAGCATCGCGGTGCCCTCGCGCAGCTTGCGGTACTCCGGCAGCGCCCGGCCGGCCTGTCGCATGAACCAGACGGGGGTGTGCGGTACGGGCTCGCGGCGGCAGGCGCGCAGGAAGGCCGAGTCGTACGACGGGGGCGTGGTCATGGGCGCCGATCGTCCCATGTCACCGAAGGGCGGCGGCGCGCCTCCGCCGTTTTGTCGGACCCTGCTGCGAGCGTGGTTCTCGACGAAGGAGGTGCGCGATGCGCGTTGAGTTCCGCTGGTGTCCCGGCTGTTCCACCCAGACCCTGTTCGAGCAGCCCCCGTGCGACGACGGCCACGGCGTCGACTGCCTCGACCTCGCGTGCATGGAGTGCGGCTTCGGCCTCACGCTGCGCAACCTGACGCCCATCGACGAGCCACAGCGTAAGGGCACCCATCACGCTGCCTGATCTCGTAGCCGCGGCTCTGCCCCCGACGTCGCTCAACCACCGGCGAGGAGCGCGACACCGATGAGCGATGCGGCCACACCGACGACCTGAACGCGCCGCAGCCGCTCGCCGTGCACGCGGTAGGCAAGCAGCGCGGTGACGACGGGGTAGAGCGACGCGAGCACTGACGCGACGCTGACCAGTGACGACCGCGACGCCACGGCGTACGTCCCGTTGGCGGCGACGTCGAACACCCCGATGGACAGGATCAGTACGGCGTCGCCTCTCCCCACATGCAGGTCCCACCCACGACGACGGACGACCGCGAGCAGCAGCAACGTCAGCAGCGTGACCGACGTCAGCCGCATCGTCAGCAGCGTCATCACGATGGACCCGCTGTCGCCCTCGCTGGCCTGCGCGACGAGCAGCAGCACCAGCCCGAAGCCAACGGCCGCGCCGCCCGCGAGCAGCAGCGCGGTGGCGCCGCCCGCGCCCTCGCCGGACATCTCGGGCCCGCTGGCCAGCACGACGCCGAGCACCGCGACGCCGATGCCCACGAGCTGCCACGAGCTGGGGGTCTCCCCTCGCACGAGGCCCACGACGACGGGCACCGCGACACCCAGGGCGGCGACCGGTGCCACGACACCCATGGTCCCGATCGACAGCGCCCGGAAGAACATGCCGAGAGCGGCGATGCCGACGGCACCGGCGACGGCGGCCGGCAGCACGTACGAACGCGGCGCGTCGACGGCACCTGTGACGAGGGCGACCGGCACCAGAAGGACCAGCGCGGTCAGCTGCGACAGGCCCAGCACGCTCGTGACCGGCAACCGGCGCGACGCCGTGCCGCCCAGGAAGTCGGACACCCCCCACAGGCAGCTCGACAGCAGGGCGAGCAGGGCCGACATCGGGCGAGCCTAGGTCGTGGGACGCGATCGGCTCGGCGCGTCATGCCGCCAGGGCGGCCGCCGAGACGTACCGTCGCGAAGTGACCGTGCAGCTCGAACCGCCACCGGGGCCGGGCACGGCGCCGGAGGCCTTCCGCGCCGCCGCCGCGACGCTGTTCGCCGCGTTGGCCGAATCCGGACGCCCCGGGCTGGCCCTGCGCGAGGTCCCGGCCCCCCGCAAGCTCGCGCCGTACGCCATCGCGGTGGCGGCCGACGTCACCCGCGGCGACGCCGACGTGGCAAGTGGTCGCTTCGTGGTGCTGCACGACCCGGCGGGGCAGGACGGCTGGCGTGGTGACACCCGCATCGTGGCGTTCGTGTCGGCCGACGTGGAGTCGGAGATGGCTGCCGACCCGGCACTGGCGGCCGTCGGCTGGTCCTGGCTGACCGAGTCGCTGACCGACCGCGGCGCGCTGCACACCGCGGCGGGTGGCACGGTCACCCGCACGGTCTCCTGCCGGTTCGGGAGCCTCGAGGACCCCGAGGAGGAGAGCGAGGTCGAGATCCGCGCGTCGTGGACCGCCCTGCCACTGGCGGACGGGACCCTCGACCTCGGTGAGCACCTCCGGGCCTGGTGCGACCTGCTGTGTGCGACCGCGGGCCTACCGCCCCCCGGCGTCGCGGCCCTGCACCCGCGTTGACGCGGCCTCGACGGTGCGGGGCACCCTCGGCTTGCGTTCGCCGCGCTGCGCGGGCAGCCCGACGGGGGTCGGCGGAGCGAGTGATGCCGGCCGCGGCAGGCGAAGCGTGAGTGTCGTCCCCTCACCCGGCGCGCTCGCCACGTCGAGGCCGCCGCCGGACAGTCGCGCCCGTTCGCGGAGCAGGCCGAGACCGACGTGCCGGCCGCGGTCGGGGCGCACCTTGTCGGGGTCGAAGCCGGGACCCTCGTCGCGCACGACGGCGAAGACCACGTCCTCCTCGACGCGCAGGCTGACGTAGGCGTCATCGACGTCGGCGTGCTTCACGACGTTGAGCAGCGCCTCCTGGAAGAACCGGTAGACGGTGATCGCGGATGCCAGAGGCAGCGGGTACGGCGAGTCCGGCCAGCTCACGTGCACCTGGAGGCCGTACCGCTGGTTCATGTCGGCGCGCAGGTTGCCCACCGCTGATGCGAGGTCGCCATCGCGAAGCGCCGGCGGCCGGGTGCGCGCCATGACGGCGCGGACCTGCTCCTCGGCGTCCTCGACGTAGTCCGAGAGCTTGGCCAACTCCGCGGCCGTCGACGGGTTGGTAGCGAGCAGGCCGCGGGCGATCATCAACGACTGCGCAACGGTGTCGTGCAGCTCAGCGGCCAGCTGGCCGCGGGCCCCCTCCTCGGCCGTCACCAGGCCGGACACGAGCTCGAAGACCCCGGCACCGGCGGTCTCGGCGTCGCGGCGATGCCGCTCGCCGACCTCGTCACCGACCCGCACCCGCAGGTGCAGTGCGTCGAGAACCCTTGCCAGCTCGGACATTTCGGTGCTCGCCAGTGCCGTGATCCGCCGCCGCCCCGGGCGGCCCACGGGGGCGGACGGATCGTGCAGCCGCTGCACAGCGTCGGAGTGCAGTCCGCGCAACCCGGTTGCCAGCCGGCTCGCCGCGATGACCTGTACGACGGACAGTGCGAGGCCGACCGTGGTCCCGGCAGCGAGTGCCTCGACGGCGTGCAGGGTGAGCGCCCCCGAGGCACGCAGCAGTGCGGCGGCGACACCTCCGACGATGAGCACCGAACCCGCCGACAGCGCACCTGCCAAGACAGCGAGCGGCAGCCGGCCGCGGCGGGGGCTCGCCTCGGTCACCGGAGCACGCCCGTGGTCGTCCAGTCGGTCGCGGGGCGCGTCGACGTCGGCGCGTCCGTCACCCGGCTGCCGCCGGTCACGCCGATCAGATCCGGCTCGGCGGCCAGTGCGATCGCACCCAGCAGCGAGGCCACGGCGCGCTCGACCAGGTGCAGCTCCTCGACGATGTCGTCGGCACCACCCGCGCTCTCGGCCAGTCGGGCCAGCCGGTCGGCGGACTCGCGCAGCACCTGCAGCGCGGGTGCGGTCGCGGCCCCGATGTCGCCGAGGTTCTTGGCGGCCTCGCCGGCGGCGGCGACCTGGTCGGATGCGGCCTGGTGGCGAACGGTGAGGTCGGCGACCGACAGCCACGACTCGGCCTGGCCGACAAGCACCTGGGCAAGACGGATCTCACGGCGGCCGAAGCCGGCAGAGCCGCGCGGACGACGGGCGATGAGCACGGCCAGTGGCGCGTTGGGCTCACCGAGGACGGCAGAGCACCAGGGCCGCTCGTCCTCAGTGCCGGTGGCGACACCGCGCGCACCGAGCGCACGCAGGACCCACGGCTCGTCGAAGGCCTCGGGGTCGACGCGGCGCCGCTCGGGCACACCGCTCTCGTCGCCGGCGTACCGCACTGGACCGTCGGCGGCGAGCACGACCATCTCGACGTCGGCACCGCCGAACAGCCGCGCCGCCGCGGTGACGACGACCTGCGCGGACACGTCCGTCGACCGACCGGTGGCCTGCTCCTGGCCGCGGGCGAGCTCTGCGAACAGGCGGGCTTCCGCCGTACGCCGGGTCTGCTGGTCGTACGACGACCACAGCAGAGCAAGCGGCACGAGCAGGCCCAGCAGGCCCAGCGGCGCCGTCGTCGCCAGGAAGGCAGCGAGCAGACCGATGGAGGAGTTGCCCGCGGTATGCACGGCTGACAGTGGCGCGCTCGACGCGAGGAGCGGGATGAGCTTGCGGCGGCTGGTCAGCGAGACCGCGACACCGACGAGGGTGTGGTTGACCGCGAAGAACACGGCCATGCCGGCGATGGCACCGGGGATGTTGCCGCCGAGCAGCGAGGCGACGTAGGACCCGGCCGCGGTCGACAGCGCGAACTGCGCGACGTTGAACTCCAGCTTCAGCCGGGGCTGATGCCGCACGGACTGCGCGATCGCGACACCGGCGAGCACCGCAGCGACGGACCAGGCGCCGGTCGAGGCGACCCAGGCCGCGCCGAGTGCGCCCTCGGTCAGGGAGAAGGTCCACCGCTGCCGCCCGAACTGCAGGTGAACCACGGCGACCTCGGAGATGGCCACGACCGTGGCGAGCAGCAGCGGCGCCCACCACGCGACGTCGCCCCAACCCGCGAGGACGCACAGCAGCACCGCGGCGACCATGCTGATGCCGGCGACGAGGCGCACCCGGCCGGCCGGCCCCGCCCAACGGCGGGGCGGGCTCACGACGCGGGCCATGCCGCAGCACTCCAGGACGAGGCGGACCAGGACGACGCGCTCCACGATGAGGCCGACCACGAGGAGGCGGTCCAGCTCTCGCCGTTCCAGGTCGCCCCGGACCACGACGACGCGGACCACGAAGAGGCGCTCCACGACGAGGCACTCCAGGAGGAGGCCGACCACGAGGAGGCATCGAACGTGCCCTCACCGGTGAGGTCGCCGCCGCCGTCGAGCGCGGCGCCGTCCGGACCGGAGACGAGCTTGTCGGTCGGGTCGAGCAGCCCCCGGCCGTCGCGCAAGCCGGGCAGGTCGCGCGCCGAGGCGCGCAGCGAGGCCTTGACCTGGGCAGGGGTGGCGGTCGGGTGCGCCTGCAGCAACAGGGCGGCGGCGCCGCTCACGACCGCGGTCGCCTGGCTGGTGCCGGTGCCGCGCCACAGGCCACCGCCGGCGTACGCCGAGGGGTTCTGCCGGGCAACGAGGGCGTCCTCGGGCAGCACGCCGAGGACGCTGACGCCGTTGGCGACGAGGTCGGGCTTCTGCACGCCGGCCGCGACGGCGCTGCCGCTGAACGGCGCGACGACCGGCTTCTTGCCCTTGAGGTCGGCTGCACCGACGGTCAGCGCCCGCGGGTCGAAGCCCGGGTCCCCCACCTCGTCGGCGCTGTTGCCGGCCGAGACGACCGGCACGACGCCGGCCTGCGCCACCCGCTCGACCGCCGCGTTCAGCGGGTCGGCGCCGTAGCCGTTGCCGGGCCGGCTGTGGCTGAAGGACAGGTTGGCGATGTCGATCGTGTCCGCGTGCGCCGTGACCCAGTCCAGACCGGCGACGACCGAGGACAGCGACGTCTCGCCAGAGGCGTCGGCGACCTTCACGACCACGACGGTCGCGGCGGGCGCGATGCCGACGGCCATGTTGCCCGTGCCCTCCACCGGGCCGCCGGCGACAAGGCTGGCCATGAACGTCCCGTGCCCGTGGCCGTCACCGAACCGGCCGGACGTGACCGGCGCGGCACCCGTGGTGAGCGGGGACGTGTCGACGCCGTCGACGAGCCGGCCCGACGCGCGGTCGAGCGCCTGGGTGTCCGCGACGCCCGTGTCGACGATGGCGACCGTCACGCCACGACCGGAGCCCTTCTTGCCGGCCGATCCGCCGAGGCCGTCCGCGGCCGAGACGCCGGTGCCACTTCCGCCGGGCCGGCCGGACAGCACCACCCGGTCGTCGGGGAAGACGCCCAGGACGCCGCGGGCTGCTGCCAGCCGGGCCAGCGCAGCCGGCGTACCGCGAACCACGGCCTCGCTGATCGCGTGCAGCTCCTGCCGCACCGAGACGCCCGGCACCGAGACGGCGGCACCGTCGTAGGCCACGACCGCCTGCAGCACCGGACCACTCCCGGCGGTCAGCGTGGTCGCGCCGAGCAGCGCGACCAGCGTCAGGGACACGCCGGAACGGCGGGCCACGGCGGGGAAGACGGACAAAGCAGGGCTCCAGGGCGGGCGGGGCATACCGAATCTGTTGCTCACACGTCGGCATCTGCCGGGCCCGACTCCAGCGTTCGCGGCGCTTGTCCCCCGTTCGGCCTACTGCACCTGCCCGCGCCACGCTCGGCCGGTCGGGTCAGTCGATCTGTGCCCGGGACTACAGCCACGGTGGGTAGCGGCCGAGACAGAGAGTGAACGGCGCGCCCAGGCGCGCTGACATGAAGTGCCGAACACATGACACGGAGGACGCGGTGGCAGCCGGTCTCGACCACGCGATCGACAGCATCCCGGCCCAGGGCACGTCGGAAGACGCCCCTGGCTTCACGGCGATGGTCGTCGACGACCACCCGCTCGTCCGCGAGTCGATGGTGGCGCGACTGAAGATGATGGGTGCCCGCGAGGTCGTCGAGGCCGCCACCATCGGTGAGGCCCGCGCCCGCGCCAACCTGTCCGGCCCCCGTGAGCTCTGCGTCCTCGACCTCGGCCTGCCCGATGGCTCCGGCCTCGACCTGCTCGCCGACCTGCGCTCCGCCGGCTGGCAGCGGCTCGTCGTGCTGTCCGCCGCCGACGACCCGTACTCGGTCCGCGCCGCCTTCGTGGCCGGCGCCCAGGGCTACCTGCTCAAGTCCGCCTCCCCGCTCGTCGTGGCTGACGGCGTACGCCGCGTCCTCGACGGCGGCGTGTACGCCGACCCGTCGGTCGCCTCGCTGCTGGCCGCGGGCCTGCGCGGTGGTCCGGTCGACACCGGCGTCTCCGAGCTGTCCGGTCGCGAGATCGAGGTGCTCCGACTCGTCGCCGACGGCCAGTCGAACAAGCAGATCGGCGACGTCCTCGGCCTGTCGGCCCTGACCGTCAAGAGCCACCTGGCCCGAATCGCCCGCAAGCTGGGCACCGGCGACCGCGCCGAGATGGTCGCGCTCGCCATGCGCGCCGGCGTCATCCGCTAACACCCTCGACTTACGTCCGAGGCTCTGGCCGCCCGAGCGACCCCGGACTCGGACGCAACCGCCCGGCTGCGGAGCCACGCACGTTCGCTTCGCGCTTACGTCCGAGGCTCTGGCTGCGCCGGCGACCGCTGACTCGGACGCAAGGGGTGACCGCGGGGGCGCGTTCGGGCGCCTTCCGGGCTTTCCGGGGGGTTCCGCCGTACGCTCCTGCCGTGACATCGACCCTGCCGGGTCACGAGGAGGGCGTGTCCGGCGACCCCCCCGGCACCGAGCCCACCGGGCCCGAGCCCGAGCTGCTGCTCACGCCGCGCGACGGCGTCCCACCGGTCACCGAGGATGCTGCCCGGCTCGCCGAGGTCATCGAGCGGTTCGCCGCCGGCCGAGGCCCGATCGCGGTCGATGCCGAGCGCGCGTCGGGCTACCGCTACTCCCAGCGCGCGTACCTGGTCCAGCTGCGCCGGGACGGGGCGGGCACCGCGCTGATCGACCCGATCGGCTGCCCGGACCTGTCGGCCCTGTCGGCCGTGCTCCAGGGCGACGAGTGGATCCTGCACGCCGCCTCGCAGGACCTCGCCTGCCTGGCCGAGGTCGGCATGGTGCCGCCGCGGATCTTCGACACGGAGCTGGCCGGCCGGCTGGCCGGGTTCGAGCGGGTCGGCCTGGGCGCCATGGTGGAGAACGTCCTCGGCATCCGGCTGGAGAAGGGGCACTCGGCGGCCGACTGGTCCACCCGACCGCTGCCCGACTCGTGGCTGGCCTACGCCGCGCTCGACGTCGAGGTGCTCATCGAGCTGCGCGACCGGATCGAGTCCGAGCTGACCGCGCAGGGCAAGCTCGCGTGGGCGCACGAGGAGTTCGAGGCGGTGCTGCGCGCGCCCGCAGCCGCGCCGCGCACCGACCCGTGGCGGCGCACATCGGGCATCCACCGGCTGCGCAGCAGGCGCCAGCTCGCCGGCGTACGCGCTCTGTGGGAGGCCCGCGACGCGATGGCCCGCCGCCGCGACACCGCGCCCGGCCGGATCCTGCCCGACGCGGCGATCATCGCCGCGGTCGCGGCCGCCCCCGCCTCCCCCGCGGAGCTGCTGGCCCTCCCGGTCTTCGGCGGCCGGGCCACCAGGCGGCACGTCGAGACGTGGTTCGGGGCGCTGGCCGATGCGGCCCGCCTGCCCGAGGACCAGCTCCCCCTGCCGCTGCCGTCCGGGGACGGCCCCCCGCCGCCCAACCGCTGGGCCGAGCGCGACCCCGTGGCGGCTCGCCGGCTGGCGCGCGTACGCGCCGTCGTCACGGCCTTGGCCGAGGCGCACACCATGCCCGCCGAGAACCTCATCCAGCCCGAGGCCGTCCGCCGGCTGGCCTGGCAACCGCCCGCCGACCCGACCGAGGCGTCGGTCGCGAGGGCCCTGACGAGGTCCGGCGCGCGCGGCTGGCAGGTTGGCATCGTCGCGAGTCCGCTGGCGGCGGTGCTGCCGGACCCCCCGGAGCCGGCAACGACCGACGCGGCGGGCGACCCTGAGGACCTCGGCGACGCGTGAAGCTCGTAGGAGATCGGGTCGCGCTGATCCCGGTGCCGCATGCGCTGTCCGTCGCGGTCGTCGGCGGTGCGGGCCTGGTCGATGCGGTGGCCCGCGCCGGGCTGACCGCAGCGCCCGGCTGGCCGCACGCCGACACCGCCGACGCGCTGCGGCCGCTGGCCGAGCACGGCGGGCCCGGTCCCGCTCACGGGACGTTTCTCATCACGGTGGACGGCGAGCTGCTCGGCGAGTGCGGCTGGCTGGGCGGCCCGGACGACCGGGGCGACGTCGAGATCGGCTACGGCCTCGCCGGCCCGGCCCGCGGCCGCGGGATCGGGACCGAAGCGGTGGGCGTCCTGGCCGCATGGGTCGAGCGGCAGCCGGGGGTAAGCCGGATCACAGCGGACGCCCTCATCGGCAACGCGCCGTCGCGTCGGGTCCTCGAGCGGCTGGGCTTTCGCGCCGACGTCGAGCACCCGCCGTACATCACCTATGTCCGTGACGCACCGCACATCGCCGCGGCCAGCAGGTCAAGTTAGGCTGCCCTAAGCCGATCGAGGGAGTCACGCTGTGGGAACCGGCCGGACGCTGCTGCTCGGGGGGATCGCGGGCGCGACGATCCTGCTCGGGATGCCGATGGGCCGGATGCGGACACCGGCACCGCGGCTGCGTCAGCTGCTGAACGCCGTGGCCATCGGGATCCTGCTGTTCCTGCTCTGGGACGTGCTCGCGGGGGCGTTCGAGCCGATCGACGAGGCGCTCAGGAGCTACCACCAGGGCAACGGGGGTCTCGGCGAGGCAGTCGGCTACGCCGCGCTGTTCTTCGCAGGTCTCACCATCGGCCTGATGGCCCTCGTCTACTACGAGCGGCGGCTCAGCGCCGCCGGCACGAAGCGGTTCGGCCCCGGCACGATGGCCGTCGGCGAGCTGGACGCCCGCACCGCCGGCATCTCGTCGTGGTCACCCGCCCGGCGGCTCGCCCTGCTGATCGCCGTGGGGATCGGCCTGCACAACTTCGCGGAGGGCCTGGCGATCGGCTCCTCGGCCGCGAGCGGCGACATCGCCCTTGCCACCCTGCTGGTCATCGGCTTCGGACTGCACAACGCGACCGAGGGCTTCGGCATCGTCGCGCCGCTTGCGGCGGACCGCGCCGCCGACGAGGACCGGCCGAGCTGGGCGTTCCTGCTCGGACTGGCGTTGATCGGCGGTGGTCCGACGTTCGCCGGGACCGCGATCGGCCACGCGGTCACGAACGTGCCGCTCTCCGTCGCGTTCCTGACGCTTGCCGCCGGGTCGATCCTGTACGTCGTGGTGCAGCTCCTGGGCCTCGCCAACCGCGGCCGCAAGGACCTGCTGGGCTGGGGTCTGCTGCTCGGCCTGGCGGCCGGCTTCATCACCGACATGGTCGTCACTGCTGCCGGGGTCTGACGACTGCAACCCGCTGAGGCCGCGCCCCCAGTGGGGGCGCGGCCTCAGCCGGTCAGGATGCCGCGCCGCCCCCTCGGCGGCGCGGAATCGCGGATGGGGTGGGTGACCGCGACCCCCCTCGGATCGCGACCACCCACCCGGTTCTCAGGTGCCCTCGGGGCCGGCGTGCCGGCGGGAGAGCAGCCAGCTCTCGAGTGCCGCCATGCCGCGACGGCACTCGTCCTCGACCTGCGAGCCGACCGGGACGAGTCGGCCCAGGCCGACGGGCGGCCGGTCGTCGAGCGGGAGCAGCGGGCGGGCCTGGCGCTCGTCGAGCACCCGGCGCAGCGCGATGAGAAGCGTGCCCACGACGATCGCCGCCACCACGATCGTCAGCATCGCCGTCACGTTGGCCTGCACTGCGGTCCCGATCGGCACGCAGCCCTCCTTCTCGTCGGCCCCCTGGTCTGGCACGAGTGTGGCCGCCAGGCCGTCCGCCGCGCTCGGGTTTGCCGTAACTGGTGCCGGATTGGCCCGCTCGGACTAGTCCGCGTCCTGCTCGCGGCGGCAGCCGGGTAGGTCGACCGTGACGGTCAGCCCCCCGCCCGGGCGCGCCTCGGCCGTCACCGCCCCTCCGTGCACGGTGGTGACAGCCTTCACGATGGACAGGCCCAGGCCCGCGCCGCGGCGCGCCGTACGTGCGACGCCTTGCCGCCGGAACGGCTCGAACAGCCGAGGCACCTCGTCGGCCGGCACGACCGGGCCGGTGCTCATCACCTGCACACGGGCGCGGTCCTCGACCGTCCCCGCGTCGACCCGCACCCAGCCCCCGTCGACGTTGTGCCGCACGCCGTTCTCCACCAGGTTGCCGACGAGCCGCTCGAGCAGGCCTCGGTCCCCGAGCACGGCGGCAGGGGCGTACGACGACGTGAGCACGATGCCGCGCTCCTCGGCCTCACCCTTCACCGCAGACACGGCGAGCGCGCAGATGTCCGCCAGTTCGACCGGCTCGCGCAGCGGCAGGCCGTCGACCGACAGCCGGTCACTGCGGGCGAGCAGCAGCAGACTGTCGACCAGCCGGTCCGCCCGCATCGTCGCGTCCCGCACGACCAGCGCGGCTGCGCGCAGGTCCTCGACTCCGGCGCCGGGATCCGCGAGCGCGACGTCGACCTCGGTGCGCATCACCGCCAGCGGCGTGCGCAGCTCGTGGCTGGCATCCGCCACGAACCGGCGCTGCGCCTCGAACGACGCCTGCAACCGGTCGAGCATCGCGTCGAACGTGTCGGCGAGCTCCTTGAGCTCGTCCTCGGGACCGGGCAGCGCGATGCGCGCATCGAGCTGCTCGGCGGACAGCCGCTGCGCGGTGCTGGTGATCTGCTGGAGCGGGCGCAGCACCCGACCGGCCAGGAAGTAGGCGACCGCGATGCCGAGCGCGCCGACGAACAGCAGCACGAGCAGGCCCTGGCGGAACAGCGTGCCCAGGGTCTGCGTGCGGAGCCGGTCCTGGAACGTGTCCAGCGCCAGCACGCTCCCGTTGGCCAGCGGGACGAACGCGCCGGGCAGGTCGATGCGGTTGGCGAGCAGCGCGCGGTTGGCCAGGTAGAGCGACAGCAGCAACAGCGCCAGGCCCACCGCCGCAGCAACCGCGCCGTAGACCAGGGTGAGCCGCCAGCGAAGCGTCGTACGTGCCGTCATGACGGAACGTCCGCCAATCGGTAGCCGACGCCGACAACGGTGTCGATGACCTGCGGCTCGCCGAGCTTCTTGCGCAACGTCATCACGGTGACCCGCACGATCGTCGTCGCCGGGTCGGCGTTCTCGTCCCAGACCCGCTCGAGCAGCTCCTCGCTGCTGACGACCGCACCCCCCGCCCGCATCAGCTCCGCCAGCACACCGAACTCCTTGCGCGTCAGATCGACGGGTACGCCGTCACGGGTCGCCAGCCGCTTCGCCGGGTCGAGGGACAGGCCGCCCGCACCTGCCATGACCGGCGGCGCCATCGGCGTGGCCCGGCGACCGAGGGCCCGCACCCGGGCGACCAGCTCCTCGAACGCGAACGGCTTGCCGAGGTAGTCGTCGGCACCGAGGTCCAGGCCGGCGACCCGATCAGCGAGGCCGCCCGCGGCCGTCAGCATCAGCACCCTGGTGAGCGAGCCCTCGGCGTTGAGGTGCCGGCAGATGTCGTCACCGGAGCGGCCGGGCAGGTCGCGATCGAGGACGAGTACGTCGTACCGGGTGACCATGGCCTTCTCCAGGCCGCTGTCGCCATCGTGCGCCACGTCGACGGCCATCCCCTCGCGGCGCAGCCCGCGGGCGACCGCCTCGGCGAGCGGCACCTCATCCTCGACGACCAGCACACGCACGATCGGACGCTAACCGAGGGGCAGTGTGGAACCTGTGAGTTCGATGGGCGGTGGGCCGGATGAGATCCGAACGTCACCCTGTTGCCCCGCGTGCCGGGTGTCCCCCGCGGGTACCGTCGAGACATGCGGGCGCCGAGTGTCACGGAGCTGCGCCGTGGGGTGCTCGCGGTGTCCGTGCTGCACGACGTCGACATCGAGCCGTCGGCGCTCGGGGTCACGCTTCCGGGCACGCCGCCGCTGTGGATTCCCTGGGCGGAGTGCCGGCGGGCGCTTGCCGGTCACGACCCGGAGACCACCGGCCGTCGTCGGCTGGCCGACTGGCTGCAGGCCCGGCGCTGGGCAGCCGATCTCGCACCTGAGCGGCTGGTGCAGCGGCTGCGCCCGGTCGGGCTCCCCGTCGACCACGTGCTTCATCCCGGGCTCGACTGGGTGCGCGAGCGCGTCCTCGGCGACGCGCTCGACCTCGGTCTCGGGGCGGTGGAGCTCGACCCGTCGGACCCCGATCGCGTCGTGCTGCTGCCGGCGACGGTGCTGGACGAGGCCGGGCTCGACCAGGAGCAGATGTGGGCGCTGGCCCGCACCAAGCTCGACGCGCTCGGCCAGCTCGCTGTCGAGCGGCTCCGCCGCGACTCCCGTGGGTTGCTGCGACCACTGGGTGACTGCGACGTCGTGACACTGCTCGGCTCGCGAACGCTGCGTACGGCGCTGGCCGAGGACGCGCACGGGATGGGGGCCGCCATCGTGCCGATGCGCACCCGCGGCTGGACCAGGCTGGCGCTGATCGACCCCGCGTTCGGACCGGCAGCGGCCCGCGCGACCGAACCGGAGAACCGCGGCTTCTCCCGGCCGCTGCTCATCACCCCCGATGAGCTGACCGAGGTGGCCGACGGCGGTCGGCCCGAGCAGATCGTGCTGCGCGACCCGCCGCTCGCCGAGGACCCCTGGGCCAAGGACGTCCTCTACCGCTAACCGCCCTTCCCGCCGCTCCCCTCACGCGACGATCTTCGTCTTGATGCCCGCGACACGCCGTACTGCGCCGTACGAGACGAAGATCGGCGCGGTGGCCCATCTATCGGCGGACGGGAGGTGGGGTTAGCGGGCCGGGGTGGGTTCGGGGAGCGAGACCGTGAGCGGCGCGGCGTACACCTTGCGGACCTCGGCTGCCTTCTTCAGCGACGCGATGCCCTGGTCGATCGTGAGCAGCGGCGTCGTGCGGAACGAGCGGAGCGCACCGGAGGCGCCGATCGCGAGCGAGAACGCGGCGGCATCCTCCGGCGTCGGGAAGTCGATCACGCCGACGACGTCCGAATCCCCGAAGGCGTAGTAGAGGCACTGCAGCCTCCCGCCGCAGGCCTCGAGCGCCGGCGTGATGCGGTCCACCGCGTTGCCCTGCTTGTCGATCTGCGCGTTCCAGGACTGCGGGGTGTAGCCGACCTCGATCAGGTAGTGCGCCACGACGGGCTCCTCCCGGGCAGGCCGCCGGGACCGGCGACAGCTCGACACTGCGAGCGGACGCATCCGACGGCAATGGGCCATCGGAGCCGCCCGGGCTAGTTCTGGGAGCGGTCCTTCTCGCTGTGCGACTCGGGATCGAGGGCCGGCTCGCGGCGGGCGGCGTGCTCGACGAGCCGGCGGGCGACCTCCTGCGCCGTCAGTCCGATCTCTGCCTGCACCTGCGCGCGCGTGCCGTGCGCGAGGAACCGGTTGGGGATGCCGACGTCGCGGGCCGGCACATCGATGTCCGCATCGCGCAGGGCCTGCGAAAGACGAGATCCCACCCCGCCGATCCGGCCGTTGTCCTCGACCGTGAGGACCAGCGCGTGCGTCCGCGCGAGCTCCAGCAGCTCCGTGGGGACCGGCGCGACCCAGCGCGGGTCGACGACCGTGACGCCGATGCCCTGGGCGGCCGCCCGCTCGGCGACCTCGACCGCGAGCGAACCCATCGCCCCCACTGCGACGAGCAGCACATCCGGGGTGGCGCCGCGTACGAGGACGTCGACGGTGCCGATGCGCTCGACGGCAGGGATGTCCAGCGTGACGGCGCCGGTTGGGAACCGTACGACGGTCGGGCCGTCATCCACCGCGACCGCCTCGCGCAGCTCCTCACGCAACCTCGCGCCGTCACGCGGTGCAGCGATACGGATGCCCGGCACCAGCTGCAGGATGGACAGGTCCCACATGCCGTTGTGGCTCGCACCGTCCGGCCCGGTGATCCCCGCCCGGTCCAACACGAACGTCACCGGCAACGAGTGCAGCGCGACGTCCATCAGGGTCTGGTCGAACGCGCGGTTCAGGAACGTCGCGTAGATGCAGACCACCGGATGCATGCCGCCGATCGCCAGGCCTGCCGCCGAGGTCACGGCGTGCTGCTCCGCGATTCCGACATCGAACGTCCGCTCCGGGTAGGCCGTGCTGAAAGCGCGCAAGCCGACCGGCTGCAGCATCGCGGCCGTGATCGCGACGATGTCCGGCCGCTCGCCCCCCAGCGCCAGGAGCTCCTCGGACAGGACGTTGGTCCACGTCTGCGCGCCCGCGGTCATCGGCTTGCCGGTCAGCGGGTCGATGACGCCGACGCTGTGCAGGCAGTCGGCCTCGTCGTCGATCGCGGGCTGGTAGCCGAAGCCCTTCACCGTCACGGCGTGCACGATCACCGGACCGCCGAAGTTGCGGGCCCGGCGCAGGGCCGCTTCCATCGCCTGCTCGTCATGACCGTCGATGGGGCCGACGTACTTGAGCCCGAGGTCCTCGAACATGACCTGCGGCTGGATGAGGTCCTTGAGTCCCCGCTTGATCCCGTGCAGCGCCTCGAACAGCGGCGGCCCGACGAGCGGTGTCTTCGACAGCACACCGCGCACGACGTCGAGTGCCTGCTCGTACTCCGGCTTCATCCGCAGTGTGGCAAGGTGCTCGGCCAGGCCGCCGATGGTCGGCGAGTACGAACGCCCGTTGTCGTTGACGACGATGACCACCGGCAGGTCGTCGGCCGCGATGTTGTTGAGCGCCTCCCAGCACATGCCGCCGGTCAGGGCGCCGTCGCCGACGACAGCGACGACGTGCCGCCGCTCGCCGCGCAGCCGGTAGGCCTTGGCCAGGCCGTCGGCGTACGACAAGGCTGTCGAGGCGTGGGAGTTCTCGACGATGTCGTGCTCGGACTCGGCGCGGGACGGGTAACCCGAGAGCCCGCCCTGCTTGCGCAGCGTGTCGAACCCGGCCTGCCGGCCGGTGACGATCTTGTGCACGTATGCCTGGTGACCGGTGTCCCAGATGATCCGGTCGCGCGGCGAGTCGAAGACGCGGTGCAGGGCGAGGGTGATCTCGACGACACCGAGGGACGGTCCGAGGTGCCCGCCTGTCCGCGACACCGCGTCGACCATGAAGTCGCGGATCTCCGCGGCCAGCAACGGCATCTGCTCGGGCGCCATGCGCTTGAGATCGGCGGGACCGTGCACGCCGGCCAGCAGGTCTCCCACGCGGCAAGTCTACGTTCGCCACAGCGCCTACAGGCGCGGCACCCAGCGCTCGCCGCGCAGCGCCGCCGCGACCATCTCCACCTGGCGCCCCACCGTGACCAGGCGCCTTCCCTCCCGGTCGTACGCCGCGATCGCCGCCTCGATGGCGTCCGGTCCCACCAGGCCGTCGAGCTCCGCGCGGACCGTACGCAGCCCGTTCCGGGCCGCTTGCACGGCCGCGGCGACGTGCTGCGCCGCAAACCGGGACAAGACGATGGGGTGCTTGCGCAGCACGTCATGAGCGCGGTAGTCGGGCGGACACAGGTCGAACAGCCAGCCGACCGCGCTGCGCTCCCAGTCGGCTGCCTGCGGCGGCAGGACCTCCGCCGGCCAGCCGGGCGGCACGAGGTCACGGGAGCCGGGCATGTCCGATCCATCCTCCGCCAAGAGGGGGTCAAGGCGCGCGGCCCCCGTGTCGATCCTGGAAGTGTGACCGAGACGATCGGCGCGAACACGCCTGAGTTCACCAGCGACGCGCTGCGCCAGGCGGTGCTCGCCCTGCGCGCTCCCCAGGCGGCCAAGCGCGCGCCGGCTCCGACCTCGTCCGTGTTCCGCCGGGCGGTCGCCGCGGTCCCCCACGACGCCCACCCGCCGACGGCCCGGACGACGCTGCAGGGCCGGTTCCGCACCGTGGAGACGAGCGCCCTGCTGCCGGGCACGACGATGGCGCTGCTGTGGCTGCCCGACCTCGGCGACGGCGTGGTGCCGGCTCCGTTGCACCGCAGCTGCCAGATGCTGGTCGATGGCGGCGCCACGGTCGTCGTCCTCGGCACCGACATCCCACGTCAGGTCTCGGACCGGACCCGGTCGATGACGGTCCCGCTACGAGCCGACGACTCGCTCGCCGGCGAATGGGGGCTGATCGCCTGCGGACCAGCCCGCCGCGTCGCGTTCCTCGCTCGCAAGGAGCCCGATCTCGATGACATGTGGTCCTGGGTGATCACCCGCGACGCCGTCGCGGTGCATCGGGCCGGAACGGCCATCCTCGAGCGCGTCCCGTTCCTCAAGCTGCGCGTCCCTGCCCTCGCCCACTGACCCGTCCGACCCGTCGCCGACGACGCCGAGTCCCGACCCGTCCGGCACCTAGGGTGCCGGCATGGCAGACGCACTTCGCTCGCCCTTCGATCCCGACGTCGAGACGATGCGTTCGATGGGCCGCGCCGTCGTTGACGAGATCGCATCTTTCGTCGACAGGCGGTACGACGCACGCACCTCCGACTTCGCGCTCGTCGCGGAGCTGCTGTCGGCGCTCGACGGTCCCCCACCGGACGCCGGTCGCGACCTGACCGAGCTGCTCGCCACGGTGCAGGTCGCCGCAGGCAAGGGCTTCGACCCGGCCAACGCGGGCTTCGTCGCCTACATCCCGGGCGGCGGGCTGTATGCGTCGGCGCTCGCGGACTTCCTCGCCTGCGCGCTCAACCGGTACACCGGCGTCGCGGCACCGGCACCTGCACTGGTGCAGCTGGAGGCGAGTGTGCTGCGCTGGCTCTGCGACCTGTTCGGGCTCCCGGCACAGTCGCAGGGTGTCCTGACGCCGGGCGGGTCGATGTCGACACTGTCGGCCGTTGTCGCGGCACGTGCGAACCGCCTCGGTGAGTCGTTCTCGGACGGAACGCTCTACGTGTCGGACGAGGTGCACCACTCCGTCGCGAAGGCAGCGCAGATCGCCGGCCTGCCGCGCGCAGCCGTCCGGGTGGTGCCGACCGATGCGTCCTTGCGGATGGACGTCGACGCGCTGCGCGACCTGATCCGCGCCGACCGCGCGGCCGGCCGTCGGCCGTTTCTCGTCGTCGCGAGCGCGGGGACGATCGGCACCGGTGCCGTGGATCCGCTGGGCCAACTGGCGAGCCTCGCCGGCGAGGAGCAGCTGTGGCTGCACGTCGACGCGGCGTACGGCGGGTTCTTCCAGCTGACCCAACGCGGCCGCGCTGCGCTCGCGGGCATCGAACGGGCCGACAGCATCACGCTCGACCCGCACAAGGGCTTGTTCCTGCCGTACGGAACCGGCTGCCTGCTCGCGCGCGACGGCGAGACCCTGCGTCGCGCGCACGACGTGCACGCGGACTACCTGCCACCGCAGTCCGACGACGCCGGACTGCCGGACTTCTCGTCGTACACACCCGAGCTCACCCGCGACTTCCGCGGACTTCGGCTGTGGCTGCCGCTGCACCTGCACGGTGTGCAGACCTTCGTCGACGCACTCGACGAGAAGCTGGACCTGGCCCGACACGTGTACGACGAGCTGACGACGATCGCCTCCCTCGACGTGCCGTGGCCGCCGGACCTGTCCCTGGTCGCGTTCCGCCCGCGCGACGGCAGCGACGAAGACGCGCAGCGCCTGCTGGATGCGATCAACGGCAGCGGCCGGATGTGGCTGTCTGCGGCGCCGGTGCGCGGCAAGCTGTTCCTGCGGGTCTGCATCCTGTCGCACCGAACGCGACCGGATCGGATCGAAGAGCTGCTCGACCTGATCCGCGCGGCGACCTAGACGGGCACCGCCAGTGCCTCTGCTGCCGCCGTCGCGGCGGCGGCGTGCCAGCTCTCGACGAGCGACAGGCGGGTACGCCGCTCGAGCAGGTCCGCAGGCGTCAACGCGCCCTCGGCAACGACGCCCCACCGCAGCTCGACACCCAGCACGGGCAGGCCGGCTGCGACCGGCTCGAGCAGGCCGGGGTTGCCGTCGGCGAGTGCCGCGACCTCCCGCGCCTCGGCGCCGTAGCGGCGCACCAGCCTGGGCGGAACGTCGCGCGGCGTCGGTCCGGTCGCGCCGACGAGCGGCAGGTCGCGGGTGCGCGAGGGCACCTCGGTGAGCTTGTCGACGACGTCCTCAGCCATCCGCCGGTAGGTCGTGAGCTTTCCGCCCAGCACGGTCCAGAGCCCGTGGCCGCCGTCGACGACGGCGTGCCGCCGAGACAGGTCCGCCGTGCGGTCGTCGACGCCGGCGAGCAGCGGCCGCACACCGGCGTACGTGCCGACGACGTCGCTGCGCGACAGCGGCCGCTCGAGGCCGCGGGACAACGTCTCGAGCAGGAACGAGATCTCGACCTCCGACGCCGTCGCGACGTCGGGCAGCGGACCGTCGATGGGGTCGTCGGTCAACCCGACGTACACGACTCCATCGGGATGCGGGAGCGCGAAGACGAAGCGGTTCCGCTCCCCCGGCACCGCAACCGTCATCGACGCCGTCGGGTTGCCGAGCACCGCCGCCGGCAGCACGACGTGCACGCCCTTGCTCGGCCGCAGCTTCGTGTCCGGGGCAAGCGTCGCGGCCCACACGCCAGTGGCGTTCACGACCGACCGCGCCCGCAGCTGCGTGGTTGCCCCGGTCAGCTCGTCGCGAACGCGCCCGGATGCGTCGAGCGCGCTGACCCGGGTGAGGATGCGGGCGCCGTACGACGCTGCCGTGCGCGCCAGTGCGACGACCAGCCGGGCGTCGTCCTCGAGCTGCCCGTCCCAGTTGAGCAACCCGCCACGCAGGCCGTCGCGGCGGACACCGGGAACGAGCCGCGCCGTCTCGGTGACACCGATGCGACGAGGCCGCGGCAGCGCCGCTCGCGGCGTACCGGCCAGCAACCGCAACGCGTCGCCGGTGCGATGACCCGCATCGAACAGCACACCGTCGCGACGGCCGATGTCGTCGCCGAGCGGCATGACCATGGGCAGCGGCCGCACCAGGTGCGGCGCCGTCCGACGCAGCAGGATGTCGCGCTCCCGCGCGCTCTCGAAGGCCAGTGCCACGTCACCGCTGGCGAGGTAGCGCAGCCCACCGTGGACGAGCTTCGACGACCAGCGCGACGTGCCGTGCGCGAGATCGCTCTTCTCGACGAGCGCGACCGACAGGCCACGACTCGCCGCATCGAGTGCGACACCGCAGCCGGTCACGCCGCCGCCGACGACGAGCACGTCGACGGTCATGGACGTCAGCTCGTCCAGCTCGCGGGCCCTTCGTTCCCGCGTCAGGTAAGGCCCCGTCATGGCCGCAGGTAGGCGTCGAGGAGATGGCGCAGCTCGATGGAGACCGGCTGCCCTTCGACGACGCGGGTCGAGAACACGAACGACTGCGCAGTGAGCTGCAGGCAGGTGGCCGCCAGCCGCGGATCGACCGGTCGGATGCTGCCGTCGCGCTGTCCCTCCGCCACCTGCTCGGCGAGCAGGTCGATCGATGCCTTCTGGGTCGAGCCGAACCGGTCCACCACCAGCGGCAGCAGCAGCTCGGGATCGAGGTCGAGCACGCGTCGGTAGAGCGGGTGGTGCGCCAGGGCCTCGACGGTGCGCACACCTGCCTCGACCAGCCGCTCGCGCGCCGTCGGCAGGTCGGCAACGGCGTCTCGGGCCTCGTCGATGAGCGCCAGCAGCTCGCACTCGAGCAGCTTGTTGACGATCGTCTGCAGATCGCCGTACTGCCGGTAGACCGTCATCCGGCTGACGCCCGCCCGGCGCGCCACGTCGGCGAGGGTGGTCCGCTTCAGGCCGACGTCCATGACGCAGTCGCGCGTCGCTGCCAGCAGCGGGTCCAGCACGGGCGTCGTCATCGGCCTATGTGACAGTGTGACGTCATGTGTCACACTGTACGGCATGACGACTGAGCTGGCCATCGCCGGGTGGGGCGACCCCTCCCGCCGCACCGGGCTACCGCCGCACGCCGCCGACTGGCTGCGCCGCGAGATCGGCCGGACAAAGCCGTCCCGACCGGTGCCGATCCGGCCGGCGCCAGGACAGCTGTCCGATGCCGACCGGGCCGCGCTCGCCGACGTGGTCGGGCCCGACAACGTGCGCACCGACGACACCAGCCGGATCCGCTGCGCAGCCGGCCGCAGCTACCTGGACCTGCTGGCCCTGCGCGGCGGCGTCGTCCACGCGCCGGACGCCGTGGTCGTGCCGGGGTCGGCGGAGGAGGTGCGCGCCGTGCTCGCCGCGTGCGCAGAGCGGCGCATCGCCGTCGTCCCCTTCGGCGGCGGTACGTCCGTGGTGGGTGGCGTTGCGCCATTGCGCGGTTCGTTCGACAGCGTCGTGGCTCTCGACCTGCAGCGGCTCGATCGCCTGCTCGCCGTCGACGAGGAATCCCTGACCGCGACGTTCGAGCCGGGTGTGCGCGGGCCGGCCGCCGAGGCACTGCTCAACGCGCGCGGGCTCACTCTCGGCCACTTCCCGCAGTCGCACGAGTACGCCAGCCTCGGTGGCTATGCAGCAACGCGCTCGTCCGGTCAGGCGTCGACCGGTTACGGCCGCTTCGACGAGCTGGTCGTCGCTCTCGTCGTGCAGACCCCGGCCGGCGAGCTGCGACTCGGTCGCGGGGCGGCATCAGCTGCCGGGCCCGACCTGCGCGCCCTGCTGCTCGGCTCGGAGGGCGCGTTCGGCGTGATCACCGAGCTGAGCGTGCGCATTCGGCGGCTGGCGGACGCGCCGCACTACGAGGCCTTCTTCTTTCGACGCTGGCAGAGCGGCGTCGCCGCGCTGCGCGAGCTCGAGCAGCAGCGGCTCGCTCCTGATGTCGCGCGGCTGTCGGACGACGACGAGACCCGGGTGCAGCTCGCGCTCTCCGGTGCATCGCGCATCCAGCGCGTCTTCCTGCATGGCCGCCGAGCGACCTGCCTGGCGATCCTCGGCTGGGACGACGTCGACGCCGTACGCCGCAAGAAGGCCGTCGCCGTCGTACGCCGCCATGGCGGTTTCTCCGTCGGGAAGTCGGCCGCCGAGAAGTGGAAGCACGGCAGGTACGACGGGCCGTACCTGCGCGACGACCTGCTCGATGCAGGCGTCCTGGTCGAGACGCTCGAGACGTCGGCGCACTGGTCATCGCTGATCGCGACGCACACCGCGGTGCGGTCGGCCCTGCAGACCGCACTGCCCGGCGCGATCGTGATGTGCCATGTCTCGCACCTCTACGCGCATGGTGCATCGCTCTACTTCACCGTCATCGGGCGGCCAGGCGATGACCCGGTGGCGCAGTGGCAGCGGGCCAAGCGGGCTGCGGGGGATGCGCTCGTCGCGAGTGGTGCGACGATCACGCACCACCACGCCGTCGGGACGGACCACCTGCCCTGGATGACGGACGAGATCGGGCCGTTGGGAGTCGACGTCCTGCGCGCGGTGAAAGCAGTGCTCGACCCCGCGGGGATCCTCAACCCCGGCAAGCTGATCCCGTAGGAGTGCATGTGTCGCGCCGGCTCCAGCTCATCGTCAACCCGACCGCGGGGCGCGGTCGCGCGCGCAAGCTGCTGCCAGGTGTGGAGGCCGCGCTGCGCGCCGGTGGTCACGACCTGGTCGTGACGCCGACCCGTTCGCTCGAGCACGCGGACGAGCTGACAGCTGCAGCGCTGGCCGACGATCGCGTCGCCGTCGCGATGGGCGGTGACGGCATCGTCGGTCGCGTGGCGGGCGCCGCCGCTGCTGCTGACGGCCTGCTCGGCGTGCTGCCCGGCGGTCGCGGCAACGACTTCTGCCGGGCCGCCGGTATCCCGCTCAACGCCATCGAAGCCTGTGCCGTGCTCTCTGCCGGCGAAGAGCGCCGCATCGACCTCGGCTACGTCGGTGACATGGCCTTCGTGGGGATTGCGTCGGTCGGATTCGACAGCGCCGTGCAGGAGCGCGTGATGACAACGCGCGTCCGGCTGGGCGATCTGATCTACCTGTACGGCTCGCTGGTCACCGTCGCCGGCTGGCGGCCCGCGACGTTCAGCTGCCGCATCGACGGAGAACCGGTGACGCTCACCGGCTGGTCGGTCGCGGTCTCGAATTCGGGGATGTACGGCGGCGGGATGCGCCTGGCACCCCAGGCGTCGCTGGAAGATGGGCTGCTCGACGTTGTCCTGACATCGACGACGAACCGACGCACGTTCCTGCGATCGCTGCCGAAGGTGTTCAAGGGAACCCACGTCGAGGAGCCGTCGGTGACGGTGCGAACGGCGCGCTCGGTGGAGCTCGTCGCGACCGAGCCGGCGTACCGCGTCTTCGCCGACGGTGACCCGATCGCGACCCTGCCGTGCACCGTCTCGGTGCGGCCGGGCGCGCTTCGCGCCCTGCTGCCCGTCAGGCGCTGATGGCCACCCGCTGCGCGAGCGTCTCCCGATCGACAGCCATCTGCTGGACCAGCTCCGGGGCCAGCATCTCGCCGACATCGAGCAGGGCCTCGCACAGCTCCAGCCGGGCCGAGACGAGCTCCTCACCCTGCACCGACCAGGCCGCGTGATAGCGCGCGAAAGCCGTCAGCAACCGCTCATCTGCGGCAAGAGGGACAACGGTCACACCAGTTAGGTTCGCTCCCCCACCCGCATCAGGCCATAGTCACAACGAGTCAGTTTCAACTCATCCGATCAGGCCCCGGCGACGGTGTCCTTCAACCGGATCTGTCCGTCCCGTCCCTTGACGATCAGCTCGCCGCCCCCGAGGTTGCGGATGATCTCCCGGGCGCGCGTCATCGCCTCCTCCTGCGTGGGCAGCACATCGCTGACGCGGTCCCGATCCTCGCGCTCGACGGCCCAGCCGCCCTCGGGGTACTCGACCACCCACCGGTCGTTCTCCGCCACGATCTCCTCCTCGGTCGAGCCTGTGGGGAGAGGTCTGTCCGGCGCGTCGATGCCGGAAACCACCTCGTCACGGCGGTGGCGCAAGTATCCCGACCAGCTCCACGTGCTCGGTCATCGGGAAGACATCGAAGGCCCGCAGGGACAACAGGTCCCACCCGGCGTCGAGGAACACCTTGACGTCACGGGCGAAGGTCGCCGGGTCGCACGCGACGTAGGCGACGCCACGCGGTGCGAGCCCGACAACGGCCCGCGACACGTCGGTGCCCGCGCCGGCACGAGGCGGGTCGAGCACGAGCAGGTCTGGGCGACCGACGCGACCGGCAACTGTCGCTGCGTCGATCGCGACCGTGCGCACCTTCACGTGTGGCTGATCGGCCGTGTTGCGCGCGGCGTCCGCGCACGCCCTAGCGTCTCCCTCCAGCGCGAGCACCGAGCCGGCTGCGCCGACCCGCTCCCCGAGAAGCGCGGCGAACAGGCCGACGCCGGCGTACAGGTCGACCACCCGGTCGCCCGGCTGCGGATCCAGACCGTCGAGCACGGCTTGCGCGAGCACGGTCGCGGCGCCCGGATGCACCTGCCAGAAGCCGCCGGCCGAGACCTGGTAGGACCGGCCGAGCACGTCATGACGAACACCGTGCGGAACCCGTCGCGGCCGGTCGTTGACGACGATGCCCGCGTCGACCTCAGGCAGGTCGGCGATCCGGCCGGCCACGTTCACGACTCGCTGCTCGCCCGCTGCCGTCACCTCGACGCCCTGCGCTCCTGGCCAGGACGCTCTCTCGGCACCGACTGCCTCGACGTCCTCGGTCGCGATGAGGCAGCCGTCGACGAGCTCGAGCTCGTGCGAGCGATGCCGGTGCAGCCCGGCCCGACCGGCAAGGTCGACGCCGAACTGCACACGGGTCCGCCACCGCAGCCCGTCGACGTCGCCTGGGACCGGCTCGACTGTGACATCCCGAGTGATCCCGGCGAGGTGCCGCAGCTGCTCGGTGACGAGTTCGGCCTTGAGGAGGCGCTGTCGGGGCAGCGCGACGTGTTGCCAGTCGCAGCCCCCACACCGGCCGGGACGTGCATAGAGGCATGGGGGCTCGACGCGGTCGTCCGACCGAGCAAGGACCTCGACGGCGTCTGCGCGTAGGTAGGACTTCGTAGTGGCGGTCACGACGGCCCGGACCCGCTCACCAGGAATCGCGTGTCGCACGAAGACGACCCGTCCGTCCGGCGCTCTCGCGACGCATGCGCCGCCGGCGGCTACCGCACCGACCTCGAGCTCCAGCTCGTCGGTCACGGTTGCTGCGGCGGCAGCGCGGCGTCGTCGTCCTCGTCGCGCCGACGGTCGGACGACTGCAGCTGGTACGGCACGGACGTGACCATGACGCCGGGCTGGAACAGCAGCCGTCCCTTGAGTCGCAGCGCGCTCTGGTTGTGGAGCAGCTGCTCCCACCACCGGCCGACGACGTACTCGGGGATGAAGACGGTGACGACATCGCGAGGCGACGCGAGGCGGATCCGGCGTACGTAGTCCAGGATCGGTCGGGTGATCTCGCGGTACGGCGAGTCGATGATCGTCAGCGGAACGGGCAGGCCGCGGCGGTCCCATTCCTCCTGCAGCGCACGCGAGTCCGCCGGGTCGACGGACACCGTCAGCGCAGTGAGGTCGTGCGGTCGCGTCGCCCGCGCATAGGCCAGTGCCCGCAGCGTCGGCTGGTGGATCTTCGACACGAGCACGATCGCGTGGTTGCGGCTGGGCTGCGCGACGAGGTCGTCCGCCGGGACGAGCTCCGCGCGCACCCGGTCGTAGTGCTTCTTGATGCCGCGCATGAGCACGTAGAGAACCGCCATCGCCACGAGCGCGATGTAGGCGCCGCGGGTGAACTTCGTGATGAGGACGATGACGAGCACTGAGCCGGTCATCACCAGACCGAACGCGTTGATGACCCGGGCCCGCACCATGCGACCGCGGGCGGCATGGTCGGTCTCGGTGCGCAGCAACCGGGTCCAGTGCCGCACCATGCCGGTCTGGCTCAGCGTGAACGAGATGAACACGCCGACGATGTACAGCTGGATCAGCCGGGTGACCTTCGCGTCGAACGCGAAGATGAGAAGCATCGCGAACACCGCCAGCAGCACGATCCCGTTGCTGTAGGCCAGCCGGTCGCCGCGGGTGTGCAGCTGCCGCGGCAGGTAGCCGTCCTTGGCGAGGATCGAGCCGAGCACCGGGAAGCCGTTGAACGCGGTGTTCGCGGCGAGGATGAGGATGACGCCCGTGAAGGCGATGGTCAGGTAGAACGCCGGCGGGAAGCCGTCGTACACCGCTCGGGCGAGCTGGCTGATGACCGTCTGCTGGGTGTAGTGGTCGCCGACCGGCGTGCCGTTGCGCAGCAGTTGCGTCGACGGGTCGTCGGCGAACCGCAGTGACGTCAGGCGGCCGAGCGTGATGATGCCCATGAGCATCGTCACGGCGATGGTGCCCATCAGCAGCAATGTCGTCGCGGCGTTCTTCGACTTCGGCTTCTTGAAGGCAGGTACGCCGTTGCTGATGGCCTCTACGCCGGTGAGCGCGGCGCAGCCGGACGAGAACGTGCGCAGCAGCAGGAAGCCGGCCGCCAGGCCGGTGAAGCCTCCCTCGAAGCCGTGCTCCGGCTTGATGGTCAGCCCCGCGCTCGCCACGTCGGGCAGGTGTCCGAAGAAGTGCCGCCACAGCCCGTAGGCCGTCATCCCGATGATGGAGATCATGAAGCCGTACGTCGGGATCGCGAAGGCCGCGCCGGACTCCTTCACCCCGCGAAGGTTGATGGCCATGAGCAGCAGGACGAGACCGCTCGCGATGACTGCCTCGTGGCCGCGCATGAACGCCAGAGCGGACGCGGCGTTCTGCACGCCGGACGAGACCGACACCGCGACCGTGAGGATGTAGTCGACCAGCAGCGCCGCGGCGACGGTCAGCCCGAACTTCGGTCCGAGGTTGGTCGTCGCGACCTCGTAGTCACCGCCGCCGCTGGGGTAGGCGTGGACGTTCTGCCGGTACGACGCGACCACCGTCAGCATCACGACGACGACCGCGAGCCCGACCTTCCACGAGAAGGAGTAGGCCGCGAGGCCGGCGATGGAGAGGGTCAGGAAGATCTCGTCCGGGGCGTAGGCGACCGAGGACAGGGCGTCGCTGGCGAAGACCGGGAGGGCGATCTTCTTGGGCAGCAGGGTCTCGCCGAGGCGGTCGCTGCGTAGAGCCCGGCCGATGAGCAGGC
>JAWWOH010000042.1:0-38712 GCA_033851845.1 Actinomycetota bacterium
TCGGCGCCGGTTCCGATCAGCTAGCACTGCTATCACAGAACGGCCCGGGCGTCGGCTCCGGGCCGTTTTGCTCTTCGCGGTGTTGCAACACGAGACACGACAGGTCACATTTCGAGGGTGATGTAACCGGTGTGGCAACTCGCGAGTTCGGACACCCCCCCCGCGAGCGCCCGACGCGGTGACAGTGCCCAGAGTGGAAAGGCTTCTGCCGGGAATCAGCCGCGGGCGGCGAGCATCCGGCGCAGCTCGTCGGCGCGTTCGACGACGGTGTGCGCGACGATCGGGTTGATGCCCGGCTCGTCGACCGCCGCCACCAGCTCCTGGAGGAACCCGACATCCACGCCGACGCGCGGGAAGAGCACCGCCGAGGCGACCATCGCGGAGATCATGCCGCCGGCACCCATCTCCTTGAGCGCCGCGACGAACCGCGGACCGAACGGCGCGAGCACCTCCGCCTGTGACCGCTGCCAGAAGGCATGGGCCACGTCGTAGCTGCTGCCCAGCGGCACGGTCGTGCCCGACAGCACGGCGTCCCACGCGGCCGACTTCGCGTGCGGATCGGGTTGAGCCGTGCGCACGGTCAGGGCCCGCACCCAGGCGTCCGGGTCGGGGTCCTGCGCCTCCAGCCGCTCCGCCTCGCGCAGGTCTACGTCCCCGAGCGCCGCGAGCCGCACCAGCCGCCGCCACTGCAGATCCACGTCGCCCCGCACGTGCTCCGAGAGCGCCTCCAGCTGAGCATTCGTGACAGCCGTCTCGGCCAGCGCGCGTACTGCGGGTAGCCGGCGACCAGGGGTCCGCGCCAGCTGCAGGCACGTGTCCGCCACCCGGCTGAGCAGGCCCTCGCGCGCGTCGTCCGTCGACCACAGGTCGGCGGCCTGGACGGCGAGACGGAGCAGCGGCTCCACCACCGTGTCGACCGGTTCCCTTTCGAGCACCCGGGCCGCGCAGTCCACGAACCGCGCAGCCGTCAGCTCGCCGGTGACGAGGCGCTGCCAGGCAGTGGTGATCGCGACCGTGCGTGCCAGCGCCGTGGGCAGACCGGGGGCTGCCGTCAGCAGCTGGTCCAGAGCTGACCCCTGCGGGCGGACGTCGGCGAAAGTGAGGTCGTCGTCGTTCACGAGCAGGAAGGCATCAGCGTCGACGGCGGGCAGCTCCGCGGACGACCCGGTCAGCTCGACCGCGATCGTGTGGTCCAGCGCATAGCTCTCGCCCGCGGGCCGGTAGACGCCGACGTCCAGCCGGTGCGGACGCGGTGCTGCGCCATCCGGTCCCTCGGCCTTCAGCGTCGACCCGTCGAGGGAAAGCACGTCGAGCCCGGAGGTCTCGAGCCAGTCGCGCGTCCACGCCGACATGTCACGGCCGCTGGCGGACGAGATCTCGCCCATCAGGTCCTCGAGAGTCGCGTTGCCCCAGGCGTGCTTGCCGAAGTACGTCCGCAACGCGGCAACGAAGACGTCCTCGCCGACGTACGCCACCAGCTGCTTGAGAACGCTCGCGCCCTTGGCGTAGGTGATGTTGTCGAAGCGAGCGGCCGCCGTCGCGACGTCCGGCGCGTCCTGCCGGATCGGGTGCCGGCTCGGTGCGCGGTCGGACGAGTAGCCGCCACGCTTCCAACCGGCCAGGAACGCGGCCCAGATGTCGGTGAACTCCGTCGCCTTCGACGCCGCCCAGTGGCAGGCCCACTCCGCGAACGCCTCGTTGAGCCACAGGTCGTCCCACCACCGCATCGTCACGATGTCGCCGAACCACATGTGCGCCATCTCGTGCAGCAGCACGGCGGCGCGGCCCTCCCGGTCGGCGTCCGTCGGCGGCGTACGGAAGACGAACGTGTCACCCCACACGACGCAGCCGTAGTTCTCCATCGCGCCGCCCATGTCCGGCACGAAGACCTGGTCGTAGCGGCGCTGCGGGAACGGCATCGCGAACTGCTCGCCGAAGAACGCCAGGCCCTGCGCCGTCAGGGTGAACAGCTCGTCGGCGTCCCGGTCGAGGTTGGCCGCCAGCGATGTCCGGCAGTACAGGCCGAGGCCGTAGCCGCCCAGCTCCCGTCGTACCTCATGAAAGGGCCCTGCGTTCAGAGCAGGGACGTACGACGACAGAGGCGGCGTGTCGGCGAAGACCCAGCGACGACCGCCATCGACCGCGGTGACCTGCTCGGGCGCGGTGCTGGCCAGCACCGTCCAGTCGGCAGGAGCGGTGGCGTCGAAGTGCCACACCGCCTTGAGGTCGGGCTGGTCGAAGCATGCCCAGACCCGTCTCGCCTCATCGGGCTCGAACGACGTCCACACGTAGACCTGCTTGTCGGACGGGTCGACTGACCGATGCACACCGGTCCGCGAACCCGTGGCGCTCTGCACCGACGTGACGACGAGAACGTTGTCCGCACGCAGGTCGGGCAGCTCGATCCGCGGACCGGATGCGCCGTCGAGGGTCGTGCCGTTGAGGACCGCAGACCGCACCTCGACCGCAGCGTCGATGAAGGTGGTCGCGCCCGGCTCGTTGCAGCGGAACGTGACGGTGGACGTGGCCCGCAGCTCGTCGCCGTCGAGCAGACCGGTGAGGTCGACCTCGAGGTCGTAGCGCTGCACGTCAAGGATCGCCGCGCGTCGACGCGCCTCCTCCTGCGTCAGACTCGGGATCTCCATCAGTTGACCGACCTCTCGCGTCCTTGCCAGTACGGCGCCCGCAGCTCGCGCTTCAGCACCTTCATCGCACCTGACAACGGCAGCGCCTCGGCTCGCAGCTCCACCGACTTCGGCACCTTGTAGGCAGCGATCAGGCCGCGGGCGTGCGCGATGATCTCGTCCTCGGACACCGTCATGTCAGGCTTCGGCACGACGATCGCGTGCACGGCCTCGCCCCAGATCTCGTCCGGCACACCGATGACCGCGACCTGCCCGACCGCCGGGTGCGACGCGACAGCCTGCTCCACCTCGGTGGAGTACACGTTCTCGCCGCCGCTGACGATCATGTCCTTGGTGCGGTCGACCAGGAACAGGTAGCCGTCTGCATCCAGATAGCCGGCGTCACCCGAGTGGTACCAGTCGCCGCGGAACGCCTCTGCCGTCTCCTCGGGGCGGCGCCAGTACTCGCTCATGAACTGGCCCCCGCGGACGCACACCTCCCCGACCTCGCCGACCGGCAGGACGTTTCCGACGGCGTCCTGGATCGTCACCACGGTGCCGGCGACGGGGCGACCGGCCGACGCGAGCCGGCCCTCGTGCTCGTGGTCCTCAGGCGTCAGCACGCTGACCAGCGCCGCGCTCTCCGTCATTCCGTAGCCCTGGTACAGCTGGAGCTGCGGCTGCTCGCGTCGCAACCGGTCGAGGATCGGCCGTGGCATCGGGGATGCGCCGTACGTCAGCTTCTGCAGTGCAGACATCCGTTCCGGTGTGTACGACGGATGCGCGAACGTCATCGCCAGCATCGTCGGCACCATGATCGTGTTGTTGGTGCGGTGCTTCTCGATCGCGTCGAGGACGGCGGCGGGGTCGAAGAAGGGGACGGTGACGAGCCTGCTGCCCGTCGTCGGGACGCCGACGATCGCACCCATCGACGCCGCGTGGAACATCGGCACCTGCGCGAGGTAGATGTCCTCCGGCTCGACCCGGACGGTCATGTGGATGTGGTACAGCGTCAGCATCAGGGACCGTTGCGTCAGCAGCACGCCCTTGGGCAGCCCCGTCGTGCCGCCGGTGTACATCAGGATCGCCGGGTCGTCCTCCTCCGGCTCCGGCGGGACATCGTCGCTGCCACTGGCGAGCAGCTCCTCGTAGCTGATGTCGTGCGGCACGTCACCGTCGCCGAGCAGCACCACCTGCTCGATACCGGCTGCTGCGCGGACGCTGTCGATCACCGGCGCGAAGGCCGCGTCGGCGAACACGACCCGGGTCGCGGAGTCGGACAGCACATGCGTCAGCTCACGCGGCGCGAACCGCAGGTTGAGCGGGTTGACGACGCCCGCGCCGAGGAAGCCGGCGTGATACAGCTCCTCGAAGCGCGCGCTGTTCAGCGACAGGATGGCGAACCGCTCGCCGCGGGTCAGGCCGAGCTCGGTGCGCATCGCGTTGGCCAGCTTGACGACGCGGGAGCCGTGCTCGCCGTACGTCGTCGTATGGCCCGTTGCGGCGTCAGTGAGAAACGGCGCGGTCGGCCGACGTTCGATCGACGGCAGCAGCTGGCGGTGCCAGACGAGCTCCTTCATTGCTGGGACACTAGGAGAGCAGGGGGAAGTGCGCACTGAGGTCGGCGCGCTCGCCGCTCGCCCGGACCTGTCCGTCCCGCACGGCCTCGTGCCACGACGTGCGCCCGGTGGCCAGGTCGAGGAAGGCGCGCGGGCCCATCTCGACCACGTTCGGCGGTGTGCCGCGGGTGTGCCGCGGTCCTTCGACGACCTGCACTGCGGTGTACGGCGGGATGCGCAGCTCGACCGCTCGACCCGGCGCGCGCTTCGCCAGCACGTCGACCAGCGTCTTGACCGCGATGCGCTGCGCGATCGGATCGGGGTCGATGCCGACGTCCATACCGTGCACGACGCCCTCGATGATCCGGAAGTGCACCGCGTCGTGCAACGTGTGCGCTCCGGTGCGCTGCTGCACCACCTGCCGCTCGTCGGCTCTGTCGAGCGCGGCCCGCGCGGTCGCGACAGCGGAAGCGAGATCAGCCACGCCCTCGCGAGCATCCTTGTCCGCGACGTCGGCGAGACCGGGGGTCGCCGCCGCCCAGCCGCTGATGTCGGTGTCGGGCTCGGCCGGCGCGTCGGCGGCGATAACGCGGGCCAGCCCGGCCGTCGTCGCGGTCAGGTGCGCCTCGACCTCGCGCACGGTCCAACCGGCCACCCGGCTGTCGGCAGCGGCGTCGAGGGACGGCAGCGCCGCAAGCAGCCGGTCCCACTGCGCGTCGAGAGCCCGCCGGGCCCCGTCGTACGACGCGCTTCTCGACACCGCTAGAGCGCCGGCGCCGCCGGGTCGCCGGGCGTCGCACCGGCCAGTGGCCCGAACAGGCGCGGCAGCGTTCCCTCATACGCGTCGCGGAGCTGAGGGATCGAGGCGCTGAAGAGCCCCTCGATCTCGAGGGCCTCGCCGCCCGTCTCGCCGAGTCGGGTGCAGGGCAGCTCACGCCCGGCGCACAGCCGGGTGAACGCCAGCTCGTACGCCGGCGGCACGGCGACGACGCACCGGCCGGCCGACTCGCTGAACAGCTGCACGAACGCAGCAAGATGTTGCGGCAGTTCGACATGCGCGCCGACGGAGTACCGCAGGCACGACTCGACGAGTGCCTGCGCCAGGCCGCCGTCGGAGAGGTCGTGCGCGGCGGACAGCAAGCCGTCGCGCGCCGCGGTGATGAGCACGTCGGCGAGCGCCTTCTCACGCGCGAGGTCGACCTTCGGTGGCTGCCCACCGAGGTGCCGGTGCTCGGCCCAGGCCCACTCCGAGCCACCGAGCTCGTCCTTCGTGTCGCCCAGCAGGAAGAGCGTGTCTCCGCTGGCCCGAAAGCCCATCGGGGTACGACGGGCGACGTCGTCGAGCAGGCCCAGCACGCCCACGACCGGCGTCGGGTTGATCGCCGTCGTACCGGTCTGGTTGTAGAAGCTGACGTTGCCGCCGGTGACCGGTGTGCCGAGCTCACGGCAGGCATCGGCGAGCCCGCGCGTCGCCTCGGCGAACTGCCACATCACGGCCGGGTCCTCGGGGCTGCCGAAGTTGAGGCAGTTGGTCACCGCGATCGGTGTGGCGCCGGTCGTCGCGACGTTGCGGTAGGCCTCGGCCAACGCCAGCTGCGCTCCGGCGTACGGATCGAGCCGGGTGTAGCGGCCGTTGCCGTCCGTGGCGAGCGCAATGCCTCGGCCCGTCTCCTCCGACAGCCGCACGACGCCGGCGTCCTCGGGCCAGGCGAGGACGGTGTCGCCCATGACGACGCGGTCGTACTGCTCGACGACCCAGCGCCGGCTGCACAGGTTGGGGCTGGCGACCATCCGCAGCAGCAGGTCCTTGGTGGCCTCGGGATACGGAGGCAGCGCGTTGAGGGCCAGCTCGCCCTGGTCGGCGGGCTTGCTGCTCGGCCGGTTGTAGACGGGGCCGTCGTCCGCGAGCGACCCGGGCGGCACGTCGACGACGACCTCGTCGTACCAGGTGACGACGAGCCGGTCGCCGTCTGTGACCTCGCCGATCGCGGTCGCGAGCACGCCCCACTTCGCCGCGATCGCCAGCACCGCATCGAGGTCGGCCGGCGTCACGATCGCGAGCATCCGCTCCTGCGACTCGCTCGCCAGGATCTCGTGCGGCTCCATCGACGCCTCGCGCAGCGGCACCCGCTCGAGATAGGCGTGCATGCCGCTCTTGCCGGCCGCACTCGTCTCGGTCAGCGCGCAGGTCAGGCCCGCGCCGCCGAGGTCCTGGATGCCCTGCACCAGTCCGTCGTCGTACATCTCGAGGCAGGCCTCGATCAGCAGCTTCTCGGTGAAAGGGTCGCCGACCTGGACGCTCGGCCGTCGCGCCGGACCGTCCTCGTCGAAGGTCGCGCTCGCGAGGACGGACACGCCGCCGATGCCGTCGCGACCGGTCTTCGCACCGAGCAGGACGACGACGTTACCGACACCCGTCGCCGCGGACAGCTGGATGCGGTCGATCGGCATCACGCCGAGACACAGCGCATTGACGAGCGGATTGCCCTGGTACGACGGATCGAACACCACCTCGCCGCCGATGTTGGGCAGGCCGAGGCAGTTGCCGTATCCGCCGATGCCCGCGACGATCCCCGGCAGCACGCGCCTGGTGTCGGGATGGTCCGCGTCGCCGAACCGCAGCGGATCCATGACGAGGATCGGCCGCGCGCCCATGGTGAGGATGTCGCGGACGATGCCGCCGATGCCGGTCGCGGCACCTTGGTACGGCTCGACGTACGACGGGTGGTTGTGGCTCTCGACCTTGAACGTCACAGCGAGGCCATCGCCGACATCGACGACACCGGCGTTCTCGCCCATACCGACGAGCAGCCGCTCGTTCTTCGGCATGTCGCCGAACTGGCGCAGGTGCACCTTGCTGCTCTTGTAGGAGCAGTGCTCGCTCCACATGATCGAGTACATCGCCAGCTCGGTCTGCGTGGGCCGGCGGCCGAGGATCGCCTTGACGCGGTCGTACTCGTCGTCCTTCAGCCCGAGCTCGAGGAAGGGCTGCTCCTCGTCGGGGGTGCTGCCGGCGCGGTCGACGGTGTCGAGGGTCACGCAGGCGAGGCTACCGGCGGTCAGTCGAGCAGCTGCGCGAGCCGGAAGCGCAGCCCGACCGGCTCGTCGATGACGACCTCGTCGGTGAACCGTCCGGTCTCGCGGTAGAGCTCACCGTCGAGCGCGTAGGTGACCAGGATCCGGTCAACCGGCTCAATCCGCCAGAAGTACGGGATGCCGGCCGCGGCGTACTGCGCCGGCTTGACCAGGCGGTCCCGCCGAACGCTGCTCGGGCTCATGACCTCGACGGCGAGGATCACGTCCCCAGCGCCGAAGTAGGTCGAGCGGAAGTCGCGGCGACGGACCACGAGCACATCTGGCTCGCGGTAGTTGTACTCGTCGAAGAGCAACGACCCTTCGACGAGGACCCGACAGTCCGGCCCCACGGCAGAGTGCAGCAGGAAGGAGAGCTCGGAGGCGGCGATGGTGTGCGCGGCCGGCGTTGGTGGGCTCACGACCAGGCAGCCGTCGTCGAGCTCGTAGTGCAAGCCGTCCTCATCGGTCATCGCCTCGAGATCGGCGATGGTGTAGCCGCCCCAATCGAGCGGTTGGACTGTCATGGGTTCCATGGTGCTCCTCGCTGCTCGGCATGTCACGAGCGTGCGGGAGGTCGGCCGCCGCGGGCTGCTGCGCGCGCGATCTGTGGACAGGTCGCGGCGCGGTGAATCAGGCGTTGATGAGGGACTTGAGCACGGACGTGAAGAACGTCAGCCCGTCGGTGCCGGGGCCGGTGAGGTGCTCGACCGCGTGCTCCGGATGCGGCATCAGGCCGACGACGTTGCCGGCCTCGTTGGCGATGCCGGCGATGTCGCGGCTGCTGCCGTTGGGGTTGCCACCGACGTACCGGGCGATGACGCGACCCTCGGCCTCGAGCGCGTCGAGAGTCCGCTCGTCGGCGACGTAGCAGCCCTCGCCGTTCTTGACGGGTACGACGATCTCCTGGCCGGCGGCGTACTCGCTCGTCCAGATCGTGTTCGTCGACTCGATGCGCAGGCGCTGGTCACGGTTGACGAAGTGCAGATGCGCGTTGCGGGTCAGCGCGCCGGGCAGCAGGTGCGACTCGCACAGGACCTGGAAGCCGTTGCAGATGCCGAGCACAGGGAGGCCGTTCTTGGCCTCCTCCACGATCGTGCTCATGACCGCCGCGAACCTGGCGATGGCGCCACAGCGCAGGTAGTCGCCGTACGAGAACCCGCCCGGCAGCACCACCGCATCAACAGCGTGCAGGTCGGCATCGCCGTGCCAGAGGGCGACCGGCTCCGCGCCCACCAGCCGCACCGCGCGCTGGGCGTCGCGGTCGTCCAGCGAGCCGGGGAACGTGACGACACCGATCCGCGCTTGCATGCGGTCAGCCTACCGGCGGCGGCCCGCTCCACGGTCCGTGCTCGGTCGGCGGGTTGCCCTCGGAGAGCTGCTTGATGGCCGACTTCTCGGTCCACTCCAGCCGCTTCTCCAGGTGCACGACCGTGCCGACCGTGGGGATGTTGGTGAACGTGACCTTGTCGACCAGAGCGCGCATCAGCTGGATCCCGCGGCCCTGCTCCGCCGAGGGGTGCGCCTCGTCGTGGCCGAGGTCGCTCGCGTCGAACCCGGCCCCGCGGTCGACGATCTCGATGACGCAGATGTCGCCGTCGATGCCGGCCGAGACCTCGTACTCCTCGCCGTGGGCCGCGTGGTCGAGGACGTTCGTGACCGCCTCGGTCAGGGCCACCTCGATGTCATGCACGACGTCGAGCTCAACCCCGAGGGCCTGCAGCGAGGACCTCAGGACGCGCCGGACGACGGGGACCGACAGCTCCTCGCGGGGCAACGCGAGCGACAGCTTGATCTCCATCCGGCACCTCCTTCTCGGTGGTGCCGTACCCGGCTTCGCCGGCCCTAGGCCAGCCGGACGGAGTAGTCCTCGATGACCGGGTTGGCGAGCAGGGTCTCGGCCATCTTCTCCGCCTGCTCGAGGGCGGCTTGCTCGTCGCTGGCCTCCAGCACGAGCTCGACGTGCTTGCCGATCCGCAGGCTGCGCGCGGGGGCGAAGCCGAGACTGGGGAGCGCGTTGGAGACGGCCTGGCCCTGCGGGTCGAGGATCTCAGGCTTGAGCATGACGTCCACGACGATCTTCACAGCGGCCACCCGGGCAGGCTAGCGGGAGTCGCGAAGCCAGGAGTCGAAGGACGAGCCGGTGAGCTGCTCGAAGGCCTCCACGTACTTGGCCCGCGTCCGCTCGGCCACCTCGGCCGGCAGCTCCGGGCCCGGTGCGGTCCTGTTCCAGCCCGCCTCGGTGAGCCAGTCACGGACGTACTGCTTGTCGTACGACGGCTGCGGGCCACCCGGCGCCCACGACTCGGCCGGCCAGAACCGGGAGGAATCCGGCGTCAGCGCCTCGTCCCCGAGGGTGAGGTCGCCGGCGGCTGCGTGCCCGAGCTCGACCTTCGTGTCGGCGAGCAGGATCCCGGCGCGCTCCGCGACGGACGCCCCTCGGCGGTAGATCGCGAGCGTCGTCTCCCGCACCTCGGCCGCCAGCTCCGCACCGAGCCGGCCCACGACCTCGTCGTACGTGACCGCCATGTCGTGCTCGCCGACCGGGGCTTTCGTCGTCGGCGTGAAGATCGGCTCCGGCAGCCGCGACCCCTCGACCAGACCGGCCGGGAGCGGTACGCCGCAGACCCCACCCGTGCGCTGGTAGTCGATCAGGCCGGTGCCGCTGAGGTAGCCGCGAGCGACGCACTCGACCGCCACCATGTCGAGCCGCCGGCAGAGCATCGACCGACCGCGCAGCTCCTCCCCGTGCGACTGCAGCTCGGCCGGCATCTCGCTGACCCGCGCGGTCACCAGGTGGTGCGGGACGATGTCCGCGAGCTGGTCGAACCACCACACCGACAGACCGGTGAGCACGGCCCCCTTGTCCGGCACCTCCGTCGGCAGGATGACGTCGTACGCCGACAGCCGATCGCTCGCGACGAGAAGCACGTGGTCGTCGTCGACCGCGTAGACGTCGCGGACCTTGCCCTTGGCGATCAGCTGCAGCGGAAGCGACATGCAAGCCAGTCTGTCAGGCCCGGCGCATCAGGAACACCACGACACGGGGCCACGCTGGGACTGTCAGCCGATGACGAAGTAGAGAACGATGAGCGCCGGCACGACGAGCGTCAGGGCCACGGCCTTCCCGCTGCGCAGCAGCAGCCAGGCGAGCACCGGCCCCGACAGCAGCAGTGCGATGGCGAGCGCGTAAAGCAGCCCACCGCCGACGGGGTTGGGATGGTCCGTCGCCTCGTTGCAGTCGATGAAGCAGCCGGTCCACGTGACGGTGGCCCAGAAGGCGAAGAAGCCGGCGGAGGGCGGGCCGACCAGGGCCATCACGGTCGTCGCGGCGACGCGCCAGGGAGCTGACCGGCGGGTGGCAGTGTCCGGCTGCTGCGGGAAGGTGACGTAGGGAGAGGTCATGCCCCAACTGTCGGCAGGCGGAGCTGATGCGACCTGAGTAGTCCTACACCGATCGCGGAAGGGCCGCGAGCACGAGATCGCGCTGAGCTCGTAGGAACGGCACGTACACCCGCCCGACCGCGATCGAGCCGTCGTACGTCGCTACGCCGTCTGGGGTCGCGAGAGCCAGCGTGCTGATGCCGGTGAACCACTCACGGGTCGGCTTCATCCGGGCGAACTCGACGGCGTCGGCGTCGGCCCGATCCGCCACGAGCACGGCGACCGCGGGCGTCACGTCAGTGCCGCGAGTCGCTCGAACACCGGGGCGAGCCGTTCGAGGTATCGCTCCGGCCGGCACACCTCGTCCAGGCGCGCCTCGTCGAGCTCGGTGCCGGCCTCCTTCGCGTGCGCGGTCAGCGTCTCCCGAAACGGGATGCCGGTCTCCCACGTCCGCATCGCCGCGGCCTGCACGAAGGCGTATGCATCCTCACGGGACAGCCCGCCCTCGACCAGCTCCAGCAGCACGGTCGAGGTGTAGATCAGCCCGCCCGACGACTCGAGGTTGCTGCGCATCCGGTCGACGTCGACGACGAGGCCGGTCGCGAGCCGAGTCGTCAGGTGCAGCAGGTAGTCGGTGCCGATCGCGGCATCCGGCAGGGCGATGCGCTCGGTCGACGAGTGGCTGATGTCGCGCTCGTGCCAGAGCGGGATGCCCTCCATGACCGGCACGACCTGCGCGCGCACTATCCGCGCGAGACCGGCGATGCGCTCCGACACGATCGGGTTCTTCTTGTGCGGCATCGCCGAGGAGCCCTTCTGCCCCTTGCCGAACGGCTCCCACAGCTCACGCACCTCAGTGCGCTGACCGTGCCGGACCTCGAGCGCGAACGTCTCGCACACCGTCGCCATGACGGCCAGTGCCGCGACCCACTCGCTGATGCCGTCGCGCAGCACCACCTGGGTCGCGGCCGGCGCCGGGGTCAAGCCCAGCCGCGCCGCGACGGCGGTCTCCACCGCCGGGTCGATGTTGCTGTAGGTGCCGACCGCGCCGCTGATCTTCGCCACCGCGACGGCCTCTCGCGCCCGCCGTAACCGGTCGCGCGAGCGCGCCATGGCAAACGCGATGTCCGCGACCCGGTGACCCCAGGTCGTCGGCTCGGCGTGGATGCCATGTGTGCGCCCGACCCGCACGCTGTCCTTGTGCGCGAGGCCGAGGTCACGCAACGCGGCGACGAGCGCATCGGCCTTCGCCAGCAGGATGTCGGTTGCCTCGACGAGCTGAAGCGCGAGCGCGGTGTCGAGCAGGTCGGACGACGTCATGCCGAAGTGCACGTACGCCGCCGCCTCGCGTGGCGAGGTGTTGTCGGCCCACGCCGACAGGAAGGCGATGACGTCGTGCTGGGTGACCGCCTCGATCTCGGCGACCGCTTCGGGCGACGGTGGCGCAGCGGCCCGGACCGGCTCGACGCTGTCGGCCGGCACGACGCCGGCGGCGGCATGCGCCTCCAGCACCAGCACCTCGACCTGGCACCACAGCTCGTACTTGTGGGCCTCGCTCCAGACCCGCCCCATCTCGGGCAGGGTGTAGCGCTCGATCACTGAGGTCTCCCGGGGTAGACCACAACCCTAGTGGCGGGCGGCCTTCTCGAAGTCGTCCTTGAACCGCCAGAGCCGGGTCCGCAGGAGCGGGTCGGCGACGGCGAGGACCTGCACGGCGAGTACGGCGGCGTTCATCGCGTTGTCGATGCCGACCGCTGCGACCGGGACACCCGGCGGCAGCTGGGTGAGACCGAGCAAGGCATCGCGTCCGTCGAGTCCGCCCGTGGACAGCGGTACGCCGATGACCGGGAGCGTCGTGTGCGCCGCGACCACGCCGGCCAGCGCGGCGGACCCGCTCGAGCCGGCGATGACGACCTCGATGCCACGCGGCTCGAGCTCGGCCATCCAGTCGGCCAGGGCCCGGGGCGCGCGGTGCGGGGAGAGGGACTGCTCGTCGTACGCCACACCGAAGCGCGACAGCAGCGCTCCCGCCTGCGACATCGTGTCGTGGTCGGCCGGGCTGCTGTAGATGATCGCGACACGCGGCGCGCGGCCGTCGCCGTCGAAGACCGGGTCCGCCATCAGACGTGCACCTCCCCCAGGACGGCGCGCAGCGCGACGTCCGTCCGCGAGTGTGCGCCGCGCAACCGCACCGCGGCGACCCCCTGATAGGCCTGTTCACGGGCGGTGGCGAGATCGGGCGCAACGGCAGTCACCGTGACAACTCGCCCGCCGCTGCTCACCAACCGGCCGTCCACGCGCGCTGTACCGGCGTGCTGCACCTCGACGCCCGGCGGCAGCGCACCGATGACCACCTCGTCACCGAGCACCGGCGCGCCGGGGTAGCCCTCGGCCGCGACCACGACGGTCACCGCCGCGCCGTCGCGCCAACGCAGCGGACCGACCGCGTGGAGCCGGCCGGTGGCGCAGGCGAGCAGCACCTGCCCGAGCGGCGTCGCGAGCAGTGGCAGAACCGGCTGCGTGTCGGGGTCGCCGAACCGGCAGTTGAACTCGATGACCGAGGGGCCGGACCGCGTCATCGCCAGACCTGCGTACAACAGTCCGGCGAACGGCGTCCCGCGCGCGGCCATCTCGTCGACGACGGGCTGCAGGATGCGCTGCTGGATGTCGTCGACCGATTCGGAGGACAGCCAGGGCAAGGGGGCGTAGGCACCCATGCCGCCGGTGTTCGGGCCCTCGTCCCCGTCGTACACGCGCTTGAAGTCCTGGGCCGGGAGAAGCGGTACGACGGTGGTGCCGTCGCTGAGTGCGAACAGCGACACCTCCGGTCCGTCGAGGAACTCCTCCACGACGACGCGGCCGCCGAGGGTCGTCAGCGCGGCGCGGGCGAAGTCGACCGCGCGTGCGAGGTCGAGCCCGACGTGCACGCCCTTGCCGGCAGCGAGGCCATCGGCCTTCACGACGTACGGCGGCGTCACACCGGCCAGGTAGGCAGCGCAGTCGTTGTCGTCCTCGAAGAGCATCGCCGCGGCCGTCGGGACACCCGCAGCCCGCATGACGTCCTTCGCGAACGACTTGCTGCCCTCGATCCTGGCGGCCGCAGCCGACGGACCGAACACCGCAAAGCCCTTGTCCCGCAGGGCATCCGCGACCCCCGCGACCAGTGGCGCTTCCGGCCCGACGACAACGAGGTCGGGTTGCACGTCCTGGGCGAGGGAGACCACAGCAGCCGGATCCGTCGGGTCGAGCGGCCGCGCCTCGGCCAGCGCCACCGTCCCCGCGTTGCCTGGCGCGCACGTCAGCCGGGTCACGCCGGGGTCGCGCGACAGCGCCTGCACCAGGGCGTGCTCGCGGCCGCCGGAGCCGAGGACGAGGACGTTCACGACCGGCGACGCTAGCGTGCACGCGTGGGCGAGCGATTCGAGACCAGCGCGCTCGGACGAGTCGTGCTCACCGTGCTCATGGCCGTGCTCGCCGCCGCTGTTCTCATCTGGAACCTCCCGGCCGGGCCGGCGCGAGATGCAGTCCGCCCCGCCGCCGCGCACGTCCTCAACCCGATCGGTCTCGACCAGGACTGGGCGCTGTTCGCGCCGGACCCGCGGGTCTTCTCCGTGGGCGTCTATGCGCGGGTCACGTACGCCGACGGCCGGGAGCGGATCCGGGTCCCACCGCACAACGGGCATCTGCTGGCGCCGTACCGCACCTACCGGTGGCAGAAGTACGTCGAGCGACTGCGCGCCGACGACTACTCGAGCTTGTGGGAGCCGACCGCGCGGTGGATCGCGCGCGACGCCGGACCGGGCGTGACGAAGGTCGTGCTGGTGCGCACGTTCCGCGACGCCGTCACTCCCGGCGAGCACACGAAACGGGCCGAGCGCGGCGAGTTCGCCTTCTACACACTGGACCTCAACCAGTGAGGCGGCTGCCGGGCCGGGCCTGGGCCGGCTGGACGCGCTGGGCGTTCGCACCCACCGACACCGCCCCCATGGCCGCTCTTCGGATCGCGGTCGGGCTGCTCACGATCGGCTGGACGCTCTCGCTGCTGCCGGACGCGCGCACTTTCCTGGGCTCCTCGGGCGTCCAGCACGACCTGCCGCACTACGACAGCGGCGCCTGGGTGGTGCAGCTCGGCCCCCCGTACCTCGTCCTCGCTCTCCTGCTCGCCGCTGCCGTCGCGCTCACGGTCGGGTGGCGCACGCGCATCGCGTCAGTCGTCGTCGCGGTGCTGCTGCTCGTCGTGCAGCGACGCGACCCATGGATCCTCAACTCCGGCGACCTCCTGCTGCGCGAGCTCGCGTTCTTCGTGATGCTCATGCCGGCCGGTGAGACCTGGGCCCTTGATGCGCGTCGCCGCGGTGTCGAGCGGATGCGAGCGCCATGGGCACTGCGGCTCGTGCAGCTGCAGATCAGTGCGCTCTACCTGTTCTCGGTCTGGGCGAAGGTGCGCGGCACCGACTGGAACGACGGTACGGCGGTTGGCATCGCGCTGCAGCTCGAGGACCTGCAGCGGTTCACCGTGCCCGCGGCGCTCTCGACCTCGCTGCTGGTGTCCGCGGTCTTCACCTACTCGGCGCTTGCGGTGGAGGCATCGCTGTCCTTCGGCCTGTGGCTGCCGCGACTGCGCTACTGGGTGATGGCCGCCGGCGTCGGCCTGCACCTGGGCATCGAGGCGTCGTTGCTCATCGGCTGGTTCTCGCTGGCGGTCATCAGCAGCTACCTCGCGTTCGTGCCGCCGGAGCACCTGCGGATCGCGGTCGCGCGGGCCCGCGAGCTCAGAGCAAAGGTCGCAGCTCGAGGGTCTGAGCCCGATCCGGCCCCACTCCGATCGAGCTGAACGGCGCACCGCTCAGCTGCTCCAGCGCACGCACGTAGACCTGCGCGTTCGTCGGCAGGTCGTCGAAGGTGCGCGCCGTCGAGATGTCCTCGGTCCAGCCGTCGAAGTACTCGTACACGGGTACGGCGTGGTGGAACTCGGTCTGCGTCATCGGCATCTCGTCGAGCCGCTTGCCATCGACCTCGTAGGCGACGCAGACCGGGATCGACTCCCAGCCGGTCAGCACGTCGAGTTTGGTCAGCACGAAGTCGGTCACCCCGTTCACCCGCGCGGCATAGCGGGCGATGACCGCGTCGTACCAGCCGCACCGGCGCGGGCGGCCGGTCGTCGTGCCGTACTCGCCGCCGTCGGCGCGGAGCTTCTCGCCGTCGGCGTCGAGCAGCTCGGTCGGGAACGGCCCCTCACCGACGCGCGTCGTGTAGGCCTTGATGACAGCGATGACCTTGTCGATGCGGTTCGGCGCGATGCCCGAGCCCGTGCAGGCGCCACCCGCGGTCGCGGACGACGACGTGACGAACGGGTACGTGCCGTGGTCGACGTCGAGCAGCGTCGCCTGGCCGCCCTCCAGCAGCACCGTCTCGCCGCGGTCCAGCGCCTGGGTCAGCAGCAGCGAGGAGTCGACGACCATCGGCCGTAGGCGGTCGACGTACGACAGCAGCTCCTCGACGACCGCATCGACCGTGACGGCCTTGCGGTTGTAGACCTTGACCAGCAGCTGGTTCTTCAGGTCGAGCGCGCCGGCGACCTTCTGGCGCAGGATGTTCTCGTCGAACAGGTCTTGCACGCGCACGCCGATCCGGTTCATCTTGTCGGCGTACGTCGGACCGATGCCGCGCCCCGTCGTACCGATCTTGCGACTGCCCAGGAAACGCTCCGCGACGCGGTCGAGCGTGCGGTTGTACGACGCGATCACGTGCGCGTTGGCGCTGATGACGAGGCGCTCGCAGCTGAACCCGCGCGCCTCCAGGTCGTCGATCTCTTGGAACAGCACGGCGAGGTCGACGACGACGCCGTTGCCGATGACCGGTGTGCAACCCGGGCTGAGGATGCCGCTGGGCAGCAGGTGCAGGGCGTAGGTCTCGTCGCCGATGACGACCGTGTGGCCGGCGTTGTTACCGCCGTTGAACTTCACGACGTAGTCGACGGACCCGCCCAGCTGGTCGGTGGCCTTGCCCTTGCCTTCATCGCCCCACTGGGCGCCGATCAGGACGAGGGCCGGCATTTCACCAAGTCTAGCCGTCGCGCCCTAGGCTCGCCGTATGGCGAAGCTCCCCGGCATCGACGGCGTGTTCGGCAGCGTGATGAACCTGCTGCAGGCGCAGACCGAGGCGCTCGCGGCCCTGCCAGCAACCGTGACGTCGCTGACCGCAGCCGTGCGGGGCCTCGCCGACACCGTGCAGACGATGAACCGCATGGTCACCCGCATCGACGGCATCGTCACCGAGCTCGAGGAGCCGCTGAAGGCCCTGGCTCCCGGCATGACGCGGATGGCGGCGATCCTCGACAGCCCGGGCGTCGACGAGATCCCCGCGACGCTGCAGCAGGTGCAGGCAGACATCCTGCCGGTGCTGCGGACCCTTGCCGACACACATGAGCGGGTGGCGTTCATCGCCGGCTCGACGGAGCGGATCATGACGTTCGTCGACGAGACGAGCCGCACCCTCGCCGGCCTGCCGGGCGCTGCGCTGCTCGGCCGGCGCAAGTCCGCACCCAAGGTCATCGTGCCCGCGGAGGGCCAGCCGGCCGACCCGGCCGCGCTCCCGCCTGGCTGACCTACGCCTGCAGCCCGGCCCGGGCGGCGGGGTCGCTGTCGTCGAGGAACTGTGCGATCCGGTCCGCCTCGTCGGCCTCTCCGATCGTCGCGGCCGCCCGGCCCAGCGCGTGCAGCGCACGCAGGAACCCGCGGTTGGGGACGTGGGACCACGGAATGGGCCCATAGCCCTTCCACCCGTTCCGCCGCAGCGCGTCCAGACCCCGGTGGTAGCCGGTACGCGCGTACGCGTACGACTCGATCACACTGCCCTTCTCGTACGCCGCATCGGCGAGCACCGCCCAGGCAACGCTCGACGTGGGGTGCTTGGCCGCGACCTCGGCGGCGTCCTCGCCGGCGGCGAGCAGCGCCATGCCGGGCTCGTCGGGCAGCAGGGTCGGCGGCGGGCCGCCCAGCAGGTCTCGGCCGTGGATGCTCATGCAGGCATGATGCGGCACATGCCCGCTGACCCTCAATCCGCGCCCGACGGCCGCCTCGTCCCGGTGCACGACACCCGGCTGTTCATCGTCGAGCGCGGTACCCCTGATGGGTTGCCGCTGCTGGTTCTGCACGGCGGGCCGGGGCTGGACCACACGATGTTCGGCGATCACCTCGATCCGCTCGGCGAGCGCTACCGGCTCGTGCTCGTCGACGGTCGGGGCCAGGGCCGCAGCGACCGCGATTCGGACCCGGCCTCGTGGACGCTGGAGCAGCACGCGAGCGACCTCAGCGCCGTGGCCGCAGCGATAGGCGTGGAGGAGTACGCCGTACTCGGCCACTCCTACGGCGCCTTCGTCGCGTTGCAGCACTGCACCGATGCACCCGGCGCCGCGGTCGCGACCGTCGTCAGCAGCGGCGCGCCGTCGATGCGCTTCCTCGAGGGAGTTGCCGCCGGCCTGGCGACGTTCGAGCCGGAGGAGCTGCGCGACCAGGTCACGACGTCCTGGGAGCGGGAGGCAACCGTCGAGACCGACGAGGAGTGCCGGCAGCTGCTTATCGACCAGCTGCCGTGGCACTTCGCCGACCCGCGCGATCCGAGGATCGAGCAGTACGCCACGGTCATCGACCCGATGCGCTTCTCCGCGGCGGTGCTGCGCGCGGCATCGCTCGAGGGCGGTGGGCTGTCGATCGAGCTCGAGTCGGAGCTGCCGCACGTGAGTCAGCCGCTCCTCGCCTGCACCGGTCGACATGACCGCACCTGTCCGCCCGCTGCGTCGCAGCGAATCGCGGAGCTGGCGCCGAAGGGCGAGCTGCACGTCTTCGAGTCGGCCGGCCACATGTCCTTCGTCGAGTCGCCCGAGGAGTACGTGCGGGTCGTCGGCGACTTCCTCGACCGCGCGACCGCCTGACCCCTCCCCCTCCGCCTCCCCCTCCGCCTCCGCCTCCCCCTCCCCCCGCCCCCCCGTTGCGTCCGAGTGACTGGTCGCCCCAGCCACCTCCTCGTCGGACGTTGCAGAGGTTCTAGGCCAGCGGGGTGCGGCGGAGCAGGTGGGCGCGTGATGCCGCGTCACCGCGCCGACCGCGCTCGGCCAGCCGGTCGGCGATCTGGGCGCGGTGCGGGTCGTCGAGGTTTCCGCCGTACTTGAACTTCGCGGCGACCGCGTCGACGGTCAGCCGTAGACCGCGGATGCCGGGCAGCTTGCGCGCATGGACCGACGGGTCGGCGACGCTCGAGCCCGGCTCGAAGTGCGCGAGCTGCACCCGCAGGACCTCGAGCAGCGCGTCGCCGGTGAGCACCTCGGCCGTGCAGGTGAGCACGACAGCCGCGTAGTACGACGTGGGGATGCCGTGGCCGGGCTCGTCCTCGTCGAGCTCCTTCCACGTCGACGGGATGAACGCGACGTCGTCGACGACCGACAGGACGACGTGCGGGTTCTGCTCCACTGCACGCCAGACCGGGTTCGGCCGGGCGAGGTGCAGCAGGACGGTGTCGTCGCCGTCGTACACGAAGTGCGTGGGTACGACGACAGGCACCGACCGGTCGCGACCCGCGGCAACGAGGGTCCCGAAGTCACGCGGACCGAGCCACGCCTTCCACTCCTCGTCGCTCTGCGCGGCGTCCCACGGATGGATGAGCATCAGGCCACGAGCCGATGCGCGTCGTCGAACATCGTGCGCAGCGCGAGCCGTCCCGCCACGACACCGGCGACGGCCGCTGCGCCGAGCAACATGTACATGACCACGACCTGGTAGCGGATCGCGGTCAGCGGGTTCACCCCTGCGAGCAGCAGCCCGACGGTGGCCCCGGGAAGGCTGATGAGCCCGACGACCTTCGTCCCGTCGATGGCCGGGATGAGGGCAGTGCGGAGCGCCGTTCGCAGGTGCGGCGCGAAGGCAGCGCTGCCGTCGAGGCCGAGAGCGAGCCGTGCCTCCACCGCGCGGCGGCCGGTCAGCGCCTCGTCGCGCATCCGCTGCAGCGTCAGTGAGGCGCCCTGCATCGCACCGGTGACCACCATGCCGCCGACCGGCACGACGACGCGGCCGGACGTGTCGATGACCTGGGCGAGCAGCAGCAGACCGAGCGTCGATGCCGTGCCTACGGCGACGGCGAGCGTCGCCACCCGCATCGCGTTCGGCAGGCCTCGCGCCCGGCCGCCGGCGACGCGGCCGGCGAGCAGCACCATGGCGGTGACCCATGCCAGCGCACCGGGCAGTCCGGTGTGACGGAACAGGACGAGCAGCAAGGCGCCGACCGCGACCAGCTGCACCGCCGCCCGGACCGCGGCGACCAGGACCTCGCGACCCAGCCCGAGCCGCTCGCGCAGGACGAGGAAGAAGGCGATGCCGACGAGCAGCACCGACGCCGCGACGCCGTACCAGTCGGGCACCGACGGCTGAAGCGAGGCAGCGATCACGACGCACCCGCCAGGTAGTCGCTGTCGGCCGCGGGCCCGGCCTCCTCGACGCGGCCGGCGCGCAGCACGACCACGTCGTCGGCCAGCCGGCGCGCCTGGCGCAGGTCGTGACTGACCAGCACGGCCGTCAGCCCCTCCTCCACCAGGGCCCGCACGACGCGCTCGACCGACTTGGCTGCGACAGCGTCGAGGGCCGAGGTCGGCTCGTCGAGGAGCAGCACCTCGGGGCCCACCGCCAGCGCCCGACCCAAACAGAGGCGCTGCGCCTCACCGCCGGACAGGGACGCCGTCGCGCGCGAGAGCGCCTGGTCGCGCAGGCCGACGCGGCCCAGCAGCTCGACCGCCTCGTCCTCCGTGAGGACCGGTCGGCCGACGCGCAGGTCGTCGAGAACGGTCGAGCCGAGCAGCACGGGCACCTGCTGCACCAGTCCGACGCGCCGGCGTACTTCAAGGACGTCGTACGACGGGAGCGGCCGCCCATGCAGCAGCACCGAGCCCGAGGTGGGCTCCTCCAGCCGGTCCAGCAGTCTCAACAGCGTGGTCTTGCCGGCTCCGCTCGGGCCGGCCAGCGCCGTGCAGCGGCCAGGCGCGATCTGAGCAGTGATGCCGTCGAGAACGGTGACGCCGTCGCGGACGACGTGTACGTCGTCGAGCGCGAGCACGGGCTGCATGCGGCCATTGTGCGCCGCCCGGCCGGCCGCGGGCTCAGTTGACGGGCAGGCTCCAGGCGGCGTCCCAGACGCCCTTGTCGACCTCGCCGGGCAGCGCGGTCAGATGGATGCGCTTCTCCGCGGCGAACTTCTTCGCGATCGCCGCGCTCTGCGGGCCGAAGTAGCCGTCGACGGTGATCGGCCAGCCCCGCTTGGCCATCCGGTCCTGCCACATGTGCACGCCGATGCGGAAGTGATCCTTGTCGGCGACGCTGAGCTGCTTGTGCAGGAACGGTGGCGGCGTCATCGGTGCGACAGCGACGCGGACCTTGTGGACGACGGGAACGTGGTGGATCCGGCGGCTCCGGCTGGCCCGCACCTCGGTGCGCTCCGGCGCAACAGCCGACTCGGCGGAGACCGATGAGGAGCGACCGAGGCCGAGCATGCGCGAGCAGGCCGGCCACGGTGACCAGCCGCGCTGCGACTGGAGCTTGGCGGCCGCGGCGTCCTGCGTCGCCGGTGCCGCCTGGTTCGCGGTGCCGGAGTAGCCAAGGCCGTTCCACGTGCCGCGGTCGAACTGGTAGGCGCCGTAGAAGCCGTTGCCGGTGTTGATGGCGTAGTTGCCCCCGCTCTCGCACTGCCGGAGCCGGGCGAAGTCGTCGCCAGTGGCTGCCGCCGCACCGCTGGCGAAGGCAGCCGCGTCGGCAGCGACGAAGGAGGCACTCAGCCCTGCGGCGGCCATAACGGGCGCCGTCTTCGACGGCTTGGCGTGACGGGCGTGCTTGCGCGGGCGGACGAACGACGACACGAGGTTCCTTCCTCGCGCCTGCGGAGTCAGCTGTCGGGTTCGGGCCGGAGAGCCCGGGCCGCCTGCCTGTTGAACGACAGTGCGTGCCTTCACCCCAAGGACGCTCGGGGGAGCGCCCGGAAGACCTTGGGTCCCCCGCTCCTGCCTCGAGCAGCTGTGTGCGGTGGCTCGACCCCGGAGGCAGGACTCGGCGGGCGGGGCGAGCACTCCGTCGTACGACGAAGCCCTGGGATCGTAACGGACCGGTCTCGGCCGTGGGGCCGATCGGTCTACTTGGCCGCCGTCCCCGCGCTGCGCAGGTCCTGGCAGGCCTGCCCGACCCGGGCGGCCATCGAGGTCTCGGCCGCCTTGCCCCAGGAGCGCGGGTCGTAGACCTTCTTGTTGCCGACCTCGCCGTCGATCTTGAGCACGCCGTCGTAGTTCTTGAACATGTGGTCCGCGACGGGACGGGTGAACGCGTACTGCGTGTCCGTGTCGACATTCATCTTCACGACGCCGTAGTCGAGCGTCTCGCGGATCTCCTCGAGCAGCGATCCCGAGCCGCCGTGGAAGACCAGGTCGAACGGGCGCTCCTTGCCGACCTTCTGCCCGACCTCGTCCTGGATCTCCTTGAGGATCACCGGCTTGAGCTTGACGTTGCCCGGCTTGTAGACGCCGTGCACGTTGCCGAAGGTCGCCGCCAGCAGGTAGCGACCGTTCTCACCCGTGCCGAGGACCTCCGCCGTACGAAGCGCATCCTCCGGCGTCGTGTAGAGCTTCTCGTTCTCACCGGAGTTGTCAACGCCGTCCTCCTCGCCGCCGACGACGCCGATCTCCATCTCCATCACGATCCGCGCCTTGGCGCACGCGGCCAGCAGCTCCTTGGCGATCTGCAGGTTCTCCTCGAGCTCGACGGCGGAGCCATCCCACATGTGCGACTGGAAGAGCGGCTCGCGGCCGGCGTCGACGCGCTCCTGGCTGATCGCGATCAGCGGCCGCATGTAGCCGTCGAGCTTGTCCTTCGGGCAGTGGTCGGTGTGCAGCGCGACGGTGACCGGATAGGCCTTCGCGACGTGGTGCGCGTACTCCGCGAGGGCCTGCGCGCCGAGCACCATGTCCTTCACCGTCGTACCGGAGAGGAACTCCGCCCCGCCGGTCGAGACCTGCACGATCCCGTCGCTCTCGGCCTCGGCGAAACCGCGCAGCGCGGCGTTGAGCGTCTGCGACGACGTCACGTTGATCGCGGGGTAGGCGAACCGGCCTTCCTTCGCCCGGTCGAGCATCTGCGCATAGGTCTCGGGGGTGGCGATGGGCATCGAAGGCCCTCCAATAAGCGGCAGTACGACGGAGGTGGGGAACGCTCGCGAGTATGCCGGACCTCGAAATCCTTGGCGAAGTCCCCGCTCCGGTGCCGGGCACGGGTCAGAATGCGCGGATGCGCCCCTCCCACCGCCTGCTCGTCCTGACCTGCGCCGCCCTGCCGATGGCGGCGATCCTGGCATCACCGGCCACCGCGAGCACCACCGCGAACGAGATCGTCTACACGACCGATCCCGGCGCGCAGGACAGCTTCTACGACGTCGTCCTCGCCGACCCCGAGGCACGCACCACCAGGACGGTGCTGAAGTCCGATCCCACGGCGGGAGTGACCTACGACGACCCGGAGCTGTCGCCGGACGGCTCGCGCGTCGTCGCGACCCGCTTCACGTTCAGCTCGTTCGGGGGTCAGACCGGCGCGATCGTGGTCGTCAACCGGGACGGCACCGGCGTACGGACCCTGACGACGCCGCAGCCGACGTCGACGACTGACGTGAGCGACGTGACCCCCGCCTGGTCACCCGACGGCAACACGGTCCTGTTCTCCCGCGCGGTGGCGACGGCGCCGGCAACGGACGGCGGCGACCCGACCTTCACGTTCTCGCTGCAGACGGTGCCGGCCGCGGGCGGGACCACGACCGCGGTGCCCGGCGGCGACGGAGGCTTCAGTCCCGACTACAGCCCCGACGGCACGAAGATCGTGTTCGCCGCCATCGCCAACGGCCAGGACACCGGGCCGCTGACCGTGATGAACGCCGATGGCACCAGCAAAACACCTCTGGGTCCTGACGGCGCGCTGCCCGCGTGGTCACCGGACGGGAAGACCATCGCCTACGCGACCGTGACGGACAACGACACGACACCGGCCGACGCAGACGTGGCGCAGATCGCCACCGTCCCGGCGACGGGCGGCGCAGGCACGGTGCTCGCGGTGACCCGGCCTGGTGCCGCCCGCACCGTTGCGGAGTACCCCGCCTGGTCGGTCGACGGCGAGAGCATCCTGTTCGACCTGTACGCCTACGACTCGGCCGGCACGGAGCTGCCCGGTGACCTGTGGTCGGTCGACCGGGCCGGCACCCACGCCGGGAAGTTCATCGCCAACGCCGGCGACGAGGCGCAGCCGTTCGCGCAGGGCCCGGCCCCGGCCGCGGTGCAGGCGGGTACGCCGTCGCGGTTCCGTGCCGTCACGCCGGTCCGCATCCTCGACACCCGCGCCGGTGTCGGTGCACCCCAGGCGAAGGTCGCAGCGAAGACGCCGCTCACGTTGACCGTGCGAGGCCTGACCACGAGCGCCGGGCCGGTGCCCGCCGATGCCACGGCCGTGATCCTGAACGTCACGGTGACCAACGTGTCGTCGCCGACCGACGTACGGGTCTACCCGAGCGACGCGGTGTCCCTGCCGGGTGCGAGCAACCTCAACGCCGGTCCCCGGCAGACGATCCCCAACCTCGTCACCGCAACCTTGAGCGCTGACGGGAAGGTGTCGCTGCTGAGCAGCGGCGGCACCGTCGACCTGATTGCCGACCTCGCCGGCTGGTACACGCCGACGACGGCGGACAGCGGCTTCACCTCGCTCGACCCGCGCCGCATCCTCGACACCCGCTCGCCGTCCGTCGGCGTACCGGCGCCGGGACGGGTGCAGGCGGCGGCGCCGATCGACCTGCAGGTCACCGGGTCGCTGCCGACCTCCGACGGAGACACGGTCACCGTGCCGGCCGACGCGACCGCTGTCGTGCTCAACGTGACCGCGACCGGGGCGAGCACCAACACCGACGTGCGCATCTACCCCACGCCCGACGATCCCTCGTCGACGGCGCGGCCCGACGTCAGCAACCTCAACCTGCGCACGGGCGAGACGACGCCGAACCTGGTGACCGTCGCGGTGGGCAGCGGCGGCAAGGTTCGGTTGGCCAATGCGGCCGGGCAGGTCAACCTGCTGGCCGACATCGCCGGCTACTACTCGGCCAGCAGCGCGGGCCGTTACGTCCCCGTCGTACCCCTGCGGTTCCTGGACACGCGCACCGGGATCGGGTCGGCGGCGACCACAGTGGGGCCGGGACAGTTCGCCGACCTCAAGATCGCCGGTGCGCGCGGTGTTCCGCCGGCGGCGCTCGCCGCGGTGCTCAACATCACCGCGACGGCACCGACCTCGGCCACCGATGTGCGGGCTTACCCCAAGCCGGCGTCGGGCGGGGCGGTCCCGACGGTGAGCAACCTCAACCTGTCGCGCGGCGCGACCCGAGCCAACCTGGCGATCGTCAAGCCCGGCGACGATGGCCGGGTGCGGATCCGCAATGAGGGCGGCGCTCTGCACCTCATCGGCGACCTCGCCGGCTACTTCGTCTAGCCCCCTCCTGCGTTGCGTCCGACCCCTCGTTGCGTCCGACTGTGAGGTCGCTGAAGCGACCGCTCCCTCGGACGTAGCGGAGGGTGCTCCGTTCGACCCGTCGTTGCGTCCGACTGTGAGGTCACTGGAGCGACCGCTCCCTCGGACGTAGCGGAGGCTCCGGTCCGGCGGGCGTCCACAGATGAGCGGCCGACGTGGACGCCGGGGATTCAGCGTCCGCACGCTGTTGGCCATGACCGCTGACCTCGCAATCGCACGCGTCCTGCGCCTCGGGCGTCACCAGGGCGACGTCGTCGGGCGGCAGCAGGCTTACGAAGCCGGCATGACGCGCGGCGCACTTCGCGCCCAGATCGCCGCCAGGCGTTGGCAACGAACCGGGCGGCAGACCTTCGCCACACATAACGGTGAGCTCAGCGAGCTCGGGCGTTGGTGGGTTGCCGTGCTGGAGGTAGGGCCGACAGCAGCACTCGGCGGCGTCACCGCGCTTCTCGCTGATGGGCTCGAGGGGTATGACGAGTCACAGCTGCACGTCATCGCGCCGAAGTCAGCTCGGCCTCGCCACCCCACCGGCGTCGTCGTGCATGAGAGCCGGCGCTTCAAGGAGACCGACGTCAACACCGATGGTGTACGACGGATACGGTCCCCGGTCGCCGGCATCCACGGGGCACTGTGGGCGGTCTCAGATCGACAAGCCGTGCTGATCCTCGTCATGACGGTTCAGCAGAAGCTGGCCACTGCCGCTGAGCTGACCGATGCGCTCGGCGATGTACGCCGGCATCGGCGGCGCCAGGTCCTGCGGGAGCACCTCGCGGACATCGGCGGGGGATCCGAGTCGCTCAACGAGCTCGACGTCCTTGCGGGGATTCGGCGGCGGGGGCTACCCGAGCCGAGTAGGCAACCCACGCGCAGGTTGTCGGGCGGCAAGGTCTACCTCGACATCGACTGGGACGACTGGAAGCTGGTCCTGGAGATCGACGGCGGTCAGCACGACGCGCCGGAGCAGCGCGCCGCCGACACACTTCGGGATCTCGAAGTGACCGCTGACGGCTCGACCGTCCTGCGCGTCCCGTCCGTGGTCTGGAGGCTCGAGCAAGAAGCCGTCCTCGACCGCCTGGCCGCCATCTTCGTGTCGCGAGGCTGGTCTGCCGTCGCTTGAGCCCGCCGTACGTCCGACGGGGTGGCTGGCCCGGCTACCAACGAATCGGACGCAAGCGGAGGGGTGCGAAGGGCCCAACTCGGGACGTCCGACGATCCGGCCGCCCGGGCGACCACTCAGTCGGACGCAAGCGAGGGGGTTAATTGCGGACGTCGGCCTCGACGGCTTCGAAGGCCCTGCGTGCGGCGATGAGCACGGGGTCCCAGACCGGGGCGAAGGGCGGCGCGTACGACAGGTCCAGCGACAGCACCTCGTCGACGCTCATCTCGTTCCAGATGGCGGTCGCGAGGACGTCGATGCGCTTCGCCGCGCCCTCGCGGCCGACGACCTGTGCGCCGAGCAGCCGACCGGTGCGCTTCTCCGCGAGCAGCTTCACCCGGATCGGCTTCGCGCCCGGGAAGTAGCCGGCGCGGGTCGTCGAGTCGACATGCGCGGTGACATAGCGGTAGCCCGCCGCATCGGCCTCCTTCATCGACAGGCCGGTCCGCGCGACCTCGAGGTCGCAGACCTTCGTGACGGCCGTACCGATGACGCCGGGGAACGTCGCGTAGCCGCCGCCGATGTTGATGCCGGCGACGCGGCCCTGCTTGTTGGCGTGCGTGCCGAGTGCGACGACGACCCGCTGACCTGACAACCGGTGCACGCTCTCCACGCAGTCGCCGGCCGACCACACGCCATCGACCTGCGTCCGCATCCGCCGGTCCACCGCGACCCCGCCGGACGAGCCGATCGGAATGCCGGCGTCGCGTGCCAGCCCGACGTTGGGCCGTACGCCGAGGCCGAGCACCACCAGGTCGCAGGGCAGCACCCGCCCGCTCGCGGTGTGCACGGCAGCGACCCGCCCCGCGTCGTCGGTCCCGATCTCCGCGACGCCGTCACCGAGCACCAGCTCGATGCCCATGTCACGCACCGCGTCAGCGATGAAGCCACCGATGTCGGGGTCGAACGTGCCGACCGGAGTCGCCGAGAGGTCGACGACCGTGACGTCCAGCGAGCGGACGCGGCAGGCCTCGGCGATCTCCAGTCCGATGTAACCGCCGCCGACGACCACGACCCGTCGTACCCGTCCGCCGTCGAGCTCTCGGATCAGCGCGACCCCGTCGTCCAGGACCTGCACGCCGTAGACCCCCGCGGCGTCGATGCCCGGCACGGGCGGTCGCATGGGCACGGAGCCGGTGGCATAGACGAGCGAGTCGAACGGCTCGGTCAGGTCGCGCGCACCTTCGATGTCTCGTACGGCGACGGTGCGCGCTTCGAGGTCGATGCCAACGACCTCGTGCCGCAGGCGCACGTCGATGCCGTTGGCGCGGTGCTTCTCCGGTGAACGGCTGATGAGGTCGGCCTCCGAGCCCACGGTGCCGGCGATCCAGTAGGGGATCCCGCACGCGGAGTACGACGTCGCACGACCGCGCTCGAACGCGACGATCGACAGGTCCTCGGCGCTGCGACGCTTTCGGGCCTGCGACGCGGCGCTCATTCCGGCAGCGTCCCCACCGATGACGACGAGCCGCTCGACCATGACCACTAACCTACGGGCGTGGAGCCTGCCCTCGCCCTGCCCTCGATCCTGGACGGCCAGCACCTCGTCGAGACCTTCGGGCTGATCGGCCTGCTCGTCATCGTCTTCGCCGAGACCGGCCTGCTGCTGGGCTTCTTCCTGCCGGGTGACTCGCTCTTGTTCGCGGCCGGCTTTGCGGCGACGGGCCAGCTCAGCGACAAGCTGCATCCCAACATCGCGGTCGTCTGCGCGCTCACGAGCCTGGTCGCCATCGCAGGTGCGCAGACCGGCTTCCAGATCGGCCGGGCTGCGGGACCGGCGCTGTTCCAGCGACAGGACTCCCGCTTGTTCAAGCGGTCGTACGTCGAGAAGGCGGAAGAGGTCGTCGAGCGCTACGGCGCCGGCAAGGCGATCGTCATCGCCCGGTTCATCCCGATCGTGCGGACGTTCCTGAACCCGCTCATGGGAGCAGGGCAGCTGCCGACGCGCACCTTCGTGCGCTGGAACGTCGTCGGCGGCATTCTCTGGGGCACCGGGGTCACGCTGCTCGGCTACTACCTGGGGACGATCGACTTCATCGGCAAGAACCTCGAGGTGTTCGCCGTGCTCATCGTCCTCATCTCCTTCCTCCCCATCGCCCTCGAGGTGCGACGGGCCCGGCGCGGCACGCCGAGCTCCTGAAGCCCAGCCGTCCGGCCGGCCAACCGAACCCGGTCCAGACTCGTCCTGGGTGTCGAGGGAGGTGGCGTGAAGGCGGAGCAGGAGCAGGCGTTCAACGCGTTCGTCTCGGCGCGCTCACGGCACCTGCTGCAGACCGCGCATCTGCTTACGGGTGATCGGCACCGCGCCGAGGACCTGCTACAGACCGCCCTCACCCGCGCCTACCTGCGCTGGGACCGCATCGAGGCCGAGGACCCGGAGGGCTACGTGCGCCGCACCCTGGCCAACGCCCACATCGACTGGTGGCGGCGCAAGCCCTGGCGGGAGCAGCCGGCGGCCGAGCTGCCGGATGTCGCGGGGCCGGATCAGGCTGCCGCGTACGACGTGCGCGACGCCGTGCTCGATGCGCTCGGCGGCCTGTCCCGGCGCCAGCGCGCCGTCGTGGTCCTGCGCTACTACGAGGACCTCTCGGAGGCGGAGATCGCGGCTGTTCTGGGCTGCTCGGCCGGCACCGTGAAGAGCGCGGCATCACGCGCCATGGCGAAGCTGCGGGCGCACCCGGGGCTCGCGGCACAGCGCGAGGAGGTGGCCTGATGGAGGACGACCTGAGGGTGCTGCTGCGCTCTCCCGCTCTGACGCTCGAACCGCCGACGACGCTTCCTGACGTCGTACGGCGCAAGGCACGCCGGCGCCGCATGCGTGCAAGGGCCGGCGGCGCGGTGGGCTTCCTGGCCGTGGTCGCGATCGGCCTGCTGGCGGGGCCGGGGCTCAAGGACTCGATCGACGGGCTGCGCAGCGACCGGAGCCAGCCGGCAGAGCTCAAGCCCGACCCGCGCTTCCCGACTGCCACCACCGAGGTCGTGACGCTGCAACGCATCAACGGCGCAGAGGTCCTCACCTGGTTCGAGGGCGCCGACTGGTGCACCGCAACGACGCGGGTCAAGCACCAGAAGACCTGCCTCGGCCCGATCAACCCGGCCCATCAGGGCTTCAGCCGGATCGTCCCGTCCGGATCCGCGTCCGTCACGGTCGACAACGAGCACATGGTCGCCGGTCTGGTTCCGCCCGGCGCCTCCAGTGTCGTCGTGCACATGAAGGACGGGCGCGAGTACGACGCGCAGTTCGCCGACGGCGCACGGTTCCTCGTCCCGGTCTGGTCAAGTCGGATCGACGACAGCACCTTCCCGGTGGAGTACTACGCCGCGTTCGACAGCGTTGGCCGGGAGATCGCCCGACAGCCGGTCGCTAGTCGAAGTTGACTGTCACCGGGTCGCGTACGTCGGGCTCGTCGACCTCGAAGTACTCGGCCTTCTCGAAGTGGAAGGTCGAGGCGATCAGCGACGAGGGAAAGGCCTCGACGCGGGTGTTCAGCGCGCGCACGTTGCCGTTGTAGAACCGCCGGCCCGCTGCGATCCGGTCCTCGGTCTCGGCGAGCTGCGCCTGCAGCTGCTGGAACGGTCCGGCCGCCTTCAGGTCGGGGTAGTTCTCGGCGACCGCGAACAACCCGCGCAGGGAGCCGGCGAGCTGGGACTCCGCCTTCGCCTGCGCGGCGACGCCGCCGGCGGCGGAGACGGCAGCCGTCCGCGCCTCGACCACGTTCTGCAGCACCGTGCGCTCGTGGGACGCGTATCCCTTCACCGTCTCCACCAGGTTCGGAATGAGGTCGTGCCGACGACGAAGCTCGACATCGATCTGCCGCCACGATTCCTGTACGAGGTTGCGCTGGCGGACGAAGCGGTTGTAGCTGACGACGACCGAGATCAGCAGCAGTGCGACCAGGCCGAGGACGACGTAGAGAGCGGTCATGCGGGGCGTTCCCCTTCCGTGTGGTCGGCCCAGACGAACGGCGGGATGCCGTCGATCAGGAGCTTGAGCATCGACAGCCGAGCCACCAGGTCGGCGGGAAGGAGCTTTCCGTTCTCCCAGCACACGGCGTCGATCCCGGACAGGCGCATGTGCAGTGCCGGACGTGCCTGCAGGGACTCCATCGTGCGGGGGTTGAGGACGTCGTACGCGAACTTGGGGTCGGACGCCGTCACCCGGTAGTGCCGGTTGAAGTCCTCGCTCTCGAGCTCGATGTCCGACATGCCGAGAACGCCGGCGACCCGGGTCAGCACCGATTCGGGGGTGAGCTCCAGCCGTGGCAGCGGCGCGCGCAGCTGGAGGGCGCAGATCGCGTACGGGTGCACCGTCGTGGTGCGTCCGCCCTTGCTGCTCGTGCTGTGCGTCTCGTAGCTGTAGTCGAAGGCCACCATGGGCGCGCCCTGCCAGGTGCCCTGCAGGATGTTGCGCGCCTTCAGGTTGTCGCCGGTGCCGAACGGCGTGCCGGTGAAGCGCAGGCACCAGGACTCGTCGTCGGCGGTGTAGCTCCACCCGTTCGAGAGGGCGTACGCCTGCAGTGCGGCCCGCCGTTGCTTCTCCCGCTGGTAACCGAGGATGCCGAACACCGCGAACACCGCCAGCAACGCGCCGAACAGCAGCCATGGGAGTGCGCTCACGTGCGAACCGTCCCGCCCCGACGGTGCTGCGTCAACGACCGATCAGGTCAGGCCGAGGTCAGCCAGCGAGTAGACGAAGCGGTAGGGAACGCCTTCCGCCTCGATCTTCTCCGCTGCGCCCGTGGCCCGGTCGGCGATGGTCGCCACCCCGACCGGAGTGGCGCCGGCCTCACGGACGGCACCGAGGGCGGCCAGCGGAGATTCGCCCGTGGTCGACGTGTCCTCGACCACGAGCACGCGCCGCCCGGCGATGTCCGGCCCCTCGATGCGGCGCTGCATGCCGTGCGCCTTCACTTCCTTGCGGACGACGAACGCGTCGAGGACGCGCCCCTGCGCGGCGGCCGCGTGCGCCATGGCCACGGCGATCGGGTCGGCGCCCATCGTCAGGCCTCCGACCGCGTCGTAATCCCAGTCGGCGGTGAGCTCGAGCATGACGCGGCCGACGAGCGGCGCCGCCCGGCCGGACAACGTCACGCGGCGCAGGTCGACGTAGTAGTCAGCCTCACGACCGGAGGACAGCGTCACCCTGCCGTGCACGATCGCGAGGTCCTTGACGAGGTCGAGCAGGTCGGTCGAGTCGCTCATGGTTCGACCCTAGCCAGCAGCCGCTTCTCGAGCTCGGCCGACAGCCCGTTGACCGGCAGGCCCGCCCGCGGCGCCGGCATCCCGTCGCGCTGGATCCACACCCAGGTGTCGCGCACGGTCTCCTCGACCGGGCGGCAGCGCAGCCCGGTGGCGACCGCCTTCGACGTATCGGACTCCATCATCCCGGCCAGCTCACCGGTGCTGGGTACCCAGCAGGGCAGCTGCGTCCAGCCCTCGACGGCCTCCTCCTCGAGCACCGGCTCGGGCACCCAGACCAGCTCTGCGTCAGAGCCGGTCGCGTTGATGCACGCATTGAGCAGGTTCTCGATGGTGATGACATCGCGAGGACAGACGATGTCGACCGGGCCAGCCGTTCCGCGTTCGAGGTTGTCGAGCAACCAGGCGGCCAGGTCGCGGGCGTCGACGTACTGCAGCCCTCTTGCCGGCTCGCCCGGTGCGACCACCCGGCCGCCGCGGGCGATCCGGCTCAACCACCAGGGCAGCCGGCCGACGTCCTCGTACGGTCCGAGGATGAGGCCGGCCCGCCCCATCAGCACCCGGTTCTCGCCGTACTCACGCAGCGCGGCGAGCTCACCGCCTCGCTTGTCGGCCGCGTAATCCGTGCGGTCCGCGTCAGGATCGGCGTCGACGAGCGGCGCCGACTCGTCGGCCCCGGAGACCGGCGGCCACACGTAGACCGAGCGGGTGGACACGTAGCCGAACCGACCGGTGCGATCGGCGAGCAGGCCGGCGGCGTCGCGGACGACGGAGGGCGCGCCGGCCCACGTGTCGACCACGAGGTCCCACGAGCCGTCGCCCAGGACGTCCTTGAGCTCTGGGTACGACGTGCGGTCGGCCGTCAGCGTCGTGACGCCGTCCGGGGGGCGCGCGGTCGCGCCGCGGTTGAGGAGGGTGACGTCCCAGCCGCGGGCGACGGCGTCGCTGGCGACCGCCCGGCCGACGAAGCGGGTGCCACCCAGCACGAGGAGTCTCATGGGTGGCACCCTGCCGTGCCGGCGGGGCCGCGCGCCAGTGCGTCCGCTCAGGGCTTAGACGTCAGCGGTGACGGCCGCGGTGACGCTCAGCCCGTCGCCGTTGGGCGCGCGGTCCACCACGACCTCGTCACCGTCCCGGATCTCGCCGGCCAGCAGGGCCTTCGCCAGCTGGTCCCCGATGGCACTCTGCACAAGTCGCTTGAGCGGCCGCGCGCCGTACACCGGGTCGAACCCGGTCAGCGCCAACCACTCGCGAGCAGCATCGGTCACGGTGAGCGCAAGCCGGCGATCGGACAACCGGCGAGCCAGCCGCGACACCTGCAGATCGACGATCCGGGTCAGCTCATCGCTGCCGAGCGCCTCGAACACGATGACGTCATCGAGCCGGTTGAGGAACTCCGGCTTGAAGGCGGCGCGCACCGCATCCATCACCGCAGACCGGCGCTGCTCCGGCTCCAGCCTCGGATCGCTGACGAACGCCGAGCCGAGGTTGGACGTCATCACCAGGATGACGTTGCGGAAGTCGACGGTGCGTCCCTGGCCATCGGTGAGGCGGCCGTCATCGAGGACCTGCAACAGCACGTCAAAGACATCCGGATGCGCCTTCTCGACCTCGTCGAGCAGCACCACGGCGTACGGACGGCGACGGACGGCCTCGGTGAGCTGCCCACCCTGGTCGTAGCCGACGTAGCCAGGGGGCGCACCGACGAGGCGCGCGACCGAGTGCTTCTCGCCGTACTCGCTCATGTCGATCCGCGTCATCGCGCGCTCGTCGTCGAAGAGGTACTCCGCCAGCGCCTTCGCGAGCTCGGTCTTGCCGACGCCGGTCGGACCGAGGAACAGGAACGATCCGGTCGGCCGGTCGGGGTCCGAGATGCCGGCTCGCGCCCGTCGTACGGCATCAGAAACAGCACGTACGGCGGCAGTCTGGCCAACCAGACGCGACGCGAGCGCGTCCTCCATCCGCAACAGCTTCGCGGTCTCGCCCTCGAGCATCCGACCGGCCGGGATTCCCGTCCACGCCGACACGACTTCCGCGACGTCGTCGGGACCGACCTCCTTACCAACCATCGTCTCCCGCTGCTGCTGGCCGGTGACTGCTGCCGTCAGTGCACGCTCCAACTGCGGGATGTCGGCATTCCTGAGCTGCCCCTCGAGCGCATAATCGCCGTCACGCTCGGCACGGTCGCGCAGAGCGCGTGCCTCGTTGAGCCTGTGGTTGAGCTCCGCGATGGCCGATTCAGCATCGCGCTCTGCGGTCCATCGCGCAGTCAGCGTCTTGAGCTGCTCCTCCTTGTCGGCGAGTTCGCGCTTCAGCTGAGCGAGTTGGTCCGTGGTCTCAGGCTCGTTCTCAAGCGACTCGATGTCGCCCTTGAGCCGCCCGACGCGACGGCGGAGGTCGTCGATCTCTACCGGACTCGAGTCTCGCTCCATCTTCAGACGTGACGCAGCCTCGTCGACAAGGTCGATCGCCTTGTCGGGCAAGAAGCGGCCGGTGATGTACCGGTCCGACAGCCGCGCGGCCGCGACGAGAGCCGAGTCGGAGATGCGCACGCGGTGGTGGTCCTGATACGTCTCCTTCAGCCCGCGCAGGATCGCGACCGTGTCCTCGACGGACGGCTCGCCGACGAAGACCTGCTGGAAGCGCCGCTCGAGTGCGGGGTCCTTCTCGATGTTCTCGCGGAACTCGTCGAGCGTCGTCGCGCCGACCATCCGCAGCTCACCGCGCGCGAGCATCGGCTTGAGCATGTTGCCCGCGTCCATCGAGCCCTCGGCCTTGCCGGCGCCGACGACGGTGTGCATCTCGTCGAGGAACGTGATGACCTCGCCGTTGCTCTGCTTGATCTCCTCGAGCACGGACTTGAGCCGCTCCTCGAACTGGCCGCGGTACTGCGCGCCGGCGATCATCGAGCCGAGGTCGAGCGACACGACGCGCTTGCCGCGCAGGGTCTCGGGCACGTCGTGGTCGACGATCCGCTGCGCGAGCCCTTCGACGACAGCGGTCTTGCCGACGCCTGGCTCGCCGATGAGCACCGGGTTGTTCTTGGTACGACGCGACAGCACCTGCACGACGCGGCGGATCTCGGTGTCCCGTCCGATCACCGGATCGAGCCGGCCCTCGCGCGCCGCCTGGGTCAGGTCTACGCCGTACTTCTCCAAGGCCTTGTACGTCGACTCCGGGTCCTGCGTCGTGATGCGACGCACCCCGCCGCGGACCTTCTCGAACGCGTCGACGAGTGCCTTCGGCAGCTGAGATCCGGCCGGCGCGACGCCGCGCAGCATCTCCGCGATGGGCCCGCCGTCCTGGGCGAGCCCGACGAGCAGATGCTCGGTCGAGACGTACTCGTCACCGACCTTCGCGGCGGCATCCGCCGCACTTTTCATGACCCCCATGAGCGAGCGCGAGAGCTGGGGCGCGGCGACGGTCGAGCCGGTCGCAGCGGGCAGCGTGTGCAGCAGCGCCTCCGCCTTGGCCCGGACCGCGGCGGGCTGCGCGCCGACCGCGGTCAGCAGCGGCGTGGCGATGCCGTCGGTCTGGTCGAGCAGGGCGAGCAGCAGGTGCACCGGCTCGACGTCGGGGTGTCCTTCGGCGGCCGCCCGTCGTACGGCGACCGAGACTGCCTCCTGCGACTTGGTGGTCAGGCGGTCAGCGTCCACGGTCGGGCCTCCAGACGACGAGGGCCTGGTCGCGAAGGGGGACGAGCTCGCGGCGCATGCCGGCCACCGCGGCCGCGTGCGCGCTGGCCACCGCCGCGCTCGCCTGGTCGAGCTCTGCGTGCAGCTCAGCCACCCGGTGCTGCAGCGCCTCGACGTGGTGCTCGAGCTCGATGATGCGCTTGATGCCGGCGAGGTTGACGCCCTCCTCCTGCGAGAGCCGCTGCACCTCGCGCAGCAAGGCAACGTCGCGGGCCGAGTAGCGGCGGCCGCCGCCGTCTGACCGGGACGGCGTCACCAGACCCAGCCGGTCGTACTGCCGCAGCGTCTGCGGGTGCATGCCGGCGAGCGTCGCGGCCACGGAGATGACGAAGACCGGGGCCCCGTCGTCGATCGAGTCGGTCATGACTTCGCCTCACGCAGGTGCTCGCGCGGATCGTGGTCCGCCGCGGCGGCGTACTTCATCAGCAGCTCGCGGGCCTCGTCGTCGAGCCGCGCCGGCACGGCGACCTCGACGGTGACGAGCAGGTCACCGGATGCGCCTGTCTTCTTCGGCACACCGCGCCCGCGCACCCGGAAGGTACGCCCGTTGCTCGTGCCGGCGGGGATCTTCAGCGTGACCGGCGCGTCCAGCGTCGGGACGCTGATGTTGGCGCCGAGGGCGGCCTCCGGGAACGTCACCGGGACGGTGATCGTCAGGTGGTCGCCCTTGCGCCCGAAGACGGGATGCGGCGTGACGTGCACCTGCACGAGCAGGTCGCCGGCGGACGCGCCGCGGTCACCCGGTGCGCCCTTGCCCGCCAGCCGGATGCGCTGACCGTCCATAACACCGGCGGGGATGCGGACCGTCAGCGTCCGCTCCTTCGTCGACGTGCCGCTGCCGTGGCACGTGGGGCAGGGCGTCTCCACCACGCGCCCGGAGCCGCGGCAGGCGCGGCAGGGTTCGGCGAAGGCGAAGCCGCCCTGGTTGCGGCTGGTCACGCCCGCGCCGCCGCATACCGAGCAGGTCGTCGGTGCTGTGCCGGGCGCTGCGCCGGACCCGCCGCACGTCTCGCACGAGCCGGGGGTCGACAGTCGCAACGGCACGGTCGCACCGCGCACCGCATCGGCGAAGCCGAGAGTCACCTCGGCCTCGAGGTCGGGCCCCTTGCGAGGGTTGCGGGTCGTGTTGCGACGGCCGCCCTGGTTGCCGAACAGCCCGCCGAACACGTCACCGAGGCCGCCGCCGGCCTGACCGCCGAGCAGGTCGCCGAGGTCGAACGAGAAGCCCTGCCCGGCCTGTCCGCCACGTGGCATCCCGCCGCGGAAGCCGCCCGAGCCGAACAGGCTGCGAGCCTCGTCGTACTCCTTGCGCTTCGTGTCGTCGGACAGCACGTCGTAGGCCTCGGACACCGCCTTGAACTTCTCCTCCGCCGCCTTGTTGTCCGGGTTCTTGTCCGGATGCAGGTCGCGGGCCAGCTTGCGGTAGGCCTTCTTGATGTCGGCCGCCGGCGCGTCCTTGGGGACGCCGAGAACGGCGTAGTAGTCCTTCTCGACGTAGTCACGCGCGCTCATCGTTCGGCGTCCCTCCTTCCTTACTGCTCAGGCGTTTCCGGCATGTCCTGTACGCCGGCGGCGGCCGGCTCGGCGACGGCGACGCGCGCTGGCCGCAGCACGCGACCGGAGGCGAGCCGGTAGCCGGGCTGCAGCACCTGCGCGCAGACCGCGACGTCGCTGTCGGTCGTCGGCGGGGCCTGCATCAGCGCCTCGTGCACGGCGGGATCGAACGGCTCCCCCACGTCACCGAACCGCTGCAAGCCGAGCTTGTCCGCGACCCCCTCGATGCCCTCGCCGACGCTCTTGAACGCGCCGTCGAGGTCACCGTGCTGACGGGCCCGCTCGACGTCGTCGAGCAGCGGCAGCAGCTCCGAGAGCAGACCTGCCGTCGCCATCTCGACGACGAGCGCACGGTCGCGGTCGACCCGCTTGCGGTAGTTGGCGTACTCCGCCTGCACCCGTTGCAGATCCGCGGTCAGCTCGGCAGCGAAGCGGTCGAGGTCGGCGGCCGACGTGTCCTCGGCCGCCTCCCCCTCGGCTGTCACCGTGCCCTCGACGACGGGCACCTCTCGAGCCTCACCGCTCACCGGGTCGATGCGCCGCTTGTCGCGGACAACAACCCGATCCGGGTCGAACTCGGAGTCAGGTGCGGGGGCTCCGCTCACGCGGCACCCTGTCCGTCTTCGTCGACGATCTCCGCGTCGACGACGCCCTCGTCGGACGAGCCCGAGTCAGCGGTCGGCGCACCCTCGGCCTGGGCCTGCGAGTACAGCGCGGCGCCGACCTCCTGCGACTTGCGGGACAACTCGTCGGCCTTCGCCCGGATCGCGGCCGTGTCACTGCCACCGAGCAGCGACTTCAGCTCGGTGAGCAGTCCCTCGACCTCGCTCTTGCCGTCGGCGGGCAGCTTGTCGCCGCTCTCGCCGAGGAACTTCTCCGTCGCGTAGACGAGCGAGTCCGCGGCGTTGCGGGTCTCGACCTCCTCCCGGCGCTTCTTGTCCTCGTCGGCGTACTGCTCGGCCTCCCGCATCATCCGCTCGATGTCGTCCTTCGGCAGCGCCGAGCCGCCGGTGATCGTCATCGACTGCTCCTTGCCGGTGCCGAGGTCCTTCGCGGAGACGTGCACGATGCCGTTGGCGTCGATGTCGAAGGTGACCTCGATCTGCGGCACGCCCTGCGGCGCCGGCGCGATGCCGGTCAGCTCGAACTGACCGAGCTTCTTGTTGTACGACGCGACGTCGCGCTCGCCCTGGAAGACCTGGATGTCGACGGACGGCTGGTTGTCGGACGCGGTGGTGAAGACCTGAGAACGCTTGCTCGGGATCGTCGTGTTGCGCTCGATGAGGCGCTCGAACAGACCGCCCTTGGTCTCGATGCCGAGCGACAGCGGCGTCACGTCGAGGAGCAGGACGTCCTTGACCTCGCCGCGCAGAACGCCGGCCTGCAGCGCCGCACCGATGGCGACGACCTCATCGGGGTTGACGCCCTTGTTGGGCTCCTTGCCGCCGGTCAGCTCACGCACCAGGTCGGAGACGGCGGGCATCCGCGTCGAACCACCGACGAGGACGACGTGATCGATCTGCGACAGCGTGATGCCGGCGTCCTTGATCGCCTGCTGGAACGGGCCCTTGCAGCGATCGAGGAGGTCCTGCGTCATCCGCTGGAAGTCAGCGCGCGTCAGCGTGACGTCGAGGTGCAGCGGCCCGTCGGAGCTTGCCGTGATGTACGGCAGGTTGATGGTGGTGGACTGCGACGCGGAGAGCTCGATCTTCGCCTTCTCGGCCGCCTCGCGCAGTCGCTGCATCGCCATCTTGTCGCCGGTGAGGTCGATGCCGTTGTTGCTCAGCTGGAACTGCTTGACCAGGTGCTCGACGACGCGCTGGTCCCAGTCGTCACCACCGAGCTTGTTGTCACCGGAGGTCGCCTTGACCTCGATGACGCCGTCGCCGA
>JAWWOH010000078.1:0-10518 GCA_033851845.1 Actinomycetota bacterium
CCGGCGACGCCGGAGCCCGCGGCAACGAGCGTGCCGGTCGCGATGGCCAGCGCGGTGAGCCGCCCGACCCGTCCCTGAACTGACATTGCGTGCTCCTTCGAAGCGGATGGGTTATTCGCACTATCGACATTCGGGACAGTTACCTGAAGTCGGACTATTCCGACCCCCCCAAGCGGGTCCCTCAGGCATGGAAACGACGGCGTAGTCACCTAGTGACGCACAGCACGGAACTTTTTTCTAACCGGTCAGAACAAAACCGGACATCAAGACACACACGGGTACGCCGCGACGCTCAGAAGTAGTCCGTCAGCACCAGAAACTGTGGCCGGAACGGGCCGCCTGCCCTGGCCCGCTGCCTCGAGCCGGACAGCGCCCGGCTGTCGGCGAGCCGGCTCAGCGGTGGTGAGGGTCGCGACATCACCCGCTTGCAGGCCAGCAAGCGGGTGCGATGGCGACCCTCAGCCGTCAGCGGGCGATACGTCGAGCGAGGTGAGCGCTCTGCGGAGCGGCGTGGGCCGCGCAGGAGCTGGCCTCAGTTGACGGGGAGGGCAGGCGCCGAGGGCAGCGGCAGTGGCAACGGGAGCGGCATGGGGGTCGGGGTGCCGGTCGGCAGCGGCAGCGTCGTCGGCAGGACCGTCGGCACGACGGTCGGTACGACGGTGGGGACCACCGTGGGCACCGGGCCCGGGGTGCCGGTCGGCGAGGGCGACGGCGAGCTCGGCTGCGGCGCAGGCGTGGTCGTCGGCTGCGGCGTGGGGCTCGGGCTCGGCTGCGGCTGCGGGTCGGCCGTGCGGCTCGGCGCGGGCGCCGGGCAGCCGCAGGGCGCGTCGGTCACGCGAGGTGCCGGCTGCGGCATCGGACCGGTCTGCGGCGGCAGGGTCGGCGCCGTCTGACTCGGAGCGCACTGACCGGTGCAGACACCGACCGCGAGCAGCTGGCTGGTCTCGGCGGCAACCCCACTGACCAGGGCGAGCGACACCTGCGCCCGGTCTCGCGCGCTGGCCGGCATCGACGGCAGCAGCGTCTGCAGGTCGCGGGTCTGCCGACCGGCGAAGCGGGACAGGATCTGGAGGGGGGCCTCGCTGTTGGAGGCGCGGTACGCCGACGTCAGCAGCTCGCTGCCGGTCTTGGTCTCACGGTCCATGTCGGCGAGCGCGCTGCGGACGCGGCTGCCGGCGGAGCCGCCGAAGGCGTCGGCGGCGAGGGGGTGGTCGGTGGGTGCGGAGGAGGAGAAAGCGGCGTCACGGCCCAGGCTGAGCGCCCGGACCTCCTTGAGCCGCTCGGCGGCGAACTCGAGGTGCTTGCTGCCCTTGGCGACATCGCCGTGCGTCGTACGCAGCTCCAAAGCCTCGCCGCCACGCTTGACGCCGTAGAAGGGGTCACCGGGCAGGGACTTGCTGCCCGCGACGGCAACACCGGTGAGGGCGACGACCGAGGCCATCGAACCGGCCGCGAAGCTGAGCCGCCGCTGGGCCCGGCGCGACTGCGCCCAGGACACGGCCGACTCGAGGGCGCGGTTCCTCGCCTCTGGTGCGGCCGTCTCGGCGTTGACCGCCTGCACGGACGCCACGGCGACCAGGCGGGTGCGAAGCGCGGCGCGGAACTCCGCGCGCGGGGCGACGGCGGGCGCCAGCTCGGTGCCGAAAGCGCGCACGCGCTCGGCCACCCCGACCAGCGCTGCGGCCGGGCCGGCGGCCGGTGAGGCACCGTCGAGCAGGCGGGCGAGCTCGTCGGCCTGGGCGCGGGAGGTCAGGGGGTTCATCGCCTGCCCTCCCGTCCGGTTCGCTGGAGAAGTCCCTGGAAAGTTGCGCCAACTGGCGCATCCAGCGAGGTCAACGACCGGATCGGGCAACCGGTGACGGGTGGTGTCGAAGTTTGACCCGAAAGAACTACCTGCTGACCCTGGGTGACCATCACAGCTCCACGCCTTCGGGGAGCAGCCGCCCGAGCGAGCGGATGGCGCGGTACTGCAGCGCCTTGATCGCGCCGTCGTTCTTGCCCATCGCCTGGGCCGTCTCCGCGACCGACAGGCCCTGCAGGAACCGCAGGACGATGCACTCCTGCTGCTCCGCGTTGAGCTGCTTGACGGCCTCCAGCAGCACCTTGTTCTGCATGGACTCCAGGACGGCGCTCTCCGGGCTGTCCTCGACCAGCTTCGAACCCGACTCGACGATGTCGTCGGTCGTCATCTCGAGCCGGTAGCGGCCGCTCTTGTAGTGGTCGGCGATGAGGTTGCGCGCGATGGTGACGAACCAGGCGCCGACGTCGCGGCCCTGCCAGGTGAACGTCGAGATCCGGCGCAGCGCGCGCAGGAACGTCTCGCTGGTGAGGTCCTCTGCCAGCTGCGTCGTACCGACCCGGTAGTAGACGTAGCGGTAGACCAGGTCGACGTACCGGTCGTAGAGCTCGCCGAACGCCTCGGCGTCGCCGGCCTGCGCCCGTTCGACCAGCGCGTGGGTGACTGCCGTGTCGCCCTCCGGCGGCGCGTAGTCGGTCACCTCGGTGTCGACCTCGTCGTCACCGGGCGGCGCCGGAGCGGGCACCGTCGCGGTCGCCTTCGCAGCGCCGCCCTCCCGGGCCGGGGTCGCGACGCGGAACATCGGCAGCGACGCTCCCGCCGGCACTCCCGCCGGCACTCCCGCCGTCGCTGCCGCGGGCACCCACGCGCGTGCGCGCAGCACGCGGGCAGGTGCGGAGAAGCGCACGGAAGCTCCTGTCGGAACCGGTGGGATGTCCGCGTGCACCCCGTGCGGGATGCCGAACGTCACATCCTAAGGGCCGCCCGGGCGTAGGGGGCGGTATCGACCGAATCGGCAGATCCGCACCACGGCTCCATCCGCCGGACGGCCTAGCGCCCTCTGGTGACCGCCAGCATCAGGCGGGAGAGCTCGCGCTCCAGCCGCGGCAACCCGTCGACCTTGCCCAGGCAGAGGGCGACGCCCGCCTCGGTCGCCTCCTGCTCGATCGCCGCGTCCAGGTACGCCGTGTAGAGCACGACGAGCTGCGCGGGCTGGGCGGCGCGGATCTGCCGGGTCGCCTCCAGCCCGTCCATCCGTGGCATCCGCAGATCCATGACGACGACGTGCGGCTCGAGCTCGGCGGCGAGCTGCACCGCCTCCACCCCGTCGACCGCCTGCCCCACGACCTCGAAGCCGTCGAGCTCGAGCATCTCCGCGACGATCCGGCGTACGTGGTCGGTGTCGTCGACGACGAGCACGCGTACGCCCTCGCCTCTACCGCTCATGCGCTGTCACTTCCGCTCACTGCTCAGCCAGTCGACCGGGGCGCCGTACGACTACGTACCCTCCACCCATGGCTTCGCACGCCCCCACCCGCACCGTAGCCGCCCGGCCGCGGCGCCCGGTGGGTCGCGCTCGTCGACGTCGCTCGTGGGGTAGGACGTTCGCGAAGGTCGTGCTGGTCGGGTTCGTGGCGATGGTCGTCGGCGCCTCGAGCTTCGTCGGCGGGCTGCTGGCCGCCCCCATCGACTTCGCCGTCCCGCCACCGCCCAAGTCGGCGTTGCTGCTCGCCGACGACGGCCGCACCCAGTTCGCGACGATCCGCCCGCAGCAGCGGCGCGACATCGTGCCGGCGACCGACATCCCGATGGTGATGAGGCAGGCGATCATCGGGGCAGAGGACGCACGGTTCCTCGAGCACAAGGGCGTCGATCCCATCGCGACGATTCGCGCGGCGTACCGCGACCTCACCGGCGGTCGGACGCAGGGCGGCTCAACACTCACCCAGCAGTACGTGAAGAACGTGTACGTCGGCAACGACCGGACCGCGATGCGCAAGATCAAGGAGGCCGCGCTCGCCGTCCGGTTGGAGAACCGGCTGTCCAAGGACGAGATCCTCACCGACTACCTGAACGTCCTGTACCTGGGCAACAACGTGTCCGGCGTCCAGGCGGCGTCGCGCTACTACTACGGCGTCGACGTGAAGGACCTCGACAAGGGTCCGGGCGGCGCGCGCGACCCGGTGCTCGCACTCGCCCGTGCATCGATGCTCGCGGGCATCGCGCCGGCGCCGTCGGCGTGGAACCCGGTCAAGGACTTCACGACGGCCCGGCTGCGGCAGCGCTACACGCTCAACCAGATGATCACGCTCGGCTTCACGACGCCCGAGACCGCGAGCGCCGCGTTCCGCAAGAGCGTCAAGCCGGTGAAGGAGGCGCTGCCCGAGCTGCCGACCGACGCCCCGGAGTTCGCCGACCTGGTGAAGGCCCAGGTGCAGGCCAAGTTCAAGAGCGACGCCGAGCAGGCGGTGTTCCAGTCCGGCCTGCGCGTGCGGACCACGATGGACAACGACCTGCAGACCGCGGCGGCGCGGGCCTTGCGCGAGGTGCTGCCGGGCGGGTCGGATGCGCCGGAAGCGGCGATCGCCGCGATCGACATCCGCACCGGCGACGTCCGCGCGATGTCGACGTTGCCCCGGCACCCGGCCAAGACGTTCCCCAAGGACCCCAAGACCGGCAAGGCGCCGCCCCCGCGCCCCGCGCTGAACGGCTACCAGCGCAACGGGCTGAACCTGGCGACCAGCGCGTACCGCTCGACCGGCTCGACCATCAAGCCGTTCACGCTGGCGGTGGCCCTGGAGGAGGGCCACACCCTGGGCGAGCGGCGGTTCGGCCCGCAGTGCCTGAAGATCCGCACGCCCGTGACGAAGGAGGAGCCGGACGGCTTCTACCGGCCCTGCAACGCCGGTGACTCCGAGTCGGGGACCTTCTCGCTGCGGACCGCGCTCGTGCACTCGGTCAACACCATCTACATCCCACTGGCCAAGGAGGTCGGGCGCCAGAAGATCCGCGACCTCATGCTGGAGGCCGGCGTCAAGGTCCCGACCGACAAGAAGACCGGGCAGCCGCAGTTCTCGCCGAACGTCAACTCCTTCGGACTGGGTACGACGGCAGAGGTCACGCCGCTGTCACTCGCGAACGCCTACGCGGCTCTGGTCAACCATGGCGTGCACACCGCACCGCGCTTCTACAGCGAGATCCGCGTCGGTGGGAGCCCCGACGAGCCGGGCGACCTCCTCAACGGCTACACCCCGAAGGTCACGAGCAATCGGGTCCTGCCGGCGAAGGTCGCGGACGACGTCGCGGACGCGATGCACGACGTCGTCGAGTCGGGCACCGGGCGCGCGGCGAAGCAGCCGTTCCCGGTCTACGGCAAGACGGGTACGACGAACGACGCCAAGGACGCCTGGTTCGTCGGCTGCGTCCGGGAGCCGCAGTACGTCTGCATCGCGACCTGGATGGGTTACGAGGACCACGGCCCGAAGGACAAGCCGATGCGCGACATCTACGGCGTGCACGGGCTGGTGTTCGGCGGGACGTTGCCGGCGAAGGTGTTCGCGCGCACCTTCGAGATCCTGCGCGAGATCCAGGCCGACCGGAAGACGCGCCTGTCCGGCAAGCCGGCGCCCAGCCCGACGCCGTCGGTGCGCAAGCGCCGCCGGACGAGAAGTCCTAGCCCGTTCGTCACGCGGGCGCCGTCGGCGACCTCGCGGCCGGTGCAGTCGCCGCAGCCCCAGCCGAGCCCGAGCCGGCCGCCCATCCTGCCGTCCACGGCACCGGAGCCGTCGCAGCCGAGCGGTCCGGGACCACCGGGATAGGTTTCGGCTCGTGTCAGCAAACGTGTCCGACCTGGTGCGCGACGCGGCCCGCCGGGACGGCGACAAGGCCGCGTTCCGCTACGGCAGCACCACACTGACCTGGGCAGAGGTCGAGGCGCGCGTCGCCTCGGTCGCCGCAGGTCTGCTCGAGCTGGGCACGACGACCGGCGACCGCGTGGCGGTCCAGCTCGGCAACACACCCGACTTCCCGATCGTCTACTTCGGCGCACTGCGCGCCGGCCTGGTCGCCGTGCCCGTCAACACCGGGTACACCCGGGCCGAGCTGCAGCACTGCCTGGGCGACAGCGGCGCGGCCGTGCTCGTGACGACCCGCTCCGGCACGGAGACCGCCCTGTCGGCCGCGGCGGAGCTGCCGACGCTGCAGCACGTCGTGGTCGCAGCCGTCGACGACGCTCCCGCCGGTGCGACGACCCTCGATGCGTTGCTGCACACAGCGCCCGGGTCGACCGACTCCGTCGGTGGTGGCGAAGACCTCGCGGTGGTCATCTACACCTCCGGCACCAGCGGCCGCCCCAAAGGGGCGATGCTCACCCACCGCGCTCTGCTGGCCAACCTCGACCAGTGCGCCCGGATCGACCCACCGGTCACGACGTCGGACGACGTCGTACTGCTCGTCCTGCCGCTGTTCCACATCTACGGGCTCAATGCGGCGCTCGGAGCAGTAGCCAAGCACGGCGCGACCGGCTCGCTCAGCGAGCGGTTCGACCCCGTCGAGACCCTCGAGCAGATCCGCCGGCACGGCGTCACCAACGTCATCGGCGCGCCACCGATGTACGTCGCGTGGTCGATGCTCCCCGACGTCGGTGACGCGTTCGCCTCGGTGCGGCTCGCGGTCTCCGGTGCGGCGCCGCTGCCGAGCGACGTGCTGCACCGGTTCCTCGACGTCACCGGGCATCACGTCTTCGAGGGCTACGGGCTGACCGAGACCGCGCCGGTGCTGACGACGACGCTGATGAGCGAGGTCGCCAAGGCCGGCTCCATCGGCCGCGCCGTGCCCGGCATCGAGCTCAAGCTCGTCGACGAGCAGGGGCGGCTGGTGGAGGACGGCGATCCCGGCGAGATCTGCGTGCGCGGCGCGAACACGTTCTCCGGCTACTGGCCGGACGGCGCGGGCGGCCCCGACGCCGACGGCTGGTTCGCGACCGGTGACGTCGCGTACGTCGACGACGACGGCGACCTGCACCTCGTCGACCGGCGCCGCGAGCTGATCCTGGTGAGCGGCTTCAACGTCTACCCGCGCGAGGTCGAGGACGTGCTCGTCGCCCACCCCGACATCGAGGAGGCGGCCGTCATCGGCATCGCCCACCCGTACACCGGTGAGGCGGTCAAGGCACTGGTCGTGCTGCGTCCCGGCGCGCGGCTCTCGGCGGAGGACGTGATCGCCTACAGCGCCGTGTCGCTGGCCCGCTTCAAGTGCCCGACGGCCGTGGAGTTCGTCACAGAGCTGCCGCACTCCGCGACCGGCAAGGTCAGCAAGGGCAGGCTGCGGGAAGCCAGCCTGGAGAGCGCGTGACGGTGCGCCTCCTGCGCCGCCGTACCCGCCCGTCCGTGGTCACGCTCGTCACGCGTTCGGGCTGCCACCTGTGCCAGGTCGCGGAACCGGTGGTGCGGGCGGCGGCCGAGCGGGCCGGGGTCCGGTTCGAGCTGCGGGACGTCGACGCGGCGCCCGGGGATCGTGCCGCCTGGTCGGAGAAGGTCCCGGTCGTCCTGATCGACGGGCGCGAGCACGCCTACTGGACAGTGGACGAAGCGGCGCTGCGCCGGGCCCTGCGGTAGCGGATCCCGCTCGACTTTGTGAATGCGTTCACGAGGACGTAACGTCGGCGCACAGCAGGAGAAGACGCGACTGATACGTGCATCCGGGAGCCTTCGTGAGCGAGCAGGGCGGTTTCGCTGCAGCCCGCCGTCGCGACATCCCGGAAGCAAGCGTCGCGCGGCTGCCGGTCTACCTGCGGGCTCTGTCCGGTCTCGCGGAGGCGGGCCGCACCACCGTCTCGAGCGAGGGGCTCGCGACCGCGGCGGGAGTCAACTCCGCGAAGGTGCGCAAGGACCTGTCGCACCTCGGGTCGTACGGCACCCGAGGCGTCGGCTACGAGGTGGACGAGCTGGTGCACCACATCAGCAACGCCCTCGGCCTCACCCAGCGGTGGTCGGTCGTCATCGTCGGCGTCGGCAACCTCGGTCACGCCCTGGCCGGCTATGCAGGGTTCGCGTCCCGCGGCTTTCGGATCGCGGGGCTCATCGACGCCGATCCGGCACGGGTCGGCGAACGCGTGGCTGGACTGACCGTGCAGTCCATCGGGGAGCTCGACGCGGTCGTCCGGACCGGCGGGGTGTCGATCGGCGTCATCGCCACACCCGCCGGAGCGGCGCAGGACGTCTGCGACCAGCTCGTGGCCGCCGGTGTGACGAGCATCTTGAACTTCGCGCCGGCGGTCCTGCAGGTGCCCGACGGCGTCGACCTGCGCAAGGTCGACCTCGCCCTCGAGCTGCAGATCCTGTCCTTCCACGAGCACCGCAAGAGCGGCGTCCCGCAGGCGATGTCCTCATGAGCGTTCTTGTCGTCGGCATCTCGCACCGGAGTGCGCCCGTCTCGCTGCTCGAACGGGTGACCGTCGGCGTCGGCGACCAGGGGGTGCTGCGGGAGCTGCGCACGACGGGCCCGGTGGGCGAGGCAGTCGTCCTGGCTACCTGCAACCGCGTCGAGGTCTACACCGACACCGAGGCCTTCCACGCCGGGGTCGACGCGGTCAGTGACTTGCTGGCCAGGTTGTCCGGCGTACCTCTCGAAGAGCTCTCGAAGCACCTGTACGTGCACTGGGAGGCGCAGGCCGTCCTGCACCTGTTCACGGTTGCGGCCGGCCTCGACTCGATGGTGATCGGCGAGTCGCAGATCCTCGGCCAGCTTCGTCGGGCCTACGCGACCGCACGGGGCGACGACTCCGCCGGCCGGGTCCTGCACGAGCTGTTCCAGCGGGCGCTGCGGGCGGGCAAGCGCGCGCACGCCGAGACCGGCATCGACGAGGCCGGCCGCTCCCTCGTGACCGTCGGCCTGGAGCACGCTGCCGCGGCGGTGGGCGAGCTGTCCGGACGCGACGCGCTCATCATCGGTGCCGGCTCGATGGCGGCGCTCTCGGGAGCGACCCTGCGGCGTCGCGGTGCCGGCCGCATCGTCGTCGCCAACCGGACGCTGGACCACGCGCGCCGGCTCGCGACGTCGCTCGACGGCAACGCCGTGACGCTCGACGAGGTCGAGGACGCGCTGATCCGCGCCGACATCGTCGTGTCGTGCACCGGCGCGACCGGGCATGTGCTCGATGCCGACAGCGTCGAGCGCGCGATGAAGGGCCGGGACGGCCGGCCGATCGCGCTGATCGACATCGCCCTCCCGCGCGACGTCGACGAGTCGGTGCGCGACCTGCCGGGCGTCACGCTCATCGACCTCAGCGCTCTGCAGGGGGTGCTCGACAGCACCGAAACCGGTGCCGACGTGGACGCCGCGCGGGCGATCGTCACCGAAGAGGTCGGCACCTTCATCGCGTGGCAGCTGGCCAGCCGCGTCGCGCCGACGGTCATCGCGCTGCGCAGCCGCGCCGACGAGGTTGTCGCGACCGAGCTCGGCCGGCTGCAGTCACGCCTGCCCGACATCGACGAGCGGTCTCGGGTCGAGCTCGAGGCCACGGTCCGTCGCGTGGTCGACAAGCTGCTGCACACCCCGACGGTCCGGGTGAAGGAGCTCGTCGAGCCACCTGAGGGGCTGTCGTACGCCGACGCGTTGCGCGAGCTGTTCGGTCTCGACCGAGCCGCACCCGCTGCCATGGCGGTGGCGCCGCTCGTGCTCGAGGAGGACAGCGATGGCTGACCGGTTGCTGCGCCTCGGCACTCGCGGCAGCGCTCTCGCTCTCGCGCAGTCCGGCGGTGTCGCCGCGACGGTGATCGCCGAGCTGTGCCGGCATGTCGAGCTGGTCTCCGTGCAGACGCAGGGTGACCTCTCACCCGACGCGATCAGCGCCCTCGGTGGCACCGGTGTCTTCGTCACCGCGTTGCGTGACGCCTTGCTGCGCGACGAGGTCGACTTCGCCGTGCACTCCTACAAGGACCTGCCGACCGCGCCCGCCGACGGCCTGGTCGTCGTCGCCGTCCCTCCCCGGCAGGACGCCAGGGACGTCCTCGTGGCCCGGGACGGCCTCACCCTCGGCGAGCTGCCGGCCGGGTCGCGCGTCGGCACCGGATCGCCGCGACGGACCGCGCAGCTGCTCGCGCTCGGCCTCGGGCTGGAGGTCGTGCCGATCCGCGGCAACGTCGACACGCGCATCCGCAAGGTGCGGGACGGTGAGGTCGACGCGGTCGTCCTTGCCCGCGCCGGGCTGGCGCGGCTCGACCGGCTCGACGAGATCAGTGAGGTCATCGATCCGCTTCAGATGCTGCCCGCGCCCGGACAGGGTGCGCTGGCCATCGAGTGCCGGGCCGGGGACGACGAGCTGCTCGAACTGCTCGCGTCCCTCGACGACGCCGACACGCGCGCCGCGGTCGACGCGGAGCGCGCGCTGCTTGCGGCGCTCGAGGCTGGTTGTACCGCCCCGGTCGGGGCCATGGCAGACGTGGCCGAAGGCGACGACGGCAGTGAGCTCTTCCTCCGCGGCCTGGTGGCCGCGGCTGATGGCACCGACGCGGTTCGCCTCTCGGCGACCGGTCCGACCTCCGACGCGAAGGGGGTGGGGAGCCGGCTTGCCGCCGAGCTGCTCGACCTCGGCGCGGCGGACCTGATGGGAGTAACGCGATGAGTTCGACCCGTGCCCGCAAGCCCGCCGGATCGGTGGCCCTCGTCGGGGCCGGGACCGGTGACCCAGGGCTGTTGGCGGTGCGTGCGACAGAGCTGCT
>JAWWOH010000145.1:0-15585 GCA_033851845.1 Actinomycetota bacterium
GCAGCTCGTCGACGACTGCAAGACGCTGCTCACGCCGTTCCTGCCGGCGTCGTCGGACAAGGTGCACGCGATGCTCGGTGGTACCGCTGCCTGGGCGGGGCAGCCGGAGCTGCGCGAGGTCGACGACCTGGACGGTGGTCCGTCGTACCCCGTCCTCATGGGCGACTACTACACCGAGGCGGTCTGGGAGCCGCGGCCGATCCGGCCGGGCGTGGCGATCGGGCCGGCCGTCCCGCTGTTCGCCAAGCTCGACCCGTCGGTGGTCGACGAGGAGCTCGCGCGGCTGGAGCAGGCGTGACGCTGCCGGACCCGCCGGAGCCGCTCGCTGTCCACCTCCTCGACAGCCACTGCCACCTCGACATCGTCGGCGGCGACGTCGCTGCGCAGCTCGAGATGGCGAAGGCCGTCGGCGTCGACACCGTGGTGCAGATCGGCATCGACGTCCCGTCGTCGCAGATGTCGGCGCGCATCGCCGCCGAGCACGACAACCTCTGGGCTGCCGTCGCCATGCACCCGAACGAAGCCGGGCGTGGCGCGGCGACACCCGAGGCGTTGGCGGAGATCGAGCGGCTCGCCGGGCTGCCCGACGTCAAAGCCGTCGGGGAGACCGGGCTCGATCACTTCCGCACGGACGCGGACGGGCGCGGTCCGCAGGAGGAGTCGTTCCGCGCGCACATCGCGATCGCGAAGAGCACGGGTACGACGCTGGTCATCCACGACCGTGACGCGCACGACGACGTGTTCCGGGTATTGGACGAGGAGGGTGCGCCGGACCGCGTTGTCTTCCACTGCTTCTCCGGCGACGCGGCGATGGCTCGGCGTTGTGCGGACAGCGGCTACTGGATGAGCTTCGCCGGCAACGTCACGTTCAAGAACGCCGGCGACCTGCGAGAGGCGGCGGCCACGGCGCCGGCCGAACTGCTGCTCGTCGAGACCGATGCGCCGTTCCTGACCCCGATGCCGTACCGCGGCCGCCCGAACGCGTCGTACCTGATCCCGCTGACGATGCGGGCGCTTGCCGAGGTGCGCGGCGAAGACCTCGATGCCCTGTGCGGCGCGGTCGCCGCCAGTGGCCGGGCGGCGTTCGCGCTCTGAGATCCTCTCGCCACAACCACAGCAGCCACAGCAGTCACAACGTGGCCTGAGTCACACGAATCGGCGAACAGGCCGCTGACCTGCGGCTTTGGCCCCTTCGGGGGAGTCCGGATGGCCCGATCGGGCCAGACCTCGGTTGGCAGCGCCGCAACGGCACCGTTACCGTGCCGTGACTTCGCCCGCCCCGTACCGGAGAGCCAGAGCGTGCGCCCCCGCATTCACCGTCCGCTTGCCCTTGCCCTGCAGAGCGCTGTCCTGACCGGTCTGCTCGGTGGCGCCGCGGCGTACGCGTTGACCGAGAAGACCGTCACGGTCTCGGTCGACGGTCGGCCGCGGATCGTGACGACCCACGGCGGCACGGTGCGCGACGTGCTGACGGCCGCCGGGCTGAAGGCAGGCGCGCACGACCTGCTCGCGCCGGCCGTCGACAGCGCGATCGGCGACGGCGACCACGTCGCACTTCGGCGCGGGCGGCTGCTGTCCCTGGTCGTCGACGGCCACCCGCGCGACGTCTGGGTGACCGCCGTCTCGGTCGACGAGGCGCTGGACCAGATCGGTCTGCGGGCCGACGGCGCGGTCCTGTCGGCGTCGAGATCGCGTCGCATCCCGTTGTCCGGGCTGTCGTTCGCAGTGCTCACTCCGAAGGCAGTTGCGGTCCTCGCCGATGGCCATGTGACGACGCTGACCACCACTGGACCCACGGTGCGCGATGCCCTGATGCAGGCCGGCATCAGGCTCGGCCGCACCGATCGGTTGTCCGCTCCGCGCGGCACGCTGCTCAGCGACCACATGATCATCCGGGTGACGCGCGTCGTCGGCCGTCGCGTCGTCGAGAGCTACCCCATCCCGTTCAAGACCGAGCGGCGGCTCGACCCGTCGATGTACAAGGGCGACAAGAAGGTGCTCGTCGCCGGTCGACCAGGCGTGCTGCTGCGCACCTACACGTTGAGCTTCGTCAACGGCAAGCTCGCCGCGAAGCACCTCGGCAGCGAGGTGCAGACCGCGGCCCCCGTCACGCAGGTGCTCGTCGTCGGGACGAAGCCCCGGCCGGCGATGGAGCGATCGGTCGGCAGCGCCGACGGGCTCAACTGGCCGGCGCTCGCGCGCTGCGAGTCGGGGGGCAACCCGCGCGCCGTGTCCAGCAACGGGACCTACCGCGGGCTCTACCAGTTCTCCTTCGGCACGTGGCGCGGTGTCGGCGGGAGCGGCGACCCGATCGACGCGTCGCCGAGCGAGCAGACCTACCGAGCGAAGATCCTGTACTCCCGCTCCGGCCGGTCGCCGTGGCCCGTGTGCGGTAAGTACTTGTAGGTGCCGGACCCGCTGCTGACCGCTCCCGACGTCCGGGAGCTCGCGCGGCGGTTGGACCTGCGGCCGACGAAGGCGCTCGGGCAGAACTTCGTCATCGACCCGAACACGGTACGGCGCATCGTGCGCACCGCCGGCGTAGGACCGGACGACGTCGTCGTGGAGGTCGGGCCGGGACTCGGCTCGCTGACCCTCGGCCTGCTGCCCGAGGTGTCCCGCGTCGTCGCCATCGAGATCGATCCGGCGCTGGCGGCAGAGCTCCCACGCACCGTGGCGGCGCGGCTGCCGGCGTACCTCGATCGGCTCGAGGTGGTGACCGAGGACGCGCTGCGACTGACCACGGTCCCAGGCCCCGATCCGACCAGCTTCGTCGCGAACCTCCCGTACAACGTCGCCGTTCCCGTGCTGCTGCGACTGCTCGAGCAGCTTCCGTCGCTGCGCACGGGGCTGGTGATGGTCCAGGCCGAGGTCGCGGATCGGCTGGTGGCAGCGCCTGGGTCGAAGACGTACGGCGTGCCGTCGGTGAAGGCCGCCTGGTACGCCGAGGTACGCCGAGCGGGCGCCATCGGGCGCACGGTGTTCTGGCCTGCACCGAACGTCGACTCGGGGCTGGTGGCCTTCACCCGCCGCGAGCCGCCGGCCGGCGACCGGGCGGCGGTGTTCGCCGTGGTGGATGCGGCTTTTGCACAGCGCCGCAAGACCCTGCGCGCCGCGCTCGGCGGCTGGGCGGGGTCGACGGCGGAGGCGGAGCGACGGCTGCGCGCGGCCGGGATCGACCCTTCTGCGCGCGGTGAGGTCCTCGGCGTCCAGGCGTTCGCACGACTTGCTGCCACGTAGCATCGGCAGCCAGCCATCCGAGCGAGGAGCCCGTCAACCGTGCGGCGTCAGCCCATCGAACGCGTGACGGTTCGGGCACCGGCGAAGATCAACCTGCACCTGTCGGTCGGTCGGCTGCGCACCGACGGCTTCCACGAGCTGACGACCGTCTTCCATGCCGTCGGTGTGTACGACGAGGTCGACGCGGTCCGGTCCGACGCGCTGTCGGTGCGGGTCTCCGGCGAGGGCGCGGAGCAGGTGCCGCTCGACCGGGACAACCTCGCGCTGCGTGCTGCTGCGCTGCTCGGGATGGAGACGGGCAACGAGCCGTCCGTCGCGTTCACCATCCGCAAGGGCATTCCGGTCGCGGGCGGCTGCGCGGGTGGCTCGGCGGATGCTGCTGCCGCGCTGGTCGCCTGCGATGCGTTGTGGGGGACCGGTCTGACCCGTGACGAGCTCGCGTCGTTGGCTGCCCGCCTCGGCAGTGACGTGCCGTTCTCGCTGCACGGCGGCACGGCACTGGGGACCGGCCGGGGCGAGCGACTCACACCGATCCTCGGTCATGGGTCGTACTCCTGGGTGCTCGCGCTGGCCGACGCCGGTCTGCCGACGCCCGAGGTCTACGCCGAGCTCGATCGGCAGCGGGACAGCGGGCCGGTCGGTGTCGTCAGCGACGCGTCGGCCGTGCTGGCGGCGCTACGACGCGGCGACGCGGTCGCGCTCGGGCACGTTCTGGCGAACGACCTGCAGGCAGCCGCGATCGCCTTGCGACCGCAGCTGCGCGAGCTTCTGGACACGGGTCGCGACCTCGGCGCTCTCGGCGGCATCGTCTCCGGTTCTGGTCCCACCGTCGCGTTCCTCGCCCGCAGCGAGGAGCACGCGCTGGGGCTCGCGTCGGCGCTCGCTGTACAGGGCGTCTGCCGGTCGGTCCTGCCGGCGGACGGCCCCGCGCCCGGTGCGCGCGTGGTGGAGCTCGCCTGATGGCCGGTTCCACGGCTCGCAACCTCGTCAACCTCGAGACCGTCACGGTCGCCTACGGCACCCGCCTGCTGTTGGACGCGGTGTCGCTCGGGGTGTCCGAGGGAGCTCGCATCGGCGTCGTGGGGCGCAACGGTGGCGGGAAGACGACGCTGCTCAAGACCTTGGTCAAGGCGGAGGAGCCGCACTCGGGTCGGGTCACGCACACGACGGCGCTGCGCGTCGGCCTGCTGACCCAGGACGTCCGCGTCGACACCCGGCTCACTGCGCACCAGGCGATCCTCGGTGAGACGGCGGAGCACACCTGGGCCGGTGATGCGCGGGTGCGGGAGGTGCTCGACGGCCTCGGCCTGCACGACATCGGCCTGGACAGCGTTGTCCAGACGATGTCGGGAGGGGAGCGGCGCCGGGTCGCGTTGGCCGCACTGCTGATCCAGGAGTGGGACCTGCTCGTGCTGGACGAGCCGACCAACCACCTCGACGTCGAAGGCGTTGCCTGGCTGGCCGCGCACCTCAAGCAGCGGTCGTCGTCGCAGGCGCACCTGGTCGTCACGCACGACCGGTGGTTCCTCGATGAGGTCAACACCACGACGTGGGAGGTCCACGACGGCGTTGTCGATGCGTACGACGGTGGCTACTCGTCCTACGTCCTCGCGCGAGCAGAGCGCGACCGGATGGCATCGACGGCCGAGCAGAAGCGTCTGCAGCTGGTGAAGAAGGAGCTGGCCTGGTTGCGGCGTGGGCCGCCGGCCCGCACGAGCAAGCCGCAGTTCCGCATCGATGCCGCCAACGCACTGATCGCCGACGAGCCGCCGGCGCGTGACGACATCGCGCTGCAGCGGTTCTCGGCGGCCCGCCTCGGCAAGACGGTCTACGAGCTGCACGGAGTATCGCTGGCGTTCGGCAAGAAGGTGCTGCTCGACGGCGTCGACTGGCACCCCGGGCCCGGCGATCGGATCGGCATCGTCGGCGTCAACGGCGCCGGCAAGTCGACGCTTCTCAAGCTGCTTCTCGGGCAGCAGCAGCCCGACAGCGGCCGCATCGTGGTCGGCCAGACGGTGAAGCCGGCGTACCTCTCGCAGGAAGTGGCGGAGCTCGATCCCGGGTTGCGCGTGCTCGAGGCGGTGGAGCAGGTGGCCAAGGTCGTCGACCTCGGTGGCGGCAAGACGATCGGCGCCTCGACGCTGGCAGACCGGTTCGGATTCACGGGCAACGCGCAGTGGACGCGGGTAGGCGACCTGTCCGGCGGCGAACGGCGGCGGCTGCAGATCCTGCGGCTGCTGATGGGCGAGCCAAACGTGATCCTGCTGGATGAGCCCACCAACGACCTCGACATCGACACCCTGACGGCGCTGGAGGACCTGCTCGACAGCTGGCCGGGGACGCTCCTCGTCGTCAGCCACGACCGCTACTTCCTCGAGCGGGTCACCACTGTGACCGCTGCGCTGATGGGCGACGGCTCGGTTGCAGCGCTGCCCGGCGGGGTCGACGAGTACCTCGCCAAGCGGGTCAAGCAGGCGCCTGCCGCCATGCCGAAGTCGAAGGGCGGTGGTGACACCCGTTCGGCGAAGAAGGAGCTGGCGCGCGTCGAGCGGGAGATGAGCCGGCTCGACAAGGAGCACGAGCAGGTGCTCGCCGCTCTCGAGGCCAACGCGGCCGACTACGACAAGGTGGCGGCGCTGGATGAGCGCCGGCGCGAGATCGAGGCGCGCAAGACCGAGCTCGAGGACACCTGGCTCGAGCTGTCGGACTAGGCGTTCTGCAGGAGCAGGCCGATGACTGCCCCTCGGTCGTCGAAGCTGATGCGGACCTTCAGCTCGCCTCGCTTCATCGTGCAGAAGACGTCCACGACGGTGGCACCGAGGACCCGCGTCGCCGTCATGCCGCCCGTGGAGATGAAGCCCCCGTGCTCCTGTACGGCCGCGGTCTGCCAGCCGTCCCGGAGCTTCTGCACAGGCAGCAGCCGCGACATCCGGTCGTCGAACCGGGTGCGCACGCTGTCGAAGCGACCCTGCGCGAGGTCGTCGACGATCTGCCTCGACGCCGCGGCGAGGTCGGCCGGCACCGTCGCGAGCTTCTCGACCTGCGCGGACAGCAGGGTGAGACCGATGACCGCACCGTCGTCGTCGTACGTGACCCGCATGTTCACGTCGCCCTTGTCGAAGTGCAGACGGAGCAGGTACGTCGCGCGCGAGCCGGCATCGCGGATGGCCGGCGGGTCGGGGTGGGCGAACGGGCCGAAGGTCTCGACCGCCATCTGCCACGCGTCCTTGAGCCGCCGCTCACTGAGCTGTGCCCGGACGTCCGGTGTCATGTCGCTGCGAATGCTCGCGAAGTTCCCGTCGCGGAACTGCTCCGCGTAGGCCAGCGTGCGGTCCGCCAGCGGGGCTGCGGCGATGACGGACTCGGAGTGATCCGAGCCCGATCGCAGGAGCGCAACACCCGTCGTGGCGCCGCCGAGCAGAGCGACCACCGCGACGGCAGCGACAGCAGCGCTCCGGCGGCGGCGGGCGCGATGGCCGGCGCGGAGCGCATGCTGCGTGGTGAGGCTCGAGGGCGCGATGTCATCGAGTTGCTCGTGCAGGCGACTGTGCAGGATGGTCTCGACGTCGGTCATGGGGTCTCCCACGTGGCGGTGAAAGGGGCCGGGCGTGGCTTGTGCTCCGAGAGCTCGGGGAGGTCCTTCAACGTCGCCAGTGCCCGCATCGCCTGGCTTCGGACGGTGGCGGGGCTGCAGCCGAGCAGCTCTGCGATCTGGTCGTCCGCCAGGTCCTCGTAGTAGCGCAGCAGCACGATCGCCCGTTGGCGTCGGCCGAGCCGGGCGAGCGCGGTCCACAACGCGTCGCGGTCGTCGATGCCGTAGGACGGTGCTGTCCCGACGACGTCCGCGACATCTGACTGCAGCTCTTCGCGCACCCGGCGCCGGCGCCGGAGCGAGACGTGGCTGTTGACCACGATGCGCCGCACGTAGGCGTCCGCGTCGGCCGCGCCGCGCACCTTCGACCACGAGAGGTAGGCGCGCGTCAGTGCCGACTGGAGCAGGTCCTCGCCCGCGGGGCGGGACCCGGTCAAGCCGACGGCGAGCCGCAGCAGCGGTCCGCTGCGCGTGCTGACGAACGACGCGAAGTCGTCGTCATGTGATCCCGGCACCGTGGTTCCCTTCGTCTCCTACTTGGAGAGACGCCGGGAGCCTCCCGTTCTGTTGCATACCCGCGCAACTCAGCCTTCCCAGGGCTCGTACGGCGCGAGCATCACCTGCTCCATGGTCGGGAGGCGGCCCACCGTGCGGCCGCGCTCGCGGAGCAGCCGGCCGAGCGTGACCGCATCGCGGAGTGCGGCTGCCTCGGGGTCGTTGTTCGTGTAGACGTAGACGTCCTCGCCGTCGGCGTAGGTGTCGCAGATGCGGTCGGCCCATTGGGCGAGGACCTTCTCGTCGTACGGCCAGATGCTCGGCGAGCCGCCGCCGCTGTGCAGCCGCAGGTAGCCCCAGTCGGTCGTGCGCCACAGCGGCGCGATGGGCGTGGAGTCCCGGTCGGCCCACACGAGCGACGCACCGCGGTCCCGGAGGACGGCCTCGACGTCGAGGTTCCACCACGAGTCGTGGCGTGGCTCGACGGCGACCCGCGTGCCGGCGGGAAACCACTCGAGCGTCTCGTCGAGCCGGGCCACGTCGACCGCCATCGTCGGCGGGAGCTGGAGCAGGACGGCGCCGAGCTTGTCGCCGAGCCCCGCCACCCGGTCCATCAGCCGTTGCACCGGCTCCTGCGGCTCCTTCAGCCGCTTGATGTGCGACAGGAAGCGGGAGGCCTTGACGGTGATGACGTAGTCCGGCGGCGTCCGCAGGGCCCACTGCTCGAAGACCCGGCGCTCAGGGAGCCGGTAGAACGCGTTGTTGACCTCGACCGTCCCGAACAACGCGGAGTGGTGCTCGAGCCAGACCCGCTGCGGCATGCCGGCCGGGTAGAAGACGCGCTTCCAGTGGGCGTACTGCCAGCCGGAGGTTCCGATCAGGACGGGCACGTCCCCGTCGTACCGCATGACGGTCGAATGAACCGCTCGCGGTGCTCGTGCGAAGGCGTCGGTGAGGGGACAACCGCGTCCTCGCCAACCCTGCCCCGGAGGCATCTATGTCGTTCGACAACGCGATCGGCGGCAGCACCCGCCGTACGCTCAACCAGACCCTCGCTCTCGCCTTCGGCGCCGTCTACGCGCTTGTCGGCGTGCTGGGCTTCTTCGTCAGCAGCGACGTCGACTTCGCCGGCAAGCAGGGCGCGAGTCTGCTCGGGTTCGACGTGAACGGCCTGCACAGCGTCGTCCACCTGCTCATCGGTGTGGCGCTGATCGCCGCGTCGCGGACCCACGCAGTCGCCCGTGCGACGAACGTGACGATCGGCGCCGTCTACCTGCTGCTGGCGGCCCTCGGCCCCGTCATCAACGACACGGCGGCGGACATCATCGGGCTCAACGGCGCGGACCACTTCCTGCACGCTGCGTCGGGTGTCCTGCTCGTCGCCGTCGCGCTGGTCGGCGACAAGCAGCGCGCCGTCACCGTCTAGCGGGCGCCCAGGCCGCGCCAGTAGTCATTGAGCGCGTTGTTGGTCTGAACGAACCAGATGATCGGTCCGACGATGATCAGCGCGCCCAGCGTCGCCCACAGGCCGGTGAGGCCGGTGACCGGTGGTTGGCGGCGGGTGGAGCTGTAGAGCTGGCCCACCTCGCCGCTGACCAGGAACGGCGAGACGAAGCTGAGCAGCAGCCAGATGAGGACGGCGATCCCGCCGCCGATCCCGCGTCCGGTGTGCCGCTTCATCTCGTTGTGCACGCCGTAGATCCAGAAGAAGCCGTAGATGCCCAACGTGATCAAGAACAGCACGATGCAGAGTCCGGTGCCGCGCACCTGGCCGACCGGACCGGGGCCGGCGGCGGGCTGGACAGGGGCGTACGACGGCTGCGACATGGCGCGCAGCGTAGGGGCTCAGGGCTGGGTCAGGCGGGGCTTCTGCTCGAGGCGGGACAGGCCGTTCCACGCCAGGTTGACCAGGTGTGCGGCGACCTCGTCCCGCTTCGGGCGTCGCTGGTCCAGCCACCACTGACCGCTGAGCGCCACCATGCCCACCAGGGCCTGGGAGTACAGCGGCGCGAGCTTGGTCTCGAACCCGCGCGCCTTGAACTGGAGCGACAGGATGTGCTCCACCTGACTGGCGATGTCGCTGATGATCGTGGCGAAGCCGCCGCCCTTCTCCATGCCGACCGGCGACTCGCGGACCAGGATGCGGAACCCGTCGGCCTGGTCCTCGACGTAGGTGAGCATGGCGAGGGTCGCCTGCTGGAGGAGGAGCCGAGGGTCGTCACCGGTGAGGGCGTTGGTCACCATGTCGAGCATCCGGCTGACCTCGCGGTCGACGACAACGGCGTACAAGCCCTCCTTGCCGCCGAAGTGCTCGTAGACGACCGGCTTGCTGACACCCGCGCGGGCGGCGATCTCCTCGACGCTGGTGCCGTCGAAGCCCCGCTCGGCGAACAGCTGACGGCCGACGTCGAGCAGCTGTTCGCGCCGCTCCTTGCCGGTCATGCGGACCTTCGGCGTACGCCGTCCGTCTTCGCTCACCCCTGCATTCCGGGGTGGGACCGTCACGCCGCCTTGGCGGCGCGGCGCGCGTCGAGGCGCGCCTGCTTGGGCCAGCGCACGTCGTGCGCCCAGCCGAGCTTCTCGAAGACCCAGATGACACGTGCGCTCGAGTCGATCTGGCCCTTGTCGACACCGTGCCGCGCCGCGGTCGGGTCGGCGTGGTGCAGGTTGTGCCACGACTCGCCCATGCTGATGATCGCCAGCGGCCAGACGTTGGTGGAGCGGTCCTTGGTCACGAACGGCCGGTTGCCGACGCTGTGGCAGATCGAGTTGATCGACCACGTCGTGTGGTGCAGGACGCAGATGCGTACGAGGCTGGCCCAGAAGTACGCCGTCAGCGCGCCCATCCACGACATCGACCAGAGGCCACCGATGACAGCGGGGAGGATCAGCGAGGTGGCAACCAGGTAGGGGAAGAGCTTGCTGACGCGGGCGATGTCCTTGTCGGCGAGCAGGTCGGGGGCGAAGCGCTTCTGGTCGGTCTGCTCGACATCGAACAGCCAGCCGATGTGCGCGTAGCCCAGGCCCTTGCAGAGCGCCTTGAAGCTGGTGCCGTAGCGCCAGGGCGAGTGCGGGTCGCCCTCGTCGTCGCTGAACATGTGGTGCCGGCGGTGGTCGGCGACCCAGCGCGTCACCGGGCCCTCGATCGCCAGGCTGCCTGCCACGGCCAGCGCGATGCGCAGCGGGCGGTTGGCCTTGAACGAGCCGTGCGTGAAGTAGCGGTGGAAGCCCACGGTGATGCCGTGTCCGCTGATCGCGTAGAACGCGACCGCGATGACGACGTCGTGCCAGCTCAGGCCGTTGCCCCAGAGGACGAAGCCGCCCGCGAACACCGCGAGCAGCGGCACGACGATGAAGATCCAGAGTGCGACCTGCTCCCACCTCGCTTTGAACTCCGTCGTCGGGATCTCCTGCAGCGGACGTGTGTCGTCACCGACGTAGTCGATGGTCGTCAGCGGGGCGTCGAGGACGGACGAGGGCGTGGGAGGGGTCAAGGCGGTTCTCCAAGCTGGATGCGGCGGCTTACGCAACCGTAACCTACGCATCCGTAGGTGGCTAGAGGGGGAGAGGTGAACTCTGGGCAAACCACTGTCCACAGGCTCGCCGGTGATCCACAGATGTGTCGCACGCCACCCTCACCGCGCCTGCCGCCGCGCAGCATGGTCGAGGGGTCGAACCGGTACGACGTGGAGGTTCGGCATGGGCAGGCATCGGACGCCTGAAGAGAAGGTCCAGCTCGGCGAGCAGGCAAGGGCCATGCGGGCGGAAGGCAAGTCGAGGCGAGAGATCGAAGAGGCCTTGGGCATCGGCGACGACCTCGCCAAGGCCCTGTTGCGTGGTGTTCCGCTTCCCAACTCCCTGCAGCGGCCGCGCGCCAAGGACGATCACCACGAGGCCGCGATCGCACTGAGACGAGCGGGCCGGACGTACGACGAGATCGCCGACGAGCTCGGCGTCAGCAAGGGCTCGCTCTCACTGTGGCTGCGCGACCTGCCGCATCCGACTGAGCAGCAGCGCGACGCGGTTCATCACCCCGATCCCGCGCCCGACATTGCCTCACCGCCGCCGCTGGACGTGCTTCCGGGTCGTGACCGTGTCGCCTTGGCAAGGCAGATGCGGGTTGACGGATTCCTCCTGCACGAGATCGCCGAAGAGTTCTCGGTCTCGGTCAAGACCGCCTGCCTCTGGTGTACCGGCATTCCGGTGCCGCCACGTGCCAGACACGGAGGCAACCCAGAACACGTACGGATGATGAGTCGCAAGCGATGGGATGCCGTACTGGCCGAACGAGATGCCGAGCGCACGGCGATCAAGCAGGCTGCCGCCAGTCGCGTTGGAGTCCTCAGCGACAGAGAGCTGGAGCTGATCGCCGCGACCGCGTACTGGTGTGAGGGGAGTAAAGACAAGTCGTACGACCGGCGCGAACGAGTGACCTTCATCAACAGCGACCCACAGCTCATCGAGGTGTGGCTTGAATGGCTGCGACGTCGTGGAGTCGATCGCGATCGGATCCGGTTGGCCCTGTCCATTCACGCGTCTGCAGACCTGGAGGCAGCAACGCGCTACTGGTCTGAGGTGGCGGGCTTTGACGAGAGCTCTTTTGGCAAACCGACACTCAAGAAGCACAACCCGAAGACGGTTCGGAAGAACATCGGCGACGCGTATGTCGGGTGTCTTGTCGTCCGCGTCCTGCAGGGCCGGGGGCTGTATCAAGAGATCGAAGGCGTCTGGCGGGGGATCGCTGCGGGCGCCTTCCCGGCCACACCCTCCGTGGCATCCTGAGTCGTCCTTCCGCTGTGGGGTAATCGGCAGCCCCCCTGACTTTGACTCAGGTGGTCCTGGTTCGAGTCCAGGCAGCGGAGCGTAATCATCCAAGCGCGCAGGGTGACAGGCCCTCGCCGGTAGAGTCGCGCTCGCCGGGCTCTCCGGCAGTCAGCCCCGCCTGAGGAGCGAGTCGTGACCGCGCGCCCTGCCGCCGTCGTCATCCTGGCCGCAGGCGAAGGCACCCGGATGCGCAGCGCGACCGCGAAGGTCCTGCACGAGCTCGGCGGCCGCAGCATGCTCGGCCACGTCGTCCACGCCGCCCGTGCGCTCGACCCCGAGCACCTGATCGTCGTCGTCGGGCACGCTCGTGAGCAGGTCACCGCCCACCTCAAGGAGCTCGACCCCGAGGCGACCGCCGTCGTCCAGGCCGAGCAGAACGGGACCGGCCACGCCGTCCGGATCGCCCTCGACGGGCTTGACCACCTCGAGGGCACCGTCGTGGTCCTGCCCGGCGACGCGCCGCTCGTCACCCCCGCCGCCCTCACCGCGCTCGTCGCCGAGCACGAGGCCGCCGGCGCCGCGACGACGATGCTGACCGCGCACTACCCCGACCCCACCGGCTACGGCCGCGTGGTGAGGAGCGGCGCCGACGTCCTGCGGGTCGTCGAGCACAAGGACGCCGACCCCGACCAGCTCCGGATCACCGAGATCGCCACCGGCCACTACGCCTTCGCCGCCGGCCCCCTCCGCGAGGCGCTCGGCAAGCTGTCCACCGACAACGCCCAGGGCGAGGAGTACCTCCCCGACGTCGTGCGCATCCACAAGGACGCAGGTCTCACCGTCGGGGGGCGCATCGCCGACAACTGGGCCGAGACCGTCGGCGTCAACGACCGCATCCAGCTCGCGGTCGCGGCCCGCATGCTGCGCGACCGGATCAACCGGCACCACATGCTGGCCGGTGTCGCGATCCTCGACCCGGAGACGACGTGGATCGACGCCGACGTCGTGCTCGAGCCCGACTCCACCGTCCTCCCGCAGACCCAGCTCAAGGGCACGACCGTCGTACGACGTGGTGCCGTCGTGGGGCCCGACACCACGCTGACCAGCACCGAGGTCGGCGAGGACGCGACGGTCCGTCGTACGACATCGGACGGCGCGGTGATCGGCGCCGAGGCGACCGTCGGCCCCTACTCCTACCTGCGACCAGGGACGAAGCTCGGCCGTGGGGCGAAGGTTGGCGCCTACGTCGAGGTCAAGGCCAGCGAGATCGGCGAGGGCAGCAAGGTCCCGCATCTTGCGTACGTCGGCGACGCCACGATCGGGGAGCGGAGCAACATCGGCGCGGGGACGATCGTCGTCAACTACGACGGCCGCGACAAGCACCGCACGAACATCGGCGACGACGTCCGCGTGGGAAGCAACAACAGCCTGGTCGCACCTGTCACAATTGGCGACGGTGCCTACACGGGGGCGGACGCGGTGATCAGCAAGGACGTGCCGGCCGGCGCGCTGGCGCTGTCCGAGAACACGCAGCGGATCATCGAGGGCTGGGTCGAGCGCAAGCGGGGGCGGACATCAGGGGGAATGGCAGGCACATGAGCGGTCTCGAGATCCAGTCCCGCAAGAACCTCATGCTCTTCACCGGCCGGGCCTACCCCGAGCTCGCTGCAGAGGTCGGCGTGGAGCTCGGTGTCGCACCCGTGCCGACGGCTGCCTACGAGTTCGCCAACGGCGAGATCTTCGTCCGGTTCGAGGAGTCCGTCCGCGGTTGCGACGCGTTCGTCCTGCAGAGCCACGCAACGCCGATCAACACGTGGATCATGGAGCAGCTGCTCATGGTCGACGCGCTCAAGCGGGCCAGCGCGAAGCGCATCACCGTCGTGATGCCGTTCTACCCGTACGCCCGCCAGGACAAGAAGCACCGCGGTCGCGAGCCGATCAGCGCCCGCCTCATCGCCGATCTGTTCCAGACCGCGGGGGCCGACCGGCTGATGTCGGTCGACCTGCACACCGCGCAGATCCAGGGCTTCTTCGACGGCCCGGTGGACCACCTGTTCGCGCTGCCCCTGCTCGCTGACCACGTGCAGGAGAAGTGGGGCAACCAGGACCTGGTCGTCGTGTCGCCCGACGCCGGCCGGGTGCGGGTGGCGGAGCGCTGGACCGACCGACTCGGCTGCGGCCTGGCGATCATCCACAAGCGGCGTGACCCCAACGTGCCCAACGAGGTGAAGGTCGGCGAGGTCGTCGGCGCCGTCGATGGCAAGACCTGCATCCTCGTCGACGACATGATCGACACCGGCGGCACCATCATCAAGGCCGCCGACCTGCTGTTCGAGAACGGCGCCGCCGACGTCATCGTCACCGCGACCCACGGCGTGCTGTCCGGCCCGGCCGTCGACCGGCTCAAGAACAGCCGCATCTCCGAGGTGGTCATCACCAACACGCTGCCGATCGACAGCGACCGCCGCTTCGACAAGCTCACGGTGCTGTCCATCGCCCCGCTCATCGCGCGCGCCATCAGCGAGGTCTTCGAGGACGGCTCGGTCACCAGCCTGTTCGACGGCCAGGCCTGATTTTCCGGCTCCCCGCCCGCGCGGGTAGAGTGACGGGCTGCGCCGGTCTCGCTGAGCGGCACCCCAATCCCGTGCAGTTGCAAGAGGAGAGTTCCGCTGTGGCCGAGGTCCGCATCGTCGCCGAGCCCCGCACCCAGTTTGGCAAGGGCCATGCCCGCCGGGTTCGCATGGCGCACAAGGTGCCGGCTGTGCTCTACGGCCACGGTGACGAGCCCCGTCACTTCTCCCTGCCCGGGCACGAGCTGATGATGGCGCTGCGTCACGACGCCAACGCGCTGCTCACGCTCGAGACTGCCGACGGCGACCAGCTCGCGCTCGCGAAGTCCGTCGTACGCGACCCGATGAAGGGTCACCTCGAGCACGTCGACCTGGTCGCCGTACGGCGGGGCGAGAAGGTCACGGTCGAGGTCGCCATCCACCTCACCGGAGCCGCGGGTCCGGACACCCTGGTCGACCAGCAGACGATGACCCTCACCATCGAGGCCGACGCGACGCAGCTGCCGGACCACGTCGAGGTCTCCATCGAGGGCCTGCAGCCCGGCCAGAAGGTCACTGCCAAGGACGTCGAGCTGCCGAGCGGGACAACGCTTCAGCAGGACCCGGACCACGTCATCGTCCAGGGCCTCGGCGTCCAGACCGAGGAGCAGCTCGAGGCCGAGCTCGCCGCCGCCGAGGAGGAGCTGGGCTCCGGTCAGTCCGGTGCCGAGGCGCACGAGGCCGAGGCGGCTGCCGCGGCCGGCGACTCGCCCGACACCGAGGGCAGCGAGTCCGACAAGGCGGGCGAGGGCGACAAGGTCGGGGAGACCGACGCGCCGAAGTCCGAGACGCCCGCCGAGTAGCAGGTGCCGGACGACGTCTGGCTCGTCGTCGGGCTCGGCAACCCAGGGCCGTCGTACGCCGGCAACCGGCACAACGCCGGCT
>JAWWOH010000033.1:0-62081 GCA_033851845.1 Actinomycetota bacterium
GTCGCGGCGGGCGGCACGGGCACGGTCACGCGAGAAGCGAAGCACGCGGCCGCTCCCGGTTTTCGGCGCCGGCCCGGGCAGTGGCAGGCTTGCCCGTCGTGACCACTCCTTCCGACCTGCAGCACGAACCCGGCCATGCGCACCTCGCGGACCTGCGCGCGACGGTGGAGAAGGGCGGCGCGCAGAAGTACCACGACGCCAACGCTGCGAAGGGCAAGCTGTTCGCCCGCGAGCGGGTTGCGCTGCTCGTCGACGACGGCTCCTTCGTCGAGGACGGCGTCTATGCCAACGTCCTGGCCGGGGATCTGCCCGCCGACGGGGTCGTCACCGGCACGGCGACGGTCGAAGGCCGGCCGGTCTGCGTCATGGCCAACGACTCGACGGTGAAGGCCGGGTCATGGGGCGCGCGGACGGTCGAGAAGATCATCCGCATCATCGAGACGGCGTACAAGACCGGTGTTCCGATGGTGTGGCTCGTCGACTCGGCGGGTGCGCGCATCACCGACCAGGTCGACCTGTTCCCCGGCCGGCGCGGTGCCGGCAAGATCTTTCACACGCAGGTGCGGGCGAGCGGGTCGATCCCGCAGGTCTGCGCGCTGTTCGGCCCGTCGGCGGCGGGTGGCGCCTACATCCCGGCGTTCTGCGACGTCGTCATCATGGTCGAGGGAAACGCGTCGATGTACCTCGGCTCCGACCGCATGGTCGAGATGGTGACCGGTGAGAAGACGACGCTCGAGGCGATGGGTGGCGCGGCCGTGCACTGCAAGGAGTCGGGCGTCGGCCACTTCCTCGCCAAGACCGAGCAGGATGCGATCGCGACGGTGCAGCGCTACCTGTCCTACTTCCCCAGCAACTGGACGCAGCCGCCCCCGGCGGTCTTCCCGGCAGCGCCGAAGGACGTCGACCTGCGAGCGCTCGTGCCGGCCAGCGAGCGGCAGGCGTTCGACATGCGTCGCTACATCAGCGGCATCGTCGACGACGGCTCCTGGCTCGAGGTGCACGCGCTCTGGGCGAAGGAGCTGACCGTCGGCTACGGCCGCATCGACGGCCAGGTCGTCGGCGTACTCGGCAACAACCCGATGTTCAAGGGCGGCGTGCTGTTCGTCGACACGGCCGACAAGGCAGCACGGTTCGTCCAGACCTGCGACGCGTTCAACATCCCGCTGCTGTTCCTGTCCGACGTTCCGGGGTTCATGGTCGGCTCGGTCGTCGAGAAGCAGGGCATCATCCGGCACGGCGCAAAGATGATCACCGCGATCAGCGAGGCGACCGTGCCGAAGATCAGCGTCATCGTGCGCAAGGCGTACGGCGCCGGCCTCTACGCCATGGCCGGCCCCGGCTTCGAGCCCGACGCGTGCCTCGCGCTGCCGACCGCGAAGATCGCCGTGATGGGGGCGGAGGCTGCCGTCAACGCCGTCTACGCCAACAAGATCGCGGCCCTCCCGGAGGACGAGCGGGAGGCGTTCGTCGCCCAGAAGCGCGAGGAGTACGAAGTCGACATCGACGTCGTACGGCTTGCCTCCGAGCTGGTCATCGACGGCATCATCGAGCCGGAGCAGCTACGCGATGAGCTGATCCGACGCTACGCGGTGCTGCGCGAGAAGGACCGGTCGTTCTCACGACGCCGGCACGGCATCACGCCGGTGTGACCTCTCCGGTCGGCGCGTGGATGGTGCCGTCCGCGACGTCTTCGAGGACCGCGACAGCGGCCGGGTCGCCGTCGACCGCGGCTTCCTCGACCGCCGCTTTCGCCACCCAGACGAACCGCCGGTAGGACCAGAACCGGAACAGCGTCCCGAGCGCGACGCCGAAGCCATTGGCCGAGATGTTGTCGGCCAGCTTGCTGTCGAACCCCAGCACGTAGTGCGAGAGACCGAGGCAGCTGACGGCGATCAGCAGGCCGACCGCGTTGAGGATGAAGAACATGGAGTACTCGCGGTGCACGCTGCTGCGCTGCCGGTGCCGAAACGACCACGCCCGGTTGAGCACGAACGCCAGCGTCGCCGCGACCACCGTGGACGTGATCTTGGACGTCAGCGGCTTGTTGCTCAGGTGCAGCACGATGTTGAAGATCACGACGTCCACGACGAACGCGAGCGCCCCGACCGTGCCGAACTTGGCCAGCTCGTGGAAGGTCGCTGCGACGCGCCCGGCGAGGTTGTCGTAGAGGGACCGGAGCATCGCGCCAGCCTAATGGGCGCGTGGGATCATGCAGGACACACCGAACCAGGAGGGCTCGTGCTCGACACCCGGCTCAACGAGGAGCAGGAGCAGCTGCGCAAGACCGTCGAGGCCTTCGCCCGCGAGGTCGTCGCACCCGTCGCCGCCCACCATGATGCGACCAAGACCTTCCCGTACGACGTGGTCCGCCAGATGGGTCAGATGGGCCTGTTCGGCCTGCCGTTCCCGGAGGAGTACGGCGGCATGGGTGGTGACTACTTCGCTCTCTGCCTGGCCCTCGAGGAGCTCGGCCGCGTCGACCAGTCCGTCGCCATCACCCTCGAGGCGGGGGTGTCGCTCGGTGCGATGCCGGTCTACCGGTTCGGCAACGAGGCCCAGAAGAAGGAGTGGCTGCCGATGCTCTGCGCCGGCGAGGCGCTCGGTGCCTTTGGCCTGACCGAACCGGGCGGCGGCAGCGACGCCGGTGCGACCCGCACGACTGCCCGCATCGACGGAGACGAGTGGGTCATCAACGGCTCCAAGGCCTTCATCACCAACTCGGGCACTGAGATCACCAAGCTCGTGACGGTGACCGCGGTCACCGGCGACAAGGAGGGCGGTCGCAAGGAGATCAGCTCGATCCTCGTGCCGGTGCCGACGAAGGGCTACACCGCGGAGCCGTCGTACAACAAGGTGGGCTGGAACGCCTCCGACACGCACCCGCTGTCCTTCGACGACGTACGGGTGCCGAAGGACAACCTGCTCGGCGAGCGCGGTCGCGGTTACGCCAACTTCCTGTCCATCCTCGACGAGGGCCGCATCGCGATCGCTGCGCTGTCGACCGGTGCGGCCCAGGGCTGCGTCGACGAGAGCGTGAAGTACGCCAAGCAGCGCGAGGCCTTCGGGCGGCCCATCGGGCAGAACCAGGCAATCTCCTTCAAGATCGCCGAGATGGAGGCGCGCGCCCACGTGGCCCGGTGCACCTACTACGACGCGGCGGCGCGGATGCTCTCGGGCCAGCCGTTCAAGAAGCAGGCCGCCATCGCCAAGCTCGTGTCCTCCAACGCGGCGATGGACAACGCCCGCGATGCCACGCAGATCCACGGCGGCTACGGGTTCATGAACGAGTTCACCGTCGCCCGGCACTACCGCGACTCGAAGATCCTGGAGATCGGCGAGGGCACCAGCGAGGTCCAGAAGATGCTCATCGCGCGTGAGCTGGGGCTCTAGCTCGTGGATCGGTGGATCGAGCTCGAGGGCGCCGTCAACGTCCGTGACCTCGGTGGGTTGCCGACAACCGACGGCAGTACGACGACGCCGGGCGTGCTGGTGCGGTCGGACAACCTGCAGGGGCTGAGCGACAAGGACGTCCGCCGGCTGGTCGACGACCACGGCATCCGCACCGTGCTCGACCTGCGCACCCCCACCGAGGTCAGGTCCGAGGGTCCTGGGCCACTCGTCGCCGAGGGCGTCCGGCACATCAACCTCGACCTCATCCCGACCTGGGACGAGGAGGAGGGCACCGACCGGATCGTGCCGCACGAGCAGCGGGAGGAGGGTGACCTCTCGCACTTCTACCTCACGTATCTCGACCAGATGCCTCAGTCCGTGGTCGACGCGCTGCACGTCATCGCCGGCGCCGACAGCGGTCCGGTCCTCGTCCACTGCGCCGCCGGCAAGGACCGCACCGGCGTCATCGTCGCGCTTGCACTGCACGTCGCCGGCGTCCAGCGCGACGAGATCGTCGCGGACTACGCGCTGACCGGCGAGCGGATCGAGGCGATCCGGGACCGGCTGGTCGCCTCGCCGACCTACGCCGAGGACATGAAGAGCCGGCCGCTCGACGACATGCGTCCGCATGCGCTGTCGATGCGCCACTTCTTCGACCGGTTGGACGAGCTGGGTGGCGCCGAGGCGTGGCTGACCGCGCACGGGTTCGGTCCCGAGGAGCAGGCGGCGCTGCGCGAGAAGCTCACCGCATGACGGCCCGCGTCGCTGTCCGCGGAGCCATGGGGCTGCCGGTCGTCGGCATGGTCGGCGGCGGCCAGCTGTCGCGCATGACCCATCAGGCCGCGATCGCGCTCGGCCTGTCGCTGCGGGTGCTCGCCGACAAGTCGCACGACAGCGCAGCGCTCGTCGCGAACGGCGTGGAGATCGGCGACCACACCTCGCTGGAGGACCTGCGGGCATTCGCCGCGGGCTGCGAGGTGGTGACGTTCGACCACGAGCACGTGCCCGGCGGTCTCATCGAGGCCCTCGAGGAGGAGGGCGTCCGCGTCTACCCCGGCTCGGCCGCTCTTCGGCACGCCCAGGACAAGCTGGTGATGCGCGAGCGCCTCGCCGGTCTCGGCGTACCGGTCCCGCCGTTCTGCCCCGTCGCGACCGCGGAGCAGCTCGCCGGCTTCGCCCGGCACGTCGGCTGGCCGCTGGTGCTCAAGGCGGCGACCGGGGGCTATGACGGCAAGGGCGTCTGGGTCGTCGCGTCGCCGGCGGAGGCCGAGGAGGTGCTCGCATCGGGGCTGCGCCTGGTCGCCGAGCAGTTCGTCCCCTTGCAGCGCGAGCTCGCGGCGGTGGTGGCACGGTCGCCGTACGGGCAGGCCGCTGCGTGGCCCGTCGTCGAGACGGTCCAGTCCAACGGCATCTGCGTCGAGGTGGTCGCACCGGCGCCAGACCTGTCCGAGGAGCGCGCGCTCGAGGCGCAGGGCCTCGCGCTGCGGCTGGCAGACGAGCTCGACGTCGTCGGTGTTCTTGCCGTCGAGCTCTTCGAGACGACCGACGGCCTGCTGGTCAACGAGCTCGCGATGCGACCGCACAACTCCGCGCACTGGACGATCGAAGGTGCGCGCACGTCGCAGTTCGAGCAACACGTGCGCGCCGTCCTCGACTACCCGCTCGGTGCGACGCCGATGACCGCGCCCTGGGTGGTCATGGCCAACGTGCTCGGCGGTGAGAGCGACCTCGACACGGGCGGCTTCGACGAGCGGCTGCACATGCTGTTCGCGCACGATCCCGCGCTGAAGGTGCATCTCTACGGCAAGGAGGTCCGGCCCGGCCGCAAGATCGGGCACGTGACCGCGCTGGGGCACGATCTCGACGACGTACGGCGGCGGGCCCGCGCCGGCGCCGACTACCTGAAGGACGGCTCATGGCAGGGGTAGGGGCCCTCGTAGGCATCGTCATGGGCAGCGACTCCGACTGGCCGGTGATGGAGGGAGCGGCCCAGGCGCTGAAGGAGTTCGAGGTCGAGCACGAGGTCCGCGTCGTGTCGGCTCACCGCACCCCGCGGCACATGCTCGACTGGGCATCCGCGGCTGCCGGCCGTGGCCTGCGCGTCATCATCGCCGGGGCCGGCGGCGCCGCCCACCTGCCCGGCATGGTCGCGTCGATGACACCGCTGCCGGTCATCGGCGTACCTGTACCACTCGCGCACCTCGACGGGATGGACTCGCTGCTGTCCATCGTGCAGATGCCGGCGGGCGTGCCCGTCGCGACGGTGAGCATCGGCGGCGCGCGCAACGCGGGGCTGCTCGCCGTACGCATCCTCGCCGCGTCCGACGACGCACTGCAGGCGAGGATGTCGCAGTTCCAGGCTGAGTTGGCAGAGACCGCCAAGGCGAAGGACGCCGAGCTCCAGAAGAAGCTCTAGCCGCGGTCTGCCGCCTCGGCCCACGATGCAACGGTCGACAGTGGCACGGACACCGGCGCAGCCCAGAACGTGTACTGCCCGGTTGGCGTGACCACGAGCGCGACGTTCGCCCCGCCAGGGTGGTCCGGCCCCCAGCCGTAGAGGGCGCCTGCGATGGTGACGAGCACGCTGCCGGTCCGTAGATCGCGCCGAGTCGTGGGCCTCGCCGGGGCGTCGCCGTTGATCTGCGTCGAGATGGGCTCTTGCAGCTGCATCCGCTCGACCTCGACTGGCGTGCCGTCTGCGAGCCGGACATGGATTGCGGCGGCTCCGGCCAGCCCGTTCGGAGCGTCCTGCCGGGCGGTGGCTGCGTCTGCCGGGAGCCCTGTCACAACATCGCGCAGGAGCCGGCCCGACGCGTCGGTCATGGGCGCGGGCGAACGGACGGTGTGCGGCGCGGGTGACGGCAGGATGTGGGTCATCACGAAGTCGTCGTACGCCGGCTTGTCCAGCACCCATTCCGAGCCCGTCGTCGGTGTCCACTCGGGCTCGACACCAGGTACGGCGTGCGGCTGCGTGTCGCCGTCTGCCGGCTGCTGAATGACCGTCTGCTGCGCCGGGTCGTGACCGACCGCGAGGCTGATGCCAGCAGTCACCCCGGCAGCGACGAGGAGGGCGCCGCCTGCCGTGGCGGTTCGCCGTCGGGCTGCAGATCGGCGGACGGCGGTCAGCGCCTGTGCCTTCGGCGCGATGGCCCACCGCTCGTCGGTGCGCGCATCGGCCAGGGCTGCGGCCAGCAGCTCCTCAATCGGATCGGTCACGGGTGCGCTCATGACAGCGCTCCTTCCACGGCAGGATCGGTGAGGCGGTCACGCAGGCTTCGGAGCCCACGCGAGGCCGAGCTCTTCACGGTTCCGGTCGAGCAACCGAGGGTGTCGGCGATCTCGGCCTCCGACATGTCCAGGTAGTAGCGCAAGACCAGGACAGCGCGCTGACGCGGCGGAAGCGTCGCGAGTGCGCGCAGTGCCGCGTCCCTCTCGTCGTACGGCGACGCAGCGCGGCCGGCGGCGTCGAACCCAGGCGGCATGGCGGTCTCGTGCCGGGCGCTGCGCCACCACGAGGTGTAGGTGTTGGCCATGGCACGGCGCACATATGCGGTGGGTTGGTCGTGTCGCAGTGATCCCCACCGGCGGTAGGTCTTGACGAGCGCCGACTGGACGAGCTCCTCCGCGCGGTGGCGGTCGCCGGTGAGGACGTGACCGAAGCGGAGCAGCCCAGGCAGGGCCGCTGCCATGAACTGCTCGAAGCTCTCGTCGTTCACATGCCCCTAACGCCGTGACGGGCCGTGAGGTTGTCACGGCCGGCGAAGTCAGCGGGGCCCGTACCCGTACCAGTCGATCTTGGGACAGCGGTCCATGACGACGACCAGACCGGCGTCCTCCGCCCGGCGGCCCGCGGCCCGGTCGACGACGCCGAGCTGCATCCAGACGCCCTGCGCACCCTTCGCGACCGCCTGGTCGACGACCGGACCGACGAGCTCGCTGCGGACGAAGCAGTCCACGACGTCGATGTCGAACGGGATGTCTGCCAGCGTCGGGTAGCCCTGCTCGCCGTGCACGGTCGGAGCACTCGGATGGACCGGAACGATGCGCTTTCCGTTGTCCTGCAGGAACTTCGCCACGCCGTACGCCGCCCTGCCCCGGTCGTTCGACAGCCCCACGACCGCCCACGTCTCCATCGCCAGCAGCCTCTGCACCGCTTCACTCATGTCGTGGTGGCTCATGGGCCGATCTAAGCAAGCGCGTCGAAGCGCTCCCGCAGGCGGGTGACATCGCGACGGCGCTGCTCGTACGTCGCACCGACACTCACCAGCAGCAGGCCGGCAGCACCGAGGGTCAGCCACCGGGGCAGGGCTGCGGCGTACGGCGCCATGAGCTGCAGCGCGTCGATGGCGAGCACCGAGCCGCCGATGACGAGCGGCGCCTGCAGTCGCTGCTGCGCGCCCACGAGCAGCACGAGAAGCGCGACCGCCCCGAGCAGCAGCGGTCGGGTCAGCGTCGCGTCGTCGAAGCTCGCGACGAGGCTTGGAACGAGCAGCAGTGACAGGCCAGGGCTGTACGCCGCGAACGACCGCGTCGTAGGCGCCCGTCGTACCCGCAGCCAACCGAGCGCAAGGGCAACCAGGCCGAGCGGTACGACGTAGGGCTCGGGCGCCTGGACCCCTGCGTCGGCCAGCCTCACCCAGGAGCTGGCCGAGAGCAGCAGCCCACCCGCCGCCGCGACCATGCGACGGTCGGCGTGGAGCGCATCTGCCAGGGCGACCAGACCGACCGATGCGAGTGCCCAGGACAGCCAGCCGGCGTCACCCACGGTCAGCGTCACCGCGACGGCGGCCGTGGCAACGCCTGCCGTCTCCACGGCAAGCCGCCGAACGCCGCGAAGGACGAAGGTGAGCGCCACGAGCACAGCAGGTGCGACGAGCACGAGCCCACCCACCTGGTCCGTCGCGAGGCCTCGCGCCGCTCCGCCGGCAGCCAGCAGGCCCGCGCCCGCCAGGGCGGCCAGGCCGGCAGCTTCGCCACGCCGGACCGCGACGCCCGCGAACAGCGCGGTCAGCACCGCGAGGACGAGCAGGGTGGCATCGCGATCAGCCAGCGACCAGACCGCCGCAAGCAGGCCGATGGCGGTGCCCGCGCCGAGCGCTGCGAGCGACACGTCGGTGCGGTCGACGACGACGCCGGCGGTCAGCAGCCCGGCGGCGCAGCCGAGCAGGAGAACTAGCGCGAGCGGGTACGACGTCGCCAGCCCCAGGGGAAGCACGACCGCGGCGACGAACACCAGGGCGGCCGTAGGGACGGCGGCGAGGTCGAGGCGGCGCAGGGCCAGTCCGGCTCCGGCGGTCACGATCGCCGCGCACAGCAGCACGAGCAGCGTCACGACGGTGCCGTCCCATGCGGTGTTGGGGGCGAGGGCCAGCCGCGCACTCGTACCGGCAGGCAGCGTCCACGGGTCGTTCAACCAGGAGAGCGGTAGCGCGACCGCCTGGCCCACCGGCTCGAGCTGCGTGGCCAGCGCCGACGCGGCCGTGACCAGCGCACCGATGACCGGCCCGGGCCGCCAGCTGCGCGCCATCAGGCCGGCGACCTGCATCGCGAGCAGCGCGACCGCCGCGAGGACCAGCGGCTGCTGCACCTCCGTGAGGCGGTCGCTGCTCATCGCGAGGGCGGCGACCGCGACGAGCGGGGTGGGCAACGCGCTGAGGAAGACGCGGACCGCCCCAGGTGCGGTGAGGAAGGCAGCGGTGGCAGCCAATGCGGCGATCACGACGAGGGCCAGCTGTCCCAGTCCCTCGGCGCCGAGGACGAACGCGCCGGTCGCCGCGAACACGGTGGCGATGCCGGTCGTGACGACGCCGGTGGCGAGAACGGTCAGCTGCACGTCGCGGAGCGGCCTCTGCAGCCGGTCGATGAGCACCCAGACGAGCAGGTCAGCCCCGGCCATCACCGCGAACGCGAGGCCTGAGGTGCCCGGCGACGCGTGGGTGTGCACCAGCAGCAGGGGCACCGGCAGGTGCGCGAGCACGACCGTTGCGATGCGTGGAACGAGCACTGGCACTGCGCCGGCGTACAAGCCGGAAAGGATCGCGAGGACAAGCGCCGAGCCGGCGGCGTACACCGTGCCGGCGCTGTTCTCGGCCAGCCCGAGCGTGCGCAGGCCATACGCGTCGAGCGCGGCGAGCGCCAGCGCCACGACGGTGATGGTCTCGGCGGTGGCGTCGAGGCCGCGTGCCTTCAGACGAGGGACAGCCGCTCCGGCCAGCAGCGTGAGGGCGACGAGGACCGCGGCGCGACCGCCGGCGCCGAGCCGGTCATAGGTGACCGCGGCGAACACGATGCCCGCGACCGTCAGCAGCAGCGCGCCGAGGCCGAGCAGCGTGTTCTGCACCCGCTGCGGCGTCCACTCCTGCCGTGGCTGGGTGACAGGCGCCTGCCAGTTGGGCGCGGAGCCGGCCGCGGGCGGCGGCCTCCACGCCTGCGCTGGGTCTGCGGGGGCCGAGGTGGCAGTCGCTGCTCCGGCGGCTGGCGTCAGGACGGTGCCGGGGCGGAGGGCGGCGATCAACCGGCCGCGCTCGGCGAGCAGCGCCCCGCGCTGGCTGTCGAGGGCGGAGAGCGACTGGTCGACCTCCCACAGGCGCACCGCCTCGGGACCGGTCAGCCGCAGGCCGCAGCTCGCACAGGTGGTGGCGCCGGTCAGCGGAGCGCTGCAGTCGGGGCACGGCGGGGGAGCAGCAGGGCTCGTCATGCTCTGAGCATCGGCCCGAGACCCCGTTGTGCCCCTGAGGCGAACTACCTAGGGCCGGCCGAGGGCGCGGTAGGTCCAGCCGGCTGCGCGCCAGGCCACCGGGTCGAGGGCGTTGCGGCCGTCGACGATGTGCTTGCCGGCAACGACCTCGCCCAGCTTGGCAGGGTCCATCTCGCGGAACTCCGCCCACTCCGTCAGGTGCAGCACGAGATCGGCGCCGCGCGCGGCGTCCAGTGCGCTCTCGCGGTAGCCGAGCTCCGGATGCAGAACACGCGCGTTCTCCATCGCGGCGGGGTCGTAGACGGTGACGGCAGCGCCCTGGCGCTGAATGGTCGCTGCGACATCGAGCGCGGGAGAGTCACGGATGTCGTCGCTGTTGGGCTTGAACGCCGCACCGAGCACCGCGACCCGCATCCCGCCGAAGGAACCGCCGGCGACCTCACGGGCCAGGTCGACCATCCGGGCCCGACGACGCAGGTTGATCGCGTCGACCTCCTTGAGGAACGACAGCGCCTGGTCCACACCGAGCTCGCCGGCCCGGGCCATGAACGCGCGGATGTCCTTGGGCAGGCAGCCGCCGCCGAAGCCGAGCCCGGCGTGCAGGAAGCGGCCGCCGATGCGCGTGTCGTAGGACAGCGCCTTCGACAGCTGCGTGACGTCGCCGCCGGTCGCCTCGCAGACCTCCGCCATCGCGTTGATGAAGGAGATCTTCGTCGCGAGGAACGCGTTGGCCGCCACCTTCACCAGCTGGGCGGTGGCGAAGTCGGTGACGACGACCGGCGTCGGGATGTCGATGACCGGCGCGAAGGCCTCGCGCAGCTTGGTCTCGGCGAGCTCCGACCGCACGCCGAACACCAATCGATCCGGCGTCAGCGTGTCCTCGACCGCAAAGCCCTCGCGCAAGAACTCCGGGTTCCAGGCCAGCTCGACGCCGGACACCTTCGCATCGCGATCGAGCTGGGCGGCCAGGCGCTCCGCCGTACCGGCCGGGACCGTCGACTTCCCGGCGACGAGAGCGCCCTCGCGCAGAACTGGGACGAGGGAGGTGAAGGCGGCGTCGACGTAGGCCATGTCGGCCGCCATCTCGCCCTTCTTCTGCGGTGTGCCGACGCACAGGAAGTGCACGTCGCCGAAGGCCCCGAGCTCGTCGTACGACGTGGTGAAGCGCAGCCGTCCCGTATCGAGGTTCTTCTGCAGCAGCTCCGGCAGGCCGGGCTCGTGGAAGGGCACCTCGCCGCTGTTGAGCTTGTCGACCTTGCCCTGCTCGACGTCCAGGCCGAGCACCTCGAACCCCAGCTCGGCCATGCAGACGGCGTGCGTCGCGCCGAGGTAGCCGGTGCCGATGACGGTCAGGCGGGGTCGCTCGCTCATGAGGGGACAGGCTAGTGGCCGCCTACGATCGAGCCATGGATGCGTCGTACGGCCTGTACTCCCTGACCGAGGAGCACGAGCTGCTCCGGAAGGCGGTTCGCGAGCTCGCCGAGGACAAGATCGCGCCGCGCGCGGCCGCGATCGACGAGGCGGCGGAGTACCCCTGGGACGTGCACGAGGCGCTGAAGTCGGCCGACCTGCTCGCCATTCACGTTCCGGAGCAGTACGGCGGGGCCGGCGCCGACCGGATCGCGCACAGCATCGTGGTGGAAGAGGTCGCGCGCGTCTGCGCGAGCTCGAGCCTGATCGTCGCCGGAAACAAGCTCGGCACGATGGGGCTCATCCTGTCCGGCAGCGAGGACCTGAAGCAGCGCTACCTGCCCCAGGTGGCCGGCGGGGAGATCACGTTCTCCTACGCCCTGTCCGAGCGGGAGGCCGGCAGTGACGCGGCCGCGATGCGCACTCGCGCGGTGCGCGACGGGGACTCGTACGTGCTCAACGGGACGAAGTGCTGGATCACCGGCGCCGGCGTCAACACGCACTACACGGTGATGGTCAGCACCGACCCGGAGAAGGGCGCGAAGGGGATCAGCGCCTTCGTCGTACATGCCGACGATCCGGGGTTCTCGGTCGGCACCAAGGAGCGCAAGATGGGGATCAAGGGCTCCCCGACCTGCGAGATCTACTTCGAGGACTGCCGCATCCCCGCCGACCGGATGATCGGTGCGGAAGGGACCGGTTTCATCACGGCGCTCAAGACGCTCGACCACACCCGCTCGATGATCGGCGCGCAGGCCGTCGGGATCGCGCAGGGCGCGCTCGACGCGGCGATCGCGTACGTCAAGGAGCGCAGGCAGTTCGGCAAGCCGATCGCCGACTTCCAGGGCGTGCAGTTCATGGTCGCCGACATGGCCATGAAGGTCGAAGCCGCCCGGCAGCTGGTCTACGTCGCCAACGCCAGTGCGGAGCGAGGTGCGCCCGACCTGACGTTCCTGTCCAGTGCGTCGAAGACCTTCGCCTCCGACACCGCGATGGAGGTGACGACCAACGCCGTCCAGCTGTTCGGCGGCTACGGCTACACCAAGGACTTCCCGGTCGAGCGGATGATGCGCGACGCGAAGATCACGCAGATCTACGAAGGCACCAACCAGATCCAGCGCATGGTCATGGCGAGGCAGCTCTTGAAGTAGGAGAGTCGCGCTGAGGAGCGTTATGCCGTGAGGAACAAGTGCGACTCGAGGAACGGGAGTGCTCGCTTGGCGCCCTGCACGGACTCCCAACCGTGGCCGGCGCCGGCCACGATCTGCAGGTCGATGGTCGAGCCGCCTCGGCAGTCCCGCCAGTGCACGTAGCGCACACCCGGCTGGTCAGTCGTCGTACGCCGTCCGCACTTGGCTTGCGTCGTCATGACGCTCAGCGTCGACGTGACAGGCCGCGGTGACATGCCCAAGTGGGTCACCCGGATCGGCTGGGTGAGCCCGACGGTGCCGTCCTTCGCACCATGCACGGACAGCAGATCGGGCAGGACGACGGTGCTCGGGCAGTGCGCCTCGAGGCTGCCGCTCACCTCAACGGCGGCGACCAGCTTGGGGTGCGCCCGGCACAGGACCCGGTAGGCGAGCATTCCGCCGCCGGAGTAGCCGACCAGGGCCCGGCGGTGCAGGTCGATGGGCACATGCTTGCCGACGTCGTCGAGGACTGCATCGACGAAGCCCACGTCGTCGACGCCCTGGTCCCTCGCCACGCCGCAGCATCCGCCGGCGTTCCACGAGCCTCCGACGCCGGCGGGATAGGCGAGGGTGACGCCCATGCGGCGCAGCCCGTCGAGGCCGAGCCCCTCGGCGACGGCCTGAGCACTGCCGACGTCCTGATGCAGTACGACGACGAGGGCGGCGAGCTGGTGCGGCGCCAGGCCGAGGGCGGGGAGCAGCAGGTAGCCGCGCTCGCGATCCCCGATGGTCATCCGCACGACACGCGAGTCGCCGGCCGGCATGCCCGGTCCGACGAGTGGCGCGAGGTCGCCCGGCGCTCCCTGGCCAGGCAGTACGAGCGAGCGCCCGGTGGCCTGCGCCGACGAGATGCTGTCGTTGGCCAGCGCCGCCGGCGTCGCGGCGGAGGTGACGTCGGACGGGCTGTGTGCCGGCGGGGACACGACGAACACGGCGACGAGGAGCGTCAGCAGCAGCGTCAGGGTCGGCTGCCAGAGCCGGGAGACGTTGGCGCGCGCGGTGCTCATGCCTAGGCCGCCAGCAACCGGAGCCGTAGGAAGGCCAGCGTGCGGCGCGAGGCGTCGAGGTTGCCCCAGCCGTGGCCCGCATCGGGGATCAGGAGCGCCTCGACCGTGCCGCCGCGGCAGCCCTCCCAGCGGCGTACCTCCGCGCCGAAGACGTGGGTGGTCTTCGGCTTCTCGCAGCCTGCGCTGCTGGTCAGGATGCCGAGCGTGCTGGCCGCCGGCCGCGGCGCCAGCCCGAGCTTGCTGATGAAGATCGGTCGGTTCAGCCCGATGGTGCCGTCGGCCTTGCCGTGCAGGGTCAGGACGTCCGGGACGCTGATCCCCGCGTCGCAGGAGCTCTCCAGCGAGCCGCTGACGACGACTGCGACGGCCAGCCGTCCGGGCCGCGCGCACACGTAGTGGTAGGTGAGCATGCCCCCGCTCGAATAGCCCACGAGCGCCTCGTGGTGCTTGTCGATCGGGGTCTGCTTGGCCGCGTCCGAGAAGACCGCGTCGAGGAACCGCACGTCGTCGACCCGTTGCCGGCTCGGGACGCCGCAGCACTTGCCGGCGTCCCAGGAGTGGTCGACTCCGGCCGGGTAGACCAGGGTCGCGCCGGCGCGGCGCAGCTCCTGCAGCGCGGTCTCCTTGGCGACGCCCTCCGGCGTACCGCCCTCCTGGTGCAGGACGGCGATGAGCGCGGCCTTCTTGCCCTTGGCCAGACCCTGGGCGGGTTCGAGCAGGTAGCTGCGCTCGCGACCGTCGACCCGGATCTTCACCGTTCGGCTGCTCGTCGACGGGTGCGCCGCCTGCGCGGCCTGCGCTCCGCACCCGGCGGCCAGGAGCGCAAGCAGGCACGCCGCGAGGACGGGAAGGCCCCGGCGCGGTCGTCGAACGAAGGCGGGCAAGGTGACAGTGTCTCCAGGGTTGGGCCGGGGATTTCCGGAATCTACCCGTCTCCTCGGCTTCTCAGGCCAGCCTCGTGAGCCCTTCGAGTGTGATTCCTGCCGTGGCGGTCGCGCGTTCGGCCGTCGCGACCTGTTGCGGCTCACCCGAGCGGAGCAGCACCAGGCTCGCGCCGGCGCCCAGCGTGCTGAGCAGCACACCGGCTCCCACCGGATCTGCCGGTTCCAGTGTGGTGAGCAGGCGGGTGGCCGCGGGGATGCCGCCGACCGGCTGGACGGCGCTGCCGGCGACCTCGACGCGAACCTCGCGCGGCCGCGGGCCACCGTAGTGATCGGCGTACGACGGCACTTCCCGGGCGTAGTCGAGGACGAACGGCGGGAGATCGCCGGAAGGCAGCCCAAGGGGGTGCCCGGAGAGGGCCACGACCTCCCCGACGCCGGCATCGAGGGCGCCGTCGGACTGCGCCGCCAGCACGAACGCCGCGTCGCAGCCGTCGAGCGCGGGCGCGTCCGCAGCAAGGACGACCCGGGAGGAGGTCGCGACTCCGGCCAGCAGGAGCACCACGGTCTGCCAGTGCAGGGGGAGCAGCAGGCCGATCGTCTCCGGCGTACCAAGCCCGTCCACGAGCAGGTTGGCCGACTTGGCCACCCAGTTGGCCGTCGTCGCTCCGGAGAGCTCCACGCGGGCGTCCCCGTCGTACAGGGTGAGAAGGGGTTGCGCCGCGTCTCGCTCGCCGACGAGGCCGCCGGTGAGGTCGGTCAGGCTGCGCAGGGGTCGTCCAGGGCGGTGACGACCTTCGGGCTGGGGCTGGCCGTCGGCTGACCGCTCGCGGCCGCGACCTTCACCGGGTGGGCACCGGTGTACGACGAACCAACGACGACCTCGATGACGTTCGCCAGCTCGGGAGCGGCTTCGAGTGTGGAACCGGGGATCGCCGCCGCGACCGTGCGCGCCGAGTCGGCCTTCGTCGGGCCGTAGCGGACGACGGTGCCGGTGGCGCCGGTGGCGCGGCTCTCCGGCGTCCCGACCGTCTGGAAGCCGACCTGGGTGAGGTCGCTGTCGGCCTTGCGGGCCAGGCCGTTGACGTCGGAGCCGTTGTAGACGTGCACGCGGATGTTGCCCGGCTTGACGATCAGCGGCGCTCCGGCAGCCGTCTTCGGCTTCGCCGCCGGCGAGCCGGGCGGGATGTCGCGGCGGATCTGGTCGAACAGGACGGCCGCCTTCTCCTCGTCGACGAGGACGACCGACCCGAGGCCCCGCTGGTAGGCGTTGGTGTTGGACAGCGGGATCGTCGCGAAGATGACGTTGCCGGCACCTACGCCGCGCATGCGCAGCGCGAGCTTGCGCATCGCCGCGAAGTTGAGTCCCTCGTCCGCCTGGAGGGACGACGTGGCGACGTTGAGGAAGCCGTTGAGCTTGAACGGGTTGGCGAGTGTGCCGGCCGACAGGACCTTGCGGATCATTGCGCCGAGGAACTGCTGCTGGCGCTTGATGCGGTCGATGTCGCCATTGGTGAGCCCGTGCCGCTGTCGCACGAACGCGAGCGCCACGGTGCCGTTGATGTGGTGCTTGCCGGCCGAGAGGTTGATCCCCGAGAAGTGATCCTTCGCCGGCTTCGAGAGGCAGACGTCGACGCCGCCCAGCTTGTCGACCATCGACTGGAAGCCTTCGAAGTCGACCTGCAGGTAGTGGTCGATGCGGATGCCGGTGAGGTTCTGCACGGTCTGGACGAGCAGCTTCGGGCCACCCTCGTTGAAGGCGTAGTTGATGCGGTTGTGCTGCGCGGGATGCACCCGGCCCTTGGCGTCGGTGTACGCCGGGATCTCCACCACCGAGTCGCGCGGGAAGCTGACGAGCTGGACCTTGTTGCTCTTGCCGCCGTAAAGGTGGGCCAGGATCACCGTGTCGGAGCGCTGGCCCGTGACGAAGTCCTTGCCGGTGCCCTGCACCCCCTGGCCGGCCTTGAGGTCGCCGCGGGTGTCGGAGCCGACGATGAGGAAGTTCTCGGCGTGGTTGGGCGCGGCCTTGGGCGCGTCGCGGCCGCCGAGGATGCCCGGCAGATGCCGGATGTTGTCCTCGTAGTGGTTGACCAGGACGTAGCCGGCGCCCGCCGTCGCCAGGATGGACACCGACGTCACGACGGCGATCCAGGACAGGATCCGAGCGGCCCGCCGCGGTCGGCGCACGCGGCCGGCCGGCACCACGTGCCGGACGCCGGGACGCGGGGGCGCAGTGGCGCGGCGCGGGTCCAGGTGCGGCGGCAGCGGCCCCGGCGGCTGGCCGCGCGGTCGGGCCGGCCGCTCGGGCGGCTGCTGCCCACCCGGCTGCCAGTCCCTGGGGTCGCTCACGCGCCTGCTTTCCTCCTCGTCGGGGTCACCCCCGAGGACGTGCGGGATCGGCCGGGGGTTCCCTCGCGCCGCTCGCCCAGGCTACCGGCGATCTTCCCGGCAGCCGGCTACGCCGCCCCGACTAGCCTGCCGCCCATGAAGGCACTCGTCCTGTCCGGCGGCGCCGGTACCAGGCTGCGGCCGATCACCCACACCAGCGCCAAGCAGCTCGTCCCGGTCGCCAACAAGCCGGTGCTCTTCTACGGGCTCGAGGCGATCCGCGAGGCGGGGGTCACCGAAGTCGGGATCATCGTCGGCGACACGGCGGCCGAGATCGAGGGCGCCGTCGGTGATGGGTCAGCCCTGGGCATCCGGGTGACCTACATCAAGCAGGAGGCCCCGCTGGGGCTCGCGCACTGCGTGCTGATCGCGCAGGACTTCCTCGGCGACGACGACTTCGTCATGTACCTCGGCGACAACTTCATCATCGGCGGCATCACCGAGCTGGTCCGGGAGTTCCAGACCGAGGGGTACGACGCGCAGATCCTGCTCACCAAGGTGGACAACCCGTCGCAGTTCGGCGTCGCGGAGCTCGGCCAGGACGGCCGCGTCGCGACGCTGGTCGAGAAGCCGAAGCACCCCAAGAGCGACCTCGCGCTGGTCGGCGTCTACATGTTCAAGCCGGTCATCCACGAGGCAGTTCGCGCCATCAAGCCGTCCGGCCGTGGCGAGCTGGAGATCACGGACGCGATCCAGTGGCTCATCGATGAGGGCAAGGCGGTCAGTCCGCACCTGGTCACGGGCTACTGGAAGGACACCGGGCGACTCGAGGACATGCTCGAGTGCAACCGCAAGGTGCTCGAGTCGCTCGAGCCCGTCATGCACGGCACCGTCGACAAGGACTCGCAGCTCATCGGGCGCGTCGTCGTCGAGGAGGGCGCGGTCATCGAGCGCTCGACCGTACGGGGGCCCGCGATCATCGGGCGCAACACGGTCATTCGGGACACTTACGTCGGACCGTTCACGTCGATCTACTTCGGCTGCACGCTCGAGGACACCGAGATCGAGCACTCGATCGTGCTGGAGCAGTCGGTCATCCGCGGCGTGCGGCGCATCGAGGACTCCTTGATCGGCAAGGAGGTCGAAGTGTCCCCTTCGTCCGCGTTGCCGCGGGCGCACCGCCTCATGCTCGGCGATCACTCGAAGGTGTCGATCGCGTAAGGCAGGACTTCGAAGTCGTACGGCGAATCTCCTCGGCAACCAGCGCCTCTGCTTCCACCCAGGAGATCCCTCGTGTCGGCTCGTCTTCGTCCTGCCCTCGTCACCGGGCTCGTCCTCACCGTGGCCTTGACCGGCATCGCGTCCGCCGCGACCAAGAAGGCGGCAGTGACGCCGGTGTGCAACCTGCTCACGGACGCGGCCGGTGACGGAAACGGGATCGATCCCGGCTCTCCGGTGCCGGCGCAGAGCGGCGGACCGAGCAACGACGCCGTTGACATCCTGTCGGCAGATGTCGCGTCCGACGCGAAGAACATCACCGGCGTGCTGCGCGTCAAGAAGCTCGCTGCAACGTCTTCTAGCGCGCCGACCGGAATGACGTGGTCGGTGGCTTTCACGGTCGACACCACCACGTTCAGCCTGGCCGCGCACTCCGACCCGACGGGCGCCATCACCTACGACGCTGCTCACAGCGCGCCTGGTGTCAACTCCCTCTACGGCCCGGGCGTCACCGGGGTGTTCGACACCGCCAAGAGCGAGCTACGCATCTCAGCCCCTCGCGAGCTGTTCGCCAAGGAGTCGGACCTCAAGCCAGGCACCAAGCTCACCGGGCTCAGCGCCAACGCCGGCCCTGAGGTGGCCATCCCGGACAAGGCCGGAGCCTTCGGCGGCGGAGCCATCCTCGAAGGCGCGCTCTACTACGCGGACACGGCGTCCGGTGGCAAGGACTACCTGGCCGGCACTCCGTCCTGCGTCGCCGTCGGCAAGTAGCAGTTCTCACCCCTACCCAGCAGGAGTTCTGATGCGCAAGTCCGTCGTCCTTGTCGCGCTGTGCGCGGCTTCCGTCGCTGTCGCCGGCCCGTCCTTTGCCGGCGGCAAGCTGGCGAAGGCCGTGCCGCTGACGGTCGCTGACCCGGCCGGCGACGCGAACTTCTCCAACGACGAAGGCGGCCTCCTGCCCGCGGCACCGCCGTCGGCCGGGACCTCGTTCCGGGCCGGTGCCGATATCCGTTCGGTCGCGCTCGGCCGCACCGACGACGGCACCAAGGTCAAGGCGATGACCGTGACCATGACGCTCGACGGGCCGCCCGAGGCGTCGACCCAGTACCGCGTCGCCATGGAGGCGCCCGGTTGCACCACCTGGTACGTGGAGTACCAGTTCCCGCCGGCCGGCTCCGAGGCCGCGATCACCAAGGGCGGCGTCGTCCGCGAGAACTGCACCGGCTCGAGCGTCTTCACCGATGTCGACGCCGAGATCAAGGGCAACGCGATCGTCTGGACGATCCCGGTCAAGGGGATGCCCGGAGACGTCAAGCTCGGCATGCCGCTGAACGTGAAGTACGGCCAGACCAACCTCGAGACGGCCGTCGTCGTGCCGGCCTTCGACATGGTGACCATCGACAAGACGTTCAAGATCGGCCAGTAGGCCGCCCCACCAACCCAGCGAGGAGTTCTGCCATGTCCGTATCGGTGTTCCGGCCGGCGGTTGCCGTGCTTTTCGCGTCTTCCGTCGTGGTTGGGGGTGTCGCGCACGCTGCGCCGGCCAAGGTCGCGCCCGTCTGCAACCTCGTCGAGGATGCCAAGGACGACACGTTCGCGCTCCGCTACCAGGAGACGATCCACGACGTCGGTGGTCCCGGCCTGTACGGACCGGCGGAGCCGGCGCTGGACATCGTTTCCGCCGACGTCGCCGCAGACGCCAAGACGATTACGGCCGTGCTTCGCGTCAACAAGCTCGCGAAGTCGGCATCCAGCGCACCCGGCGGGCTTTCCTACCGCGTCCAGTTCTCGGCCCCGGGTGAGAGCGACGAGAACATGTACCTGTCTGCCGCGACGACTGGGGCTGCCGACACGTTCGCGGCCGGCACCCGCGCCATCACGGCCAACCTGTCCACCAAGCTGGCAGATGCCACCGGAGTCTTCGACCTGGCGAAGAACGAGATCCGCATCAGCGTGCCGCTCGCAACTTTTGCGGCCCAGGGCGTCAAGGTCGGTACGCCGTTGTCGTTCTCGGGTCTGGATCAGACGTCGGCTCGGTTGACGCCGACTGGCTCGTCCTCCTTCGCCGATGTTGCGCTCTCCGAGAAGGGCTACAAGGTCGGCACACCCTCCTGCGTGGTGCCCGGCAAGTAACGGCTGCATCGACGGCCCCGAGCGCGCTTGCGCCGGGGCCGTCGTGCTGTCTGGGACAATGGGCGCATGCGTGTTCTCGTGACCGGCGGAGCCGGCTTCATCGGTGCCAACTTCGTGCGCTGGACGCGCGCGAACAAGCCGGACGTCGAGGTGGTCGTCCTGGACGCCCTCACGTACGCCGCCGACGGGTCGAGCCTGGCTGAGGTCCGCGAGGAGGTGGAGCTCATCAAGGGCGACATCGCTGACGCCGCCCTTGTCGACCGGCTGGTGAAGGACGTCGACCAGGTCTTCCACTTCGCGGCGGAGACCCACAACGACAACTCGCTGACCGACCCGTCGCCGTTCGTGCACAGCAACATCGTCGGGACGTTCTCGCTGCTGGAGGCGGTGCGGCGGCACGGCGTACGGCTGCACCACGTGTCGACTGATGAGGTCTACGGCGATCTGGAGCTCGACGAGCCGACGCGGTTCACCGAGCAGACGCCGTACAACCCCTCGAGCCCGTACTCCGCGACGAAGGCGGGCAGCGACCTGCTCGTGCGGGCCTGGGTGCGGTCGTTCGGCATCACCGCCACGATCAGCAACTGCTCCAACAACTACGGGCAGTACCAGCACGTCGAGTAGTTCATCCCGCGCCAGATCACCAACGTGCTCGACGGCATCCCACCGAAGCTGTACGGCGACGGCCTCAACGTCCGCGACTGGATCCACGTCGACGACCACAACTCCGCGGTCTGGACGATCGCGGAGAAGGGTCGGTCCGGCGAGACCTACCTGATCGGTGCCGACGGCGAGCGCACCAACCGTGACGTCGTCGCGGCGGTGCTGCGCGAGCTCGGCCACCCGGAGGACGCCTTCGAGCTCGTTCGCGACCGGGCGGGTCACGACCGGCGCTATGCGATCGACAGCACCAAGCTCCGGACCGAGCTGGGCTGGACGCCGACGTACGTCGACTTCGAGCACGGCCTCAAGGCGACCATCGACTGGTACCGCACCAACGAGAGCTGGTGGCGGCCGCAGAAGGCCGCGACCGAAGCGAAGTACGCCGCCGTCGGTCAGTAGATGAGTCTCGCTCTTCTCGTCACCGGCGCGAACGGGCAGCTCGGCACCGACCTGCTGCATGCCGTCCGCGGCGGCGCCGACGTGTTCGCGCGCGGGCTGACGCGCAAGGATCTCGACGTCACAGATGCGTTCGGCGTGCAGGACATGGTGGTCGGCTGGTCACGCATCGTCCGGTCCGACAACCCGGAGCACCGGCTGGTGGTCGTGAATGCCACTGCTTACACGGCCGTCGACGCCGCAGAGACAGACGAGGAAACGGCGTACGCCGTCAACGCGGCGGGGCCCGCGCTGCTGGCCACCGCGTGCGCGAAGGTCGGCGCGCGGCTTCTCCACGTCAGCACGGACTACGTGTTCCCGGGTGATGCGGGCAGGCCGTACGACGTCAACGACGCGACCGGACCGAAGAGCGCCTACGGGCGCACGAAGCTGGCCGGTGAGCAGGCAGTCCGCGAGATCCTGCCGAATGCCTCACATGTCGTCCGGACGGCGTGGGTCTACGGCGCGAGCGGGCAGAACTTCGTCAAGACGATGGCCCGGCTCGAGAAGGAGCGCGACAAGGTCAGCGTCGTCGACGACCAGCGCGGCTCGCCCACCTGGTCACGTGATCTCGCCGCTGGCTTGCTCGCGCTGGCAGCCTCGGAGGTGCCGGCCGGAACGCTGCACGCGACCAACCGCGGCGAGACGAGCTGGTACGGCTTCACGCGCGCGATCTTCGAGGAGCTCGGCGCCGACCCGGACCGGGTCCAGCCGACGACCAGCGACGCGTTCCCGCGACCGGCGCCTCGGCCGGCGTACAGCGTCCTGTCGCCGCGATCGTGGGACGACGCCGGGCTGCCACCGCTGCAGGACTGGCGCGCTGCGCTGGCGGAGGCGTTCCGGACGTCAGGAGATGCGTTCCGCGGGTGACATTCCGGACGAGTTCCCGGCGGATGCGCACTGGCTGAGGTTCAGTAGAGCGATGCCCCGCCTGCTCTCCTCGCTCGCTGTTCTGGGCGTCGTGACACCTGCGGTGCTGGCGCTGCCGGTCGCGACGCCGCACGCCGGCTCGCCGCATCCGGTGAAGCCCAACGTCGCGCATCTTGGGCTGACCGACGTGCCCATGCCCGCCACGTCGACGCAGGGACCGGGGCTCCGCCGAGCGGCCCTCGGTCTTGGTCAGACCACGACGAAGCCTTTCGCGATGCTCGGCGTGACGTGGGCACACGACGGGTCGGCTGCCGACGTGATCGCGCGGGTTCGCTGGCGCGCGCACGGTGCCTGGTCGACCTGGCGCAGCCTGGCCGGCGACTCCGACGACGCGCCGGATGCCGGTTCACCCGATGCCGGGCCGCCCTTGCGCGACGGAACCGCCCCGCTCTGGGTCGGGCCCGCGGATGGCGTGCAGGTCAGCGTCACGACGGAGGGCGGGACGACGCCGCGCGACGTGCGCGTCGAGCTGATCGACCCCGGCACGTCGAGCGCCGATGCGGTTGCGGGCTCGGTGCCACGCGACACGGCCAGCGCCCGTGAGGACCAGCCGGCGATCCTCACCCGCGCCGACTGGGGTGCGGACGAGTCGATCCGGCGCGGCAGCCCGTCGTACAACGACACCGTGAAGGTGGGCTTCGTGCACCACACCGACACGGCCAACGACTACACGATCGACCAGACGCCGGCCGTCATCCGGTCCATCTACGCGTATCACGTGAAGAGCAACGGCTGGAGCGACATCGGTTACAACTACCTCGTCGACCGGTTCGGCAGGACCTGGGAAGGACGCTACGGCGGCATCACCCGCGCGGTGGTGGGTGCGCACACGGGCGGCTTCAACACCGACTCGTTCGGCACTGCGCTGATCGGCACCTTCACGACTTCGGCGCCGCCGGCCGCGACGCTGACATCGCTCGAGCAGCTGTTCGCGTGGAAGCTGGGCAGCTACTACCGCGACCCGGCCGCGACGGCGACGCTGCGATCGGCAGGCGGAGGCACGTCGAAGTACGCCGCCGGCACGTATCACACGTTCGACGTCGTCAGCGGGCATCGCGACGCCGGCAACACGACCTGCCCGGGCGATGCGACGTACGCCCGCATGCCGGCGATCCGGTCCGCGATCAACACCTACCTCGGCACCGCGTTCGTGGACCCGTCGATCAGCGCGACGCGGGTGCCGGTCGGGAGCACGGCGCCGGTGACCGTGCGGGCGAGCTCTCGCAACGCACCGAGCTGGACGCTGAGCATCACGACGCCGGCGGGTACGGCGATCCGATCGTGGTCGGGCACCGCGACCGACCCGATCGCGGCGAGCTGGGACCTCACCGACGCCGGCGGCGCGCCCGTGCCGGTCGGCGCGTACGTCGTCTCGTTGACCGGGTCGTCGGCCGATGGCGACAGCGCACTGCCGTGGATGACGACGGTCGTGGTCGGCAAGCCACAGGTGGGCAAGGGCGCGTGGTTGTCGCCGGAGCGGTTCTCGACGCGGTTCAGCCGCAAGCCGGCGCCTGCACCGTCGCCCTCCTAACCGGGCTCGGTGGCGGAGCAGGCTAGAAATCACTCATGGCTGTCGCGACGTACAAGGACCTCTGCATCGACGCCGTTGACGCGGCGGCGCTGGGCCGCTTCTGGGCAGGTGCGCTGTGCCTCGACCTGGAGCTCACCGCCGACGGCGACGCGAAGCTGATCGGCTCGACGCCTCGGCACACGGTGTGGATCAACAGCGTGCCCGAGCCGGTCACGGTCAAGCAACGGATGCACCTCGATGTGCGAGCAGACAGCATCGACGACCTCGTTGCCCTCGGCGGCGTGGTGCTCGATGCCGAGTCGTTCGAGCACTGGACGGTGATGAAGGACGTCGAGGGCGGCGAGCTGTGCGTGTTCGCCACCCGCGCCGGCAAGCCAGCGGGGCTGATGGAGATCGTCGTCGACACGGCCGACCCGGTGTCCATCGCTGCATGGTGGGCCGACGTGCTCGGCGGGGTGCACAAGGACCACGAGGAGGGCTACTCGTACGTCGAGTCGGTGCCCGGGGGGCCGTTCGACGCGCTGGTGTTCGTGCCGGTGCCCGAGCCCAAGAGCGTCAAGAACCGCATCCACATCGACGTGACGACTCCCGATGTCCAGCTGCTCGTGGCCGCCGGCGCTCGGCTGCTGCGTGCGCAGGACGACGAGATCGGCTGGAGCGTGCTGGCGGATCCCGACGGCAACGAGTTCTGCGCCTTCGTCCGCTGACCGGACGCTCAGACCAGCTCGCCGCGCTTCCGGCTCAGGTAGGCGCGTTCGGCGGTGTTCTGGGTGGCGTTGATCGCGGCGGCGTACGCCTCCTTCGCCTCCGCGGTGCGTCCGAGCCGGCGCAGCAGGTCGGCGCGAGTCGCCTGCCAGGCGTGGTAGCCGGTGAGCGGCAGCCGGTCGATGAGAGCGAGGCCGACCGACGGCCCGTCCAGCTCGGCGACCGCGACAGCGCGGTTCAGCTCGACGATCGGCGAGGGATCGAGCCGGATCAGCTGGTCGTAGAGCGCGACGATCTGCGACCAGTCTGTGTCCTGCGCGCTGGGAGCGTCCGTGTGCACGGCGTTGATCGCGGCCAGGATCTGGTAGCGGCCTGGTCGGTTGACCACGAGGCACTCGCGCACCAGGGCGTGACCTTCGGCGATGAGAACGCGGTCCCACGCGGTCCGGTCCTGCTCGCCGAGGGGGACCAGCTGCCCGTTCCGCACGCGAGCCATCCGTCGCGCCTCGGTGAGCAGCAGCAGGCCGAGCAGGCCGGCCGCCTCCGGCTCGTCGGGCAGCAGCTGGCGCAGGATGCGGGCCAGTCGGACCGCCTCGCCGGTGAGGTCGGCGCGCACCGGGTCGCCGTCGCCGCTGGCGAGGTAGCCCTCGTTGAAGACGAGGAACAGCACGGCCAGCACGCCGTCGAGCCGGAGCGGGAGATCCGCCGCCTCGGGCACGCGGTAGGGGACATGTGCTGCTGAGATTTTCTTCTTCGCCCGGGTGATCCGCTGCGCCATCGTTGTCTCGGGCACGAGAAACGCCTGCGCGATCTCAGCCACGGTCAACCCGCCGAGCAGGCGGAGCGTCAGGGCGATCCGCGCCTCCGGTGCGAGCGCCGGGTGGCAGCAGGTGAACAGCAGTCGCAACCGGTCGTCCTCGATCGGTCCGGTGTCCTCGTTGGGGGAGTCGTCGTCGTACATCAGGGCCGCCCGGTGCTTCGCGTCACGCTGCTTCTCGCGGCGCAACCGGTCGATGGCGCGATTCGTCGCGGTGGTGGTGAGCCAGCCGCCGGGATTGGGAGGTACGCCGGAGGCCGGCCACTTCTCGAGCGCCGTCAGGAGCGCCTCGCCGGCCGCCTCTTCGGCGACGTCGATGTCACCGAAGCGGCGGACGAGCGATGCGATCAGCCGGCCGTACTCCTCGCGGAAGACCCGCTCCACGGCGGCCGCTTCGCTCATGCCTTGCCGGCCGGTCAGACGACGCCCTCGAACGGGCGGACCTCGACCTTGCCCTGGCAGGCCTTGGACCCCTCGGCCGCGAGCTTCAGGGCCACGTCGAGGTCGGGTGCGTCGATGATCCAGAAGCCACCGATGATCTCCTTGGTCTCGAGATACGGACCGTCCGTCACGACCGGGGTCTCGCCCTGGCCGTCGACGACCGTCGCGGTGGTTGCGGGCTGCAGCCCTCCCGCGAAGACCCAGTAGCCGTCGGCGTGGAGCTGGTCGTTGAAGGCGCCGGTGGCGGCGAACGCGGCCTCCATCGCCTCCTTGGAGCCGTAGTCGCCGTACTCGCCCCGGTCGGCGGCACCGTGCACGGACAGCAGGTAGTGCGTCATCGCAGCTCTCCTCGGTTCCGGCGGTCCCGATGACCGCCTTCTGCTCCCACTACGAACGGCAACCCGTCGATACGACACCCACGCCCAGGAAGTTTCGACGCGGCGGTCTACCTCGGCTTGTGGCAGTCGAAGGTCACGAACTGGAAGGGCGGCCGGAAGCCGTGCCGCGCCGCCTGCGCCTCGTCCGCTACCACCGTCATCGCGCTGGCGTCGGCTCCTGACAACAGGTCCTCGACGTCGCAGTCAGCGCCGGAGTAGTCGAAGGTGCGCTTCTCGGCGACCGCGTCCCGCAGTTCGGACGTGACGAGGACGTCGCAGGCGAAACCGGCCTCCCGGATCATGTCGGCGAGGTCCCAGCCGAAGCGCCAGTAGACGAGGGTGTTGTCCCCGTGATACTCCGGCTCGGTCGGCGGTGCGGTCTTGCTCTGCGGCAGGGGGATCTGCAGGAAGATGTGACCGCCGGGCTTCATCACCCGGTAGAGCTCTGAGAGCGCCGCGTCCGTGTCCGGCACGTGCTCGAGCACGTGCGGCGTCAGCACGATGTCGAGGCAGTTGTCAGGCAGCGCGATGTCCTGCAGGTCCAGTCGCATCGCCCCCTTGTGCTGCGACTCGTCGTAGTCGCTCGACGTGTAGTCGACCCGCTGCGCCATCTTGTCGCGGTAGGTCTGGTCCAGCCGCGGTGATGTCTCGAGCACTTTCGCCTTCGGGTCGTACGGCGTACGACGGGTCCAGCACCAGTAAAGGAACCGGTCCCGGCTGATCGACCCGCAGGTCGGGCACAGCGCCGACTCCGAGTGCGCGATGCCCTGGAAGGCACGGCCGCGCCAGCCGCAGATGTTGCACACCGCGTCCGACTTCGTCAGCGACGATCTGCCGGCTGCCTCGGGCCAGGTCGCCGTACGGCGGTCGCCCTTCTGGGCCTTCCACCGCAGCAGTGCTACGTGGCCGTAGGCATTGTGAGCCTTGTTGATCAGGCGGTCGGCCAGATGCACGTCAGGGATCCTTCGGATGGAGGCTCAGGTGAGGGCCAGGCTATAGGCAGCCCTGGTCGCCTCGGCGCAGCGAGCCCAGGTGAAAGCCGCCGCGTGCGTCCGGCGCCCGGCTGCGTCACCGGGGTCGGCGAGGACCTGCTCGAGCGCCGCGGCGAACGACGACGGGTTGCCCGCCTCGGCATACGTGACGACCTCCCCGCCGACCTCACGCAGCACCGGCAGGTCGCTGGCCACGACGGGTGTGCCGGTCCGCAGTGCCTCGAGCACGGGCAACCCGAACCCCTCGTCCCGGCTCGGGAGGACGAGCGCCGCGGCACCCGCGACGACCGAGGGAAGCACGTCGTCGGCGAGGAAGCCCGGCGTGATGCAGCCGCTGACGTCGAGCTGCTCCCCCCAACCGGCCGGCCCGACCAGAACGAGCGGCGGCGCGTCCGGCACGAGGCGGTGGGCGCTCAACAGCGTGCGCAGGTCCTTGCGTGGTTCGAGCGTCCCGACGAAGAGCACGTACGTCGACGGCAGACCCAGGCGCCCGCGCGCGACGTCGTCGAGCGGGGCGGCGCCGGTCCACTGGCTCCCGACGCCCAGCGGCGTCACGTGCACCGGGACGCGCACGTCGTACGCGTCCTGCAGCAGGCCTGCCGTCGCCGCGCTCGGTGTGACGACGACTGCCGCCCTCGCGAGGGATCTCGGCACGAGCTCGCGGTAGCGCGCGCTCGCGGCGCTGACCGTGTCGGGGTGATGCAGGTAGGACAGGTCGTGGATCGTCACGACGCCACGCGATTTGCGCAGGGGCGGCAGCACGAAGTTGGTCGCGTGAAACACGTCGGACCTACCGCCGAGCAGCTCGACCGGCGGCCACTCCGCGCGCGACCACAGCCGGTGCAGCGCGCCGACCGGCACCGCCCGGCCGGCAACCTCGACGCCCGGCGGAACGCGCGGCGCGAGCCGGCCGTGGCCGCGAAGGGTGAACGCAGTGGCGACGAGCTGGTCGTCGTACGCCGGCAGCGCCGTGAGCAGGGAGAGCGTGTAGCGCCCTACGCCCGTGCGCTCACCCAGGAGCGGCGTCGCATCCAGGCAGATCCGCATGACTGCTCGGCGATCAGGGCCGGCGGGCAAGGGCTCGCAGGAGCGCGGAGACCGCGGCGCGGCGTTCCCTCGCTCGGTGGCTCGGCGCACCGACGGTCGCCGCGCGGGCCCGCCGGGCGGCCTCGCCCAACGGGCCGGCCGGTGCCTTTGGCACGAGCGCCGCGTGCCGCTCGCCGGCCGCCACCTCGAGCTCGTACGTCCGCCACCGCACGACCTTGTCGGCGGCCGCGTCGTACGACGTGTCGTCGGGGTCGAGGCCATCGAAGACACCACCGGCTGCGTAGTGCTCCAGGAAGGTGTTCTCGATCAGCAGTGCGCCGGGATCGAGCAGCGGATGCCACGCTGCGGCGTTCTCGGGCCAGCCCAGGGTGAGGTAGGGCTCCGGCTGCTCGAACCGGTCCGGGTGCAGTGCGCCAGCGGCGTTGAAGTACATCGCCCACTCGTCGAGCGGATGGCGGGCGGCGGCCGCCGCGAACAGCGCGGTCACCTCGCGCAGGAGGGCCTTGTCGATGATCTGCGGCTGGTGCGAGGCATACGCGACCCGCGGCAGGGCGTGCAGCGCGAGCACCGCACGCGAGGCGAGCAGGCAGGCGTCGTACGACGTGGTGCGCAGCTCCCAGTCGTCGAGGTGACCGAACGTGTAGCGGCGGTAGCGGCCGGCCCGGACGAACACCGTCTCGTCCAGGGGCACGAGCGGTCGGCTGTCGTCATCGGAGCTCAGGAAGACGTCATCGATGGAGGTGCAGTCGCTCATTGCCGCGCGCAGGGCATAGTTGCGCTGCGAGTGGTCGCCGGGTCCGGGACCGCCGAGGAGCTCCTCATCGGTGACGACCTCGATGCCCAGGCCTGTCATCGGTGCGCGCAGCCGCTCGGGGGTGACGACGAGGAACCTGTCGAGGAACGGGAGCTTCGCCCGGACGTGCCGCAGCGTCCCGGCCAGCACGTCGGGCCGGGCGCTCAGGAAGACGATCTGCATCAGGCGGCCCCCATCGGGTCGTGCCAATGGCCGAGGACCGGCAGGGCACCGTCGGCGACGGTAGCGCCGCGACGCACCCGACGCCGGTCACGCAGCACGCCGGGTGTCATGCGAGCCGCGGCGCCGAGCGCGCGCAGCCAGCGCAACGTCATCGCTGGTTCCGGCGGCCGGCGCGCGCGCACGACTCGGCCGACTAGGTCGCGCCGGAGCTGACGCACCAGCAGCCCGAGCGCATCGGCCCAGGCCGCCGCCACGTCGCGGGCGGGCGCGCACTTGGTGACGGTCAGCAGCCGGTTGCGCAGGTGCTGGACGTCGTACAGCGCAGTGCCGTGCCCGATCGTCGTCGAGTGCGCGTGCCGCACCTTGGCCGCCGGCACGTAGCGATAGCGCCAGCCGCGCAGCAGCCCGCGCCAGGCCAGGTCGGTGTCCTCGTAGTAGAGGAACCAACGGGGGTCGAGCAGACCGGTGTCGCGCAGGTAGTCGCTGCGCAGGAGCACCGCCGCGCCGCACCAGGCGGGTACGTCGACGGGCTCGTCGAACGCCGGGCCGTTCGGTTGGTGGTAGCCACGGTTGATGCCGAGGCCATGACGGCCGATGACGGAGCCGGCGTTCTGCACGATCTCGCGTGCGGTGCCGCCCGGGGTGATCCGCGCGACGCCCGGCCGTCGCTGCACCGGCGCCTCGACCCGCTGATCGCCGGACGACAGCACGAGTCGGCCGCTTCGCGAGCCGCGCACCCGCAGGCTGATCGGCTCCTTCGCCGTCGTCCGCAGCACGCTTCCGCTGCCGATGGTCCAGGCCACTCCGCGCTGCCACCGCCGTTGGACGTTGGGGCCGGTGAGGTGCCAGCGTCCGGCCCCGGCGACGTCGAGCAGGTCCACGGCCGCGCCGTCCAGCTCGACGCGGATGTCGCGGTAGTCGCCGTCGAGAACGATGCGTGGGCAGGCTGCGCCCAGCCCGGCATCCTCGTCGAGTGCGGCTGCCAGCAGCGCGAGGCAGTCGGGCGCCACGACTGCGTCCGGGTTGACGATCGCGACGAGGTCGACACCGGTGAGGTCCTCGAGGACCTGGTTGATGGCGGGGTAGCCGAGGTTGCCCGGGGAGCGGAGGACGCGGACCTGCGGCACCGCGGCCTCGATCTGCTCAGCACTGCCGTCTACGGACCCGTTGTCGACGACGACGACCTCGAGCTCGCCCGGCAGGCTCTCGCTCGCGAGCAGGGCGCGGACGCACCCGAGAACCTCCTCACCGCCGTTGTAGTTGACGACGACAGCGCGGATCCTCATCCCAGCAGGCTGTGCTTCGCGACGATCCCGTGCCACCGCTCCGCGAACGCGTCCTCGCTGAACTCCTGTGCCCGTTCGACGGACGAAGCCGCCAGCCTGGCGCGCAGGGAGTCGTCAGCTGCGACCTGCTCGGTGCGCTCGACGAGCTGAGCCGGCGTCGACCAGCGGAAGCCGTCGACACCCTCGCGCACGATCTCCTTCTGCCCGGCGCGGTCGATGACGATCGGCACGCAGCCGCCGGCCATGGCCTCCACGGTCGTCATGCCGAAGTGCTCGCTGGACCAGGGGCTCTTCTCCTCGTCCTCGCCGTAGCCGGTCGCGGACCAGAACACCGACGAGGTGGACAGCAGCTCCTCGACCCGGCTGCGCGGCGCGTTGGTGATGACCTCCACCGGGCACCCGGCGCCGGCTGCCCGGACCGTCTCGACGTAGCCGCGCTGGGAGTCCTCCATGCCGCCGACGACGTACATCTTCCAACCCGGCAGGCGATCGGCTCGTGACGCGGCGGCGAAGAACTCGACCATCTCCTTCTGCCGCTTCGCGTGCCCGAGCCCGGGCGCGAAGAAGCGCCCGACGGTGAGCACCGCCTTCTCGCGCTCCACGGCGGGATGCAGTCGCTGGACCTGGATCGGCGGGAAGAGGACGTCGGAGTCGCGCTCCCACAGCCGGCGGATCCAGCCGCGGGTGAACTCGCTGTTCGCCATCACCGCGTCGTAGCTGTCGAGGAAGGACAGGTCGCGGTGCGCCAGCACGAGCCACGGGTTGTAGTAGGCGATCCGCTGCCGGGGGCCGTAGCGGCCACCCTCGATGTGCATGCCGGAGACCGCGAAGGCGAGGTCCCGCTTGTCGTTCGGTGGCCGGAACGTCTTCGACAGGAAGCGCAGCTCGGCGCCGCGGGGCGTCGCCGGCACCCGGAACCGATGGGGGCGGAACTGCGGCGTGACGGATGCCTCGAGCAGCACCGTGCCGTCCTCTGCCACGACCTGCACCTCGGTCGGTGCCGGCATACCGGGACCACCGAGCAGAAGACGCACGACGCGCTCCCGGTCGGCCGGCGTCAGCGTCAGGACGGCATCCCCGGAGGCCCAGTTCCAGCGCCGCCGGCGGCCGAACTCCGGGGGATACCAGCCGACGCCGTAATCCAGACCGCCGGTCTGCGCAGCCACCAGGTGACCGACCGAGCTCGCCAGCTTGCGTTTCCAGCGGGGCAGGTTGGCGTCGGAGGGGGTCGGGAAGTAGCAGAGGTAGGCGGCCTTCGCCGACTGCGACGCGATCCGGCTCATGTAGGACCCGTTGACCCACAAGTCGTAATCCGCCGAGAGCATCCCCATAGCGAGGTCACCTCGGTCGGGCACGATCCGCAGGTTGACCTTCGACAGGTCCAGGCCGAGATGGAGCCCGAGCTCGTCGCGGTCGAACTCGGTGTGGCCGATCAGGTCGACGTCGACGCCGTCGTGCGACAGGACCTGGCCGATCATCCCGGAATGCCGCTCGCCGCCGCCCTGGCTGTGCCAGAATCGGTTGTAGATCGCCGCCCTCATGGCGGCGCCACCAGCCAGCCCTCCAGCTCGGTCCGTGGGACGCGGGCCGAGCGCGCGATCCGCCGACGAGCACGAAGTGCTGCCGGGGTCAGTCGCAGCAGTGAGGACAGCACGCGCAGCTGCATGCGCAGTCGCTGCAGCGGTGGTCGGCGGCCGCGGCGAGCTGCGCCGAGGACGAACCGCAGCAGGTTGACCGTCTCGCGCAGGAAGCCGAGCCACTCCCGACGGACGCGCCCTGCGGAGGCGTCCTTGGTGAGCATCAGCAGCCGGTTGCGGGTGCTGTGGAACACGAACGTCGGTGACCACTCGACGGTGCTGGCCGAGTGGATGTGGCGTACGACGGCCTTCGGCTCGTAGCGGATCTGCCAGCCGGCGGCGCGCAACCGCCACGACAGGTCGGTGTCCTCGTAGTAGAGGAAGAAGTCGTCGTCGAACCAGTCGACCTCGCGACCGGCTTCGGTGCGGAAGGCGACGGCGCACCCGCACAGGGCGAAGACCTCCTGCGCCTCGTCGTACTGCCCCCGGTCGATCTCCTGGTAGCCGCGGTCGGCACCGTAACCGGACGTCACGACGATCGAGCCGACGTTGTTGACGACGTCGACGGACTTCGCGGTGGCAGGGATCTCGACGGTCACGTCCTCGACCGTTGCGGTGACGGGAAGCGTCGCCGCCCCGTCGGACCACGCAAGCGTCACCGACTTGTCCCGTTCGGCGGCCCAGCGGAAGGTGAGCTCCACGGGCCCGACCAACCCGTCCGGGAGCGGGATCAGCAGGTCGGCGGAGGGCCGGGTCCACCGGAAGCGCCCTGGTCCCTCACCCTCCGGTCCCCACGTCGCCCGCTCCATCAGGACGCGCTCGGTCACGTCCTGCCCCTCGACGTTGATGCGGAACAGCTGCACACCGAGGTCGCGTGGGTCCTTGGGCCCGGGGGTGAACCCCTCGGTCCGGAGGGTGACGGGCAGGAACCGCGGTGCGAAGAGCACCTTGCTGGTCACGGCTGCGAGCCGCCCCGCACCTGGCTCGTCGAACGGTGCCAGCAGCTGCTCGAGCCAGTCGGGTTCGGGAGTGGCGTCGTTGTTCAGGAGTACGGCGTACGGCGTCGTCACCTGACGGAGGGCGGCGTTGTTGCCACCCGCGAAGCCCAGGTTGGTCTCGTTCTGGACGATGCGCACGTGGGGGTACTCGGTGCGCAGCAGCTCGACCGACGAGTCGCTCGATGCGTTGTCGGCCACCCAGATCTCGAACGGCGCGCTGGTCTGCTGCCGGGTCAGGGCGTCGAGGCAGGACCGCAGCAGCCGCTCGCCGTTCCAGTTGACGATGACGACGGTTGCGCGCGGCTCAGACTGCACGTGCCACCACGTAGACCTCGTTGGACGGGTAGAGGCGGTCGAGCAGGTGCGCGTAGGAGCGCCGCAGGGCGACCAGCTCCTCCTGGGTGCTGCGGAGCCGCTCCTCGACGATGCCGAGGAAGTGACCGAACGCCTGCCAGTCGAGGCTGTGCTTCTTGTCGGCCATTGCCACCTTGATGGCCTCCACCATGTCGCCACGCAGGTCCGGGTCGACGTGGACGTCGGGTGCGAGCGACTCCGGCGGCGGACCGGGCGCGTTGCGCGGGTTGCCTCCGGTCTCCACCACATCGAGGCCGGCCTTGGCGCAGTAGAAGGCAAGCAGCCGCGGCTCGTAGAAACGGATGTGGGTGGGGTCCCGCCAGAAGTCGTGCCCGAGCACCGACAGGCAGCCCGCGTTGGGAGTCGCTGCGACGAAGACGCCGCCGGGCGCCAGGACCCGCGCGCTCTCCGCAACCACGTGCTCGAGCTGCTCGGGCTGCAGGTGCTCCGCGAAGTGCGCCGAGAACACCCCCCGGAGGGAGCCGTCGGCGCGCTGCTCGAGCGCCACGATCGCGTCGCCGAAGGTGACCCGGAGCCCGGCGGACACGGCCTTCTCGACCATCCCCTCGTCGGAGTCGACGCCCTCGCCGTCGATGCCGGCGTCGCGCAGCAGCTCGAGGAACTCCCCGCGACCACACGCCAGCTCGAGCACCGGTCCGCTGTCGAAGAACGGGATGTAGTGAGCCAGGCCGGCCTTCGCGTTGGCCGCGTCGTAGCCCATGTAGCTGTAGTAGTCGCTCTCGAGCCGGCTCATGCGCGGACCTTCGCGGTGGTCGGCAGGTGGAGCAGGGCGCCGCGCGGGCCGTCGAGCACCCAGAAGGCGCGGTCGAACCGCCGAGCCGTGATCGGCTGGCCCGTCGCGGCATCAAGCACGCTGACGCCGAGGATGAATGCCCCCACCAGCGGTGGCATGTCCGGGAGCTGCAGGTCGACGGTGTACCGGCCCGGTACCGCCGGCACGTGACCGCCCGGGCGGGTGCGCAGAGCGAGTACGGGGATGTCGCCGGCCCCCATCACGACGACCTGCACCTCGCCCTCGACAAGCCCCTCGCCCTGCAGAACGTCCACGAGGACGCGGACGTGCAGCGACCGGCCGGGCCGGACCCTGTCGGTCGCCGCGCCGCCGACACGGGTGCTCGCGACGGCATCCTCGATGACCATGCCGCCGATCTCTTCCGGCTCGAGGGGCGCTCCGGCGGGTCGATCCGTGCCGAGGATCTTGCGCAGGGTGCCGACCGCGAAGGCGGGATCCCCGTCGTACTGGATCATCCCGTGGTCGACGACGATGCCGCGGGTGCACAGCTGCTCGACGAGGTCGAGGGCGTGCGTCACGAACAGGATGGTCTTGCCGGCCTGCTGGAACTCCGCGATCTTCGCCAGGCACTTGCGCGCGAACGCCTCGTCCCCGACCGCGAGCACCTCGTCGATGAGCAGGATGTCCGGGTCGACGTGGACTGCGATGGCGAAGCCGAGCTTGACGTACTCGCCCGACGAGTAGTGCTTCACCGGGTCGTCGATGCGCGGTCCCTGCTCGGAGAACTCCACGATCGAGTCGAAGAGCCGGTCGACCTCCTTCTTCGACAGTCCGAGGAGCGCGGCGTTGAGGTAGACGTTCTCGCGGCCGGTCAGCTCGGCGTTGAACCCGGCGCCGAGCTCGAGCAGCGAGGCGATGCGACCCTGCACGTCGACGACGCCGCTGGTCGGGCGGAGGATGCCGGCCAGGATCTTGAGCAGGGTTGACTTGCCCGCGCCGTTGGGCCCGATCAGGCCGACGGTCTCGCCCGCCCCGATGACGACATCGATGTCCTTGAGCGCGTAGAACTCCGTCGCCGCACCGACCTGCCGCTTCGCGGACTGGACGAAGCGCTCCTTGAGGGCAGTCGCCTTGCGACCGTGCATCACGTAGCGCTTGTTGACCCCGCTTGCTGTGATGACCGCGGCCGCCATCACAGGTCCTCGGCGAAGTCGGCCTGCAGCCGGTTGAAGACGGCGCGGGCGAGCAGCAGCAGGACCGCGCTGATGGCGAAGCCGATGGCGAGGTTGCGGACGTACAGCGCGTAGCCGGCGTCGACGAGCAGCGGCTTGGCCTTGCCCTGGAACGTGTAGTAGGGCTCCTTGTAGATGGCCCGCTGCATCGTGGAGACGACCGTCGCCATCGGGTTCAGGAAGTAGAGCCAGAACACTCCGTGCGCATTGAGCTTGTCCTTCACGAGGCCACCGGCGTACAGGATGGGGTTCGCCCAGAACCACACCAGCATCGCGATCTCGACGAAGTGCGACGTGTCGCGCCAGCGGACGTTGATCGCGCTGACCAGAATGCTCAGGCTCGTCGTGAAGGCGACCAGCAAGGCAACGGCCGGGACGATGAGAAGCAGGTTCCAGCCGATGAAGTCGTGTCCACTTACTGCCACGATGAACAGCAGCAGCACGAATTGCAGCAGGAACTGCACCAGCGCGAAGCCCACTGCCGACAGCGGCAGCACCAAACGCGGGAACGAGACCTTCTTGACCAAGCCGGCGCTGCCGACGACGCTGCCCGAGGCCCCGACGACACCCGAGCTGAAGGCAGAGAACGGCAACAGCCCTGCCATCAGGTAGATCGCATACGCCGGGATGTGGTTGTCCAGGACCTTGCTGAAGATGACGTAGTAGATCGCCATCTGGATGAGCGGGTTGGCAAGCGACCAGGCGAAGCCGATCGCAGATCCTTGGTACTTCACCTTCAGGTCCTTGCGGACCAGCAGGCTGAGCAGCTCCCAGCGAATCCGACCCTGAGCGGCTGCTCGCGAGCGGGCCAGTGCGGCGCGGTCCCCGGCTTCGGAGACGGTCTGACTGGCCACGCGGGTCAGACCTCCCAGAGCAGCAACGGTTCCGGCCGAGTGTAGCGACGGCAGGTCTGCGAGCGGGCCGTGAAGAGGTCCGCTGCGCGCGGCTACCCTGACCCGGTGACGTCGACGCTCGCCGGGCCTTCGTCCGGGGACGAGATGGCTGCCGAGCCCGTCGCCTCACTGAGTCCGCCGGCTGTCGGCGCGATCACCGGACTCGACCTGCTGGCCGGCGGCGCGGTGCTGGTCATTGCGGTCGTTGCCTGGGCCTCGCTCGCGCTCGCGCACCTCGGGCGGCACTCGCTGCCGGCGGTCCTGGCGCTCTCGGCCGTCGCGCTGCTCGTGGTCGCCCTCGCGCTCTGGACGGCGTCGCGTGGACCGGTCGCCGTCCGCGCCGACCTCCCCGGAGTGCTGCTGGCGGTGGCCTGCGCCGGCGTCGCCGCGGCCCTCACCTTCCCGGGCTTCTCCTATGGCGTCGCCGACAAGGACCCCGGCGGTTACGTCACGCATGCTGTGCAGATCGCGCACCACGGTGACTACGGCTTCACCGACCCGATCGTCCGTGACCTGCCGGGCCAGTGGCAGCCGACCAGCCCTGACGCGGTGTTCCCGGGAGTGTGGGTGCGTGACGCGGCCACCGGCCGGATCGTGCCGCAGTTCTACCACCTGTGGCCGGCGCTGCTGGCGACGGCGTACGACGTGGACGGGTACGACGGACTGCGCTTCGCGGTGCCCCTGATGGGCGTCCTGGCGGTCCTCTGTGTCGTCGCTCTGCTGCGTCGGGTCGGCGGCGCGCTGGCCGGGCCGACTGCCGGTCTGGTCGCGGCCGGGGCGGGTGGGCTGCTCCTCGCGACCAACATGCTCGAGGTCTGGCAGGCGCGGTATCCGACGACCGAGGTGTTCGCTGAGGCGCTCTACCTGGCGGCGCTGCTCGGGGTCGTCGTCGCGTTGCAGTCGCGCTGGCGAGCGGCGGCGGGCGTCGCCGGGATGCTCGTCGGGATCGGCTGGCTCAACCGGCCCGACGGCCTGCTGATGGTGCTGCTGTCGGTCGTTGTCGGCGCCGCCCTGCTCGCCACCCGCCGATGGGACGCCCGCGCATCGTGGTTCGCCGGCGGGCTCGCCGTCGTCGTACCTCATGCGCTGTTGCAGGCCTACGACCTCGCGCACAACTACTCGATCGCCAACAGCATCCCGTCCCTGCCCAAGGTCGCTGCCGTCGTGATCGGTCTGCTCGCGCTGGCGGCCGCGCTGCGCTTCGCCGCCCGCGGCCTGCTGACCCGGGCCACCGACCGGCTGCAGGATCCGCGACCGCAGCTGGTGATCGGGCTGCTGGTCTGCGCCGCTGTGCTCGTGCTGCTCGTGGTCGGCTTCCTGCGACCTCGCTTGTTCGGTGTCGACTACCTCGCCTACAACGGGCGGCCGATTCGCTCGTACGACGAGCAGATCCTGCGCCGGCTGTCGTGGTTCTTCACGCTCCCGGGATTCGCCGTGATGGGACTGGGCCTCGCCGCGATGGCGCTCCGGCGTTGGTGCGCGGCGGCCTGGGCGGTCGTGATCCCGACACTGGCGTTCTTCGTCGTCTACGGCTACACCGCGCGCAACTCGAGCCGGCTCCTGTGGTGGAGCCGTCGTTACGTTCCGACAGTGCTGCCCGGCATCGTCATCCTGATCGCACTGGCGATCGCCTGCGCCTGGGTGATCCGGGTGCGCGGGCGGGCGGTGCTGCGGGTCCCGGCCGTCCTCGCGGCTGCCGCCCTCGTCGCCGTCTTCCTCTCGCAGTCGGTGCCGGTCCGGCGGCATGACGAGTGGAAGGGCTCCTTCGCTCTCACGCAGCAGATCGCCGACCTGTCCGGCGACCGCAGCGGGATCTACCTGTGGGAGCCGCAGGGCGAGCAGGGCTGCTGCGCCGGGCCGACCGCCTTGTTCGCGACACCGGTGTGGCTCGTCCACGACGGGTTGTCTGCGTTGCTGCCGCTGGACCACTCCCGCCGCACCGAGATCCTGACGGCGTACGCGCAGCACTTCCCCGGGCGGCCGCTGTTCGTCGTGGGCGATGAGCCCGAGCTGCCGGACGGCGTCGACCCGGCCAGCGTCGAGCCGGTGCTCGTCCGCCACGTCGAGCTCCCGATGTGGGACGAGAGCGACACTGCGCGGCCGGCCGGGTCGCACCAGGTGCCGGTCGACATCGCTGTGTGGCACGTCCGCGGAACGTGACGCGCCTGTTTCGGGCAGCATCCGTTCCGCTGGTGTACCTCTGGCTCGCGGCGCTGCTGCACGCGCCGGCGTTCACCGGCCTCGCGACGAAGACGCTGTGCTCGTGCGCCGACCAGCCGCAGACCGACTGGTACCTCGCGTGGACGCCGCACCAGGTGGTGCACGGGCATGCGCCGTGGACGACGGACTACCTGTCCGTGCCGCACACCGTGAACCTGATGTGGAACACGCTGCTGCCGCTGCCTGGGATGCTGCTCGCGCCGGTCACGCTGCTGGTCAGCCCGATGGCGTCGCACACGCTGCTGTCGGCTGCAGCGTTCGCCGGCAGTGCGACCGCGATGTGGTGGGCCGTGCGTCGTTGGGCCCCCTGGCGGCCGGCCCGGTTCGCGGCCGGGCTGCTGTACGGCTTCTCGCCGTACCTCATCGCGCAGGGCGCCGGTCATGTGAACCTGGAGCTGGTCGTGGTCCCGCCGCTGGTGCTCGTGCTCGCGGACGACGTCCTGGTGCGGCAGGGCCGGCGGGCCTGGCTGTCAGGAGTGCTGCTCGGACTCGTTGCCCTCGCGCAGCTGATGACGGCGGAGGAGGTGCTCGCCTCGACGTTCGTCGTCGCGTGCGCAGGTGTCGTCGTGCTCGTCGTCCAGCACCGCCGGCGCATCGACCGCGCCCGGCTGCTGCATGCCGGCGTCGGTCTCGCGACCGCTGCAGCGCTGCTGTCCGTCGCGGCGGCCTGGCCGCTCTACGTCCAGTTCTTCGGGCCGGGCCGCGTGACGGCTCCGGTGCAGGACGCGTCGCCGTACGCCGCGGACGTGCTCGGTCTCGTCGTTCCCACGACGCATCAGCTGATCGGGCTCGTCGAGACCGCCTCATGGGGCGCGAACGACAGCGAGAACGGCAGCTACCTCGGCCTGCCGCTCCTGCTGGCGCTCGGCCTGCTCGGGTGGCGGTTCCGGTCACTGCCGGTCGTCCGGTTCGCGGCCGTCGTCGGTGCGGTCTCGTGGGTGCTCTCGCTCGGTGAGCGGCTGCACTTCGCGGGCAAGGAGTACGGCGTACCGATGCCCTTCGACGTTCTCTCTCAGATCCCCGTGCTGCACAACCTGGCGGCCGTTCGGCTGTCGCTCTACGTCGTCCTCTGCGCGGCGCTCGTGCTCGCGGTCGGGCTCGACAGATTGCACGCGCAGGGCTGGTTCGGCCGGCACCGGCTGCCCGCCGTGGTGCTCGTCGCGACCTGCGCGCTGCCGTTGCTGCCGAGTGGCTGGTACAGGTACGTCGACGCGGACACGCCGTCGTACTTCACGTCGGCGGCGGTGAACCGCATCCCGGAAGGCGCGCTGGCCTACACCTACCCGGTGCCGCGGTACCCCGGATCCGCGCCGATGGAGTGGCAGGCGCAGGCCGGCTTCAGGTACCGCTCGCTCGGCGGCTACGTGATCTCCCGCGGGAGCTCCGGTGGCGGCACGTTCGCGGGCGACATCACCGTGTGGGAGCGCGTCGTCGGGCAGGCCGCCAGGGGCACGACGCTCGAGGTGCCGGTGCAGGTGCAGAGGCGGCTGCTGCAGGAGATGACGATGCTGCACGTGCGCGCCATCCTGGTCGCCGACGTGCGTGGATCCGGTGACGTCAACCGACTGGTCGAGGCCCTGCTCGGCCGACCCGCCGACGAGCACACCGGCGGCGTCAGTGCGTGGTACGTCGAGGCCGGACCGGCCGCGGGGCCGACGAGTCGCTAGACCCAGGAGTCGGCACTGCCGACGACCTTCGCCGGGATCCCGGCGACGACCGCCTGCGGTGGCACGTCCTTGTTGACCACGGCCCCCGCCGCGACGACCGCTCCGTCGCCGATGGTCACGCCCTTGAGGATGACGGCGCGCGTCCCGACCCAGACCCGGTCGCCGATGACGACCGGCGCGACCGATGGCTGGCGTACGCCGCCGACGGTCATCGCGTGGAAGTCGTTGTCGAGCACCTGCACGTCCCACGAGAACGTGCAGCCGGAGCCGATCGTCACCGACTCGGCGACCAGGATCTTCGTGCCCAGCCCGTTGACGTTCGTGCCGGCCCCGATGCTCAACCGGCCGCTGTCCACGACGATCCGCACTCCTCGTTGGAGCGCGACCCGACCGCCCACGTGAAACGACGCGTCGGGCCGCACCCGGATGACAGTCTGGTCGGCCTTGCTGGTCAGGCCGAAGGACCCGAGGCCGATGAGCAGGAGCGCGTCGGGGTCGAAGGAGATTCGTCGTACGCCGTCGAGCACCGTCGGCGAGCCGATCCAGATCGGCCGCCGGGCCAGGACGCGGTGCCGCAGAAAGCCCGCGTAGAAGGCGCGCCGGGACGTCTCACCCCCCGGATGGAGCACCCGCATGACGTCGCGGTAGCGCCTGAGCTGCTCGGCTGGCATCCGCCGAGGTTAGGGGAGCGCGCCGGTGCCCGTGACGCTGCTCACTTCTGCAAGCACTCTGCGTGAGGACTGTGGCCGGCGGGACTCCTGCTGCACGCTCACGTGATCATCCTCACCCCACGCAAGCGCTAACAACTGCAAGCACTGGGCTACCGTCGAGGCAGTCCGCACGAACCGTGGCCAGTCGGCCCGAGGGGCTGCCGCCGTCCGAGTGACGGGTCGGGACGGCCTCGTACGGAGGAATCGCATGTCTCGCGCACTACCGCTGCTGCTTGCCGCCACCATCGCCGCCGGGGTCACCGGTGCTGCCCTCGTGCCGGCAAAGGATGACGCCTCGCACGTCGTGGCGATGGCCGACACCGGCCCGGTCCAGGTGTCGCCGATCGACTGGACGACGGCCGGCCGAACGGTGGGTCACGAGGTCGCCATGAAGACGACGGCCGAGGCGCGTGCCGCGAAGGCGGCTGCCGACCAGCGCGCCCGCGAGGCCCGCGCACTGGAGGCGAAGCGCCGGGCCAGCCGGGCTCGTCGGGTGGCTGCCGTCAGCTACGGCAGCCCGCGGGCGATCGCCCGCGCCATGCTCGCCGACCGCGGGTGGAGCGACCAGTGGGGCTGCCTCGACAGCCTCTGGTCGCGGGAGAGCGGCTGGCGTGTCTACGCCAGCAACCCCAGCGGCGCCTATGGCATCCCGCAGGCGCTGCCGGGGAGCAAGATGGCGTCCGCCGGCTCCGACTGGCGCACCAACCCCGCGACGCAGATCCGCTGGGGGCTGGGCTACATCGCGTCGGCGTACGGCTCGCCCTGTGCAGCGTGGCACCACAGCGAGTCCCACGGCTGGTACTGACCGCTAACGCGGATTCGCCATCCCCGCCCGTGGCTGACCGCTCACGGCCTCTCCCGGCTGGTTGCCCTGCCCAACCCAACCCAACCCCGCAAACGATCTACGTCTTGATGCCCGCAACACGCCGTGCTGCGTCGTACGAGACGTAGATCGTTGGAGTGGTGGCGGCGGCGGTGGACGAGAAGTGGGCTCGTCAGCCGGCGCGGCGGGCTTTCGGGCGGGTCCGCGAGACGGCCCGCTCGGCGACGTCGATCGGCGCGGCCTCGGCCGGGCTGATCATCCCGAACCGCATCTTCTTCGTGTGCTCGAGGGTGTCCTCGATCAGCGCCCGGTTGGTGCGCAGCAGGTCGCTCACGATCCCGACGATGACGGACAGGAAGCTGCAGACGAGCAGCACCGTGCCGACGAGCAGCGACTGCAGGTGGCCACCGCCGCTGTCGCCGGCGACGGCGATGACGGCGTACCGGATGAACGGGATCAGCCCGAGTACGCCGAACAGCACGGCGAGCGCGCTGAAGATGACGTACGGCTTGTACATGATGTACGCGCGGATGATCGCGCCCGCGCTCTTGAGGACGTGCTGGTAGGTGCTCTTGAACAACCGCGACTCGCGCGTCTTCGGGTTGGTGCGCACCGGGATGCTCGTGATGGCCAGCTTCTTGTTGCCGGCCTGGATGATCGTCTCCATGCAGTAGCTGAACCGCGTGATGGTGTTGAGCAGCATGAGCGAGTCGCGCGAGTAGGCGCGGAAGCCGCTCGCCGCGTCCGGGAGCGTCGTGCCGGCGGCCTTGTTGACGATGTGACTGCCCAGCTTCTGGAGCTGCACCTTCAACCCGGAGAAGTGCTCGACGAGGTGAACCTGCCGGTCGGCGATGACGATGTCTGCCTCGCCGCGCAGGATCGGCTGCACGAGGTCGGCGATGCGCTCCTGCGGGTATTGGTTGTCGCCGTCGGTGTTGACGACGATGTCCGCGCCGAGCTCGAGTGCGCGCTGGACGCCGTCGTGGAACGACCGGCCCAGACCGCGGTTGCGGGCATGCCGAACGAAGTGCGTGACGCCGTACGACTTGGCGACCTCGATCGTCTTGTCGCTCGACCCGTCGTCGATGATGAGGACCAGGATCTCGTCGATGCCGTCGATCTGCTTGGGGATCGTCGAGAGCACGAGGCCGAGGGTGTCCTCCTCGTTGAGACAGGGGACCTGTACGACGAGGCGCATCAGATCTTCACCATCACAGCGTTGCCCAGACGATCGTCCACGGGTACGGCGACGCGACGGCGCGGACGGTGCCGACCTGCGACACGAACCGCTGGAAGCTCGACTTCGTCCAGTGGTTGAGGTGACCGGGGGTGTTGCCAAGGTCCTTGACGTAGCGGCCGGTCAGCAGGTTCGAGCCGCGGAAGTACGGCTCGCGCGGGACGCTCAGGAGCAGGTGGCGCGACGACACGCGCGCGAGCTCGCGCAGTCCGGCGTCGGGATCGCGCAGGTGCTCGAGCACCTCGACGCAGACGACCAGGTCGAACTGCTTGTCGACGAACGGCAGGTTCTCCGCGTCGCCGTGCAGGTAATGCGGGCCCGGCCGCGTGCGCCACTCCTCCCGCAGACCTGCATCGGGCAGGTCGAGCCCGACCGCCGTACCGAAGCGACCGTGCAGCTTCTGCGAGATGACGCCCTCACCCGCGCCGACCTCGAGCGGGTTGGTCGCCGGCGTGCTGTCGCGGGAGATGTCGCCGATCATCGCGTCGAGCCGCGTGACGAACCGCTCCGTCAGCCACTTGATGGCGGGGTTCTTCGCGGTGTACTTCGCGGTGTGGTTGCCGATCACCACGCCGGGCGTCTCGGGCGCTTGGGTCATGCACCGAGGCTAGCGTCCGTAGGCTCGCACCCATGAGGCCGCCGCGCTGGCTGAAGACCGCGGTGCGGGTGGCCTTCCCGGTCCTCATCGTCGTCGCGGTGGTGATCGCCGTCCGCGGCGATTGGGACAAGTTGCGCGACGCCTTCGCCCGCACGGGACTGGCCCCCACCGCGGGCAGCCTGCTCGCGGTGCTGGCCGGGCTGTTCGCCAGCGCGATGGTGTGGCGCGCGCTGCTGAGCGACCTCGGGGCACACCTGCCGCTTCGCACCGCCTTGCACGTGTTCTTCCTCGGCCAGCTCGGCAAGTACCTGCCCGGCAGCGTCTTCGCCGTCGCCGCGCAGATGGAGCTCGGTCGCGACCAGGGCGTCTCCCGCAACCGCGTCGGCACCGCGAGCCTGCTGTTCATGGGGGTGCTGACGGCCACCGGCGTCCTCGTCGCCTCCGTCGCGCTGCCGCTGACCAGCCCGGGCGCGCTGCGGCACTACTTCTGGGTGCTCGCGGTCCTTCCGGTCGGTCTGATCTGCCTGGCGCCGCCCGTGCTCACCCGGCTCGTCGCGACGATGCTGCGGCTGCTGCGTCGCGAGCCGCTCGAACGCCCGCTGTCGTGGGTCGGGGTCGGTACGGCGGCGGTGTGGGCGCTGGCGATGTGGGTCGCCTACGGCGGGCACCTGCTGCTGCTGGTCGGGCCGCAGCACCGCACCGGAAGCGCGAACCTGCCGCTGCTTGCGCTCGGCGGCTACGCGCTCGCGTGGACCGTTGGTTTCCTCGTGCTGCTCGTTCCGGCCGGCGCGGTGATCCGGGAAGCCGTGCTGGTCGTCGCCTTCGCCGCTGTTCTCGACCGGCCGGCGGCGCTCGCCGTGGCCGCGATCAGCCGGGGCGTCATGACCCTGGGCGACCTGATGTGGGGTGCGGCGGGCGCGCTGATGCGGCCGAAGAAACGCACGGATGGGACAGGCGTGGCTACAGTGACTCCTGTCAAGCAGCTGGGGAAGGCTGCCGACGCCTGACAGGTACGCCCCGGAATCGGAGACGACCGATGCACCGCGCCTTCCCCGCTCGACGTGTTGCGGTTACCGCAACCCTCGGGTTGGCCGCGTCGCTGCTGACCAGCATCGTCACCGCCGCGCCGGCGAGCGCCGAGCAGGTCTTCGAGCGCCCGGCCAGTGGTGTGTTCAGCGTGCTCGGCCACGGCTGGGGGCACGGTCACGGGCTGTCGCAGTGGGGCGCGCAGGGCGCTGCGAGCCTGGGGGTCGGTGCCGATGAGATCACGTCCACCTACTACCCAGGCACCGCGAAGGCGGTGCTCGCCGACGCGCCGATCCGGGTCCTGCTCCAGGCCGACGAGGGTCGCGACACGCAGGTGTACGCCGCCGCCGGGTTGAAGGTCACCGACGTCGCGACCGGAAAGAGCGAGACACTGCCGGCCGGTCCCAGCCGCTGGCGCGCGACCGTCGACGCCGCCGGGCTGCACCTGTCGTCGCTCAGCGGTTCGACCTGGACGTCGTACGCGATCGGCACCGCCGGCGCGAGCCCGTCACCGAGCCCCAGCCCCAGCCCCAGCGCTAGCTCGAGTCCGAGTCCGAGTCCGAGCCCCAGTCCGGCTCCGGCCTACGCGGGTCCGATCCGGTTCGCCGGCCCCGAGGTGGTCAGAGTCGCCTTCCCCGACGGCACGTCGCGCGACTACCGCGGTGCGGTGCAGGCCGTGAAGACCTCGTCGAGCGCACTGCAGACCATCGACGTGCTGTCGCTCGAGAGCTACCTGCTCGGCGTCGTCCCCCGGGAGTCCTCGTCGTCGTGGAAGCCGGCGGCGCTGCAGGCACAGGCCATCGCCGCACGGTCGTACAGCGCCTACAAGCGCGCGCACGCCAGCGGCAGCTTCGACATCTGCGACACGACGCAGTGCCAGGTCTTCGGCGGCACCCGTGTCTACGCCACTGACGGCAGCAGCATCGCGCTCGAGCCGGCGTCGACGACGGATGCCGTGCACGCCACGGCCGGTGTCGTGCGCACCTACAACGGCGCACCGATCTTCGCGGAGTTCTCCAGCAGCAACGGCGGCTGGTCGACTGACGGTGGTACGCCGTACCTCGTCCCGCGGCGCGACGACTGGGACGGCGCGGTGGCCAACCCGGTGCACTCGTGGACCGCGTCGTTGAAGGCGACCGACATCGAGCGCCGCTACCCGTCGGTCGGCACGCTGAAGCGGCTGCGCATCACCGTGCGCGACGGCAACGGCGAGTGGGGCGGCCGGGTCAAGCAGGTCATCCTCGAGGGGGTCGACGGCGCCGGGTCGGCGACCAGCGTGACCACGACGGGCGCAGGCATCTACAACGCGCGAACGTGGCCGGCGTACTCGGATGGACTTCGCTCGTCGTGGTGGCAGATCACCACGACGATGGACGCCTCGATCGTCAGCCAGTCAGCCGCGCCAACGCTGGTGCGGCCGCCAGGTGAGCCGTCGACCGGTTCGCTGACGGTCACGCTGAAGAACACCGGTACGGCGGTCTGGCCGACGGACGGCCTGCACCTGGCCGTCGCGTCGCCGCCCGGTCAGGCAGACGCGCTGGTCGGTGACAGCACGCGTCCAGGCGTCCTCGTCCCGACGGCGGCGACGTCGATCGGCCCCGGCGAGACCGCGAGCTTCACGTTGGCTCTCGACTCGCGCGCTGTGGCTGCCGGCAACCACGGACGCGCCTATCGGCTGCGCATCGCCGACGGTCCGGTCTTCGGCGCCACGGTCAACTGGACGATCCCGGTCGTCGCGGCGACGTTCACGGCCGTACCCGCCGCGAAGCCGGCTGCCACGGCGACGCCGACCGCGGACGCGCCGCCCAGTGTCTTCGCCGACGGTCGGACCGTCGTCGTGCCGCGGAACGGCTCGACCGGCGTACGGCTGCAGGCTCGCAACACCGGCAACGTCACCTGGCCGGCGGCTCCGGACACCAACGTCGTGCTCGGCACCTCCGGGCCTCGGGAGCGGGACAGCCTCTCGGCCGGCGACACGTGGCTGTCAGCCAAACGGCCGGCCAGGCTGTCAGAGACGTCGCCGGTCGCGCCGGGCAGCATCGGGAGCTTCCTGCTCACCCTGTACGGCGCCGGGCAGCAGGTCGGCGTCACCACCGAGTCGTTCGAGCCGGCGTGGGAGGGCAGGCACTGGATCGACGGGGCGCTGACGACGCTCTCCGTCGTACGCGTCGACCCGGCTGTGTCGCGGCTCGCCGCCCTGGAGAAGGCACCGCCCCTGACCGGGCGTCTGTCGACGACCACGAGCGGCGCCACCCTCGTCGTGCGACTGCGCAACCTCGGTGGCAGCACGTGGGCCGTCGGCAAGGAGTGGCTGGCCACGACGAGCGGCAAGGCCGACCCGCTCCGCACGAGTGCGTGGCCGTATCCCACCCGTCCGCCGGCGATGGCGGGCAACGTGACACGCCCCGGGGTGGGCGTCGTGTACCCGGGCGAAGTCGGTGAGTGGCGCATCCCGCTCTCCGGCTATCGCAAACCGCCGGGCACGTACGCCGAGGCGTGGCAGCCGCTCGGCCCGACCGGCCGCTACGGCCCGGTGCTGAAGACCAGCGTCACCGTCGTCCGCGGATAGCTCCCGCAGGTAGCGTCCGAACCCGTGCGGGTCGGCCTGGTCCTCGAGCAGTGCCTCGCGCCCGTCCCGGGCGGCACCGGCCGCTACACCCGCGAGGTCGCGATGGCCCTGGCTCGGCGCGCGCCGGCGGGGTCGGCCGTCGCCGGGGCGACCGCGTGGCACCGCGGGCTGCTGCGCATCCCGGGAGTCCCGTCGTTCCGGCTGGCCGTTCCGCGTCGATCGCTCATCGCCTTGTGGGAGCGCGGCCGCGGACCGTCCATCGGCGGCGACGTCGTGCATGCCCTGACGCCGATGGCGCCGCCGCGGCGGGACACGCCGCTGGTCGTCACCGTGCACGACGCCGTGCCGTGGACGCACCCGGAGACGCTGACGCCGCGCGGGGTCCGCTGGCACCGGTCCGCCATCGAGCGGGCCGCGCGGACGGCGGACCTCGTCGTCGTGCCGACCCGTGCTGTCGCCGAGGAGCTGCGCGCCCACGTCCACCTGGGAGAGCGGGTGCGCGTGATCGGTGAGGGAGTCAGCGGCGACCTGCAGGTGCCCGCCGATGCCGATGCCCGCGCCGAGCAGCTGCGACTGCCGGAGCGCTACCTGCTCACCGTCGCGACGCTCGAGCCGCGCAAGGGCCTGCGTGTGCTGCTCGAGGCGCTCGCCGATCCGGCCGCGCCGGACCTCCCGCTGCTGGTCGCCGGCCAGACCGGCTGGGGAGACATCGACCTGCCGGCCGAGGCGCGCCGGCTCGGCATCGGGCATCGGGTGCGCGTCCTCGGTCGCGTGCCGGACGAGGACCTGGCCGTGCTGATGGCGCGCGCGACGGCCCTCGTCGTGCCGAGCCGGGCGGAGGGGTTCGGGCTGCCGATGGTGGAGGCGATGAGCCTGGGCACCGCCGTCGTCACCAGCCCGGCACCTGCGCTCGTCGAGGTCGCCGGCGGTGCGTCCCTCGTCGCATCCGACGTCGAGCTCGCCGGTGCGCTGCGGTCGGTCGTCGAGGACGACGCGCTGCGGGCTCGGCTCGAGGATGCCGGCCGAGGACGGGCGGCTGCGTTCAGCTGGGACGGGGTCGCCGACGCGCTCTGGGCGGCGTACGCCGAGATCGCCGTACGACGGGCGTAGGCTCGGGGCAGCCAACAGAACTCGCCGAAGGAGCACGACGCTGTCCGCCAGTCCGCGCGTCCTCGTCGACGCGACGGCAGTACCTGCGGACCGTGGTGGTGTCGGTCGCTACGTCGACGGCCTGATTGGTGCGCTCGCGCAGACCGACGCCGACCTGGCGATCGTCTGCCAGCGGGCCGACGCCGAGCGCTACAGCCGGATGGACGCCCTGGCGGAGGTCATCCCTGGCCCGGCTGCCATCGCGCACCGGCCGGCCCGGCTGGCGTGGGAGCAGACGGGGCTTCCGCTCGTCGCGCAGCAAGTCAACGCGCAGGTCGTGCACTCGCCGCACTACACGATGCCGCTGCGCTCGGGCCGCCCCGTCGTGGTGACGATCCACGACGCGACGTTCTTCACCGAGCCCGACATGCACACGTCGGTCAAGGGCACGTTCTTCCGATCGGCGACCCGCACGGCGCTACGTCGAGCGGCTCGCGTCATCACACCGTCAAAGGCGACCCGCGAGGAGCTCATCCGCGTTCTCGACGCCGACGGCACGAAGATCGACGTCGCCTACCACGGCGTCGACCAGACGACCTTCCACGTGCCGAGCGAGGCCGAGAAGGACCGGGTGCAGGCGCGGCTCGGTCTCGGCGGTCAGCCCTACATCGCCTTCCTGTCGACGCTCGAGCCGCGCAAGAACGTGCCGGGCCTGGTGCGCGGCTGGGTGAAGGCCTGCGCCGACCGTGAGGATGCGCCCGCGCTGGTGCTCGCAGGCGGTGCCGGCTGGGACGACCAGATCGACGGTGCGATCGCGGAGGTGCCGTCGCACCTGCGGGTGCTGCGTCCCGGCTACCTCCGCTTCACCGACCTGCCCGGCTTCCTCGGTGGCGCGCTGTGCGTCGCGTACCCCTCGCACGGTGAGGGCTTCGGGCTGCCGGTGCTCGAGGCGATGGCATGTGCCGCACCGGTGCTGACGACGCCGCGGCTGTCGCTGCCCGAGGTCGGTGGCGATGCCGTTGCCTACACCGAACCCGACCCGGCCTCGATCGCGGTGGCTCTGACGTCGTTGCTCGACGACCCGGCCCGACGCGCACAGCTCGCGGCAGCAGGACATGAGCGGTCGCTGGAGTTCACGTGGGCCGCGAGTGCCGAGGCCCATCTCGCGAGCTACGCGCGCGCGCTCGATTCGTGACGCGTCCGCCCGTGCGGGTGGTCGTGGTGACGTACTCCCCTGGTGCGTCGCTGGCCGAGTTCCTCACCTCGCTGCGCACGGCGACAACCTCGTCGTACGACGTCGTCCTGGCCGACAACGGCTCGACCGATGGTGCGCCGCAAGCAGCGGTCGGACCCGGCGTGACGTTGCTGGAGACGGGGGGCAACCTCGGCTACGGCCGCGGTGCCAACGCCGGCGCCGCTGGTGCGACCGCGGACTGGCTGGTCATCGCCAACCCGGACGTCGTGTGGGAGTCCGGTGCGCTCGATGTGCTGCTGGCGGCGGGCTCGCGGCGGCCGGATGCGGCCTGCCTCGGCCCGGCGATCCGGACCCCGGACGGACAGCTCTACCCGTCGGCACGGGCGTTCCCCTCGCTCGGGCGTGGCATCGGCCATGCGCTGTTCGGCTGGTTCTGGCCGGCCAACCCGTGGACGCGGTCCTATCGGGCGGAGGTCGGCAAGCCGGTCGAGGGACCGACGGGCTGGCTGTCCGGGTCGTGCATGCTCGTGCGCCGGGCGGCGTTCGAGCAGGTCGGCGGCTTCGACCCGTCGTACTTCATGTACTGCGAGGACATGGACCTGTGCCGGCGGTTCGCGGAAGCCGGCTGGCAGAACGTCTACGTGCCCTCTGCCGTCGTCACGCACATCGGGGCGCATGCGACGTCGCGCGCGGCCGCCCTGATGGTTGCTGAGCATCACCGCGCGCTGTACCGGTACCTGTCACGGCAGTACGCCGGTCCCCGGTACGCGCCGGTGCGCGTGCTGCTCGCTGCGGGCCTGTTCTTGCGCTACCTGCTCGCCCGTGGGGTGAAGTCCGTGGGGGAGGGCGCCGCCCCGACCCGGTCCGCCGACGTCCTGGAGACCTGATGCGGCACGCCTTGATCCTCGCCGGCGGTTCCGGCACCCGGCTGTGGCCGTTCTCGACGGCGCAGCTGCCCAAGCAGCTCGTGCCGATGCTCGGCGGCCGGTCGCTGCTCGACATCGCGGTGGAGCGCGCGCAGTCGGTGGTGGACGAGGTCTGGCTGGGTGCGGGGGAGCAGCTGCGCGGTGCGGTGTCATCGGTCTCGGGCCTGCGGCCCGATCGGTTGATCCTCGAGCCGTCGGGCCGCGACACGCTGCCCGCTGTCGCGCTTGGCTGCGCGACCATCGCGGCCGCGGACCCGGACGCGGTGATTGCCGTGCTGACGTCGGATCACCTCATCGAGCCGGTCGATGCGTTTGCAGCGACGCTGGCTGCGGGGTTCGAGCTGGCCGAGTCGTCGCCGCGCACGTTGGTGACGTTCGGGGTCGTGCCGGATGCGCCGGCCACCGGCTTCGGCTACCTCGAGCTCGGTGACGCGCTGTCCGGCGATGCGCGGGTGGTGTCGCGCTTCCGCGAGAAGCCCGATGCGGCCGCGGCCACGTCCTTCGTCGAGGCTGGCCCCTCCCGGTTCCTGTGGAACTCCGGGATGTTCGTGTGGCGGGCGTCAACCCTGCTCGCTGCGGTCGAGGCGTTCGAGCCGTCCACGGGCGCGCTCGTGCGCGAGGTCGTCGGGGGTCGGGTCGAGGCATGGGACGACATCGCGAAGAAGTCGGTCGACTACGGGGTGATGGAGCCTGCGTCGACCTCAGCGGACTTCACCGTCGCCGCGCTGCCGATGTCGGCCCGCTGGCTCGATGTCGGCTCGTGGCCGGCGTACGGCGATGCGGTCGGTCGTGATGAGAACGGCAACGCCTTCGCGGCGCGCGTCGTGCAGACAGCCTCGACCGGCTGCGTCGTCGCATCGAACGACCCCGACCACCTGGTGACGCTCGTCGGGTGCGAGGGACTTGTCGTCGTGCACACGTCATCGGCGACGCTGGTGATGCCCGCGGCGCAGGCGCAGCGGGTCAAGGACCTGCACGCGCTCGTGGTGGAGCACGCGCCCGACCTGGCCTGAGTCCGTCAGCCGTTGGTGGATCGGTCGTGCTCGGTGTCGTCGACAACGGTGTCGTTGTCCGGGTAGGGGTCGAGCTCGTCGGCCTTGGCGTGCAGCTCGGCGGCCTCACCGCGACGCTGCTCGGCCGCCACCTTCTGCTGCTGGGCGGCGAGCTGCTCGCGGCGAGCTCGTGCCGCGCGCTCGTCGGCCTCGGCGGCTTGCAGGTCGGCCTCGAGCGCCGTGGCCTGAGCGCGCTCGCGGTGCTCTGCGGCTTGAAGGCGCCGTCGCTCGGTGCGCCGCGATGTCGAAGCCTTCCACGCGACGAGCGCGATGACGGCGAGTACGACGACGACGATGGCGACGAGCAGCAGAGCTCTCATGCCGCTGTTGTCCCCGGCCTGCGAACCGGCGACACCTCACCCGACGGGTGATGTCCCTGCCGCGGTGGTGGTCGGGAGCTGGGCCAAGACGACCGCGGAGATGATCGGGTCCGGTGCCGTGAGGAGTCGGACGAGCGCGTCCTCACAGCTGTAGTGACCGGTCACGTCGAACCAGGACTTGTGCGTCAGCGCTGCCCGCAGGTCGCAGTCGGCGACGAGGATTCCTTCCTCGCCGTACAGCGGCTCGGCGAGGTAGCCGCTGTCGCCCGCACCGACGATGCAAGACCCTCCCGGCGAGACTGTCTTGCTGTCGGGGAGCGGTAGCGGGAAGTCCTTCGGGTACGCCGATGTCGGCGTGTACTGGATCGCCGACACGACGAACGCCCCGGACTCGATGGCGACGGTGCGCATGAGCGACTGCCAGCCGTCGGAGGAGTCGGCTGTCGGGGCCACGTAGATCTGCGGAGCACCGCGGTAGACGGCGTACCGGGCGAGCGGCATCCGGTTCTCCCAGCAGATCAGCCCACCGACTCGGCCGACAGGTGTGTCGATGACGCCGAGGTCGTCGCCGCGGCCGAACGCGTGGAAGAGCCGTTCGTGCTTCGTCGGCATGAGCTTGCGGTGCCGGGCGAGCACACCCGAGGGGCCGAGCGTGAGCATGGTGTTGAAGACGCTGGACGAACGTCCCGGCTCGCGTTCGTTGATGCCGATGACGCAGTGCACGTTGTGCGCGGCGCAGGCCTGGGCGAGGCGATCGACCGCAGGGCCGGGAACCTCGATCGCCGACTCCCAGAGCCGGATCGACACCTCGTCCATCGCGGCCGGGTCATTCACTGCTGCACCGGCCCAGGCCCAGCTCGGGTAGAGCGAGACGAAGCACTCGGGGAACACGATGAGCTCCGCGCCCCTGGAGGCGGCGTCGCCGATGAGCTCGACCGCCTTGGCGATGGTCGCTGCGGCATCGAGGACCACCGGAGTTGCCTGGACCGCGGCGACACGAACACTTCGAAGGACCGTCATGGCCGGACGGTAGCCCCACGATCTGCGCAAACCAGGGGCGACAGCCCGCCGCATCGTTCAGAATCGCGGTGAGGGGGAGCAATGGCCAAGCGCGTGGTCTACCGGAAGTTCACCTTCGTCCGACCGCACGTCCTGCACCGGACGCCCGCGGATGCCGCGGCCGTGTGGCGCGCGCGGCTGCCCAGGTATCGCGCGATGGCAGTCGTATGGGCTCTGGTGACGTTGCTGTGGGCGCGCACCGACGGCGTGACCGACGCCGCGACACTGGTGAGTGGCCTTGCGTGCGTCCTCACCTTTGCGGTCTGCATCAAGGCGGTCATCATCCGCCGCGGCCGGTCCGCGGTCACTGATGAGGCAGGCTAGGCAGCGCGGGAAGGCTGCCAGACGCCCGGTGCCACGCGGACACGACGCGCTGGCCGACCGCCAGGTCGCGCATGCTGGTTGGGGCTGGTCCAGGTGCGGCCGGTGGGGCTGGTCCAGTGGACGCTGCCATCGGGGCGGCGGTGCTTGATCCAGCCGAGCTGCTTGATCCGGTGGTGCCGTCGGCACAGCGGGCCGAGGTTGCAGGGGCAGGTCGGGCCGAACGGCCACGCCAGGTCGTGGTCGAGATCGCAGCCGGCCGCGACGGCACGGGACGCGCGTCGACCACAGCCGGGCCACTCGCATCGGGGCGCGCGGGCGCGCAGCAGCCGTTTCTGTCGTTCGGTGGGTCGGTAGGAGCCGGGTTAGGCGAGGTGAGGCTTGCGGAGCACGCGCGGCCCGCGCGCGATCGGTCTCGGTGGGTCGGGGTGGTCGTCGGGATGTCTTGGCTGAGTCATGTCGGGTGGCGGTCCCGTCGACATGTCGCGCAGCGCGTCGTACACGCCCTCCGGATCGCCGCGGCCAGGTCGCCACGTGCGGTCGTCGACTGCGACCGGGACGCCGTTGCCGTCCACCCACACGCGGTGCAGCACCGGCGCGGCGAGCAGCAGGTCGCGCAACGCGGCCGGATCGATCGGACCGTGCCCGACGAGCTCGGCCGGCTGCGTCGACTGCTCCAAGGCGGTCTGGATCGGGACGTGTACGAAGACGTTGGCGCCGCAGGGGGCCGATGACCGCGGTGGGCAGCAGGGGTCGGTGACCTCACCGGTGTCGGGGTCGAACGGCAACGCGACGCGACCAAGAAGCAGATCGCGCGCCGCGTCCCGCCGGCGGGCACCTGAGGGCCGGTCGTCATCAGCTCCGGCAGGTTGGGCTCGTTCTTCGATCCGGTCGACGCAGGCTTGCGCGTCGGCCGCGGTCAAGGCACGCAGGACGAGGTCCACGAGCCCGTTGTCCCGCTTCCACAGCTCGACGTCGGCCGTGTCCTCGTCGTCGCTCCGCCGGCGCCTGGCATCACCCTCGGGGTCGGCGGCGATCAGCCACGTCCGCAGCAGCTCACGGAGCCTTGCCGGGGGCCGCACGATGCTCTGCTGCTGGTCGAGCACGAGGCGTTCATGCAGCCGGTCCCAGAGTGGTGCTGCGAGCGCGGCATCAACCGTTCCCAGCACATCTGCCACGGCGTGCGACTGCTCGACGGTCATCACGCCCTGGCGCATCGGCTCGAGGGCTCCGAGCCCGTGCAGGATGTGCGCCTCCTCCAACATGGTGTTGGCGCGGTACTCCGAGCAACCCATCAGCAGCGCGAGCTGCGCGGCCGTCGACAGCTCCATCCCGGCTGCTTTGAGCGTCCGGTACAGAGCGAGCGCATCGGTCAGCTGCTCGGCATGCTGGACCGAACGGTCCCGTTCACGCGCCTCGATCCGATCGCCGATGCGGTCCAGCTCGCCGACGTCAAGCGTCGAGGTCGCAAGCACTCCCTGACCGACTGGCATACGACGAACCTAGCCACCACCTCTGACAGTTTCTCGGGTCAGAAACCGTTGGTGGACAAGAACTTTTTCTGTGGATCGCGGCGACCGATCCGGCTCAACGCATCGCGGACGAATGGCATGAGTGGCAGGCCCGAGGCGTCCTCCAGTGGCCGCCACTCGACCGCGTCCGTGGTGCCATTCGCTTCGCCTCGGAGGGTGCCGTCGACATGAGTCACGGCGTACAGAAGCCGAACCGTGTGCACGGACTCGCGCACGTGCGGCCAGTCCATGACGTCGCTCACGACGTCGAGCAGCTCGCCGCAGGCGACGTTTAGTCCGGTCTCTTCCAGGAACTCCCGGACGACGCACTCACGGGGATGCTCGCCGAAGTCGACACCGCCGCCGGGCAGCCACCAGGTGTCCGGGGCGTCGGACCGAGAGGAGGCCCGCACCAGCAGGATCTGATCGGAGTACGTGAGGACGCCGTACGCCGCTATCCGCTGTCGTTGCGGCTTGCTCACGACAGCGCGACAGTCAGCTCCGGTTCGGTGGCGGCTCGCACGTCGTCGACCGAGACACCGGGCGCCGTCTCCCGCAGCACGAGCCCCGTCGGCTCGACGTCGATGACGGCGAGGTCAGTGATGATGCGCTGGATGCACTGCTGACCGGTGAGCGGCAACGAGCACGAGCGCACGATCTTGTGCGCGCCGCCCTTCGCGGTGTGCTCCATCATCACGATGACGCGCTTCGCGCCGTGGACGAGGTCCATCGCGCCGCCCATCCCCTTGACCATCTTCCCGGGGATCATCCAGTTGGCCAGGTCGCCATTCGCCGCGACCTGCATCGCGCCCAGCACCGCGACGTCGACGTGGCCGCCACGGATCATCGAGAACGACGAGGCCGAGTCGAAGTACGACGCTCCGGGGAGGACCGTGACGGTCTCCTTGCCCGCGTTGATCAGGTCGGGGTCGACATCGTCGTCCGCCGGATAGGGACCGACGCCGAGGATGCCGTTCTCTGACTGCAGCACGACGTGCACGCCGTCGGGGATGTAGTTGGGCACGAGGGTGGGCAGCCCGATGCCGAGGTTGACGTACTGCCCGTCCGACAGCTCTCGCGCGACCCGGGCCGCGAGCTGCTCACGCGTCAGCACGGGCCACCGTCCTCTTCTCGATCCGCTTCTCGACGTCGGGCACGTGCACGACGCGCTGCACGAAGATCCCCGGCGTGTGCACGCTCATCGGGTCGAGCTCGCCGGGTTCGACGAGCTCCTCGACCTCGGCGATGGTGATGCGACCGGCCGTCGCGCACAGCGGGTTGAAGTTCTGCGCGCTCTTCTCGTAGACGAGGTTACCGTGCCGATCGCCGTACTTCGCATGCACCAGACCGAAGTCGCAGCGGATCGCGCGCTCCATCACGTACGGCGTGCCGTCGAACTCGCGCACCTCCTTGGCCGGCGACGACAGCGCGATGCCGCCGGCGCCGTCGTAGCGCCACGGCAGGCCACCCTCCGCGACCTGCGTCCCGACACCGGCCGGGGTGAAGAACGCGGGGATGCCGGCGCCGCCGGCGCGAAGCCGCTCGGCGAGCGTTCCCTGCGGGACCAGCTCGACTTCCAGCTCGCCCGACAGGAACTGCCGCTCGAACTCCTTGTTCTCCCCGACGTACGAGCCCGTCGTACGCCGGATCCGCTTCGCGGACAGCAGCATCCCGAGGCCCCACTCGTCGACGCCGCAGTTGTTGCTCACCGTCTCGAGCTGGCCGACACCCGCCTCGAGCAGCGCCTCGATGAGAGCGGTCGGGATCCCGCACAGCCCGAACCCACCGACCGCGAGCGAGGCACCAGTCGGGATGTCTGCGACGGCCTCGGCGGCGCTGCCGACGACTTTGTCCATGCCCGGCAACCTAGTCAATTCTGGTGTTCGCTGCGCTAGCGCACGGCACGCGTGCTCCTTCGTCGCACGGCGCCATGCACAAGCTCCGCTCACGGGCGGGCACACTGGGCCGGTGCTCGAGACCGTGTGGCGTCCCCGCCTCCCGGTCGACGTGGTGCGCACCCTGGCGTCCCTGCGGCGTGGGTCGGGGGACCCGACGCACCGCTCGGAGCCGGGCGGCACTCTCTGGCGGACCACGCGCACCGATGCCGGGCCGGCGACGTACCGCCTGACGCAACGGGGACCGCACGAGGTGCACTGCGCGGCGTGGGGTCCTGGGGCCGAGCGGGCGATCGCCGGCATGGCCGACCTGCTCGGCGGCCGCGACGATCCGACCGGCTTCGCGCCCGTCCATCCGCTGCTTCGCGACACCGCGGCCCGCCACCCCGGGTTGCGAATCCCGCGCAGCTCCCGGGTCCTCGAGGCACTGGTCCCAACGGTGATCGAGCAGAAGGTGACCGGGCACGAGGCACGTGCGTCGTGGCGCTGGCTGCTGCGCAGGTACGCCGAGCCGGCGCCCGGCCCGGCGCCGGCCGGCATGCGGGTCCCGGCCCCGGCCGACGTCTGGCGGCGCATCCCCTCGTGGGACTGGCACCGGGCCGGGGTGGACCCTCGGCGGGCGCAGACCGTCATGCGGGCGGCGCAGCTCGCCGGTCGCCTCGAGGAGACCGTGGGGATGGCACCCGAGGACGCCAGCCGCCGGCTTCGGGCCGTTCCCGGCGTCGGTGTCTGGACAGCCGCCGAGGTCGCCCAGCGGGCGCTCGGCGACGGCGACGCGGTGTCCTTCGGCGACTACCACCTGCCGTCGTTCGTGGGCTGGGCCCTCATCGGCAAGCCGGTCGACGACGACGGCATGGCCGGGCTGCTGGAGCCCTACCGGCCACACCGCTATCGGGTGATCCGGCTGCTGGAGTGCAGCGGTTACGCCATGCCGAGGTTCGGCCCGCGGCTCACGATCCAGGACCACCGCGCCATCTAGGGCGACAAGGGTCGGGTCGAGATGTCACACTTCGTGCCATGACAGCCCAGGTGTTCGACGACGCTGAGCTCAGGGCCGCGATGACGGCCTTCCTCGACGCCGCCCGTCGGCTCGACGAGTCGTCGTCGGTGGGCGACGAGGCGCGCAACCTGCTCGACCTCGCCGAGGCGAAGACCCTCGCCGCCATGCAGCTGCGCAAGCGGCTCAACGAGCTCGGCTGGGCGGCCCCGCGCGCGGCCGAGCGCGCGAACACCTAGCTGCTACTTCGTCGCGATCAGCGACACCGCGAAGAAGGCCAGCAGCGCCAGCAGGACGATCGCAACGCGGATCCCTGCCGCGAGGGGCTGCTCACGCTCCATCACCTTGATGTCGTCACTGCCCACCTGTGACGCCTCCTTGAACCGCTGCCAGTTTTCGGCGACAGCCTCCTCGTTCTCCGAGATGCCCTCGACTGCCGGGTGAGTAACCCGTACGGGCGCACGCTCGCTGAGCCTGACCGGCAGCGGCCCCGGCGCCGCCCGGCGCCGCCGGACGAGATAGGCAAGAACGCTGATCACGACGATGCCGGCGGCGAGCCACGCCGCCCTAGCCCGGGTCAACTCCCGGCCCTTCCTCGCTCGGCGTGCTGTCGGTCGCCCGGACCTCTGCGGTTCGCAGGGCGTTCACGACGCAGCTGGCGGCAATGAGCAACCACACGACGGTGAGGACGAGCAGCACGGTGTGGTGCGTGCCGTCGACGTTCGACGACAGGGCCGCGCACAGCAGGGCGACCACGGCGGCTCCGACGGCGGAGGCGAGAGCACGGCGGCGGCGAGCAGTCATGCGCGCACGCTACTCAGCGGCGCAGCAGGAACGCGGCTGCGTCGCGATCTGCGCGGGGCGCGGGTTCCTCGGCCGCATGCCCCATCGCGACGGCGCCCATCGGTTCCCAACCGTCGTCGAGGTCCAGGACAGCTCGGACGACCTCAGGGCAGAACATCGTGCTGCTCACCCACGCGCTGCCGAGGCCCTCTGTCGCCAGCTGAATCAGTAGGTTCTCGACGGCGGCCCCCATCGCGACGACGAACATGGTGTGCTCGGCGGACTGCCGTCGCGCGTCGGGGTAGTCATGGGCGCCGTCCCGGACCAGGCACGGTACGACGACGACTGGTGCGTCCCGAAGGATGTCGCCTCGCCGCAGTCGCCGGCTGACCGCGCCCTCGTCGAAGCCGTCGGCGCGCAGGTCGTCCGCCCACGCCGCCGCCATCGCGTCGAGCAGCTCGCGCCTGCGCTCCTGCACGATCACGAACCGCCACGGGGTCGTGTGGTGCGGAGCCGGCGCGGTCACGGCCGCCGCGACGGCTCGTTGCACAGCCAGGGGGTCGACCGGATCGTCGCGAAAGGCCCGGACCGTACGACGCAAGCCGACCGCCTCCTGCTGCGCCTCGACCGTGCCGAGTCGGAACCAGTCCGACTCCGCCGGGCGGACCAGTGCTGCCGCCCCGCGGTCGTCCTGGTCGTAGCGCACGCCGCGGATGATCGCGACCGGCACGCGGTCGGTCTTGCCCTTGACCAGCTCGGCGGCGCCGGCCAGCTCATCGGCAACGGCCATCTCCGTGACCTCGAGCACGTGCCCGTGCGAGTCCGTGCTGCCGCGCGCGTCGCGGATCGGCGCGAGACCCGCAACACCGATCGCGCAGTCGGTCTGGCCGTTGCGCCACGGCCGTCCGAGGGTGTCGCTGATGACGACCGCGACGCGACGACCGGTGACACCCAGCAGCTCGTCGCGCAAGCCACGGGCGCTGGCGTCGGGATCGAGCGGCAGCAGCGCGATCTCGTCGGACTGCACGTTGCTCGCATCGACGCCGGCGGCGGCGAGCACGAGCCCGTGGCGCGTCTCGGCGATGGTCGTGGTGCCACGTCGCGCGACGACGCGCACCGTCTCGTCGTCGACCAGCCGCAGCCGCTCCTGCTCGCGGTCACCGGTCACCCTCACCAGCCGGCCCTCCGCTTTGCTGACCACCTTGCTGGTGACCACGACCACGTCGCCGTCCTCGATGTCGGCCGCCGCCGCGATCAGTCCAGCGAGGTCGTCGCCGGGCCGCACCTCGGGCAGGCCCCCGATCGGCAGGACGGCGAAGCCGTCAGGCACCGGCGAGGTCCAGCGCGGCGCGGGCCATCCGGGCCGTTGTCTCGAGGTCCGTCATGAGAAGCGGCACCGCCCGTACGTCGACTCCCGGGACCGTGGCGCCCTCGTCGGCCGTGTCGACCAGCCAGCCGTCGAGCAGCTCGCTGCCGTAGTGCCGCCCCACTGCCTCGGCACTGGTCTCGACTCCGATCGCGTCCAGGCACGCATCGGCCATCCCGCGCACCGGCGCGCCACCGACGATCGGGCTCAGCCCGACAACGGTCTTGTCCTCCAGTGACTCCCGGATGCCCTTGACCTGCAGGATCGTCCCGATGCTGACGACGGGGTTCGACGGCGGCAGCAGGACGAGGTCGGCGGCGTCGATGGCTTCCAGTACGCCGGGTGCGGGCGTCGCCGTCTCGGCCCCCACGGCCACGATCGCCTCCGCCGGCAGCGCAGCCCGGTGCTTGACCCACCACTCCTGGAAGTGGATGGCCTTGCGGGCTCCGTCGAGGTCCACGAGCACATGCGTCTCGACCCGGTCGTCGCTCATCGGCAGCAGCGTCGCGCCCGGCTGCCAGCGCTGGCAGAGCGCAGCAGTCACCTCCGACAGCGGGAAACCTGCGTCGAGCATCGTTCGCCGGACGAGATGCGTCGCCAGGTCCTTGTCGCCGAGACCGAACCACGTCGTCGGCACGTCATACGCGACCAGCTCGTCCTTCACGACGAACGTCTCGCCGTCGCGACCCCAACCGCGCTCCTGGTCGATCCCGCCGCCGAGGGTGTACATCACCGTGTCCAGGTCGGGGCAGATCCGCAGGCCGTACATCGTGATGTCGTCACCCGTGTTGACGATCACGCTGAGGTCGGCGTCGGGCACCTCGTGCCGCAGCCCGCGCAGGAACCGGGCGCCGCCGATGCCCCCCGCCAGCGCCACGATCCGCATGCGCCGAGTCTGTCAGGCGGCCCGTAGGGTCGACGCATGGGCGGGCCGAGCGACAACGCGATCCGCCGCGCGCTGGCCCGAGCCCGGGACGGCAAGGCCATCGACGTCGACGAGGCCACCGTGCTCCTCGGCGCTCGCGGAGATGAGCTGGCGGCGCTGTGCGAAGCCGCTGCCCGGGTGCGCGACCAGGGCCTTGACGACGCCGGTCGATCCGGCGTCATCACCTACAGCCGCAAGGTCTTCATCCCGCTCACCCGGCTGTGCCGCGACCGCTGCCACTACTGCACGTTCGCCACCGTTCCGGGCCGACTGCCGGCGCCGTACCTGTCTGTCGAGCAGGTGCTCGAGATCGCTCGCGCCGGTGCGGCGATCGGCTGCAAGGAGGCGCTGTTCACCCTCGGCGACCGGCCCGAGGACCGCTGGCCGGCGGCGCGCGCGTGGCTCGACGAGGCGGGGTACGACGACACGCTCGCCTACGTCCGCGCCTGCGCCATCGCAGTGCTCGAGGAGACCGGGCTGCTGCCGCACCTCAACCCCGGCGTCATGTCGTGGGCGGAGCTGCAGCGGCTCAAGCCGGTCGCGCCGTCGATGGGGATGATGCTCGAGACGACCGCCGAGATCGCGGCGCACGTCGGCAGTCCCGACAAGGACCCGGCCGTGCGGTTGCAGGTCCTCGAGGACGCCGGCCGGCACGCGATTCCCTTCACCACCGGTCTGCTCGTCGGTATCGGGGAGACCCTGCGCGACCGGGCGGAGACCGTCTTCGCGATCCGTGCGGCGCACCGACGGCACGGCCACGTGCAGGAGGTGATCGTCCAGAACTTCCGGGCGAAGGACGACACCGCGATGCGAAGTACGCCGGACGCGACTCTCGAGGAGTACCTCGCCGCGATAGCGGTGACGCGCATCCTGCTGGGACCGCGGATGCGGGTGCAGGCCCCACCCAACCTCGTCGACGTCGACGAGTCGGCGGCACTCCTCGCGGCGGGTGTCGACGACTTCGGGGGTGTCTCGCCGCTGACTCCCGACCACGTGAACCCGGAGCGACCGTGGCCGGACATCGACGTGCTCACGCAGATCACCGCGACCGCCGGCTTCGAGCTGCGTGAGCGGCTGACCGCGCACCCGCCGTACCTGCGGGAGCCGTGGCTCGACCCGCGACTTGCGGCACATGTTGCAGCGCTTGCCGGGCCCGACGGTCTGGCCGCCGACGTCATCCCCGTCGGTCTGCCGTGGCAGGAACCGGACGGCGGGCTCGTCAGCGCGGGTCGTACCGATCTGCACACGACGATCGACCTGACCGGTCGCAGCAGCGATCGACGCGGCGACTTCGACGAGGTCTACGGCGACTGGACCGCGCTGCGCGTGCCCGCCCAGGTCGCCCGGCTCGACCACGACGTCGCCGCGGCGCTGCGGGTCGCTGCGGAGGACCCAGCCGCGCTGTCGGACGCGCAGGCGCTCGCTCTCATCACCGCGGAGGGTCCGGACCTCGAGGCGCTGCGCCGGCTCGCCGACGACGTACGCCGTGACACCGTCGGCGACGAGGTGACCTACGTCGTCAACCGCAAC
>JAWWOH010000059.1:0-35553 GCA_033851845.1 Actinomycetota bacterium
GTGCTCATCTGAACTGGCTCATCGAGGGCTCATGGAAGAACTGCTCTCTGGAGGGGCACTATCAGGACGGTCCTGCACGCTCTCCCGCACCAGAGAGACATCGAGCGGACCGGCCAGGCGCAGGGCCCGGGGGAACGCCCGCCGCTTCTCGGCGAGGTCGACGCAACGTGGGTCGGGGTGCACGGATGCGCCTCGGCCCGGCAGACGGCCGGTGGGGTCGGGGACCAGGCGGCCCCCGGCCGCGACGACGCGCAGCAGGGTGGACTTCGCCGCCCGGTCCCGGCAGCCCACGCAGGTGCGCACCGGGCCCGACTGGCGAGCCGGTGACAAGTCTACCGCGTGCGACCCGTCGGGCGGGCGGACCGGGCGTTGGCGGCCTACGAGGACTCCACCGGAGCCGGGACGTCCTCGGGGTCGACGGCCGCCTCCATGTCGCTGTGGATGTCGATCCGCCAGCCGGTGAGCCGGGCGGCCAGCCGGGCGTTCTGTCCCTCTTTGCCGATCGCGAGCGACAGCTGGTAGTCGGGGACCACGACTCGGGCGGACCGGTTGACCGCATCGACGACCTGGACGTTGCTCACCCGGGCCGGTGAGAGGGCGCTGGCAACGAACCGGGCCGGATCGTCCGACCAGTCGACGATGTCGATCTTCTCGCCGTGCAGCTCGGTCGTGACGTTGCGGACCCGTGACCCCACCGGCCCGATGCACGCTCCCTTCGGGTTGAGACCGGGCACCTTGGACCGGACGGCGATCTTGGTGCGGTGCCCCGCCTCCCGCGCCAGCGCGACGATCTCCACCGAGCCGTCGGCGATCTCGGGGACCTCGAGAGCGAACAGCCCCCGCACCAGGTCCGGGTGGGTGCGCGAGACGGTGATCTGCGCACCGCGCTGGCCGCGACTCACCGCGATGACACGGCACTTGAGCCGCATGCCGTGCTCGTAGACCTCGCCCGGCACCTGCTCGGCCGGGGGCAGCACGGCCTCGATGGCGTCCTCGTGCGCGCCCAGCTTGACCATGACGTTGCGGTTTGGCGCCGCGCCGGGTCGCTGGCCGGCCTGCTGCACGAAGCCGGACACGACATCGCCCTCGCGGCCGGCGTACTCACCGAACGACAGCTCGCTCTCGGCCTCCCGGAGCCGCTGCAGGATCACCTGCTTCGCCGTCATGGCGGCGATGCGTCCGAAGCCCTCAGGTGTGTCGTCGTACTCGCGCAGGACGTTGCCCTCGTCGTCCACCTCCTGGGCGAGGATCGCGACCTCGCCGCTCCTGCGGTCGAGCTCGGCGCGCGCGTGCTGTTGCGCTCCTTCGGTGTGCCTGTACGCCGTGAGCAGCGCGGTCTCGATCGCCTTGACGACGAGGTCGAAGGAGATGTCCTTCTCGCGTTCGAGGCTGCGCAGCGCTGCCATGTCGATCTTCACGCGTCCTCCTCCTCGCCCTTGCGCGCGAACTCCACCTGCACGGTGCCGCGCACGACGTCCGCCAGCGGGAGCCTGCACTCAACCCCGTCGACGTCGAGAACGAGCTCGTCGTCGTCGGCCGCCGCGATCCGTCCGGTCACGTTCGGTCCTTCCCGCCGTACGACGGTGACGAGCCGGCTCACGTTTCGCCGCCAGTGCCGCGGCAGCGTCAGCGGCCGATCGACGCCCGGCGAGGTCACCTCGAGCACGTAGGACGGACCGAGCACCCCGGGCTCCAGCTCGTCGAGCGCGTCGAGCGCGTCCGAGACAGCGCGACTGACATCGGCAACGTCGTCCATGCTGACGCCGCCATCCCGGTCGACGACCACGCGGACGACGCTGCGCTTTCCCGCCTTGCTGACGTCGACGTCCTCGAGGTCGGCGCCGGTCTTCTCAACGACCGGGCGGAGCACCTCGGACAGACGCGCGGCACTGCCCGCGCGGGGAGTGGTCATGATGACAACCCCCTCTGCTGTTGTGGTGGAGCGCCGTACTGCCGGATCACCCTAGTCGTGGTTGGGTGGAGCCCGATGAGCGTCTCCCCGTCGCGCCGGCGCCTGCTGCAGGCGGCGCTGGTCTGCCCCGTGCTCGCGGCGTGCACCGATGAGCCGGCGCAGCCGGCGCGGATCGACCCCGACGTCGCGCTCCGGGCGGCGGCCGTCGCGCGGGAGCGTGCTCTCGTCGACGCCTATCGGGCGGCGGCGGGCTCGTCGTCCTCAGCGGTCGCGGCACGAACGGCTGGGCTGGCCGAGGAGCACGAGCAGCACCTGGCAGCTCTGCGGGCGCCATCGCCCTCGGCGTCGACGTCGTCCGCGCCGGCTGCCGTGCCGACGCTGACGCAGCTGCTCGTGGCCGAGCGTGCCGCGGCCGGGGCGCACGCTGCCGCCGCGGTGCGGGCGTCGCGAGACCTTGCCACGGTGCTGGCCTCGCTGGCCGCCAGCGAGGCGTCGCACGCCGTCGTCCTCACGTGAGCCCAGCCGACCGCCTGCTCAGCCTCGTCGAAGCAGAGCATGCCGCTGTCTACGCCTACGGCGTCCTCGGCGCGCGCCTCGACGACACCCGCCGTCGGGCGGCGCTGCTCGCCTACGACAGCCACCGGGCGCGTCGGGACCAGGTTGCCGCCGCACTGCGGTCTGCCGGCGGCACGCCTCCCCCACCGCTGGCCGCCTACGACGTCACGGTCACGAACCCGGCCGAGGCGCTCACCCTCGCCGTACGCGTCGAAGAGGGCCTCGCCCTGCGCTGGCGCGACCTCGTGGGCGACACCGACGACGTCGCGCTGCGTCAGCTCGGGATCGCCGGGCTGCAGGAGTGCGCCGTGCGCGCCGCCCAGTGGCGACGCCTCGCCGGCATCACCCCCGCGACGGTCGCCTTCCCCGGCACCGACTAGGGCGAGAGGCTGGCGAAGGCGAGGGCATCGGAGTCGTGGCCGAGGGCCATGGCGAGAAGGGCACGTGCACACAGCGCGCCGACGACGTTGCCGGTGCCGCAGTAGCCGCCCGCGGCGTACACGCCCGGCCGCACCTCGCCGACGTACGGCAGGCCACTGCGCGTGTAGCCGACCGATGCGGCCCATCGCGAGGTCACCGGAGCCTGTACGCCGAGGCGATCCCGGACCAGTCGCTCGATGGCCCCCTGCACGGCCGCCGACGTCTCGGTGCTCGCGGTCTCCTCGTCATGACCGCCGACGTCCCGGAAGCCGCCCGCCGCGATGCGCCCGTCCGGAAGCTGCTGCCAGTAGTCGTAGCCGCCACGCAGGTAGACCGGGCGCCGCACGAGCACCTCGTCCGTCGGCGCAGTCGCGAGCATCTGCAGTCGGACCGTGCGCACGATCCCGGCGAGCTCCGGCAACAGCAGGTCGAGCCTGCCGTCGACGCAGACCAGGACGGTGTCGCACCGCACGCTGCCACGAGGCGTCGTCACCAGACCACCATCGATGCGCGTTGCCGGCGTGCTCTCGAACAGCATCGCGCGCTGAGCAGCCGCGGCCAGCGCGCGGCAGCGGGCGAGAGGTTGGAGGACGCCGTCGGCGGGGAACAGCAGCCCGCGTCCTTCGACGCCGTCGTACTCCTCGACGGCGAACCCGTCCGCCTGCAGCGCAGCGGCGTGCTCCGCGCAGTCGGCCAGCCCGGCGGCGCTGTCCTCGATGCGCAGCGACCCCGTCATGCGGATCGCGTCGGGAGTCGCGCGCCGCATCCGGTCCATCTCGTCGAGCGTCAGCTGGTGCAACCGGGTCGCACGATCGCGTCCCAGCAGGGCGACCATGCGGTGATGAGGGTGCGCGAGCCCAGCGAGCAGAAAGCCGCCGTTGCGACCCGCGGCGCCGCCCGCGACAGGACCGGCATCGATGCCGACCACCCGGATGCCGCGCTCCAGCAGATCGCTGACGGCGGTGAGCCCGCTGCCGCCGAGTCCGACGACGCAGACGTCGGTGTCGACGTCACCGTCGAGCGGTGCCAACGGCGACCAGCCGTCGACGTCCCAGACCGTGCTCACACCCGCGAGACGACCCGCGCGAACAGCTCCGCCGCCTCGTCGGGTGCGACCTCCAACGCGGCGGCGCCGGCGTAGACCTCGCGCCGCGCGACACCCGGCCGAGGTCCGGGGTCAGCGCCGCCGAGGAACACCCCGCTCTCCTCCGACACGTCGAGCATCACGGGCTCGACGACCTCGGGGTCGCCGGGGAGGAGGACGTGGAACAGCGGTGTGACCGGCGGGACGACCACCTCGGCGACCTGGCCGATGGCGGCGGCGAGCGCCTGGGCGTGCGCGACGTACTCCGGCATGCGCGGCAGGTGCGCGCGCAACCCGCGCCGCGCACCGAGCGCGAACGGCCACAGCCAGGGCAGCGTGCCGCCGTGCCGCCGGCGCCACACCCGCGCCTGGTCGATGAGGTCCGTCGTACCGAGCAGCACCGCGCCGGCCGGGCCGGCCAGGCCCTTGTACAGGGAGACGTAGGTGCTGTCGGCGAGCGCGACGACGTCGGCGAGCGGACGGCCGTACGCCGGACCGCACTCCCAGAGCCGCGCGCCGTCGAGGTGCAGCGCTACACCCACCGTCCTGCACCGCTCGGACAGTGCGGACAGGTCGTCGAAGCCGATCAGCTGCCCACCGGTCTCGCGCTGCGGCAGCTCGACGAGCACCGCGGCGAGGTCGTCGACGGCGAGCAGCTCGTCTGCTGTAACGAGCGAGGTCGGCTCTCCGACCGCTCTGGCTTTGAGGCGGTGCAGCTCGCGCAGGGTCCCTTCCTCGTGCAGCAGCGGGTGGGACGTCGGGTGCATCGCGACGGCGCGGTGCCCACGCGCATCGGCGTGGATGCGCAACGCGATCTGCTGCGCCATCGTCCCGCTCGGCAGCAGCAGCGCCGCCTGCGCGCCGAGCAGGTCGCGCACGACTTCCTCGACCTCGGCAACCAGGCCGCCGGCACCGTAGCGGTCCGCATCGCCGCCGCGCGCGGCCTCGTCCGCCAGGTCTGCGAGCATGTCCGTCGGCGTCGGTCGACCATGGCCGTACAGCCGCCGCGGGCAGGCCGCCGCCACCACGTCCAGCCGCGACACCGAGCTAGCCGCGCACGTCCGCGAGCACCTCGGTCACTGCGTCGGCCACCGGAACCTTGCGGAGCTCTCCGCTGCGCCGGTCACGGATCTCGACCTCGCCGTCGGCGAGTCCCTTCCCGACGACGAGCGCCGTCGGAATGCCGATGAGCTCGACGTCCTTGAAGGCGACGCCGAACGACACACCGCGGTCGTCGAGCAGCACCGTCAGGCCGGCCGCCTCGAGCTCGGCGCCGATCCGCTCCGCCTCCGGCAGCTGGTTGTCCTTGCCCATCGCGACGACGTGCACGTCGGCCGGTGCGACCGACCGCGGCCACGACAGGCCCTTCTCGTCGTACGTCTGCTCGGCGATCGCGGCGATCGCACGCGAGACGCCGATGCCGTAGGAGCCCATCGTGACGACGAGCTGCTTGCCGTTCTGGTCGAGGACCTTCAGGTCGAGCGCGGCCGCGAACTTGCGGCCGAGCTGGAAGACGTGTCCGATCTCGATCCCGCGGTTGATCTCCAGCAGGCTCCCGCACCGCGGGCACAGATCACCGTCTCGGACTTGGGCGGCCGGCACGAGGCCATCGACCTCGAAGTCGCGACCCATCACGACGTTGCGCGCGTGCTTGCCCGGCTCGTTGGCGCCGGTCACCCAGGCCGAGCCGGTGGTCACGCGCGGGTCGACGACGTAGCGGATCTTCAGGTCCCTCAGCACCTGCGGCCCGATGTAGCCGCGCACCAGCCCGGGCTGCTTCGCGAAGTCGTCGAACGGCTCGACCTCGGCCGGGAAGACGTTCGCCTCCACCGCCTTGAGGTCGACCTCGCGGTCGCCGGGAACGCCGACCACCAGCAGCTCGGTGGTGCCGTCGGGGTTGCGCAGCTGCAGCACGACGTTCTTGAGAGTCTGCGAGGGCTGCACCCCGAGCAGCGCGCACAACGAGTCGATGGTCGGGGTGTCCGGGGTGTCGAGCACCTCGAGCGGCGGCTGGGTCGAAGGATCGACGTCGGCCGGCACCTGCACCGTTGCCGCCTCGACGTTGGCGGCGTAGTCGCAGGAGGTGCAGGCGACGTAGGTGTCTTCCCCCGTCGGTGTCGTCGCCAGGAACTCCTCGGACGCGCTGCCCCCCATGGCGCCGCTGACCGCCGACACGATCCGGTAGGACATCCCGAGCCGCTCGAAAATGCGCTGGTAGGCGACCCGATGCGCGTCGTACGAGACCTGCAGTCCCTCGTCGGAGACGTCGAACGAGTAGCTGTCCTTCATCAGGAACTCGCGGCCGCGGATGATGCCTGCGCGCGGCCGCGCCTCGTCGCGGTACTTGTTCTGGATCTGGTAGAGCGTGACGGGCAGGTCCTTGTACGACGAGTACTCGCCCTTCACCATCAGGGTGAACAGCTCCTCGTGCGTCGGACCGAGCAGGTAGTCGTTGTCCTTGCGGTCCTTGAGCCGGAAGATGCCGTCGCCGTACTCCGTCCAGCGGCCGGTCACCTCGTACGGCTCGCGCGGCAGCAGCGCCGGGAACAGCACCTCCTGACCGCCGATGCGGTCCATCTCCTCACGGACCACCCGGCTGACCCGCTCGAGCATGCGCACCCCGAGTGGCAGCCAGCTGTAGATGCCGGGTGCGACCCGACGGACGTAACCCGCGCGGACCAGAAGCCGGTGGCTCGGGACCTCCGCGTCCGCCGGGTCCTCACGCAGGGTGCGCAGGAACAGCGTGGACATGCGGAGCACGACGACCTCCTTGGTAATTCGGGCGCTCAGCCTATCGGCGTACGGCGAACCGATTTCAGGCCGGAACGGTCACCTCGCCGCTGCGCTCCAGCTTGTGCCACGGCAGGTGCGTGCCGGACAGCGCGCTGACCACCGACTGGATGACGACCAGGTACATGAGCTGCCGGTAGAAGAACTGCTGCAGCGGCAGGCTCCACAGCGGCCACCGGCTCTCGTTGTCGAGATGCAGGGCGTAACCCGCCGCGACGAGCTGCAGCACCAGGTAGGCGAGCCAGACCAGCAGGACCTTGCGGCCCGAGCCGGTCAGCAGGCCGTGCAGGGCGAAGACGTCGATGACCGGTGCGAGGACGGGCAGCAGCACCTGCGCGAAGAACATGTACGGCAGCCCGAACCAGCCCAGCCGTCGACCGAGTCCGCGGTCGCGCACCGCGCCGCGGTGCTTCCAGATGCACTGCAGCGTGCCGTAGCCCCAGCGCCACCGCTGCCGCCACAGGTCTGTGACGTTGCTCGGCGCCTCGGTCCACGCGCGGGCGCGCTCCTCGTGCACGACCTCGTAGTCGGCGCGCAGGATCGCCATCGTGAGGTCGGTGTCCTCTGCGAGGGTGTCCGTGCTCAGCCCGCCGGCGGCGAGCACAGCCTCTCGCCGGAACGCACCGGCTGCGCCTGGCACCGTCGTGATGCAGCGGAGCAGGTCGAGCAGGCGTCGGTCGAGGTTGAACCCGGCGACGTACTCGAGGTGCTGCCAGCGGCCGAGCAGACCGCGCCGGTTGCCGACCTTCGTGTTGCCGCTGACCGCACCGACGCGGGGATCACGCAGCGGCTGCACCAGTCGGCGGATGGTGTGCGGCTCGAAGACCGTGTCGCCGTCGAGCATGACGAGCACGTCATGACTTGCCTCGCGGGTGCCGGTGCGCAACGCGGCCGCCTTGCCGCCGTTGACCTGCCGGATCACTCGGACGCCCGGCAGGCCCATCGCCTCGACGATGTCGGCGGTGCCGTCGGTCGAGCCGTCGTCGATGACGAGCACCTCGAGCCCCGGATAGTGGCTCGCCACGAGCGAACGCACCGACTGCTCGATGCCGACCGCTTCGTTGTACGCCGGAACCAGCACGCTCACCTCCGGCAGGAACTCCTCTCCCGCCAGCCGCTCCGTGGAGACGCGCACGTGCCGCCGGGCGACCGCCATGACGAGCAACGTGCGCAGGACGGCGATGACGCCGAAGGGCAGCACCAGCCAGCCGACGACCCGCACGAAGCCGTCCGAGAGCCGCACCGCCATGAGCAGGCCCGCGCCCTGCCAGCGCCGGATCCCGCCGACCCGCTGGTCGCCCGCGGTCGGGGCCAGCCCGAGCCCGGCGGAGACCGTCGTGAAGCGGAAACCGGCGTCGCGGTACGTGCGGATGATGCCGGGCAGCGCGGCGACGGTCTGGGCGCGGTTGCCACCGCCGTCGTGCATCAGGACGACGGCACCGCGGTCGTCCACGGGCGCCGCGGCGGCTTCGATCCGGGCCACGCCAGGGCGGCGCCAGTCCTCGGCGTCACGATCGGCGAGCACCACCACGTAGCCCGCTGCGGTCTCGGCCCGCAGCGCGCGCACGTCGGCGGCGCGCAGGGCGTCGGGCGACGAGGAGTACGGCGGGCGCAGCAGTGCGCTGGTGACGTGACCGCTCCCGGACAGGCCGAGCTGCGCGAGCGACAGCTCGAGGTTGCGGCGCCAACCCGGGATGTCACTGAGGTTCGCGTGTGACCAGGTGTGGTTACCGACTTCGTGCCCGCCGGCCAGCTCGGCTCGGACCAGCCCCGGCGAGCGGGCAGCCCGCGTGCCGACGACGAAGAACGTCGCGGGCACATGCTCCGCCGCGAGCACGTCGAGCAGCCGGCGTGTCCAGACCGGGTCCGGGCCGTCGTCGAAGGTCAGCGCCACGGTCCTGTCGGGCAACCCGCGCGACGTCAGGTTGCGCCCGTCGCGATAGACGACCGCACCGTCCCCTGCGACCACCGCTCCCGTCGGACCTGGCGCGCGGGTGCCGGCCCGTCCGACTCCGGCGCCGAGGCTCTGCAGCAGGAGGGCGACGAGCACCGCCAGCAGGATCAACGCGAGCAGTCCCCAGTGCGCCCGCGGCTGGCGATGTCGGGCGTCACTCGGCGTACCGCTCATGGCGACGGGCTCGGCGCAGCGGTGCCACCCCGGGCATGGGAGCTGTGCGGGCTGGGATGGCCGCTGGCCTGTCCCGGTGGGGTCTGGCTGGCCCGCGGTCGCGGACTCGCCGACCTCGCGGTCGGGGGCGGCGTCGACGCCGCTGTCGGCGACGGCGGTCGCGGCGCGGCGCTGGTGGGTGCCGGCACCGCCGCCGGGCCGGACGTCGGGCGCGCAGGCGCCCCGCTGCGCGCCGTCGAAGGCACCGGGCTCGGGTGATCCGAGGCCTTGGGTCGGGGCGACAGCACGGCGGACGGCTTCGCGTGCCCACCGGTCGCCGTCCGCAGCCCCGGTGCCCCCGAGCCGGGCAGCACGGGTCCGAGCCCGGGAACGGCCAGCCGCGACAGGGACGGCGGCCCTACCAGGGCCAGGAAGACCACGGCGATGTACGCCGCAACGACGACGCCGAGCACCCAGCAGACCCGGCGGATCCAGCGACCGCGCCGGCCGGTGGCGTCGACGAACACCGGTCGCGTCGCGACCGACGGGCCGTCCTGCTGCACCCCCGCGCCCTTCCTGCTGCCTGTGTTCGTCGTCCCCGGGATCTGTCGGTCGAGCACGGGGCGGCGTTACGCCGGACCGCGGGCGGCAGCGCGGTCAGGCGATCTTCGCGGCGTTCGCCTCCCCGCCCGGCGTGAGCGGGTTGTCCGGCGTGACCGGGAAGTGACAGGCGCTGCGGTGGCCGATCTCGCTGCCGCTCACCTGCGACAGCGGCGGCTCCAGCTCGGCGCAGATCGACTTCGCCCGCGGGCATCGGGTGCGGAACGGGCAGCCGGACGGTGGGTTGGCCGGGCTCGGCACGTCGCCGGTCAACCGGAGCCGAGGACGGGCGTCCCCGGCCACGCTGTGATCGACCTCCGGCACCGCGGACAGCAACGCGTGCGTGTAGGGGTTGCGCGGCGAGCTGTAGAGCGTCTTGCGGTCGGCGATCTCCATGATCTTCCCGAGGTACATCACGGCGACGCGGTCGGACATGTGCCGCACGATGGCCAGGTCGTGCGCGATGAAGATGAAAGCCAGGTTGAGGTCCTTCTGCAGCTGCTGCAACAGGTTGACGACCTGGGCCTGGATGGACACGTCGAGCGCCGAGACGGGCTCATCCGCGACGATGAGCTTCGGCTTCAGCGCGAGCGCGCGGGCGATGCCGATGCGCTGGCGCTGCCCGCCGGAGAACTCGTGCGGGTAGCGGTTGTAGTGCTCCGGGTTGAGACCGACCGTCTCGAGCAGCTCCTGCACCCGGCGCTTGCGGCCCCCCGGCGGATCGATGCCCTGGACCTCCATGAACGACGACACGATCGACCCGACGGTGTGCCGGGGGTTCAGCGACGAGTAGGGGTCCTGGAAGATCATCTGGATCTCGCCCCGAATCGGGCGCAGCTCCTTGACCGACAGGTGTGCGATGTCGCGACCCTCGTAGAAGATCGCGCCCTTCGTGGGCTCGAGCAGCCGGGCGACCAGCCGACCGGTGGTGGTCTTGCCGCAGCCCGATTCGCCGACCAGCCCGAGGGTCTCGCCGGCGGACACCGAGAAGTCGAGGCCGTCGACGGCACGGACGGCGCCGACCTGCCGCTGCAGGACCAGTCCGCTTCGGATGGGGAAGTGCTTGGTGAGCCCCTCGACGTGCAGGAGCGGTTCGGTGAGCTGCGCGCTCATGTGCGCGATCCCTCCCAGAGCGGCAGCAGGTCCTCGTCGACGATCCGGTTGCGGGTCTCCTCATCGAGGTGGCAGGCCAGCTCGCCATGAGGTACGCCGGAGGGGCGCAGCAGCGGACGCTCAGTACGGCAACGGTCCCCGACGACGCGCCAGGCATGGTCGCATCGCGGCTGGAACGGACACCCGGGCGGCAGGTCGATCAGGCTCGGCGGGGCGCCGCGCACCGGCACGAGCGGCACGTCGACGTCGCTGTTGAGGCGCGGGATCGACGACAGCAGCCCCCACGTGTACGGCATCTGCGGCCGCGACAGGAGCGCCCGGACATCACCCTTCTCGACGCAGCGACCGGCGTACATGACCAGGACGTCGTCGGCGACCTGGGAGATGACGCCGAGGTCGTGCGTCACCAGGATGATCGCGCTGTTGAACTCGCGCTGCAGGTCGGCGAGCAGGTCGAGGATCTGCGCCTGAACCGTCACGTCGAGCGCGGTCGTCGGCTCGTCCGCGATGAGCAGGGCGGGGTTGTTGGCCAAGGACATGGCGATCATCGCGCGCTGGCGCATGCCGCCGGAGAACTCGTGCGGGTAGTTGTCGACGCGGCGCTCGGGCTGCGGGATGCCGACCCGGCCGAGCAGGTCGACGGCCCGCTTCTTCGCGGCGGCCTTCGTGCCGCCGGCATGCCGGCGATAGCCCTCCGCGATCTGGTTGCCGATCGTGTAGAAGGGACTGAGTGCCGTCAGCGGGTCCTGGAAGATCATCGCGATCTTCTCGCCGCGCAGCTCGTTGAGCTCACCCTCGCTCAGGGTGAGCAGGTCGGTGCCCTCGAGCCAGATCGAGCCCGAGATCTGGGTGCGCTTGCGGTCGTGCAGGCCGAGCATCGACAGGCCGGTGACCGTCTTGCCGGAGCCCGACTCGCCGACGATGCCGAGCGTCTGGCCGCGCTGCAACGTGAAGGACAACCCATCGACGGCGCGTACGACGCCGTCGTCGGTCGGGAACCGCACGTTGAGATCGCGGACGTCGAGAAACGGCGCTTCGGTCACGAGATGCGAACCCGCGGGTCGATCAGGGCGTACGCGATGTCCACGATCAGGTTGGCGATGACGATCACGACGGCCGCGAGCAGGACGGTTGCCATGATCATCGGCAGGTCGGAGGCAAATACCGACGTGATGGCGAGCCGGCCGACGCCCTGGATCGAGAAGACGCTCTCGGTGATGATCGCGCCGCCGAGCAGCCCGGCGAGGTCGAGTCCGAACACCGTGACCACCGGGCTGATCGCGGCGCGGCCGGCGTGCTTGAGGTAGATGGAGCGAGCCGACAGCCCGCGGGCCCGGCCGGTGCGCACGAAGTCCTCCTGCAGCGCCTCGACCATCGACGCCCGGGACAGCCGGGCATAGAGAGCGGCGCTGACGAACGCCAGCACCAGCCAGGGCAGCAGCAGCCCGGACGCCCACTTCACGGGGTCCTGGGTGAGCGGCGTGTAGCCGGGTTGCGGCAGCCATCGCAGCTTGTCGACGAAGAACGCCCGGGCCACGACGCCGATGAAGTAGATCTGCAGCGAGGCGCCGGTCAGCGACAAGCCGATGGCGATCTTGTCGAACGCCTTGCCGCGATTGACGGCGGAGATGAGCCCGAGTGTCACGCCGCCGACGAGGAACAGCAGCGCCGCGCCGATCGCGAGCGACGCCGTGGCCGGGAAGCGGTCGAGGAAGGTCTGCCAGACCGGCTGGTGGTTGACGAAGGAGTAGCCGAAGCAGGGTGCGGGGCAGTGCTGCTTGTCGCCGTGCTCGGTGAAGTCGCGGCCGACGACGATGCCCTTCATGTAGTCGCCGTACTGGACGATCACCGGCCGGTCCAGGCCGAGGTTGTGGTGGATCTCCGCCAGCGTGCTGGGCGCGCAGATCTTTCCGCACGAAAGCCGGCCAGGGTCGCTGGGAATGGCGAAGAACAGGAAGAAGGTCACGGCGCTGACGACCGCGAGGATGAGCACGGACGTGATGAGCCGGCGGATCACGAACCGCAGCAACGCCCTCCTCCTCCCTGAATCTCAGCGCCATGTGACAGGAGTCGACCACGGCCGGCCGGCGTCCTTCTGGCAGAAGGGGCAGGCCGGCCGTGGCCGGAGCACTACTTCTTCAGGTAGAGCCCGTTGAGCGAGGGCGCTCCGTAGATCTTGCTGAGGTAGGCGCCGCCGATCTTCGGGCCGATGACCTGCGTCGTCCGGTTGTAGTAGCGCGGGATGTAGGGCACCTTCTCCATGATCTTCTTGTCGAGCGCCGCCCAGTCCTTGCCGGCCTGGACGAGATCGGTCTCGAGCATGATCCGGTCCATCTCGGCATTGACCTCGGGATCGTTGAAGTGCTCGTAGTTCGGCGACCCGTCGGCGATCTTCCGGCCGTCCAGCGTCGGCGGGATGACCGTCGAGGCGCTCGGCCAGTCAGCGCCCCAGCCGCCGCCGTACATGTCGAACTGGTTGTTGACCTTGCCGATGACGTCGTAGAACGTCTTGCGGTCGATCGGCTTCGCGATCAGCTTGAAACCGGCCTTCTCGTACGCCGCCTTGACCGCGACTGCCGCCTGCTGGCCGGTCGGGGTGTTGGAGTAGCCGTAGACGATCGGCATGCCGACCTTGCCCTTGGCCGTCAGGATGGCCTTGGCCTTGTCCGGCTGGCCCTGCGGGAACTTCAGCTGGTCGTAGAGGTCGTAGGACTGGTATCCCGGCAGCGTCGGTGACAGCACCGTGCTGGCGAAGTCGCCGTAGCTCGCACCACCGAGGATCTGCCGGGTCTGGAACAGCGGGTAGGCGTAGAGCAGCGCCTTGCGGATCTCGACGTCCTTGATCCGGGTGTTGTTGATGTTGGTCACCAGCACGAAGGAGTTCAGGTCCGTCAGGGTGCGGGCCTTGATCTCCGGCGTGGTGTCGACCTGCTTGAGGACCTCCGGGACGACCGTGTCGATGATCGACAGCGCCGCCGCGTCGTTGCCGTTGGCCGCGATGAGCCGCTTGTTGATGCCGAGCGCGTCGGTGCCGAACTCGAACACGTAGCTGTCCGCGTACTGGTGCCGGGCCGGGTCGGTGTTGGGGTCCCACTGCGTGTTCTTGACCAGCGTCAGGCTCTTGTCGACGTGGTGCTCGGAGATCTTGTACGGACCCGTCGCCTGCGGGTTGAGGTCGTACTTCTCCTTGGTGTCCTTCGCCTTCTGCACCGGCGACGTGGTAGTCAGCGCGGATGCGAACGGCATGTCCGGCCGGGGCTGGTCGAAGAAGAAGGTGATGGTCTTCGCCGCGTCGTCCGCCTTGATGACCGTGTCGGGGAGCTCCTTGCCCTTGTAGGGGCCCTCGTAGAACTTGCGGAAGTCCCCCTTCTTGCCGGCGAGCCACTCGTAGAGGTACGTCGGACCTTCCGTGTACGCGGCGTCGAAGCCGCGCTCGACGGCGTACTTGATGTCGGACGGCTTGATCGGGTTGCCGTCGTCGTACTTGACTCCGTCCCGCAGCGTGAAGGTCCAGGTCTTGCCGCCGTCCTTCGTCACACCCGTGTTGGTGGCGAGGTCGCCGACGAGGGTGATCTTGCCGTCCTTCTGGATGTAGGCGTTGAGCTGGCGTTCGACCACCTCGGCCAGCACCTGGTTGTTGTTGACGTAGATGCGCGCGGGGTCGAGGTGCGAGAAGTCGGAGTCCTCCAGGTCATGGATGACCCCGCCGGTCGTGTGGCCGGGCACGTCATACGCCGGGCCTTTGGCGTTGTTGTCGATCGAGAACGTCTGAGCCGCCGCCTTGCTGCCGCCGTTGCCGCTGCCGTTGCTCTTGGTCCCGCCGGTGCTGCTTCCGCCGCACGCTGTCGCCCCCAGAGCGAGAATCCCGCTCAGGGCGACCAGGCGCACTCCCGTGCTCCGCCTCATGTACTGACCTTTCGTGTTGTGGAGCTCACCGGCACAGGGTGCGCGCGGTGTTGTTGCCGTTCATCAGGTGCTCTTGGGATCGAGCGCGTCCCGCACCGAGTCGCCGAGCAGGTTGAAGCACAGGACGAGCAGGAACAGCGCCATGCCGGGGAAGAACATGTAGGACAGGTCGTCGGTGTAGACCTGCGCGCCGCGGTTGATCATCCGGCCCCAGTCGGGGATCGGCTCGACGATGCCGACGCCGAGGAAGGACAGCGCCGCCTCGGTCGTGATGAGCGTGGGCAGCGTCAACGAGAAGGTCACCAGGATCGGTGACCACAGGTTGGGCAGCAGCTCATGGCGGACGATGCGCCAGGAGCTGGCGCCGGACATCCTGGCCGCGTCGACGAACTCGCGTTCGCGCAGCGACAGGACCTGGCCGCGGATGAGCCGGGCTTGGTAGACCCAGCCGAGCACGGACAGGATGAAGATGATCGAGCCGAACCGCACCCAGGACGGCGTGTCCTGGTCAGGTGCCACGAACAGCGACTCGACGACCGGGCTGAACGCGATGATGAACAGCAGGTACGGGAACGCGTAGACGATGTCCATGATCCGGCCGCCGACCGCGTCGACCCAGCCACCGAGGTAGGCCGTGATGATCCCGTACATCACCCCGAACACAGTGGTGAAGAGCGCCGCGGTGCCCGCGATGAAGAGCGAGGTGCGCGCGCCGTAGACCAGCTGTGTGAACACGTCACGACCGAGGCCGGGCTCGAGGCCCAGCCAGAAGTAGCGGTTGATGCCGCCGTGTGGGCCGGCCGGGAAGCCGTAGTCGTCGAGCAGCCCAGGCGTGTCCTGGCCGTAGGTGACGTAGGGGTTCTTGCCGTAGACCTTGGCGATGAGCGGCGCCAGGATCGCGACGAGGATGAAGAACAGCACGACGTACGCCGACACCACGCCGACCCGGTCGCGACGGAACCGAAGCCAGGAGATCTGCCAGGGCGACCGACCGAGCGTGATCTCCCCAGCGAGGGGCGCGCTCGTGTCGGGACCTCCCGACGTCAGTAGCTGACTGATGGCAGCTCCCCTTCCAGGCCCTCTCCGCCGGCCCTGCCTCCCGGGACGACCGGGGGAACGGTACATAACAACAGCCCGCTTGCGCGGCTTTGGATTGTCACAGGCAGATAAAGGCTTGACAGCGGCCCGGAACTAGCCTGTCCCGGTGCTCGTCCTGCTGCCGCCCTCCGAGGGCAAGGCCGCGGCGGGCGACGGGGCGCCGCTCGACCTCGAGGCGCTGAGCTTCCCTGCGCTTTTCGCCACGCGGCGACGGCTGGTGGCCACGGTGCAGCGGCTGGCTCGTCGCCAGCCCGGCCGGCTGCGGTCGGCGCTCGGCCTGTCGGGGCGCCAGCGCGCCGAGATCGAGCACGACGCCAGGCTCACGAGCGCCCCGACGCTGCCGGCCAGCGAGCTCTACACCGGGGTGCTGTACGAGGCGCTCGGCTATGCGTCGCTGCCGGTGCGAGCACGGCGGCGCGCCGACGAGGCGCTGGTGGTGGCGAGCGCGCTGTTCGGGCTCGTGCGCCCGCCGGACCGGCTGCCGCCGTACCGGCTGTCGGGATCGACTGTCCTGCCCGGCCTCGGCGGTCTTGCCCCGTTGTGGCGGCCGGTGATCGAACCCGTGCTGGCCGGACGCGACGAGCTGGTCGTCGACCTCCGGTCCGGCAGCTACACCGCCCTGGCGCGGGTCCCGGACGCCATCGTCGTCCGGGTGCTTCGTGAGCACGACGGCCGCCGCACTGTGGTGAGTCACGACAACAAGCACACGAAGGGCCTGCTGGCACGGGCGCTGTGCGAGTCGGGTGCGCGACGCGCGAGCGACGTCGCCGAAGCCGGCCGGGCGGTCGCGGACATCGTGGAGGTGGACGGGCACCGGGTCGACCTGGTGCTGCGCGGGCTGGCGAGCGCGCGTCAGGCGGGGAGCAGCAGCTCGAACTCGTCGGCGGCGACGGGTGGGCTCACGAGGTAGCCCTGGAACTCCCCGCAGCCGAGCTCGCTCAGCACACCGAGCTGCTCGTCGGTCTCGACGCCCTCCGCGATGACGTCGAGGTGCAGGGTGTGCGCCAGCCCCACGATGACTGAGCACATGGCGGCGCCGTCGCCGGCGGCGATCTCACGGACGAACGACTGATCGATCTTCACCCGGTCCACCGGCAGCTCGCGCAGGCGGCCGACGTTCGAGTAGCCGGTGCCGAAGTCGTCGATCGCGACGTGCACGCCGCGGTTCCGAAGCGTCGTCAGCTCGCGGACGCACTCGCCGCCCTCGAAGAGCGACCGGCTCTCGGTGATCTCGATCTCGAGCAGCTCGGGTGGCAGACCTGACGAGGCGAGCTCGGCGAGAACCTGCTCCGCGAACCCGGGCGAGGCGAGCGTCATGCTCGAGACGTTGCACGCCATCCGCAGTCCGCCGCGGCCGGCGTCGGCCCACTTCTTGGCCTGCAGGCAAGCGGTGTGCAGCACCCAGCGGTCGATGTCGACGATCACGCCGGTCGCTTCCGCGGCGGGGATGAACCGGTCCGGCGTGACCATGCCGCTCGGCCGGATCCACCGCACCAGCGCCTCCGCTCCGGTGACGGCGCGGGTCTCGACGTCGACCTGCGGCTGATAGCGGACCCGCAGCTCGCCGGACCGGAGGGCAGCCTGCAGAAGGGTCTCGAGGACGAGGTTCTCGTGCGCGCTCGCCGTCAGCTCGGGCCCGAACGTCACGACGCCCGCGCGCGGACGGGCGAGCGCCACATCGAGGGCCGCCTCGGCTCGCTCGATGAGCACATCCGGTGAGACCGCGGCTGCCTCGCGAACGGCGACGCCGATGCGGCAGGTGCTTCGCACGCTGCGTCGCCCCAGCACCCACGGCGCCTCCATGGCCTGCAGGATCGTGTCGGCGGCAGCCGCTGCGGTGCCGGCGGGGCCGACCGTGAGCACACCCAGTCCGCGGTGCAGGCGGTACGCCGACCAGGCACCCGCACCACCCGCGACGAGCAGGCGCGCGGCGACCTTCCGGAGCATCTCGTTGCCCGTCGCTCTTCCGAAGCTGCGCGACACCGACTGCAGCTGGTCGATGGACACGAGCAGCAGCGCGACCTCGTGGGCCGGATCAGCGGCCTCGACCACGGCGTCCAGCAGGAGCGGTCCCGGCAGACCGGTGGCCGCGTCGTACAGCGCCCGCCGCTGCGTCTGCTCCTCCCGCACCGCCCGAACCGCCTCGGCGCTGACCGTGCTGGCGATCTCGCCCAGCTCTGCTGCTTCGAGCGACCGCTGCGCCATAGCCACCAGTACGACGCCGAACGGATCGCTCCCCGTGTCGAGCAGCGGAACGACAGCGGCCCGACGTGCGCCCCCCTCCTGCAGCAGGTCGGCGAACTCGACGTCGCTGTCGGTCACCACGACCGGGACGTCACCCGGTCGCGGCAGCTCTGCCGCGACCCGCAGCAACCGGGTCGCGGCTGCTTCACCCACCCCGTCGACGACCGAGCAGCGGACCTGTGGCGACATCGGCTCCCACACCACCGCGAGCACCCAGGGGACCGCGAGCGACGAGCGCAGCTGGGCAACAGCGCCCTCGAGCGCCGCCCGCAGCGACGCCGCCTTCGCGCCGGCGCGATGCACGTCGAGCAGCGCCCGCGCCAGGTCGTCGGTCATGGCAAGGCGACGGATGCGGGGTGGCTGTGGACGTTGGTCAGCACCTGGACTCCGAGCCCGGTCCGGCGGGAAAGCGCCGGATCGCCGACGATCGCGAACGCAGCTTCTCGCGCGGACTCCCCCGTGCTGGACATCCGGGCCGCGATGGCAGCCGACACCTGCGGTGCGGCGAACGACGTGCCGCTCCAGTGCGCGTAGGGCTGCTTGAAGACGTCACGATGTCCGTCGCCGTCGCTGTCGGTCATCGCCGTCCCCACGACGAACGTGCTCAGCAGCCGCTCACCCTCGGCGCTCGCGTCGACCCAGGGACCGAAGTTGCTGAAGCCGGCACGGCGCCGGTTGCTGCCCAGCGCCGCGACACCGATGACCGTCGGCAGCGCCGCCGGGTAGAACCGCTTGTCCAGGGCGTCGTTGCCGGCAGCCGCCACGAAGACCACCTCGTGCCGCGACTCCTTGTCACCGATGACCGCCGCCAGAGCCGTCGGCGGCGCGTCGCCGATGGTGTAGCCGCCGAGGCTGAGGTTGATGATGTGCGCCCCCTGCCTGATCGCGACCAGAACGGCGCTTGCGACGGCCAGGTCGTCCGTGACGCCCCAGGTGTCGATGGCTCGGCGGGCGAGCACCTTGGCACCGGGCGCGACCTGCGCAATCACACCCGCGACGAAGGTCCCGTGGCCGGCCTCGAGGTCGAGCGTCTTGTCCCGGTTCGCGTCGAGCGGGTCGAGATCCTCCGGCCCGGTGTCGACGTGATCTCGCATCCAGGCCAGCTTCAACGACTGCTCCGCCAACCCCGTGTCGATGACGGCGATGACCACACCGGCTCCGGCAGCTGCCTGATCGGCGAGGTCCAGGGGCGGTCCGGCGAACGGCGGACGACCCGGGCAGCCCTGCCACTTCGGTACGCCGAACAGGACGTGATGGGGTCCGGCCGCAGTGGCCTCCCCGGCCACCTTCTGCAACGTCAGCGCGCTCTCGTGCACGGGGCAGTCCGCGGGCAGCCGGAACCTCGCGACCGGCAGCTCCTGGTCGGAGTCGACCTGCTCCGCGCGCAGTGTGTCCAGCTCGGCCCGCAGGTCGCCGAGGCGGTCCCGGCGGACGAGCAGCTCACCGGGACGGTGGAAGTACTCCTCCCCCGGCACGTCGTACAGCGCGACGTCCCCGCGCTCGAGCAGTCGGGCGGTCTGTTCCTGCACGAGGAGGCGATAGCGCTTCTCGGGCTTTCCCTCACGCACCATCAGTCTCGTCCCCCCCGCGGGCCACCCCTGTCACAGGTGATGCCCCGTTCTAGCATGCGCGGGTGTCCGCTGACGGGGAATTGCCGGAAGCGGTCGCAGCGGCGCGACGCGGCGAGCAGGCTGGCTGGGACGCGCTCGTGGAGCGGTTCACGCCGCTGCTCTGGGCCATCGCCCGGGGGCACGGCCTCCCCGCGGCTGCCGCGGTGGACGTCACGCACACCGCGTGGCTGCGCCTGGTGGAGAGTCTGGATGACGCGCCGGCCGATGCGATCGGGGAGTGGGTCTCGGCCATCGCCCGGGCCGAGTCGCTGCACGCACTGCGGTGGGTCGATCCACGGCCCGACCGCCGAGGCGATGGCGGGGACCGCCTGCGGAACGCGCTCGAGCAGCTGCCGGCCCGGTGCCGGCTCACGCTGCGCGTCCTCGCGGTCTCGCCGCCCCCCGACCGCAACGTGCTGGCCGCGGTGCTGGACGCCACGCCCGACCAGGCGGAGGCTTTCGCCGCGGACTGCCTGCAGCGACTCGCCGAGTCGCTCGCCGACACCGCTTCGACGTAAGGGGGAGCCGGATGCCGGCCGACGGGCGGACCGATCTCACCGCGGAGCTGCGGGCCATGGACGACGACCCGCCGCCGGCAGCACTGCTCGCCGCGGCTCGCGCGGCGTTCTCGTGGCGCACCCTCGACACCGACCTGTGCCGCCCGTCGTACGACAGCCTTCTCGACGAAGGCCTGACAGCGGTGCGGGGTGAGCAGTCCAGCCGGCTCCTGCGGTTCGCGACCGCCGACGTCGCCCTCGACGTCGAAGTGACAGCAGACGGCGACGGTCGCACGCTCGTGGGTCAGGTCACGCCCGCGGAACCCAGCGACCTCACCGTGCGCCACGGTGGCGCCGACGAGATGTCGGTGTCGACCGACACGCTCGGGAGGTTCGTGGTGGAGGGCCTGCGAGGCGGTCCGCTGAGCATGCGCTGCGTCGTGCCGTCACAGAACAGCAGCCTGTTCACCGACTGGGTCCTGGTCTGAGCCGAGTCGCGGACGCGGAGGAGGCCGTCCGCCTCGCCCGCGACGAGCCGCGGGAGGCTGCCCGGCAGGCAGAGGTCGTCCTCGAGCAGGCAGTCGCGGACCACGACTGGGAGTCCGCGGCGGTCGCCGAGCGGGCCCTCGGGCTCGCCGCCCGCGAGCTGCAGGACGTCGCCGCAGCCCGCACGCACCTGCTTCGCGCCATCGACCACGGCACCCGGGGCAGACTGCCGCGCCGCGTCGCCGAGGCGCGGCTCAGCCTCGCGGTCGAGCTGGTCGCCGCCGGTCGTCCCACCGCGGCGCTGCGGGAGCTGGGCCGGGTACAGCGCGAGCTCGGGTCGGACCACGCCCAGCTGCACGCCCAGCTCGCGCTCGTCTACGCCCGGCTCGGCAAGTACGACGAGGCGTACGACGCCTGCAGCCGTGGCCTCGATGTGGCCGAGCGCACCGGCGACCGGACCAGGGTGGCGCTCATCCGCATCAACCGCGGACTGGTCGAGGCCTACCGGGGCAACTTCGCCGCCGCCGAGGCCGATCTCCGCCACGCGGTCTCGGTCGCGACATCGCTCGGCGAGCGGTTCGCAGCTCTGGACGCCACGCACAACCTCGCCTGGCTACTCGGCCGGCGCGGCCGGCTGCCGGAGGCCCTGGCGCTGTTCGACGAGGCGGAGGCAGGCGTGGCGGCGCAGGGCGCGCCGCTGGCGGTGTACCAGCTCGACCGGGCGGAGGTCCTGCTCTCGGCGGGGCTGGCCGCGGAGGCGCAGGCGCTCGCCCGGCTGGCTGCGACCGAGCTGGCGGAGACGGGACACCAGGCGGAGCTGCCGGAGGCACTTCTTCTGCAGGCCCGCGCGGCGCTCCTCGCCCACGCGACCTCGAGCTCGCGAGCGGCGGCCGACGAGGCGGCGCGCCTGTTCGAGGCCCAGGACCGGCCGACGTGGGCGGCGGTGGCCCGGGCGGTCGAGCTGCAGGCGCGGGCGCGAGCCGGGGACGTGCACGCGGTCGAGAGCGCGGCCGACCTGGTCGTCGAGCTGGCGGACCGCCGGCTCGATGACGCGGAGCACGACGTCCGCCTCGCCGCGGGCACCCTGGCCGCTCGGCGTGGCGATGCCGAGGGAGCCCGCAGCCTGCTGGTGCCGCTCGCCCGGCGCCGCAGCAGCAGGTCGGCCTCGACACGCACGCGTGCCTGGCAGGCGGAGCTCGCTCTGCGCCGCCTCGACCTCGATCGGCGCGGTGCGCTGCGCGCGGCGACGGCTGCTCTGGGCGCACTCGCCGAGGAGCGCGTCGGCCTGGGCGCCACCGACCTGCACGCCTCGGCAGCGATCCACGGGGCCGACATCACCGAAGAGGCGGTGGAGCTCGCCCTCGAGGACGGCCGGCCCCAGCTGGTGTTGCGATGGAGCGAGCGCGCGCGGGCGACCACCTTGCAGCACCCGCCGGTGCGACCGCCCGACGACGATGCGCTGGCGACGGACCTGGAACGGCTGCGCTCGGTGACGTCCCGTCGCCAGCAGGCGGTACTGGAGGGCGAGCCGTCCGCCGCCCTGCACCACCAGCAGCTGTCACTGGAGGACGCCGTACGACGACGTTCGCGACACGCGCGCGGAGCCCGCGAGGTTGCGACCGCGCCGTCGCTGGCAGACGTCCGCAGGCAGCTCGGGCCCCGTCGGCTCGTCGTGCTGCTGAGCAGTCGAGGCCGCCTGCACGCGCTGCTCGTTGATCGGAGGCGGTCTCAGGTCGTCGATGTCTGCGCTGAGAACGACGTCCTGACCGAGCTGCGCCACCTTCGGCTCGCGCTGCGCCGGGCCGTGCTCGGCCATCCTGGTGGCACCGAGTCGGCACACGCGAGCAGCCTGCGTATCGACTCGCTCCTGGCGCCCGCGCTGGAGCCGCAAGGCGCCAACGTGATGGTCCCGACGCCCGGCCTGGCCGGTGTGCCGTGGCGCCTGCTTCCGTCGTTGGCGCATCACGACATCGAGGTCACGCCGTCACTGGCGCTGTGGTGCCGGCCGGCCGCCGCCCGGCCGGCCGGGCGGCGCGTCGCCGTCGCGGGCCCGGATCTGGTGGAGGCCGACGCCGAGGTCCGCGACATCGCGCGCGACGACGCCGACATGACGATCCTGCGCGGCGCGGCGGCCACGGCGCGCACCGTCCTCGACCTCCTGGACGGAGCCGACCTCGCACACCTGGCGTGCCACGGGCAGTTTCGCGCGGACAACCCGATGTTCTCCTCGTTGCGGCTCGCGGACGGCCCCTTGACGGTCTACGACATCGAGCGACTGACCGTCGCCCCCGCGCACGTGGTGCTGTCGGCGTGCGACTCGGCGCGGCTTGGCGACGAACTGCTCGGGCTGGCGGCGGCGTTCTTCTCCCTCGGTACGCGCACGCTGATCGCGAGCGTGGTCCCGGTCGATGACACGGCGACCCGCCGGCTGATGGTGCAGCTGCACACGCGCTGGCGCGCCGGGATGGACCCCGCGGCCGCGCTGCGGTCGGCGCAGCAGGACCAACCGGGGCCCAGCTCCGCCGCGTTCGTCTGCCTGACGGCAGGGAGCGAGCCGGCTCAGACCGTTTCAGGGTAGAGCGAGTACGTCGGGAAGTTGCCGTACAGCTGCTCCCCCGGCGGTCCCTCGGTCACCGCCTGCACGAGCAGGTCGCCGCCGACGAAGGCGCCCTTCCAGGACGCGCCCTTGCCACCGAAGACCTCCTCACGGTCGCCGCGGCTGCGCGGCTTGTTGATGCCGACCTTGAACGCCTGCAGCTCCTCCGCGATCCGCGCGGCGAAGTCGAGGTCGTCGGATGCGACCGACGCGACCAGCGAGCCGTTGGACGCGTTCATTGCCGCGAGCAGCTCTGACTCCGTGTCCACGATGACGACCGAGTCGAGCGGCCCGAAGGGCTCGGCGTGGTGCAGCGACCAGTTGCTCGGCGGCGCGAGGACGCACGCAGGTGCGACGTACGCCGCTGTGTCTTGACCTCCGAGGAACCGGCCGTCGGACAGGTCGCCGCGGTAGAGCGGGATCGCTCCCCCACGCACCGCTTCGGCGTACACCTCACTGAGCTCTGCGGCCTTCGTCGCGTGGATGACCGGACCGAAGTCGAGGTCGGGCAGCGGGTCGAACGACGTCTCCACAGCGAGCGGGTGCCCGAAGCGCAGTGACTGCGCCACCGGCAGGTACATCTCGAGGAACTCCGGGAACAGCTCACGCTGCACGACATAGCGCGGGTACGCCGTGCATCGTTGCTTGGCGTACTCGAAGCCCTTCTTCAGGTGCGCCGCCAGCTCGTCCCACCTGCTGAAGTCCCAGATCCCCCAGGCGTTGAGGCCCTCCTGCTCGAGGAAGTGCCGCTTGCCGGTGTCGGCCAGTGTGGTGGCTGCGCGACGGCCGTTGGTGCGTCCGCCCACGAACGCGAGCGCGCCGATCTCCGGCGCGCTGATCAGCGCGTTGCCCAGCTCGGAGCCGATCCCGGACACGAGTGTCACCGGCAGGCCGGCGCGGCGCATCAACGCGTGCGCGAGGGTCAGCGTGTGGAAGCCCCCCTGCGACGGGGTCTTCGCGACGACGGCGTTGCCGGCCAGCGCCTGGACCAGCTCGGCGTGGATCTGCACCGACATCGGATAGTTCCACGAGGCGATGTTGCTGACCGGTCCGGGCAGAGGTGTTCGGCGGTCGAGCTGACGGTCGATCTGGTCGAGGTACCAGCGGACGCCGTCGAGAGCGCGGTCGACGTCGGCGCAGGCCAGCCGCCACGGCTTGCCGATCTCCCACACGAGCAGCAACGCGAGCGTCTCCCGCTCGGCAGTCAGCGACTCGACAGCGTCGAGCACCCTGCTCTTGCGTTCGTCGAGGTCGACCTCGCGCCAGGCCTTGTGCTCACCCGCGGCTTGCGCGACAGCTGTCACGGCATCGTCGTGGTCGATGCGCGGCGGACCCTGGATGGCGGTGCCGTCGACCGGTGTGACGTGCTCGCCCGGCGTGCCGATCCGCTTCCACTCACCGCCCATCAGGTTGAGGATGCGGTCCTCGTCGAAGGCCTCGGGCGCCGCCGCTCTGGCGCGCGCGTACACATCTGCCCACGACGTGCCGGGCTTGAGTTGAAGCGTCATCCCGAAAGTCCAGCACAGCAGCGGATGTGGCCCACGTCACGCCCGAGGGCACACCTCGCTGCTGACGTAGCGCTCGACGCGCAGAGCTGCTCGGCTAGCGTCCGGGCTCGTGACAGGTCAACCGCGCGTTCGGATCACCGGTGAGGCGGCCGAGCTCTGGCGTACGACGGATGCGGTCGGCTTCCTGCGCAGCTGGACGACCGGTGCCGTCGACCAGGGCCCGCACGCGCAGCACACCGGCAATCGGTTGGTCGAGGTCGTCGGTCCGGGCGAGGTCGTGATGGCCTGGACACCGGGGCAGCAGCTGGCCAACCTCTCCGGCGCCGTGCACGGCGGCTACATCGCGTTGGTCTGCGACGAGGCCTGCGGCCTCGCTTCCGCGAGCACGGGCGAGCGGTTCATCCCCATGCTGACCCTCGACCTGGCAGTGACGTTCCTGCGTAGTGCGGTCATCGATGCCGAGCACCGCATCGAGGGCTCGGTGGTGCACGCCGGCTCAGCCCGCATCGTCACCGACGCACGGGTGTTCAGGCCTGACGGGAGGCTCGCCGCAACGGCGCGCGGCTCGTTCCTGCCCAACAAGCGCTACGCGCCGGGTTAGAACAACACGCTGGCGAAGGTGCCGACCTCCTTGAAGCCCACCTTCTTGTAGGACCGGCGAGCCGCGACGTTGAAGTCGTTGACGTAGAGGCTGACGACCGGTGCGACGGACGCCTGCGCCGCGACGACGACCGCAGACATGCCGGCGGTCCCGATCCCGCGTCGGCGCAGAGACGGGTGTACCCATACGCCCTGCACCTGGCACGCGGCCTTCGTCGCGGCGCCGATCTCGGCCTTGAAGGCGACGCGGCCGTCCTCGACGCGAGCGAACGCGCGACCGGTCGCGATGAGCTCCTCGACACGGGCGCGGTACAACGAGCCGCCGTCGCCGACGAGCGGCGACACACCGACCTCCTCGGTGAACATCTCGATGCACGCCGGCATGAGCACCGCGAGCTCGTCCGGCTGCACGAGCCGGACTTCGGGGTCCGGTGCGAGGCGAGGCGGAGTGTCGATGGACATCAGTGGCTGGATCTCGCGCACCTCGCGGGCCCGGCCCCAGTGCGGCAGCAGCAGGCGCCACAGCTCGAGGACTGCGGGCGCCGGTCCGACGATCGACGAGCAACGGCGCCCTTGGCGCCGGGCCCGGTCGGCGAACGCGCGCACTGCGTCCGTGCCGGCCTGGACGGGCACCAGGTTCGCGCCGGAGTAGCAGAGCGATTCGAGCTTCCCCGGCGGTCCGAAGCCCCACATCTCGGCGCCCAGCCGCCACGGGTCCAGGCCGGCCGCTTCGACGCGGGATGCCACAAACGTGTCCGTGACCGGGTCGATCGCCAGCAAGGCCATGACCTCGTCCAGGTCTCGGGCGTCGAGGACCCGGGCCGCGCCTGTCCGCAACACGCTGCGGACTCTAGGAGACGCCGACGGCTGGGGCGCCCGACGGGCCGTCGTACTGCTCGGCGAGGCGCATCGCCTCCTCGATCAGCGTCTCGACGATCTGGGCCTCCGGGACGGTCTTGATGACCTGCCCCTTGACGAAGATCTGGCCCTTGCCGTTGCCGGAGGCAACACCGAGATCAGCCTCACGAGCCTCCCCGGGACCGTTGACGACACAGCCCATGACCGCGACGCGCAGGGGCACGGTCAACCCCTCGAGCCCGGCGGTGACCTGCTCGGCGAGGGTGTAGACGTCGACCTGGGCGCGACCGCACGACGGGCACGAGACGATCTCGAGGCCGCGCTGCTTGAGGTTGAGCGACTCGAGGATCGCCAGGCCGACCTTGACCTCCTCGACGGGAGGTGCCGACAACGACACCCGGATGGTGTCGCCGATCCCTTCGGCGAGCAGCGCACCGAAGGCGACCGCGGACTTGATCGTCCCCTGGAAGGCGGGCCCGGCCTCGGTGACGCCGAGGTGCAGCGGGTAGTCGCACTGCTGTGAGAGCAGCCGGTATGCCTGCACCATCACGACCGGGTCGTTGTGCTTGACGGAGATCTTGATGTCGCGGAAGTCATGCTCCTCGAACAGCGAGCACTCCCACAGCGCCGACTCGACCAGGGCCTCCGGCGTCGCCTTGCCGTACTTCGCCAGCAGCCGCTTGTCGAGGCTGCCGGCGTTGACGCCGATCCGGATCGGCGTGCCCGAGTCGCGCGCGGCTCTGGCGACCTCACCCACCTTGCCGTCGAACTCGCGAATGTTGCCGGGGTTGACCCGCACCGCAGCGCAGCCCGCGTCGATCGCCGCGAAGATGTACTTGCTCTGGAAGTGGATGTCGGCGATCACCGGGATCTGCGAGTGCTTCACGACCTGCGGGAGCGCCTCGGCGTCGACGGGGTCGGGCACGGCGACGCGGACGATCTGGCAACCGGTCGCCGTCAGCTCGGCGATCTGCTGCAAGGTGGCGTTCACGTCGGCGGTCACCGTCGTCGTCATGGACTGGACACTGATCGGCGCACCGCCTCCGACGAGGACGCCACCGACGTCGAGCTGTCGCGTCTGCCGGCGCGGGGCCAGCAGTGCGGGCGGTGCGGCCGGCATGCCGAGGGAGACGGTCATCGGGACATCACTGCGGCAGCTTCACCGGGTTGACGATGTCGGCGCCGAGGATCCACAGGGTGAGGCCGACGAATGCGAGTACGACGGCGTAGGTCAGGGGCATCAGCTTCGTGAGGTCGACCCGCTGCAGCTCGCCGACGTAGCCGCGGGCCCGGCGGATGCGGTCGCGTGCCGTCTCGAACCAGACCACCGCGATGTGGCCGCCGTCGAGCGGCAGGAGCGGCAGCAGGTTGAACACGCCGACGAAGAAGTTGAGGCTGGCGATGATGCCGATGAAGGTGAGCGCCTTGACGCCGGCGGTCTCCTGGCTGGCCAGCACCTCACCGCTGATGCGACCTGCCCCCACCGGGCCGATGAGCCCACCCGGGTCGCGCTGCGGCGAGTAGAGCTTGGTGACCGTGCCGAGCTTGTCAGTCAGCGTCGTCCCGATGGACGTCACGATCAGGCCCATCGTCGAGCCGCTGTCCTTCACCGACTGCACGAACCCCTGCCGCTGCGTCACGAGCCGCTGCTGGACGTTGACCCCGATCGCCCCGACGGTTTCGCTCTTCTTCGGGTCGTCCAGCGAGGGGCGCTTGACCGGCACGGGAAGCACGGTGACCGGGATGCGCTTGCCGTTGCGCAGCACGGTGAGGGCGAGCGGCTCCCCCGCGCTGGCCCGGACGGTTCTGACGAAGTCCTCGCCGTCCCTAACCTTCTTGCCGTCGATCGCGACGACGACATCACCGGGGTGGACGCCGGCCGCCTTCGCCGGGCCCGGCACGGCGTCAGCCGCCGAGCAGCTCTGGTCTGCGCTGTCGCCGACGATCGAAGCGACGCAGTCGGTGGTCCTGGCCAGCGCCGGGCTGCTTTCGACGACCTGGCCGAGCCCGAACGATGCGGCGACGACGAGCACGACCGCGATGACGAAGTGCATGAAGGAACCGGCGACGAGCACCACGGTCCGCCGGCCGGCGGGCTGGCGGAAGAAAGCGCGGCCCTCGTCACCCGGCTCCACGTCCTCGAGGGGCGTCATCCCGACGATCTTCACGAAGCCGCCGGCCGGGATCGCCTTGACGCCGTACTCCGTCTCGCCCCGTCGCGTCGACCAGAGCGTCGGCCCGAAGCCGACGAAGAACTGGGTCGCCTTCATGCCGAAGCGCCGAGCCGTCACGAAGTGCCCGGCCTCGTGGATCATGACCGAGGTCAGCAGGGCCACGACGAACGCCACGACACCGATGGCGGTGAGCACCCTCAGACCTCCGATTCGACGAGGCGGCGCGCGGCACTGCGCGCGGCCACCTCTGTGTCCAACACCTCGGCCAGGGTCGGACGTTCCCTGAACACATGCTCCTCCACGACCTGCCCGACCGTCTCGACGATGCGCGCGAAGCCGAGCCGGCCGGCGAGGAAGGCCCCGACACACACCTCGTTGGCGGCGTTCAGGGCGGCCGGCGCGGTGCCACCGCGTCGACCGGCTGCCCGGCAGAGGTCGACCGCGGGGAAGGCCCTCGGGTCGAGCGGCAGGAACTCCCAGGCGCTCGGCACGGACCAGTCCATCCCGTAGTCGTCGCGTTCGAGCCGGTCCGGCCAGGCCAGCCCGAGCGCGAGCGGGAGCCTCATGTCGGGGGGGCTGACCTGCGCGAGGGTCGAGCCGTCGACGAACTCCACCATCGAGTGCACGAGTGACTGCGGGTGGACCACCACGTCGATGCGGTCGTAGGGCATTCCGAACAGCAGGTGCGCCTCGATGACCTCGAGGCCCTTGTTGACCAGCGTGGCGGAATTGACCGTGACGACCGGTCCCATGTCCCAGGTCGGGTGCGCGAGTGCCTGCTCGGGCGTGACGCTGTCGAGGTCGGTGCGGCCCCGGAACGGGCCGCCGCTGGCGGTGAGGACGAGGCGGCGCACCTCGTGTGCCCGGCCGCCACGCAGGCACTGCGCGAGGGCCGAGTGCTCGGAGTCGACCGGCACGATCTGATCCGGGCGCTGGATCGCGGCCTGCACGAGCGGCCCGCCCACGACGAGGGACTCCTTGTTGGCGAGCGCGAGCGTGCGACCGGCGGCGAGCGCGGCCAGGGTGGGAGCGAGCCCGACCGACCCGGTGATGCCGTTCAGGACGGTGTCGCATGGCCAGGCGGCCAGCTCGGTCGCGGCGTCCGGCCCGGCCAGGATCTTGGGTACGGCGAAGTCGCCGGCGCTGAAGCCGCGCGCCTGGGCTGCCGCGTAGAACGCGAGCTGCAGGTCCGCCGCCGCCGTGGCCTTCGCGACGGCGACCACCTCGACGCCCAGCTCGAGCGCCTGCTCCGCCAGCAACTCGACCCGATCGCCGCCGGCGGCCAGCCCGACGACGCGCAACCGGTCCGGGTGCCCCCGCACGACGTCGACCGCCTGGGTGCCGACCGACCCGGTGGCCCCGAGCAGGACCACCTCGCGCGTCATGCGCCCATTCTCCCAGGTCGGCACAGCGGCGGTGCGCCGCCGATCATCACGCGGCGTAATCGACGACTACAGGAAGTCACGGATCACGCCGAGTAGTCAGTATGGCAACCTCCCGGCAAGCGCTCCGCGGTCGTCGCGGGTGGCTCGCGGTCGCCACGCTCACGCTCGCACTTGGGACAATTCTGGGCAGCCAGGCGGTCTCGGCCTCGGCCGGTGAGGACCTCACTCCCGTCGCCGCCACGACGCCGCTGTCACCGTCAGTAAACGAATCCGCCGCATCGGCCGCGGTCGTCGGCCCGGTGGCGGACCCGTCGGTTACCGACGTCACGGTCGCAGAGCCCACCAAGCCGGCGAAGCCGGCCAAGGCGGCCGAACCGGCCACTCAGCCGGCCACTGCGCCCCACCGGGCCGCGGCCGCGGACGTGTGCGGCGGCGCCGGCTGGCAGGCCAAGCGCGGCCAGGCCGCGATGACCACCCTGCGCGACAACGGTCAGCGGTCCGGCGTCAGCGTCGCCTTCAAGGGCGCGAAGGCCGGGTACCTGGGCCTGACCTTCCCCGAGCGTCACCACGTGGACGTCTACGTGCGCTCCTGCAGCGCCGAGTCGTTCGCCCTGCTGCGGCACGTCACGTCGCACGAGATGGGTCACGCGTACGACGCGGCCCACATGACCGACTCCCTGCGCAGGTCGTACATGGCGATGCGTGGCATCCCGGCCGGCACTCCGTGGTTCGGCTGCAACTACTGCACGGACTTCAACACCCCCGCCGGCGACTTCGCCGAGACGTACTCGCAGTGGCAGCGCGGCGCGCACGACAGCCGGACGCAGATCGCCCCGATGCCGAGCTCATCGCAGCTCGCGCAGATCGCCGCCGCCTTCTTCGGCGGGTAGTCCGACCGGACCCCATCACGGTGTAGTCCTGTCGGGGGACTGCCGAGATTCAGTGCCGGCGGCATCGGGTCAGGAACATCCAGGGACAAAGCCGGACGACACGGCCGCCGCGTTGCCGGACGGGCCATGAATCGTTGCCATCGGTGGTTCTCCGTGTGGTCAGATTCGACCAGTCGCGGGCTAAAGGACTAGTCCGAACGACCGACAATCGGGGGGTGAGCACAGTGTCGATGCGGTCGTCCCGGTCGATGCAGACCCGGCTGGCGGGGGTCATCGGGCTGCTGATCCTCACCGCGCTCGGCTCCGCGATCGCCGCACTCGTGCTGCCGTCCGGGATCCCCGCCGCGGCACCGGCGCAGACGCGCATCACCCTCGGCGCGTTCGACGTCGTGTCGCCGAGCGTGGTCGACGTCGTGTTCGCCAAGCCGCAGGCGCCCGCTCACGCGAACGCTTCGCGCCCCGCGCAGGCGTTGGTGCCGACTCGCACCACCCACGTCCGCCATGCCGAGACGGTGGCCTCGCCGCTGTGCTCCGGCGACGGCTGGCAGCAGCGCCGCGGCGAGGCCGCCCTCGCATCCCTGCGGACCGGCCCGGCTTCCGGCGTCAGCATCGCCTTTCTCGCCGGCCGCGGCGCCCTCAAGGGCATGACCTACTACGACAGCCACCGCGTCGACGTCTACGTCGGGTCGTGCTCCAGCGAGTCCGACGCACTGCTGCGGCACGTCGTCGCGCACGAGCTCGGCCACGCATGGGACTCACTGCACATGACCGACGCGCTGCGGGCCGACTACCTGGCCGCCCGCGGCATCCCGGCCGGCACTTCGTGGTTCGGCTGCAACGCCTGCCAGGACTTCGCCACGCCGGCCGGTGACTTCGCCGAGACCTACGCGCAGTGGCAGCGGAGCGCGTCCGACAGCCGCTCGGAGCTCGCTGCACCGGCGTCGCCCGCGCAGCTCACCGATCTCGGCGCGCGCTTCTTCAGCTAGTCGCCGCGAGCTGGCCGCAGGCGCCGGCGATCTCCCGCCCTCTCGTATCCCGGACCGTCGTCGCGATCCCTGCCGCGCGCAGTCGACGTACGAACTCCTTCTCAACCGGCTTCGGACTCGCATCCCACTCGGATCCGGGGGTCGGGTTGAGCGGGATCAGGTTGACGTGGACGAGCTTGCCCTTCAGCCGCTTCGCGAGCAGGTCCGCGCGAAACGGCTGGTCGTTGACGTCACGGATCAGCGCGTACTCGATGGACAGCCGCCGGCCGGTCCTCTTCGTGTACGCCAACGCGGCCGACAGGACCTCACTGACCGGCCAGCGCGTGTTGACCGGCACGAGCGTGTTGCGCAGCTCGTCGTCAGGCGCGTGCAGCGACAGCGCGAGCGTGACCTGCAAGTCCTCCTCGGTCAGGCGCTTGATCGCCGGCACGAGGCCGACGGTCGAGACGACGATGTTGCGCTGGCTCATCCCGAGGCCGTACGGCGCCGGTTCGACAAGACGTCGTACGGCGGCAACGACGCGGTTGTAGTTGGCGAGCGGCTCCCCCATGCCCATGAACACGACGTTGCTGACCCGGCCGCCGGTCGTGGCCTCGGCGGCGTTGGCCACCACGACCTGCTCCACGATCTCGGCGGTGGAAAGGTTGCGGGTCAGGCCGGCCTGGCCGGTGGCGCAGAATGGGCAGGCCATCCCGCAGCCGGCCTGGCTGCTGACGCAGACGGTGGTCCGGTCGGCATACCGCATGAGGACCGACTCGACGAGCGTCCCGTCGTGCCCGCGCCAGAGCGTCTTGCGGGTCGCGCCGTCATCGCACTCCACGTCGCGCACCGGCGCCAGCAGGGGCGGCAGCAGCGCCTCGGTGAGCCGGTCGCGCAGGTGCGCCGGCAAGTCGGTCATCTGCTCGGACGTGTGTCCCGCGAACCAGTGCCGCGACAGCTGCTCCGCGCGGTACGGCTTCTCCCCCAGCTCGACGACTGCTGCGCGTCGCTCGGCGGCGTCGAGATCGGCGAGGTGCCGGGCCGGCAGGCCGCGCTTGGGCGCATCGAAGACGAGCGGGAGGGGTTTCACAACTACCCCAGGCTACGTGCGGTCAGGTCAGGAACAGCTGCAGCAGCAGGAACGCGACGGGAGCGGTCGGCAGCAGGGAGTCGAGCCGGTCCATCAGGCCGCCGTGGCCCGGCAGCAACGTGCCCATGTCCTTCACACCGATGTCGCGCTTGACCATCGACTCGCCCAGGTCGCCCAGGGTCGCGGTCGCGACGACCGCCAGCCCGAACACCACGCCCTTCCACTGGTCGGCGTGCAGGATCAGGTCGAACATGATGCCGCCGCCCAGCGCGCAGGCGATGACCGAGCCGGCGAAGCCCTCCCAGGACTTCTTCGGCGAGACCGTCGGGGCCATCGGGTGTCGACCGATCAGCGACCCGACGGCGTAGCCGCCGACGTCGCTGCAGACAACAGTCGCGATGAACACCGTGACCCAGCGGTTGCCGTCGTGCGGGACCAGCATCAGCGCTGCGAAGGAGATGAGGAACGGCACGTAGACCGCGGTGAACGTCGACGCCGCGGTGTCGCGCAGGTAGCCCTCGGCCGGATCGGCGAGCCGCCACACGATGCAGGCCAGTACGGTGAGCACCAACGACACGAAGAGCAGCTCGGTGCCTTGCCGGTAGGCGAGCACCACCATCGTGACGCCGCCCGCCAGAAGTGGCAGCAGCGGTGGTTGGGCACCCAGCCCCTGCAGGGCCTTCACCACCTCGTAGGTCCCGACCGCCATCGCCGCGACGATCACGAACATGAAGGTCCACGGGTACGGCGAGTACAGCGGGACGATGATCAGCGCACCCAGCAGCAGGCCGATGAGGATCGCGATCGGCAGGTTGCGACCGGCGCGCCCCGGCTCGCGCTTGCCGGGGGCGCCCTCGACCGAGGGTGCTGTCTCGAGGGCCACCATCAGACCTCGAGCAGCTCGGCTTCCTTGTGTCGGAGCAGCTCGTCGACACTGGCGACGTACTGCGCCGTCAGCTTGTCGAGCTCCTTCTCCGCGCGCTCGACGGCGTCCTCGCCGGTCTCGCCGTCCTTGACCAGCCGGTCGAGCTCGTCCTTGGCCTTTCGTCGGATGTTGCGGATGGAGACCCGAGCCTCTTCCGCCTTGTGCTTCGCCACCTTGATCAGGTCCTTGCGGCGCTCCTCGCTCAGCTGCGGGAAGACGATGCGGATCATCGAGCCGTCGTTGGTGGGGTTGACGCCGAGGTCGGAGTTGCGGATCGCCGTCTCGATCGCCTGCAGCGAGCCCTTGTCGTACGGCGACACAACCGCCATCCGCGGCTCGGGCACACCGAGCGAGGCGAGCTGGTTGACCGGCGTGAGCGCGCCGTAGTAGTCGACCATGATCTTGTTGAACATCGCGGGTGTCGCGCGGCCGGTCCGGATCGACCCGAAGTCGTCCTTCGCGACCGTGACCGCCTTGTCCATCCTTTCCTCGGCGTCGAGGAGCGTCTCGTCGATCACTGCTGTCCCTCCGCGCTGACCAGGGTGCCGATCTTCTCACCGCGAACCGCTCTGGCGATGTTGCCGTCCTGCATGAGGTTGAACACCACGATCGGCAGGCTGTTGTCCATGCACAGGCTGAAGGCCGCCGCATCGGCGACCTTGAGCGCGCGCGCGAGGACCTCGCCGTAGCTGACCGCGTCGAACTTCACTGCATCCGGATGCGTGCGCGGATCGGCGTCGTACACGCCGTCGATGCCCTTCGCCATCAGCAGCACCTTGCAGCCGATCTCGAGTGCGCGCTGGGCAGCGACCGTGTCGGTCGAGAAGAACGGCATGCCCGCGCCGGCGCCGAAGATGACGACCCGGCCCTTCTCCAGGTGCCGGATCGCCTTGCGCGGGATGTAGGGCTCGGCCACCTGGCCCATGGCGATCGCGGTCTGCACGCGCGTCTCGACCCCCGCCTGCTCGAGCAGGTCCTGCAGCGCCAGGCAGTTCATGACCGTGCCGAGCATGCCCATGTAGTCGGCCCGGGCGCGGTCCATGCCGCGTTGCGCGATCTCCGCCCCGCGGAAGAAGTTGCCGCCGCCGACGACGATCGCCACCTGCACACCGGTGCGTACGACCTCGGACACCTGGCGGGCGATGTCGGCCACGACGTCGAGGTCGAGCCCGACCTCCCCGCCGCCGAAGACCTCGCCGGACAGCTTGAGCAGCACCCGGCTGTACGGCGCGTCCACGGGAGCGGGGACGGCGTCAGCAGACACAGCCCCGATAGCCGAAGAGGCCGCCTCCGGCGTGTTGCTCATCGGAAGCGGCCTCCTTCGGTGTGGTGGTGGTTCGGGTCGGACTCTAGGCCTGGCCCACCTTGAAGCGGGCGAAGGCCAGCACGCTGACGCCCGCCTCCTCGAGGACCTTGCCGACGGTCTTCTTGTTGTCCTTGGCGAAGGCCTGCTCGACGAGCACGGCCTCCTTGTAGAAGCCGTTGACGCGACCCTCGACGATCTTGGCAAGGGCGGCCTCGGGCTTGCCCTCCTCGCGGGCGGTCGCCTCGGCGATCTCGCGCTCCTTGGCGACCACGTCATCGCTCACCTCGCCGCGGGTCACGTAGACCGGCGCGAACGCGGCGATGTGCTGCGCGACGTCCTTGGCGACGTCAGGGTTCTCGCCCGACAGCTCGACGAGGACGCCGACCTGCGGCGGCAGGTCGGGGTTGGTCCGGTGCAGGTAGACCGCGACGTGCTCGCCGGCGAAGCTGGCGACCCGGCGTACCTCGATCTTCTCGCCGAGCATCGCACCGGCCTCGTCGAGTGCGTCCTGAAGCGGCTTGCCGTCGACCACGATCTCCGTGGGGTCGTTGACCCCGCGGGCGCTGTTGACGATGCGGTCGGCGAGCGTGATGAAGCGGTCGCCCTTGGCCACGAAGTCGGTCTCGCAGTTGAGCTCGAGCATCGTGCCGCGCTTGCCCTCTTCGACGACAGACGCGATGAGGCCGTTGCTGGCCGCGCGGCCCTCGCGCTTCGCGACGCCCTTGAGGCCCTTGATGCGCAGGATCTCGACGGCCTTGTCGTAGTCGCCGTCGGCCTCGACCAGGGCGTTCTTGCAGTCGGTCATGCCGGCGCCGGTGGACTCGCGGAGCTTCT
>JAWWOH010000085.1:0-3515 GCA_033851845.1 Actinomycetota bacterium
GCGGTGCACTGACGCCGTACCGAGTTCGTCGCTCCAGACGACCGAGCGCCCGCGACCTTTGGACTTCGCGCGGTACATCGACACGTCCGCATCGCGCAGCAGCGCCTCGGCGTCGGTGGCCGTCGTCGACGGATCGGAGAGCACGATGCCGATGCTCGCGCTGATGACGAGCTCGTGCCCGGCGACCGTCACCGGCACGGCCAGCACCTGGTGCACGCGGTCGGCGAGGCTGGTCGCGGCCGGCTCGTCGAGGTGCGTGGCGACGAGCACGAACTCGTCACCGCCGAGTCGAGCCACCATGTCGCCGTCGCGGCAGGTGCTCGACAGCCGACCGGCAACACTGCGCAGCAGCTCGTCGCCCGCGCTGTGCCCGAGCGAGTCGTTGACGACCTTGAAGCGGTCGAGGTCGAGGAAGAGCACGGCCAGCGGCACGCCGCCCTGGAGCTGGTCCTCGAGGAACTGCGTCAGCGCGGCGCGGTTGGGCAGACCGGTCAACGAGTCACCCAGCGCGAGTCGCGCCAGCCGGTGCTCCTGGTCCATCCGCGCCGTGACGTCGCGCGTCGCCGACTGGATCTCCACAACGACGCCGTCGGCGTTCGTGACCGGACGGCCGACCGTCTCGACCCAGATCCAGCTGCCGTCGGCGCGCTGCAGGCGATAGCGCAGGACGTAGGGCTCCGCGTGCGTGCGGAGCCGCTCGTGCGCGGCCATTACGGTCTCAACGTCGTCGGGGTGCACCGGCGACGCGTTCGTCCAGTCGCCGAGCAACGAGTCCGGCTCCCGCCCGAGCAGCTCCCTCGCAGCCGGCGAGGCGTAGGTGCAGATGCCGTCGACGGTGTGCCGGGCGATGAGGTCGCCGGCGTTCTCGGCGAGCAGTCGGAAGTGCGCCTCCGACTCACGCAGCGCGAGCTGGCTGGCCCGCTGCCGAGTCACGTTGCGGAACGTGCCGACGGCGACGTACGGCGCGGACTCGCCCGACCGGAACATCGGGAACGCGGCGACCCGGACCCAGTCTGACCGCTCGGGTCCGCGGTGTTCCATGAGCAGCCCGCTGACCTCGACGCCAGTACGCAGGCTGACCCGGTGCGGCCACTCCTGAACGGGCCACGCCGACCCGTCCTCCCGGTACGTCTGGAACTTCTCGAGCACGAAGACGTCGTCCGACTGGCCCGTCGGGTCGAACCCGAGCCGGTCCCGCGCGACCTGGTTGCAGTGCAGCACCCGGTGCTCGGCGGTGACGACGACGACCGCGACATCCATCGCATCCAGGGCGGCGAGCAGGTGCCGACGCTCGGCGAGCAGCTCTTCGATCACCTGCTGCGAGTCGTCGGGGTGCACGTCCACAGCGTCGCATCCCGACGCGGCGGAGGGCGACTCACGCGTCGTAGTCGACGACGAGGTCACCGCCGCGCGGTCGGCTCTGACAAGTGAGCCGGTAACCCGCCGCCAGCTCCCACTGCTCGAGCGAGTGGTTGACCGCCATGTCAACCTCACCGTCGACGCGGGCCCGGCAGGTCGCGCAGACACCGGCCTCGCAGGACCACGGCAGCTCCAGCCCGCCGCGGCGGCCCGCTTCGAGGATGGTCTCCCCGGGCTTGATGTCGACGTCGCGCGACAGCCCGTGCAGGACGACCTTCGCCCGGACGTCGCCGGCGGCCGGATCGGTCGGGGGCGGTGGCGGTGGGGTCGGCGTGCCGAACAGCTCGACGTGCACCCGATGGGCGTCCACCCCGGCCTCGAGCAGCGCGCCCCGCACGGCGACGCTCATCTCCTGCGGGCCGCACACGAACACCTCGTCGATGTCGCTCGGTTCGAGAACCGTCTGCAGTAGCATGCGCACCTTCGCACCGTCGACCCGTCCGCTGAAGAGCGGTATCTCGGTGCCCTCGCGGGAAAGCACGTGAAGCACGCGGAGCCGGCCGAGGTAGCGGTCCTTCAGATCGGCGAGCGCCTCGCGGAACACGACCGACGAGGCGGTGCGGTTTCCGTAGACGACCGTGACCCGCGCAGTCGGCTCCGTTGCGAGGACGTGCCGCACGATGCCCATGACCGGCGTGATGCCGCTACCCGCGGCGACGCCGACGACGTGCCGATGCAGCTTCGGGTCCGGCGCCGGCGTGAAGCGGCCCTCGGGTGTCATGACGTCGATGACGTCACCGGGTGCCATCTTGGTCGCGACGTACGACGAAAACGCGCCCCCGGGCACCTGCTTCACCGCGACCCGCAGCTCGTTGTCACCGGGCGCGGTGCAGAGCGAGTAGGACCGGCGTACCTCGACTCCGTCGAGCACGGTGCGGAAGGTGAGGTACTGCCCGGGAAGGTAGCGGAAGTCGTCGGCCAGGTCCGGGGGGACGTCGAGTGCGATCGAGAGGCACTCGTCGGTCTCACGCCGGACATCCGCCACCCGCAGCTGGCGGAAGCCCGGTCCTGCAGTCACTTAGTGCGCCTTGACGTAGTCGAACGGCTCACGGCACACCGCGCACCGCCACAGCGCCTTGCAGGCGGTGGAGCCGAAGCCAGCGAGCTCCTCGACGGCCGCCGACCCGCAGTGCGGGCACGCCTCGGGTCGGCCGGCTGTCCCTTGTTCGGACAGCAGGGGCAGCATCCGCACCCCCGGCGGGGCTATCCCCGACGCGGCGAGCTTGCGCCGACCCTCCGACGTGATCCAGTCGGTCGTCCACGGCGGCGACAGCACGGTGCGGACCTCGACATCGGCGAACCGCTCAGTCAGCCGGGCCGCCACATCGTGCTCGATCTCGCGCATCGCCGGGCAGCCGCTGTAGGTCGGCGTGATCGTCACGACGAGGCGCCCGTCGGCGTACTCCACGTCACGTGCGATCCCGAGGTCGACGACGGACACGGTCGGCAGCTCGGGGTCCGGCACCTGGGCGAGCAGCTCCCAGGCCAGCTCGACCTCGGTCGCGAGCGTCACCACGCCGCCCCCGGGTGCGCACGGTGCACGACCTGCATCTCGGTGAGCAGGTAGGACAGGTGCTCGCTGTGGTTGCCCTGCCGCCCGCCGCGCTGCCAGTACGGATCTACGGGCACAGGCAAGGTCGCCTCCGCCAGGACGGACTCGACCCGATGCCGGTACGCCGGAAGCAGTGACGAGGGAAGCGGCATCAATCCCGACTCGGCGGCCGCGACATCGACCTCGTCGTCGAGGAAGGCCTCGCCGGCGTACGGCCAGAGCAGCTCGAGCGCGGCGAGCATCCGCTCGTGCGAGTCCACTGTGCCGTCGCCCAGCCGCACGACCCAGCCGGCGGAGTGCCGGACGTGGTACGCCGCCTCCTTCGCGGCCTTGCCGGCAACGCCCGCGACGACAGCATCAGTGGACGAGGACATCGCGTCCCACAGCTCGACCGCATACGCGTCGAACAGGAACTGGCGCAGCATCGTGTGGCCGTAGTCGCCATTGGGCTGCTCGACGAGCAGCAGGTTGCGGTAGTCGGGCGCGTCGCGCAGGTAGGCCAGCGCGTCCTCGTCGCGGCCGGCGCCCTCGATCTCGCCGGCCC
>JAWWOH010000113.1:0-21134 GCA_033851845.1 Actinomycetota bacterium
CGTCTCCGAGCTGTCGTGGAAGCACATCGACCACCCGTCGGCGGTGGTGGCGGTCGGCCAGGAGGTCACCGGCGAGGTCCTCGACGTCGCCCTTGACCGCGAGCGGGTCTCGCTGTCGCTGAAGGCGACGCAGGAAGACCCGTGGCAGCAGTTCGCCCGCACGCACCAGATCAACCAGGTCGTGCCCGGTCGGGTAACGAAGCTCGTGCCGTTCGGTGCGTTCGTGCGCGTCGACGAGGGCATCGAGGGCCTGGTCCACATCTCCGAGCTGGCCGAGCGCCACGTCGAGATCCCGGAGCAGGTCGTCAACGTCGGCGACGAGCTGCTGGTGAAGGTCATCGACATCGACCTCGAGCGTCGCCGCATCTCGCTGTCGCTCAAGCAGGCCAACGAGAACGGCCCACAGGCCGAGGAGCACTTCGACCCGGCGCAGTACGGCATGGCGGCCAACTACGACGAGGCCGGCCACTACATCTACCCGGAGGGCTTCGACCCCGACACGGGCGAGTGGCTGCCGGGCCATGAAGAGGCCCAGGCCAAGTGGGAGAAGCAGTACGCCGAGGCGCAGAAGCGCTTCGCCGCCCACCAGGAGCAGATCAAGCGGATGCAGGCGGCTGACGCCGAGGCTGCGGAGCCGACGTCGTACACCTCTGTCACCGGTGAGGACGGCGAGCCGGTGGAGGGCGAGGCGAGCACCGAGGGCGACGCGCCCGCGGCGGCGCCAGTGCCGAGCGCGGGTCCCCTCGCGAGCGACGAGGCCCTGCAGGCCCTGCGCGAGAAGCTCTCCGGCACCACCGAGTAGCACCCCGCACGTGAGCCGAGAGACCCCGACCCGCGCAGGCGGCTCGGGGCCTCTCGCTTGACCGCCCCACGGACAGGCGACTGCCAGTTCGCCCCCGTGCGGGCGGGCACGCGCGTGCACCCGGGGCCGAGTACGGCGGGTGCCGGCGTACTGGCAGTCGGCTGTCCGGAAGTGGGTTGTCCACACATATGCCTGCTCGCGCCCGGAAGCCCGACGCGAGGGCCCACAGTGCGGCCCGTGGACGTTGTCACCGCAGTCGAGACATGTGGCCGGACCCAGCAGGGCATGGCGATCGCGCAGCAGCTCCGGGCAGCTGGGCTGGCGCCCGCGGCCGTGGCCCGTGCGGTTGCCGCCCGCGACGTCGTGCGCGTGCACCGGCGGGTCTACGCGCTGACGCCGCTTCCTGCCACGCCACTGCACCTCGTCACCGACGGGGCGGTCGCACCCGCGTACGCCGCGCACGTCCGGGCGGCGATCCTGAGCCTCGGGTCAGGAGCGTTGGCGCATCGACGGACGGCAGCGGCGCTGCGCGGATGGGGTCTGCTGGTCGAGCCGGCGCGATCGATCGAACTCGCCGTCCCGCATGGCTCGCGGCGCGCCGTCGTCACCGAGGTGAAGGTGATGGAGCGCCGAGGTCTCGCCGTCGACACCGTCGTCGCAGTGCCCGATGCAGACGGCATCGCCGCGACCACGGCAGTGCAGACGGTCATCGATTGTGCCCTTTCGTTGCCGCTGATCGAGGCCGTGGTCGTGTGCGACAGCGCGTTGCGCGCTGGTGACGTGTCGCTGGCCGAGCTGCGCGCGGCCGCAACCTCACTCCGCGGAGTCAGGGACGCGCGTCGTTGTAGGCGCGTGCTCGAGTACGCCGACGCCGCGTCCGACTCCGTTCTCGAGTCGGTGCTCCGGGTGCGCATGCTCATGGCCGGACTCAGCGGCTTCCGCAGTCAGCACGTGATCCTCGACTCGGCCACCGGTCGTGTATTCCGCGCCGACTTCGCCTTCGAGATCGCGCGGCTCGTGATCGAGGTGGATGGTCAGAAGTGGCATCCGGACCCAGCTCGCGATCGCGAACGCGACAACAAGCTCGCGGAGCTCGGCTGGCGGGTCCTGCGATACAGCTGGGCCGAGGTCGTCCGCACCCCGCTGCCGGTGTTGCGGCAGATCGCGGCAGCCGCGGGCGGGCGGATTGCCGACGGCCAGTTGCTGCGGGCCAGCTTGGCTCCGGCCGCCTGACCCCCGCCCGTTCGGCCGAAGAGCGTGCGGCAACTGGCAGTCGCCTGTCCGCATGCCCCACGCGGCGGATCTAGGGTGGCGGGCATGCTCCGGGCGGCGGCGTGCTGAGGGTGGGGCTCACGGGCGGGATCGGATCGGGGAAGTCGGCGGTCAGCGCGCTGTTCGTCGAGCGAGGGGCGGTGCTCGTCGACGCCGACGTCAACGCCCGCGCGGTCGTCGCCAAGGGGACGCCAGGACTGGCCGCGGTTGTCGCGCAGTTCGGGCCCGAGATCCTGCGCCCGGACGGGGAGCTGGACCGGGAGGCCCTCGGCCGGATCGTGTTCGCCGACCCCGATCAGCTCGCCGCGCTGAACGCGATCGTCCACCCGCTGGTGGGGGAGGAGTCGGCCCGTCAGATCGCCGCCGCAGAGGCAAGCGGCGCCCCCGTGCTCATCCACGACGTACCGCTCCTGGTCGAGAACAACCTGCAGGATGTGTACGACGCCGTCGTCGTCGTCGCGGCGGACCCGCCGACCCAGTTCGACCGGCTCACCCGGCTTCGCGGCATGACCCCCGAGGACGCGCAGGCCCGGATCGATGCCCAGGCGCCGCTCGAGGACAAGATCGCCGCGGCGACGTACGTGATCACGAACGACGGCCCCATCGACCAGCTCGCGCCTCAAGTCGACCGGGTTTGGCGTGCTTTGCTTACTGACGTGGAGGGCAGGAAAGGCTAGCCCGACAGCCACAGCGCGTTTCGACAACGCGTTACCGGGGCAACACGTAGCGTCCACCTCGTGGCCCTCCCCTCTGCACTGGCGTCGCTCGACCGTGCCGCCGCCCAGCACGCCCGCGAGGTCTGCGTCGCATCCGTCGCGGTTCTGCTGATCGGGCTCGGTGCGATCTCCCAGGTGACGGGCCCGCTTCCCCTCGCGACCGCAGCGACCGTTGCCAGCCCGGCCAGCGCCGGCATCGGTGTCGGCGAGAAGATCGTGCAGGCCGCGGTCGGGCCACGCCCAGTGGCACGGCACAGGCGGGTCGCGGTCCGGACGGTTGCCGTCAGCACTCCGGTCGAACGCTGGCTGCCGACCGGCACGGGCATGTGGATCCATGACTGGAGCCGGACCGAGGGCGGCAACGGCCGCAAGGTCGTCCGGCGGGCGAAGCTGGCCGGGTTGACGCACCTGTTCGTGCAGACCGGCAGCAGCAAGAAGGGCTGGATCGGTGGGAAGACGCTCAGCCAGCTGATGCCGGCGACGAACGGCACCGACATCAAGGTCATCGCGTGGGACTTCCCCACACTGCAGCACCCCGAGGCCGATGCCCGGCGACTGGCCCGCGCGGCTTGGTGGCACCAGCCCGGCGTACCGATGGTCGCCGCCGTCGCACCCGACATCGAGACCGCCTCCGAGGGCACGCACGCGACCCGCGACTCCATCAACCGCTACTACCGGACGCTGCGGCGCTCGCTGCCCGCCCGGGTCGCCATCCTCGCCACCGTCCCGTGGCCGAGCGAGAACCGCATCAACCGCTACCCCTACATCCGCACCGCTCGCAACGCCGACGCGATCATCCCGATGGCGTACTGGTACAACCGCTCGCCCAGCCGGGTCACCCGGACGTCGATGCGCGTGCTGCAGCAGTACGGCAAGCCGGTGATCCCGGTCGGCCAGGGGTACGACGGGCGGCTCGACGCGCCGTACCTCGCCGCCGATCCGCACCCTGGCAAGAGCGTCACCGCGTTCGTGACCGCGGCCCGCATGTCGGGCGCGCAGTCGATCAGCCTCTGGTCCTGGCAGACCACCGGTTCCCAGCAGTGGAGCGCGTTGAAAGCTGCGTCGAAGCGGTACGCCCCCGCGGTCCGGGAGGTGCAGGCGGCCGATGCCATGAAGGCGGCCGGCCTGCCGGTGCTCACCAAGGCGACCCGGCCCGGATGGCACCCCGGCAAGACCGCGTTCGGCCGTTAGCCCTGTCGGACCCCGGACGTAACGTGGGGGCGTGCCCGCTCCCGTCTCTCATGCGCATGGCGCGAAGCCCTCCGTTCCGCGGCTTGACACCAGCCTGCGCCGCTCCACGCGCCGCTTCGAGGTCGTCAGCGACTTCCAGCCCGCCGGTGACCAGCCGGCCGCGATCGATGAGCTGGAGCGCCGGCTGACCGAGGGCCGCCCCGACGTCGTCCTGCTCGGCGCGACCGGCACCGGCAAGAGCGCGACCACCGCCTGGCTCGTCGAGCGGGTCCAGCGGCCGACGCTGGTGATGGCGCCCAACAAGACCCTCGCCGCGCAGCTCGCCAACGAGTTCCGCGAGCTGCTGCCGCACAACGCGGTGGAGTACTTCGTCTCCTACTACGACTACTACCAGCCGGAGGCCTACGTCCCGCAGACGGACACCTACATCGAGAAGGACTCGAGCATCAACGAGGAGGTCGAGCGCCTCCGCCACTCCGCGACGATGTCCCTGCTCACCCGGCGTGACGTCATCGTCGTCGCTTCCGTTTCCTGCATCTACGGCCTTGGTACGCCGCAGGAGTACGTCGACCGGATGGTCAAGCTCACCGTCGGCGACGTCGTCGAGCGGGACAAGCTGCTCCGCAAGCTGGTCGATGTGCAGTACACCCGCAACGACCTGGCCTTCACTCGCGGGACGTTCCGGGTGCGCGGCGACACCATCGAGGTCTTCCCGGTCTACGAGGAGCTCGCGGTGCGCGTCGAGATGTTCGGCGACGAGATCGAGAAGGTCATGACGTTGCACCCCCTGACGGGTGAGGTCGTCGAGGAGCACGACGAGGTCTTCGTCTTCCCGGCCACCCACTACGTCGCGGGTCCGGAGCGCATGGAGCGCGCCATCAACGGCATCGAGCTCGAGCTCGCCGACCGGCTCGCGGAGATGGAGCGGCAGGGCAAGCTGCTCGAAGCGCAGCGGCTTCGGATGCGCACGACGTACGACATCGAGATGATGCGGCAGGTCGGTTTCTGCTCCGGCATCGAGAACTACAGCCGGCACATCGACGGCCGGTCAGCAGGCACCGCGCCGCACACGCTGCTCGACTACTTCCCCGAGGACTTCCTTCTCGTCCTCGACGAGTCGCACGTGACCGTGCCGCAGATCGGCGCGATGTACGAGGGCGACATGTCCCGCAAGCGCACCCTCGTCGACCACGGCTTCCGGCTGCCGAGCGCGATGGACAACCGACCGCTCAAGTGGGAGGAGTTCCTGCAGCGCACCGGCCAGACGGTCTACCTGTCGGCGACGCCGGGTCCGTACGAGTTGAGCCGGGTCCGCGATGACGTCGTCGAGCAGGTGATCCGGCCGACCGGCCTGGTCGACCCCGAGATCGTGGTCAAGCCGACGAAGGGGCAGATCGACGACCTGGTCCACGAGATCAAGGTGCGCTCCGACAAGGACGAGCGGGTCCTGGTCACCACGCTGACCAAGAAGATGTCGGAGGACCTCACCGACTACCTGCTCGAGCTCGGCATCCGGGTGCGCTACCTGCACTCCGAGGTCGACACCATCCGCCGCATCGAGCTGCTCAAGGAGCTGCGGCTGGGGGAGTTCGACGTCCTCGTCGGGATCAACCTGCTCCGCGAGGGCTTGGACCTGCCGGAGGTCTCGCTCGTCGCGATCCTCGACGCGGACAAGGAGGGCTTCCTGCGCAGCGGGACGAGTCTCATCCAGACCATCGGCCGCGCCGCCCGCAACGTCAGCGGCCAGGTGCACATGTACGCCGACACGGTCACGCCGTCGATGGCCAAGGCGATCGACGAGACCAACCGGCGCCGCGCCAAGCAGGTCGCTTACAACACCGAGCGCGGCCTCGACCCGCAGCCGCTGCGCAAGCGGATCGCCGACATCCTCGACGACATCGTCCGCGAGGACCCCGACCTGGTCGGCGGGTCCGGCCGCAGTCAGTCGCGGGGCAAGGCGCCGGTCCCCGGCATGTCGTCCAAGGGTGGCGCCGGCAAGCACGCCAAGGACCTCGCCGGGATGCCGCGGGCCGAGCTCGCCCAGCTCATCCAGCAGCTCCAGGACCAGATGCACGAGGCGGCCCGTGAGCTGCACTTCGAGCTGGCCGCCCGGCTCCGGGACGAGATCGGCGAGCTGAAGAAGGAGCTCAGGGGGATGGACGCCGCGGGCGTGCGGTAACGGAGCACGATCTTGAGAAGGAGATCGTCTCGGTACAGCGAAGGGCCCGGCACGCGCCGGCGATGGGCCGGCGGAGAGCAGTGGAGCGTGCATGACCGTTCGTCGAGTCCTTCTGGCCGCCGCCCTGGCAGTGGGTGCCGCCGCGGCAACCTCCCTCACCGCCCTGTCCGCCTCCGGCCCGGCGTCGGCCGGCTGTGGCACGGTCGGCGTGCCCGGCCACGACACCTACCAGGTGTGCAACCCGGTCATCGACAAGGTCGAGGACCTGCTGCGCTAGCCGCCCCAGCCCTCGAGCATCCCGTCGGCGCCTTACTCGGCCGGCGGGATGTTCTGGTTGTGGCGGAACAGGTTCGTCGGGTCCCACTGCTTCTTCAGCACCCGCAGCCGGGCGTACTTCTCCGGCCCGAAGCCGGCGGCGATCCGCTCCTGCCCCTCGTCGCCGAGGAAGTTCAGGTAAGCCGTGCCGGTCGACCAGCCCTTCATCGCTGTCGACAGAGCCTTGATGGAGGCGATGTTGCGGTCGCTGTCCGCGCCATCGGCCCACATGCCGAGGTAGTGCAGCTGGAACGCCGCGTTGCGCGTGCCGAAGGCCGTCGCGTCGTCCGGGACGCGGGCGATGGCTCCGCCGCACGGCGTCACGATGATCTGCGTGTGCGGCGACTCAGGCACGGTCGCATGCTCGACGAGGACGTCGAGGGCTTCGTCCGGTAGTGCGTCGAAGAAGTCGCCGCGCCAGTAGTTCTGCATCCCGGCCTGGTTGCCCTCGTCGATGAGCTGCTGCAGGGCGACGTACGGCATCGGCTGGACCATGTCGACCGCGGGGGGCACCGCTTCGAGGAGCGGAGCGAGCGCCGCCCGACCCTCCTCGACCGGCCCCGACCAGCACACGATGATGCCGACGACCGGGTGTCCGCGCACCGGCTCCGGTACGAAGTCCGCGGGTGGCGCGGTGATGAAGGCCAGCCCGGTCCCGAGTGCGTCCGGTGCGGCGAGCATGCAGTCGCGCCAGGCACGGGTCACCGCGCGCGCCTGCTGCGCCGGATACACCAAGAGCCCGCCGAGCACGATCGGACCGAGCGGGTGCAGTCGCAGCACGAACTCCGTCACGATCCCGAAGTTGCCGCCGCCCCCGCGTAATGCCCAGAACAGGTCGGGGTGAGTCGTGGCCGACGCGGTCACCTGGTCGCCTGCGGCGGTGACGACCTGTGCTGACAGCAGGTTGTCGCACGTGTAGCCGAAGGCGCGCTCGACCCAGCCGCTTCCGCTGCCGAGCGCGAGGCCGGCGATACCGGTGGTGGACACGCGTCCGCCCGTGACCGCGAGACCGTGCTCCTGGCAGGCCGCGTCGAGCTCGCCCCACGTCAGACCCGCGCCGGCCCGCACTGTCCGGTCGGCCGGGTCCACGGCGACGCCCTTGAGCCCCCGCATGTCGATGCAGAGCCCGCCGTCGATGACGGCCGAGCCGGTCACCGAGTGCCCTCCGCCGTACACACTCACGGGAAGGCCGGTGGCCACGGCGTGCCGAACGGCCGCCGAGACGTCATCGGCGCTGTGGCAGCGGGCGATCAGGGCCGGACGACGGTCGACCATCCCGTTGAACACGTGCCTGGCCTCGTCGTAACCCGCGTCGCCAGGAGCCCAGATGGGGCCGGTGAAGCCATCGATGCCTGCCGTCTTGACAACGGAGAGGTCGGTGGTGGAGATGTCGGTCATGAGCCCCCCCGGGCCTCGACGGATGCGTCTCCCGGACACTGTCGGGCGGTGCCCGGAGTCGGGCAATGGCCCAATCGGGCCGCATCCGCCCGTCCCCACCCGACAGTCCGGCGGTAGGCTGGCCGGGTCGGAGGGGAGTATCCCCATCACGTCCGCGTCGTCAGCACGGCTCTTGCTCGCAAGCGCCCGGCGCGCCCGGCCCACCGCGAGGTGTGGCGGGAGAGACCTCCGGTGGACCCTTGGTGCCCACCGGATGGAGCAGTCGTGCTGGACGTCCCGATCTGGCTGTGGATCGCGACCGTGACCGCGTTCGTTGCGATCCTCGCTGTCGACCTGGTCAGCGGCCACCGAAACCCGCGTGAGGTGACGACCCGCGCCGCAGCGACCGGTGTGGCGGTCTACGTCGGTCTGGCGCTGCTGTTCGCCCTCGGCCTGCTCGCCGTCGCCGGAGCCGCTTCGGCCACCCAGTTCACGACCGGCTACATCCTGGAGTACAGCCTCTCCGTGGACAACCTGTTCGTGTATCTGCTGCTGATGTCGAGCCTGTGCGTGCCAGAGGCACAACGCAAGGACGTGCTACTGGTCGGCATCATCGGCACGATGGTCCTGCGCGCGCCGTTCATCGTCGGGGGTGCCGCGGCGGCGCAGCGGTTCAGCGCCACCTTCTTCGTCTTCGGCGCGATCCTCCTCTACACAGCGGTCGGGCTCGTCCGCGCGAAGGACGGCCAGCACGACGACCCAGGCGACAGCGCCGTCGTACGGCTCGTCCGCCGCGTCTTCCCGGTCACGGACGAGTACGACGGAAGCAAGCTGATCGTGCGCCAGGACGGAAGCAGAGCCCTCACCCCGCTGCTCGTCGCGATGGTCGCGGTGTCCGTGGTCGGTCTCGTGTTCGCGCTCGACTCGATCCCGGCGATCTTCGGCGTGACGAAGGACCCATACCTCATCGTCGCCGCCAACGCCTTCGCGTTGATGGGGTTGCGACAGCTGTTCTTCCTCGTCGACGGTCTGCTCGAGAAGCTCGTCTACCTGTCGACCGGTCTTGCGGTCATCCTCGGCTTCATCGGTGTGAAGCTCGTCCTCGAGGCCCTGCACCTGAACGGCGTGGAGCAGGCGCCGGAGGTGTCGATCCCGGTATCCCTCGGTGTCATCGTCATCGTTCTGCTGGTCACGACCGTCGCGAGCCTGCGCAAGGTGCGGCGCGACCCGGGAGCCGTCCGACCGATCACCGATCGCAACTGAGCGCTCGCTGTGCGCTTCGGGTTGCCGCGCTGCGGGTAGGTTCGCTCCGAGCGATCCGTCCGGTCCTTGCGGTGCGCGTCCCGGTGCGCTGCGCATCGGAAACGACCGAAGGACATCGCATGACAAGCACCATTCGAACGCTCAAGCGCCTGGGGATCGCCGCCGTCACGGTCGCGACGATAGGCGGCGGTGTCTCAGCACTGGCGCCAACGGCCGCAACAGCAGCGGCGACCACGCAGCTGTCGATCACGCCGTCGAGCCAGACCAGCGCGGCAGGTACATGTCAGTCGTACACGGTCACGGCGACCGACAACGGCGCGAAGCCGACGGACACACCGACCGTCACCGTCACGCTGACGCAGAACCCCGCCTACGCCGGCACGATCGCCTTCTGCGACACCACCAAGAACACCCCGCCCGGCTCGAACGGGAATCCGACCCAGTCGCCGTCGACCGGCACCGGGACGACGGCCGCGACCACGAGCCGCAACTTCACGACAACGGTTGCGCAGAACGGGACCGTGAGTGCCACCTTCGGGGTCTACAGCAGCGTGGCCGGGGGAGTCGACGTGCGTGCGGCGCTGACGAGCAACGCCGCGGTGCAGTCGAACGTCGCGAAGGCAACGTTCAGCGCGCCGTCACCGAGCCCGAGTCCTTCGGCGACCCCGACCCCGACGCGGACGGCGACGCCGACCGCATCACCGGGCCGCGGGAACCCGACACTGACGGTGCGGACGCCGACCATCCCCGCCGGAACGACGGCGACGCTGGTGGCAACGGGCGCGGCGAACCAGCAGTACCAGCTGCACTGCTACACGCGCCCGTCGACGACGTACTTCGTCGCGCGGGCTGGTGCCTTCGACGCAGCAGCCAACCCGGCGACGTTCACGCTGGCGCTGGGTCGCAACACCCGCTGCTACCTGAGCTATGCGACCGGTGCCGGCCAGGACACGCCGTCGGTCGTCGTCAACGTCCGAACCGTGCTCAGTCTCAGCACCATTCGCACCGGCACCAGGACGTACCTGTTCCAGGGCCGCAACCTGCCGCGTGTCGCCGGTCAGCTCATCACGCTGTACCGGGTCGACGGGTTCGGCAATGAGATCCGCACGTCGAACCTGGTGACCGACGACTCCGGCATCTACCGCGTCACGCGGACGTTCACCGGCATCGGCACGTTCCAGTTCAAGGTCCGCACCTCGCAGACCCTGAACAACGCCGCCGGGGTCAGCAACACGATCTCTGTCCGGGTGTACTAGCCCCGGGTTGGTGCAACGGCGCGAGCGAGGCTGGCTACCAGCCGCGCTCGCGCCACTCCGGCAGGGACGGCCGTTCGACGCCGAGCGTCGTGTCCGAGCCGTGCCCCGGATAGACCCAGGTGGAGTCCGGGAACGCGCCGAACAGCTTGGCCTCGACGTCGTTGATCAGCGAGGTGAAGCGCACGGCATCCTTCTCCGTGTTACCAACCCCGCCGGGGAACAGTGAGTCGCCGGTGAACAGGTGGCCGCCTTCGGGCGCGTAGTGCAGCGCGACCGAGCCCGGCGTGTGGCCCACGAGAGTGATCGCCGTCAGCTCGTGCGGGCCGACGCGCACCACGTCCCCCTCGGCCAGCACCCGGTCAACCGGCAGCGGGAGGTCGCCGGCGTCGGCCTCGGTCGCCAGGACCGGCGCGCCGGTGGCCTTCACCAGGTCGACGAGCGCTTGCTGGTGGTCCCAGTGGCCGTGGGTCTCGACGACCCCGACGAGCGACCCGTCGCCGAGCGCCTCGAGCAGCCGCTCGGGATCACCGGCGGCGTCGATCAGCAGCGTCTCGCCGGAGTCGGTGTCACGCAGGAAGTAGCAGTTGTTGTTGAACGGGTTGGTCGCGATCTTGGTGATCGTCAGACCGGGCAGCTCGCGTACGTCGACTGGGCCGCCGACGGTCACCTCACCGGTGTAGGGCACAGGTCCTCCTGGGTCTCAGCGCCACTCTGGCAGGTCGGGCCGGTCGCCCTGGAGGTCCTCGCCCGCGCTGCGCCCGCTGAGCCATGCAGCCAGCGCGTGGTCGGGTCCGGTGATCCCGTCGAGTGGGGGACAGGCGGGCCATTCCCGCAGCTCGGCCAACAGCCGGCGTACGAACTCCGCCGGCCAGTCGGCGGGTCGGTATCCGGCGGCGAGGTCGACGGCGTGCACCTCGACCTCGCGCCAGCGGATCCACGGGATCCGCCAGACCGGGATCAGGGCACCGCCCAGGGCGCGGGCCTCGGCGTCCCAGTCCGTGGTGTCCCGCCAGGCTGCGTCGAGCTCGTCCGCGGTGCGGTGCAGGGCGGCCACGGCGGCCCGAGGGTCCCTGGCCAGGTCGTCGATCTCCGCGGCCCGCCCCTCGGCTCCGCCGGGGTACTGGTCGGCGATCTCGCCGCGCTCGGCCCCGCGCAGCATCCGGATCTGCCCGAGCGCGTTGCCGGCGATGTGCGCGACGACGTACGTCCGGTTCCAGCCAGGGAGCAGGGACGGGGCGGCAAGATCATCAATGCCGTCCACGAGGGCGCGCATCCTCGCGGTCGCCTCGCGGGCGGCGACCAGCTCTGTCGTCGGTGTCACAGGTCCGTTCCCGGAAGAGTTCTGTCGGACCCCGACGTTAGCCTGGGGACGGCCTTCCCCATGGCCCTGGCAGACCCGACGCAGGGCACCTCGAAGAATGGACCCGATGGCTGACCGCCTGGTCGTGCGCGGAGCGCGCGAGCACAACCTCAAGGACGTCTCCCTCGACCTGCCGCGCAACGCGCTGGTCGTGTTCACCGGCCTGTCCGGGTCCGGCAAGTCCAGCCTGGCGTTCGACACGATCTTCGCCGAGGGCCAGCGACGGTACGTCGAGTCGCTGAGTGCCTACGCGCGCCAGTTCCTCGGTCAGATGGACAAGCCCGACGTCGACTTCATCGAGGGGCTGTCGCCGGCGGTCAGCATCGACCAGAAGTCGACGAGCAAGAACCCCAGGTCCACCGTCGGGACGATCACCGAGGTCTACGACTACCTCCGCCTGCTCTACGCCCGCGCCGGCATCCCGCACGGCCCGAAGTGCGGACGCGTCATCGCCCGCCAGCAGCCCAGCCAGATCGTCGACCGCGTCCTCGAGCTCGAGGAGGGCAGCCGCTTCCAGGTGCTCGCACCGGTCATCCGGGGCCGGAAAGGGGAGTACGTCGACCTCTTTGCCGAGCTGCAGACCAAGGGCTTCAGCCGGGCTCGCGTCGACGGCGTCGTGCACGCGCTGACCGAGGTCCCGAAGCTCAAGAAGCAGGAGAAGCACACGATCGAGGTGGTCGTCGACCGCCTCACCGTGAAGGAGTCGTCGAAGCGCCGGCTCACCGACTCCGTCGAGACCGCGCTGCAGCTCGGCGGCGGCCTCGTCGTCCTCGAGTTCATCGACCTGCCCGACGACGACCCGCACCGCGAGCGCACGTTCTCGGAGCACCTCGCCTGCCTGTACGACGACCTGTCCTTCGAGGAGCTCGAGCCGCGCTCGTTCTCCTTCAACTCGCCGTACGGCGCCTGCGTCGAGTGCCATGGCCTCGGCACCCGCAAGGAGGTCGACCCCGAGCTCGTCGTGCCCGACTTCGACAAGAGCTTCGAGGAGGGCGCCATCTCGCCGTGGTCGAGCGGGCACAACATCGAGTACTTCGGCCGGCTCATCCAGGCCCTCGGCGACGCACTCGGCTTCAAGCTCAGCACGCCCTGGAAGAAGCTGACGAAGAAGCAGCAGGATGCGGTCCTGCATGGACACGACACCGAGGTGCACGTCCGCTACCGCAACCGCTACGGCCGCGAGCGCAGCTACTACACGGCGTACGAAGGTGTGATCCCGTTCATCGAGCGGCGGCACGCGGAGTCGGAGAGCGACACCAGTCGGGAGCGCTACGAGGGCTACATGCGCGAGGTGCCGTGCCCCGAGTGCAACGGGGCGCGGCTGAAGCCCGAGGTCCTCGCCGTCACGCTCGCGGACAGGTCGATCGCCGAGGTCGCGTCGATGTCCATCCGCGAGTGCGCCGACTTCCTGCGCAACCTCGAGCTCGACGCTCGGCAGACCGTCATCGCTGAGCGCGTCGTGAAGGAGGTCAACGCCCGGCTGGGCTTTCTTCTCGACGTGGGTCTCGACTACCTCTCGCTCGATCGCCCCTCCGCGACGCTCGCCGGCGGCGAGGCGCAGCGCATCCGGCTGGCGACGCAGATCGGGTCGGGTCTGGTGGGCGTCCTCTACGTCCTCGACGAGCCCAGCATCGGGCTGCACCAGCGCGACAACCGGCGCCTCATCGAGACGCTGCTCCGGCTCAAGGACCTGGGCAACACGCTCATCGTCGTCGAGCACGACGAGGACACGATCGCCACGGCCGACTGGGTGGTCGACATCGGCCCGCGAGCCGGTGAGCACGGCGGCCAGATCGTCGTGTCCGGCACGGTCGAGGACCTGCTGGCCAGTCCAGACTCGATCACGGGTCAGTACCTCTCCGGTCGGCTCGCGATCGACATCCCTTCCGTACGACGGCCGCCGACGCCGAAGCGCGAGCTCACCGTCGTGGGCGCTCGGGAGCACAACCTGCAGGACGTCACCGTCAGCTTCCCGCTCGGTTGCCTCGTCGCCGTCACCGGCGTCAGCGGATCCGGCAAGTCGACGCTCGTCAACGACATCCTCGCGTCGGTGCTCGTCAAGCAGCTCAACGGCGCGCGCGACGTGCCGGGCCGGCACACCCGCGTGAGCGGCCTCGAGCACCTCGACAAGGTCGTGCGCGTCGACCAGTCGCCTATCGGCCGCACCCCGCGGTCCAACCCGGCGACCTACACCGGTGTCTTCGACCACATGCGCAGGCTGTTCGCCGAGACGACCGAGGCGAAGGTCCGCGGCTACCAGCCGGGTCGGTTCTCGTTCAACGTCAAGGGCGGCCGGTGCGAGGCGTGCAAGGGCGACGGCACCATCAAGATCGAGATGAACTTCCTGCCCGACGTCTATGTCCCGTGCGAGGTCTGTCACGGCGCGCGCTACAACCGCGAGACGCTCGAGGTGCACTTCAAGGGCAAGACCATCTCCGAGATCCTCGACATGGCGATCGAGGAGGCGGCGGAGTTCTTCGAGGCCGTGCCCGCGATCCGGCGACACCTGCAGACGCTCGTCGACGTCGGCCTCGGATACGTCCGGCTCGGTCAGCCGGCCCCGACCCTGTCCGGCGGTGAGGCGCAGCGCGTGAAGCTTGCGAGCGAGCTGCAGAAGCGGCAGACCGGCCGCACCGTCTACATCCTCGACGAGCCGACGACCGGCCTGCACTTCGAGGACATCAACAAGCTGCTCGGAGTCCTCGGCCGGCTGGTCGACCAGGGCAACTCGGTCATCGTCATCGAGCACAACCTCGACGTCATCAAGACCGCCGACTGGGTCATCGACATGGGTCCCGAGGGCGGCTCCGGCGGCGGCACCGTCGTCGCCGTAGGGACACCGGAAGAGGTCGCCGCCATCGAGGCCTCGCACACGGGTCGATTCCTCAAGGAGGTCCTCGCCGGCCGCAACCGCTTCCCGGCGCCGCCCGGCGAGCCCGCGCCGCGGCGCAAGGCCACCGCCAAGGCGGCCACGAAGCCGGCGACGAAGGCCACCGCGACGGTTCCGAAGAAGCCGGCCCGCAAGAAGGTCGCGGCGGCCCGGTAGGCCGCCCGAGGTCTTGGCCGAACCGCCCGCGCAGCCGGGCCGCCTCGGTTACGGTTTCGCGGTCGCTCGCCCGAAAGGCCCCACATGCGCCACCCGCTCCTGCGCACCAGTGCGCTGACCGCCGCTCTCACCGGCGTGCTCGTGACGTCGTACGCCGGGGTCGCGGTTGCCGAGCCGACTCCGTCACCGGACCCGAGCTCGTCACCGGCGCCGACGAGCAGCCCCGTCCCGGCCGGCCCGATCGCGTCGTACCTCGCCGTCACCCGTTCCGCCGGCACCGTGACGTACGGCGCGACGTTGACGCTGACCGGCGGTCTCTCGCGAGCCGACGGCTCCCCGATCGCCGACGCGTCCGTCCAGGTGCTGTCCCGCACGGCCGGCCAGGACAGCCGGGTCGTGCTCGCAAGCGTCCGGACCGACGCCAACGGCCGGCTCGCCTACGTGCTGTCGCCGCGGGTGACGGCCGAGTACCAGCTCCGGTACGGCGGGGACGCCCTCAACGCGCCCTCCGTCAGCAACAAGACGGTGAGCACCCTGCAGCCGCGCGTCAACGGTGTGTTCACGCCGGCGGGCATCAAGGTGGGCCAGACGACCATCGTGCGCGGCTCGGTCGCGCCGGCGTACCCGGGCACGCGGCTCGCGATCCGCCGGCGCGCCGCCGACGGCAGCTGGGCCGACGTCGCCGTCGTCGGCATCGACGGCAGCGGCGGCTACTCGTGGACGGTCACGCCGAGCGCCGTCGACCGGTACGTCTTCCAGGTCGTGATGCCCGCGCGGCCGGCGCACCTGGCGGCGGCGACGCCTGCGATGGCCGTGCAGGTCGACCCGCGGGACCTCGGTCGGGGCGACACCGGTGCCGACGTGCTCACCCTGGAGCAGCGGCTGGCGGCACAGAAGGCGGACGTCGGACGGGTCGACGGCGTCTTCGACTACGACCTGACGCATGCGGTGTTCGCGTTCCAGAAGTCGCAGGGCATCGCTCGCACCGGGCGCTACGACAGTGCGACGCGGGTGCGGCTCGGTGCCCCGGCGCCGGTGCGACTGCAGTACCCCAAGAGCGGTCGGGCCATCGAGATCGACATCCGCAAGCAGGTGCTCTACCTGTCCGAGGGCGGTGTCCTGCGTCGCATCCTCGACGTCTCCACCGGCAGCGGGAAGCTCTACGAGAGCGAGGGCGTCACACACCGCGCGGTGACGCCGCTGGGCAGCTTCGCGATCACCAGGAAGATCAATGATCCGCAGCACAAGAGCCCGCTCGGGATCATGTACCGGCCGGCCTACTTCTACGGCGGCTTTGCCATCCATGGCAGCGGCAGCGTGCCTCCGTACCCCGCGAGTCACGGTTGCGTTCGCATCACCGATCCGGCCATGGATCGGCTCTACGACCTGCTCACCGTCGGCACGCCCGTGACGGTCTACGCCGGCTAATCCGCTTCGAGCAGTCGGGCGAGAAGCGTGTCGATCGCCTCTGCGCTGCGCTCCTCGCCGGTTGGCACGATCGCGTCGGTCCGGTCCAGGAAGTCGCGTACGACGTCGCGGGCGACCGATACCGATGCCGCCCGACCGGGCCGGGCCAGCTCGAACCACATCCGGTCGAGCTGGTCGTCCGGTCGCATCCGCACCGCGCCGTCGCCGGTCGCCTCCTCCAGGCCGTAGCGCAGGAAGTCGCGCAGGATCACCCACTCGCCCCGCGGCAGGCTGGGGTGGTCGGGCACCGCGGTGATCGTCAGCGAGACCGCCAGCGGGTCGTCAGGGTGCCAGCGGAAGGTGAGCAGCGTCGTGAGCCCGCGGCCGGCCAGCCGCCCGTCGTCGAGGACTGCTTCTGCGGCGACCTCGTCCTCGACCACGAGGGCAGGGTTCCACCCGTCCGATTCGTCCTGTTGACCGGGGTCCCCGGACGTAGGCTGGCGCCCGTGGCAGAACCGTCGTCCTACCGTCCGGCGGCGGGGACGATTCCGGTCCAGCCAGGGGTCTACCGCTTCCGTGACGACCGCGGCCGCGTCATCTACGTCGGCAAGGCCAAGAGCCTGCGCAGCCGCTTGTCGTCGTACTTCCAGGACGTGCAGAACCTGCACCCGCGCACGCGGCAGATGGTCACCTCGGCGAGCGCCGTCGACTGGACCGTGGTCACGACAGAGGTCGAGGCCCTGCAGCTGGAGTACAGCTGGATCAAGGAGTTCGACCCGCGCTTCAACGTCCGCTACCGCGACGACAAGAGCTACCCGTCGTTGGCCGTCACGCTCTACGAGGACTACCCGCGACTGCAGGTCATGCGTGGGCCGAAGAAGAAGGGCGTGCGCTACTTCGGTCCGTATGCCCACGCGTGGGCCATCCGCGAGACCCTCGACCTGCTGCTGCGCGTCTTCCCGGCGCGGACCTGCAGCGCAGGTGTGTTCAAGCGCGCCGGTCAGGTCGGCCGGCCATGCCTGCTCGGCTACATCGGAAAGTGCTCAGCGCCGTGCATCGGTCGGGTCACCCAGGAGGAGCACCGGCAGATCGTCGACGACTTCTGCGACTTCATGGCCGGGTCGACCGGGCGCTACCTCAAGCGGCTCGAGAAGGAGATGGCCGACGCTGCCACGGCGCAGGAGTACGAGCGCGCAGCGCGGCTCCGGGATGACATCGGCGCGCTGCGCCGGGCCGTCGAGAAGCAGACCGTCGTGCTCGGTGGCGGCACCGACGCCGATGTCATCGCGGTTGCCGAGGACCAGCTCGAGGCCGCGATCCAGGTGTTCTACGTGCGCGGCGGTCGGGTCCGCGGGCAGCGCGGCTTCGTCGTGGACAAGGTCGAGGACCTGTCCACCGGCGAGGTGATCGGCCAGTTCCTCGTGCAGGCGTACGGCGAGGACGACGACGATCCGGAGCTCGCGGTGGACCGCCGCATGGTCGCGGGTGCGGGCGTCGTCACGGGCGAGGCTTCCGACGTACCGAGAGAGGTCCTTGTCCCTGCCCTGCCGCCGGATGCCGACGCGATCACCAGCTGGCTCTGCACGTTGCGCGGCACCAACGTCGTGCTGCGGGTGCCGCAGCGCGGTGACAAGAAGGCGCTCCTCGAGACGGTGGAGCGCAACGCCAAGCACGCGTTCGCGCTGCACAAGACCAAACGAGCCAGCGACCTCACCGCCCGGTCGAAGGCCCTTGCCGAGATCCAGGAGGCACTCGGGCTGACCGAGGCTCCGTTGCGGATCGAGTGCTTCGACGTCTCCAACCTGCAGGGCACGTCTGTCGTCGCATCGATGGTCGTCTTCGAGGACGGCCTGGCCCGCAAGTCGGAGTACCGCACGTTCGCCGTCAAGGGCGTCGAGGGACAGGACGACGTCGCCTCGATCCACGAGGTGATCCGACGACGCTTCGCGCGCTACATCGCGGAGCGCCAGGAGACCGGCGAGCTTGATGCCGCAGAGGTCGGCGATGATGCCGCGCCGCACACGCCGATCGATCCCGCCACCGGCAAGCCGCGACGCTTCGCCTATCCGCCGCAGCTCGTCGTGGTCGACGGCGGACCGCCGCAGGTCGCCGCCGCCCAGCGCGCGCTGGACGAGCTCGGGGTCGACGACGTGGCGCTGTGTGGGCTCGCCAAGCGGCTCGAGGAGGTCTGGCTGCCGGGACAGGACGCCCCGGTGATCCTGCCGCGCACGAGTGAGGGCCTCTACCTCCTGCAGCGGGTGCGAGACGAGGCACACCGGTTCGCCATCACGTTCCACCGCAAGAAGCGCTCGAAGTCGATGGTCGAGTCCGCGCTCGACGACATCGCCGGACTCGGCGCAACCCGCCGCAAGGCGCTGCTGCGACACTTCGGATCGCTGAAACGACTGAGGGCGGCGAGCGTGGACGAGGTCATGGAGGTGCCCGGCGTCGGTCGCCGTACGGCCGAGGCCGTCGTCGCCGCGCTCACCGACGCCACGCCGGAGACCCCGGCGTTCGACCCCATGACCGGCGAGGTCGTCAACTCATGACGATCGCGACCGGCCTCGAGGTCATCGTGGTCACCGGCCTGTCCGGCGCCGGCCGCTCGACGGCTGCGAAGTGCCTCGAGGACCTCGGCTGGTTCGTCGTCGACAACCTTCCGCCTTCGCTGCTGTCGACGATGGTCGATCTCGGCTCGCGCTCGCAGGGTGCGGTCTCGAAGATCGCCGTCGTTGCCGACGTGCGGTCGCGGGCCTTCTCGTCCGACCTGCGTACGGCGATCGACGAGACGGAGCGACGCGGTGTGCACCCGAGGGTCCTGTTCCTCGAGGCGAGCGACGAGGCTCTGGTACGCCGGTTCGAGAGCGTCCGGCGACCGCACCCGATGCAGGGAGACGGCCGGCTGGTCGACGGCATCGCCGCCGAGCGGCAGCTGCTGCTCGATCTGCGGGGCGAGGCCGATCTGGTGCTCGACACATCACTGCTCAACGTGCACGAGCTGCGCGGCAAGGTGGCGGCGGCGTTCGGCGGTGAGGGCGACAGCGGGGCGTTGCATGTCACGGTGCTGTCCTTCGGCTTCAAGTACGGCCTGCCGGTCGACGCGGACCTGGTTGCCGACTGCCGCTTCCTCCCCAACCCGCACTGGGTCCCCGAGCTGCGACCGATGACGGGACGCGACGACGCCGTACGCGACTACGTCCTCGCGCAGCCCGGCGCGACGGAGTTCCTCGACCGCTACGAGGGCGTTCTCGAACTCGTGCTCAAGGGCTACCGCACGGAGGGCAAGCGCTACGCACTGGTCGCCCTCGGGTGCACGGGTGGGAAGCACCGCAGTGTGGCGATGGCCGAGCAGCTCGCCACCCGGCTCCGAAGCGCCGGGGCCGAGGTCACCGTCACGCACCGAGACCTGGGCCGCGAATGAAAACCCCACGAAGTCGCTCGCTGCGCTCACGATTCCGCGGGGACCCCGAATGAGTGGGGGCACCCGAGTCGTCGCGCTCGGCGGCGGTCACGGCCTGGCGGCGTCGCTTCAGGCGCTGCGGCGCGTGACGGCCGATGTCACCGCCGTCGTGACGGTGGCGGACGACGGCGGCTCCAGCGGCCGGCTGCGCGAGGAGCTGGACGCCCTGCCGCCGGGTGATCTGAGGATGGCGCTGGCGGCGATGGCCGGTGACGACGACTGGGGTCAGACCTGGGCGCGGTTGCTCCAGCACCGCTTCGCCGGTGACGGTCCGCTCGCCGGCCACGCCGTCGGCAACCTGCTGCTCACCGGGCTCGCGGAGGCGACCGGTGATCCCGTCGTCGCCCTCGACCTGCTCGGCAAGCTGCTCGGGCTGACCGGCCGCGTCCTGCCAATGAGCCCGGTGCCACTGGAGATCTGCGCCGAGGTGATCGGCCTCGTCGCGAGCGACCACTCCGAGGTGACCCAGGTCGTGGGTCAGGTGGCTGTCGCGACGACCGCGGGGCTGGTCGCCGCCGTGCACCTGCGACCCGTCGACCCGCCAGCCTGCAAGGAGGCCGTCCGGGCCGTCGAGGACGCCGACTGGGTCGTGTTCGGTCCGGGATCGTGGTTCACCAGCGTGCTGCCCCACCTGCTCGTGCCCGACCTGCGCGATGCCCTGCACCGGACCAGCGCCCGCCGGCTGGTGGCGCTCAACCTCGCCCCGCAGGCCGGCGAGACGGCCGGCTTCACGCCCGAGTCCTACCTCGACGCGCTCGCGGCGCATGCCCCCGACCTGCGGATCGACGTCGTCCTGGCGGACGAGGACATGGTCGTAGACAGGCGTGGTCTCATGGCGGCAGCGCAGTCGGTGGGCGGACGGCTGGTGCTCTCGCCGCTGGCCCTTGGCGACGGGACTCCACGGCACGACCCGGAGCTGCTCGCGCGCGCATACGAAGAGGTCTTCGGAGGAGTGGCATGGCGATGACGTCGGCGGTCAAGGACGAGCTGTCCAGGCTGACGGTCACCAAGCCCTGCTGCCGCAAGGCCGAGATGGCGGCGCTGCTGCGGTTTGCGGGCGGCCTGCACCTCGTCGCCGGGAAGATCGTGGTCGAGGCCGAGCTCGACACCGGCAGCACTGCCCGCCGGCTCCGCAAGGAGGTCGCGGAGGTCTACGGACACGCCTCCGACGTGCATGTCGTCGCGGCCGGGGGACTGCGCAAGGGCAACCGCTACGTCGTACGCATCTCCAAGGACGGCGACGGGCTGGCCCGCCAGACCGGTCTGGTCGACGGCCACGGCCGCCCGGTGCGCGGCCTCCCGCCTGCGGTCGTCAGCGGCGCGACCTGTGACGCCGCGGCTGCCTGGCGAGGCGCCTTCCTCGCGCACGGCTCGCTGACCGAGCCCGGCCGGTCGTCCTCTCTCGAGATCACCTGCCCCGGCCCGGAGGCCGCGCTCGCGCTGGTCGGCGCGGCCCGTCGCATCGGCGTACAGGCAAAAGCACGTGAGGT
>JAWWOH010000082.1:0-7299 GCA_033851845.1 Actinomycetota bacterium
GGCCGGCGATGACCTCGTGCAGCTCGTCGTGCTGGCGCACGCGCACCATCGCGACCAGGTCGACGTCGCCCGCGACGGAGTAGACCTCGCTGACCCCGTCGAGGTCGGCGATCGCCTGCGCGACCTCCGGGATCCGGTCCACGGCGCAGTTGACGTTGACGATCGCGGTGATCACGCGGTCAAACTACCGGCATGGGTCCGGTCCGGCGACGGCTGCTGCTGGCCTGGTGGCGCCTCGTGAACCCTTCTACGCGCGCGCTCGCCGGTTACGCCCCCTGGTGGGTGCTGCTCGAAACGACCGGCTGTCGCACCGGGCGGCTTCGGCGTACACCGCTCGCGTCCGGTCCACGGGACGGCGACGCGATGTGGTTGCTCGCCGTGCATGGCCGCAGCGCGGGCTGGGTGCGCAACCTGGAGGTGCTGCCGAGAGTGCGGATCAAGCACTGGGGCCGCTGGCACGAGGGCACCGCGTCGATCCATCCCCTCGACACAGTGCCGCTCGCCCGGTTCAACGCCTACGCCCGGTCGGGGCGACTCATCGCGATGGACCCGCTGCTCGTCCGCGTGGCGTTCTGACCGCGGTGTAGTACGACGGAGCTAGGCGGTCGCGCGAGCGGGGCGGGCGACCGGACGGAGGCCGCGGCGGTCGTCGAAGGGCCGCGCCGACTCACGCGGCTCGAACTCCAACCAGGCCCGCTGCGCGCCGGCACCGAACGCCGGCGACGCCCACGTGCCGTCGATCTGCACCAGCCTGGTCGACGGCTGCTCGAGCCAGCGCAGCACGAGGTGCACCTCCTCGGCGGTCGCGGCCGGCAGCGGCCCGACTCCTGGAGTCACCGTCTCGGCCGTGGCGACGAGCGCATCGACGTACGGCGCCGGATGCGCGCCCCGTGGCACGACGCCGGCGGCAACGAGCCGGCCGTAGCGGATGACCGATACCTCCCAGCCGAGGTCCGCGGTCGGCTGCGCGGCGACGAGCTGCGGCACGGACGTCAGCGCGCTGAGCCGCTGCAGCCGCGCGACGGTCCGGATGAACGCCGACAGCCGGTCGCGGTGCGACGCGGCGTCCTCGAACCGCTGGTCCGCGGCGAGTGCGTGGATCCGCGTGGTCAGTGTCTCGACGATCCGGGAGGGGTCGCCGGCAACGGCATCACGGAAGGCGGCAGCATGAACGGCGTACTGCTCCACGGTCTCGCCGCCCTGGCAGGGCGCACCGCAGCGGCGCATCTCAGCCAGCACGCACGCCGGCGACAGCAGCCGCGCCGACAGCCGCTTGGTGCACTGCCGCAGCGGGAGCGCTTCGTGCGCGGCCGCCATCGCCAGCTCGGCGGTCCGTGCGGAACCGAACGGACCGAGGTACGTCGCCCCGTCGTCGAGCACCTTGCGCACCTGTGACAGCCGTGGGAACGGCTCGACCGTGAGCTTCAGCCAGACGGCCCGCTCGGGGAACTTCGAGCGCCGGTTGTAGCGCGGCCGGTGCTCGGCGATGAGCCGCAGCTCGCGCACCTCGGCCTCGAGAGGCGTCGCGCACACGACGGGGTCGACGCGCTCCGCTACCCCGACCATCTCGGCCATCCGGGTGCGCATCTCGCTCGCGGTGAAGTAGGTCCGCACGCGGGTGCGGAGGTTGCGGCTCTTTCCGACGTACAAGACCCTGCCCTGGCCGTCGCGGAACAGATAGACGCCGGGCGCGGTCGGCATCGCGTCGGCGAGGTGACGCTTGCGTCGTTGGGCGGGGGAGACCTGCGCGGAGAAGGTGCTGAGCTCCTCGAGGCTGTGCACGCCGAGGTTGCCGAGCCGCGCGATGAGCCCGTGCAGCACGTCGACGGTCGCGCGGGCATCGGACAGCGCGCGGTGGTTGGGCGTCGTCGTTGCACGGAACAGCTGCGCGAGTGTCGACAGCTTGCAGTTGGGAACCTCGTCACGAGTCAGGACGCGGCGGGCGAGTCGCGCTGTGTCGAGGTGCTCGTACGACGGCCAGTCGAGGCCGAGACGGTCGCATCCGGCGCGCAGGAAGCCGAGGTCGAACGGAGCGTTGTGCGCGACGAGGACGGCCCCACGCGCGAACTCGAGGAACGCGGGCAGCACCGTGTCGATCTTCGGCGCGCTCGCGACCATCGCATCGGTGATGCCGGTGAGGACCGCGATGAACGGCGGGATCGACGTCGACGGGTTGACGAGCGTCTGGAACTCGCCGATCACCTCGCCCCCGCAGACCTTCACCGCGCCGATCTCAGTGATGTCGCACGCGTTGGCCGAGCCGCCCGTCGTCTCGAGGTCGACGACGACGAACGTCACCTCGCGCAGCGGCCGCCCGAGCTCGTCGAACGTCCCCTGCACAGGGCCCTGCACACCGATGGGGCCGCGAGCAGAAGGCGCGACCGTGGACACACTTCGGACGGTAGGGGCGTGGTCGGACAGATTCCGACTGCCACGCCGTCAGGCGAGGCCTTGGGCGGTCATCCAGCCACGAAGCACCAGGCCCAGCCCGAGTACGACGACGATGCTCGCCGTCGCCATCGGGAGCAGTCTGGCCAGGTCGCGGCTGCGGCCGAGGTGCCAGCCGCGGCGGTCGATCACCGCTTGTGCGCGCAGCAGCAGCAGGCCGGCCGCGGTCAGTGTCACCGCCATGCCGAGCCCGTAGCAGACGACGAGCACGACCCCGAACCAGGCGCGGCCGAGGGCCGTGGCGCCGAGCAGCACGAGAAGTGCGGAGGGACTCGGCACCAGGCCGCCCGCGACGCCCATACCGGCGAGGGTCCGCCAGCCCATGGGTCCGGTGGGCACGTCGTGCGAGTGCGCCGGCCCGCTCCCGTGCGCGTGCTCATGCGCATGCTCGTGGTCGTGGTCGTGGTCGTGCGGATGGTCGTGGTCGTGCACGTGCGGCGCGTGACTTGTCCGGTGCCGCCGTACGGCCAGCAGCAACAGGTACCCGCCGAGCCCCGCCAGCAGCAGGCCGGACAGCACCTCGGTGAGAGGTACGACGCGCTCCGGGGCGGCGAGCGTGCCGAGGGTCAGCAGCGCACCCAGGAGCAGCACCGACGCGGTGTGGGTGAACGTGACGACCGAGCCGAGCTGCAGCGCCTGCCGCCGGGTGCCGCGCTGCCCGACGAGGTACGCCGCCATCACGGTCTTGCCATGACCAGGCGCGAGTGCGTGCACGACACCGAAGGCGATCGACGCGAGCACCGACACGATCGCGAAGCCGATGGACAGGTGCTTGCGGCCGAGGAAGTCGGTGAAGAAGGCCGTGACACCGCCCACACCGCGCGGCAGGGCCTTCATGACCGCTGTGTCTGCGGCGTCTGTTACCGTGCCGCACGCCCCAGCAACCACGGACGAGTGCGCCTGCCTGACGTCGAGCGGCGAGGTCAGCAGGTCGGCCGGATAGGCCGTCAGCACCTTCGACGGCGAGACCGCCGGCACGTCGGAGCCGGTCAGGGACCCACAGCGCGTTGCCAGGGTCACCTCCTTCCAGCCGACGCGGTCGGTGACGGCGCCGTCGACGTACGCGATTGACGACGACGGTCGTGCGCCACCGCTCAGCCGGCATTCGAGACGGGTCGTCGTCAGACCGGCGGCACCGGGGCGCACCGAGCCGGACGACGACCGCAGGGAGAGGGCCGCGCGCTTCCCGTCGACGGTGAGCTCGAGCAGTGGAGCGACGCGGGTGCACTCCGCGACGGCGTACGCCGGCAGCCCGCCGGCCTCCGCGACACGACCCTTCAGCTGCAGCGTCGGGATCTCGGCGAGGTCGACCACGTGCAGCACTTCGACACCGGCTGCTGTGACGACGACCTGATCGGCGGTGTTGATGGTGAAGTTCCCTAGCGGGTGCGCCGAGGCCACGGTTGCGGGGAGCAGGGCGAAGGCCGCCGCCGCGACGAGGACAGCGCCGACTTCGACGGCGGTCCGGCTGATCACCGGAGTGACTTCAGCAGCGAGCGGGCGGCACGCGCCTGCAACGGGTTGAAGGCCGGGTTCAGTGCGAGTGCGCCCCGGAGGTCGCGCCGCGCACCCGCCCGGTCTCCGACAGCGGCCTCGATGACGCCGAGGTGATAGCGCAGGTGCGGCAACCGCGTGCCGAGCCGCGCCGACCGTCGGGCCACGACCAGGGCCTCGCGGTCGCGACCGGACATGTGCAGTGCCCACGCATACGCGTCCTCGGTGAGGACCGAATCGGGACGCGCGCGGTAGGCGGACGTTGCGTACTTCAGGGCGTTCGCGTGGGTGCCGTGGTCGGTCTCGAACAGCGCGAGCTCGAGGTCCACGTTGGCGCCCTGCGCGGCGTAGAGCTGCTCGGTCGCGCGCACCACGTCGTACTGCTCCTGCGCCGCCTTGCGCTGACCGCTCGCCTCGAGGAGCTCGCCGAGCTCGACGACGTACGCCGGTTGCGGTTGGGACTGCACCGTTTCGCGGTAGAGGGAGAGCGCGGCGGTGGCGTCACCGGAAGCGGCCAGGCTCTTGGCCTGACCTACCTGCGCCGGAAGGTAGGACGGATCCGCCGCGAGCGCGTCGTCGTAGGCGCGCCGCGCGCCGATGAGGTTCCCGTTGTTCCAGGCCAGCTCGCCGAGGTAGTAGAGCGAGAACGCCTTGTCGGCCGGCGACGACGCGTCGTGTGCGGCGCGCTGGAGCAGCTCGCGGGCGCCTGCGACGTCACCCCGCAGCTCTCGCTGGTAGCTCGCCCTCGCGAACGAGTCCAGACCGGGTCGTAGGTCGAGCATCCGCTGCACCGCGACGAGAGCCTCGTCGTAGCGACCCAGCTCGGTCAGTGCGTCGGTCTTCACGCCGTACGCCGTCGCGCTGTAGTCGTTGATCGCCAGCGCCTTGTTCACGACGAGCAGGGCGCGGGTGAAGTCGTGGCGGGCGGCGGCGAGCGTGGCCTGACCGACGAGGGCCTTCGCGTTGTCCTTGCTGTTCAGGGCGAGCGACTTCGTGAATGCTCCGTCGGCCTTGGAGTAGTAGGTCGGGTCAGCCGTCAACCGAGCCTGTTGCACGTAGGCCAGACCAAGATCTGCCCAGGCTCCGTCGTTGCCGGGTGAGCGCTTCAGACCGGCTTGCAACGTCGCGATCGACCGCGCCAGCGGGCTGAGCTCCGGACCGCTCTTCGTCGAAGCGGTCGAGCGCGGCAACGAGGACTCGCGGGGCGATCCGACGGCAGCCCCGACGACGGTCAGCGTCGCCGCCATGCCGACCACGGCTGCGGCTGCGGCACCGCGACGGATCCAGGGGCGGCCGAGCAGGGATAGGCGCACAGCAGTTGTTCGCGCGCCGGGAGCCGGCGGATGGCTCCCCTGCGGATGTCCGTGATGTCGCACGACCCATCCGGACGTCGCCGGCACCCGAACAGCAGAGGCGTTTCTCAACACCCACCATCACAGGAGCTCCATGACCCGACCCCAACGGCCGACCACGCGAACGCGTGCGATCGCCGTCCTCTCTGCTGTAGCAACGGTCGCCGGTGGCGCGGCCCTGCTCGGCCCAGGCACAAGTTCGGCGTCAAGTCACCGCGAGGCGCCGTACATCTCGACCGACCCGGCTGTCGACAACACGGACACCTACGCGTTCGTGAGCCCCGACGACCCCAACACGGTGAGCTTCGTCGCCAACTGGGCGCCGTTCTCGGAACCCGCCGGTGGCCCGAACTTCTTCCCGTGGGCCACGGACGCGGCGTACGACATCAACATCGACAACAACGGTGATGCCAAGCCCGACGTCATCTACCGCTGGACGTTCAAGGACGTCGACAAGCGCGGTGCTGCCAAGCGCTCCGCGGACGGCTCGGCGGATGGCACGTTCCTGTACGCCGACGGCCCGGTGACGAGTCTCGACGACGAGAACCTGCTGTTCCGGCAGACGTACAACCTCGTCGCGATCACCGGGGTCGACACCGCCAACCCGGTGTCGACCCCGCTCGTGACGGACGGGAAGGTCGCGCCGTCCAACGTCGGCGAGGCGACGATCCCGGACTACGTTGCGCTCAAGAACCAGGCCGTCACCGACACTGTCGGTGGTGGCAAGAGCTACGTCGGCCAGGCCGACGACTCGTTCTTCCTCGACCTGCGGGTCTTCGACCTGCTCTACGGCGGCAAGGACTTCTCGGAGTCCGGCTACGACACCCTGTCGGGCTACAACGTCAACACCGTGTCGCTGAAGCTGCCGAAGGCACTCGTCGTCGCGAACGGTGACGCCAGCAAGAACCCGGTCATCGGCGTGTGGTCGACGACGAGCCGCAACAAGACCCGGGTGCTCAAGGACACCAACGAGGCACCCGACACGTCGGGGACGCGCAGCAGTGACCAGGTCAACAAGCCGGACACGGCTGTTGCGGATCAGACCAAGCTGGTCCAGGTCTCCCGCCTGGGCAACCCGCTCGTCAACGAGGCCGTCGTACCGGCGAACCTGAAGGACTACTTCAACCGGTCGACGCCCGACAAGGACGGGCAGTTCTTGAAGAAGGTCCAGAACCCGGAAGTGCCACAGCTGGTCGAGGGCATCTACGGCGTACCGAACCCGAACAAGACCATGGGATTCGAGAACCGTCCCGACCTGGTCGCGACGTTCCTCACCGGCATCTCGAAGGCGAACGGCGAGGGCACCCAGTCCGGCACCGGCGCGCTGACCAAGGGCTCGCCCGCGGTCGACCTCAACTCGCTCGCGCTCAACGCCGTCAGCCCCAACCCGGCTCCGGCGGAGTACCTGCGGCTGAACGTCAACGTGCCGCCGGCCGCCAAGCCGAACCGGCTCGGTGTCGTCGGTGGCGACGTCGCCGGTTTCCCGAACGGCCGTCGCCTCGGCGACGACGTCATCGACATCGCGCTGCAGGCGCTCGAGGGCGTTCTCGTCCCCGGGCACCCGGGCGCGGTCGACGGACTCGGGGACGGCGTCAACAGCAACGACGTCGCGTTCACGTCGGCGTTCCCGTACGTCGCCGACCCGAACACGGGCTCCGACCCGCGTGAGGGCCGCAACCAGGTGCAGTTCACCCAGAACTTCACCAGCAGCGGCGGCGTCGTCAGCACCGGCATCAGCAAGATCACGCCGGCCATCCCCGGCGGCTTCGCGCAGCTCTACCGGGTGAACGCCGACGGCTCGCTGACCGGTCTCGGTACGTCGCAGCTGAACGCGGCGGGCACGGCCAGCGTCACCAAGCAGTTCCGGGTCGCCCCGGGCACCAGGCTGACGCTGAACTGGCGGGTGTTCCCGAAGCGGACCTCGCCGGCCGGCGTACAGCGCGGTCTGCCGACCACCTTCTCGGTTCGGTAGCCGTACGCCGGGGTGGCGCGCGCGATCGTCCCC
>JAWWOH010000123.1:0-2923 GCA_033851845.1 Actinomycetota bacterium
CAGTGACGCTCGGCGTCCAGGGCTCCTCGGCCAGCACCGGGATGCCGTCGAGAACCTCCTCCTCGGCGGGGTCCTGGGCGGGCGGCGGCGCACCCGCGCCGGGCCCTGGGGGAGGCTGCTCGCTCACCCACGGAAGTGTAGAGCGCGGCCCAGACCCCTTGCTACAGCGCCTGCTCGTACACGCGGTAGCGCTTGACCACGCGCCCGCCCATCGCTTCCATGCCGCGGTTCATGGCCGTGTTGGTCTCAAGGATCCAGCCCATCTCGCCGCCGTCCTGCGGGCGCACGGCGGCGGCGTTGAAGTGCTCGACGTAGAGCTTGGCCGCCACGCCCGTGTGCTGGTAGGAGGGCTTGACGCCGAGGAAGCCGACGCGCACGCGGTCGGTGATGCGTCCCTTGTTGAGGAAGTGCCACCAGCCGAAGGGCAGCAGGCGCCCCTTCATCTTGGCCAGCACCTGGTTGAGATCGGGCACCGTGATCGCCATGCCGACCACCTCCTTGGTGTCTTCGCGCTCGGCGATCATGAACCAGTGCTTGTCGAAGACGAGCTGGAGCTCCTGGGCGTAGGCGTCGAGGTCCTTCTTGGAGTAGGGCACGAAGTCCCAGTTCTTCGACCAGGCGGAGTTGTAGACCTCGGCGAAGGCGTCCATGTCCTTGCGCAGCTGGTGGCGGCGCATGGGACGCACGCGGATCCCGTGCTCGCTTTGCACCTTCTCGGCCAGCTCGAAGATCACCGGCAGCACCTTCTCGCGGTCTGACACCTCGAGGTTCCACATCAGCAGGTCCATCGCCTTGCTCATGCCGGCCTGCTCGACGCGCTGCTGGTAGTAGGGCGGGTGCCACGGCTGCTTGACCAACGGCTCGCGTTCGAACCCCTCGATCAGCACCCCGCTCTCGTCGTTCATCTGAAAGTCCATCGGGCCAACCATCCGGTCGCACTTACGCGAGCCGAGCCAGTCCGCGGCCACGTCGAGCAGCGCCGCGAGCACCTCCGGGTCGTCCTCGAACTCGAGAAAGCCGAACATTCCCCACCGGCTGTCATGAAACTCGTTGAAGGCCGTGTCGATCTGAGCGGTGATCCTGCCGACGACGCGTCCGTGCCGCCGAGCCAGAAAATATTCCGCCTCGGCGTGGCTGAAGTACGCATTCAGCCGCCGGTTCAGGAACAGGTAGCGCTCGAGCTTCAGCGGCGGGATCCACGGCGTGCGCTGGTGAAGGCGGAAGGGCAGCGCGACGAATGTGCGCAGATCCATGAAGCCGCGCACCGGACTGACATCCACCTCCATGGCCCTCACCGTAACGAACCGTCATGGGCTAGCTGCCGATCCCGATGACCCGACTAGACTCAATGTTTAGTTGCCTACTCAACTGAGGAGTGACCCGTGGACGTGGAGATCTGGTCCGATATCGCCTGCCCTTGGTGCTATGTCGGCAAGCGTCGCTTTGAGACCGCACTGGCCCGGTTCGAGCATCGCGAGGACGTGCGCGTGACCTGGCGAAGCTTCGAGTTGGACCCATCCGCCCCGCGCGAGCGCGAAGGTGACCGCGCCGCGCGGTTGGCCGAGAAATACGGCATGACGCTCGTGCAGGCCCGGGCAGCCGAACGACAGCTGACCGACGTCGCCGCGGCCGAGGGTCTGGACTTCCGCTTCGATATCGCCCGGAGCGGCTCGACGTTCGATGGCCATCGGATCATCCACCTGGCGGCAGAGCACGACCTCCAGGACGCGATGAAGGAGCGCCTGTTGGAGGCCTACTTCACCGGTGGCGAGCTCGTCGGCGATCATGACACGCTCGTGCGCCTGGCCACCGAGGTCGGACTGCCCGAGATGCAGGCGCGCGCAACGGTATCGGGCGACCGCTTCGCCGATGCGGTCCGCGACGACGAGGTGGCGGCCCAGCGGCTGGGTATCACCGCGGTCCCAACGTTCGTCGTCGACCGCACGCTGGGCGCCTCCGGCGCCCACCCGCCCGACCAGCTGCTGGATCTGTTGCGCCGGGGTTGGGAGAGCCGCGCGCCGGTCGACGTGGTCACCGGCGGCGAGAGCTGCGGGCCCGACGGCTGCTAGTCCGGGCGCAGCACGGGCCGGTGCTGTCCGGGACCGTTGGCTGTCTCGGTCCCGGAGCCGCACCGGCCCAGATCTGCGTCAGCGGCCTGTCACGGTGCCGTGTAGGCCCAGGTGCCTTCGGCGTTCGTCCCGGCGGTGTTGCCGACGGTGCCGGTGTCGAGGATCCGCACGACGAAGCCGTACGCGTCGCCGGGTGAGGTTCCACCCACGCCCGGATTGGTGAGCCGGAACCCCGTCACCTTGGCGTTGTTTGCGCGGCTGATGTAGACGCACACCTTGCCCCGGGGGGCGGTCGGATTGTCGGCCGATCCCGTGCACGACGGGTCGGGGTCCCCGGCCACCGTATTGGGCGCTACGTTGACGTCGGCGTCCGACAGACCCACCGGAGCCTTGACCGGGAAGCTGGTCGAGATCAGGTAGCTGTTGTTGCTCGCCAGCTGCGGCGCGATGTAGCGACCACCCCACGCCCCGGCAATCGTCTTGCCGGACGGGACGGAGCTGTCGAATACGGACGTGCCGGGCATCCCCGGGATCCCCGGATCGCCCTTCGGCCCCTGGGGACCGGTGTCCCCCTTGGAACCCTTCGCGCCGTGTAGAGCAGCCTGCGCCGAGTGGCTGATCTTCTTCAGCGTCACGGCTCCGTCCTTGAGCTGCTTGGTGCCCACGCTGCCGGAGGGCAGCTGAGTCGCGGCGTATGCCCCGCCCGTGAGCGCGAGAAACAGCGCCACGAGCGACAGGGCATTGGCGAAACCGAATCGCCGGTGGGTACGCGACCTGCGGGTGTGAGACTGCGAGAACATCATGTGCCTCCGATGGTTGAGTTGTTGGCCCATCCATCGAGGGGCGTGGAGACC
>JAWWOH010000128.1:0-5401 GCA_033851845.1 Actinomycetota bacterium
CGGTAGTCGTAGCCGAGGATGTCGCCGGCCGCGACCCGGGCCGCGCTCACAGCATCCTTGCGCGCCTGGTCCTCGGACTCGCGGGTGTGCCGCTGCCACCCCAGCACCGCGACCGCGGTGAGCGCGGCCAGGCAGAGCACGACGAAAACCGGGACGAGCCAACCCGGGCCCCGCCTCACTGCGGCAGCCCCGCGAACGCGACCTGGCTCACGAGCCAGTGCCCGCTGACCAGGATCAGCTTCATGTCCATCCGGTAGTGCTTCACCAACGGCCGGCCGCCGGCCTTTGCGGTCTGGGCGTTCGAGACGGCCGCGTCGACGGCCACCAGCGCCTCGACCGTACGAGCGCTCTGTGACGCGACGCCGGCGGCGAGCACCGTGCCGACGGACACGGACTGATCCCGCTTCAGGACGTCGGGGAACTGCGCGCGCTGCGCCGCGAACTGCGTCTTCAAGGTCCCGGTGGCAGCGGCGATGATGCGACCGAGGTCGGCGTCGGCTGTCTGGTAGCTGATCGTCGTGAGGTTGACGGCCTCCTGCCGCGCAGCCTGCAGCGCCGCCTGCCGGGCGTCATCGCGGGACCGCGTCTGCCGGGCGTCGACGAGCAGCCAACCCACCGCGCCGAGCAGCACCAACAGGACGACGCCGAGCGCGACGGAGGCGAGCAACTGCGAACGGGCGTCACCGGGCTGCGCCACCTCGACCGGCTCGGCCACCTCGACCGGCTGCGCCACCTCCTCGACGGGCTCGGCCACCTCGACCGGCTGCGACATCTCGTCCGGAGCGACCTCGACCGGCTCGGCCACCTCGACCGGCTCGGCCACCTCGGGGGGCTCTTCCCACTGCGGCTGCTCGTCGTCGTCCGGCGGCTCCAGCTGCGCCCAGTGCGGAACCTCGGCGGAGTCGTCGGCTGACTCGGTCAGCGGAGCGGGCCGAGGATCAGCGCCCTCCACGACGAATCCCCTCCAGGCTCTCGCTGACCGCCGGTCGTGGCTAGAACGTAGTCGCCTGTGCCGGGTCCGGACAGCGTCGTCGCCGGCAGCGACGTGCCGGCCGCCGGCCCGTCGAAGCTCGACGGCGCAGCACCCGGCGACGGCGAGGCCGAGGGCAACCCCTCGTTGTTCTTGTACGACGGCTGGTCGGCGAGCCGGCCGCCGCCGGGCTCCGGCGCCTGACGGGCTCCCCGCGGCCCGACGCTGGAGCTGCTTGGCTCCTTGCAGTAGGCGCCGTACCGAATCGGCGGGTAGGCCAGCTCCGACGGCAGCCGGCGCTTCTCCGGCGGCACGTAACCCAACGTGCACGGCTGCGATTCCTCGCTCGGGGGCACGGGCACGCCGAACCGCGTGGTGCCGTCGCCCGGGAACAGCCCGAACGACGTCGCGACGATGTACGGGTAGACGATCAGCACCTGCCGCACCGCCGGGATCCGCACCGCGGTGACCTGCCCCAGCGACACCAGGTTGCCGAGCGTGATCGGAAGGGTCGCGTCGACGCTCTTCTCCAACGCGTCGACCTGCGCAGCCGCCCCGATCCCCGCGGACAGCACCCGCCGCAGGTCGGCGTCGCTGCCTTTGAGGGCCGACGAGAAAGCCGCGAGGTGCTTGGCGAAGGCAACGGTGTCATTGCTCAGGTCGTTCTGCGTGTCGAGGACCGTGCGGCCCTGTTCGAGCAGGCCCACGGTGTCGGGCGCGTCGAGGTTCGCCTCTGCGGACAGGCTCGTGGTTGCGTCCAGCAGCCGACGCAGGGCGGGCCCCGTCTCGGCGAAGCCGGTGCCGAGCTCGTCGACGAGGGTGTGCAGATCCTGGTTCGGCACCGACTTGATGAGGGTGTCGAGGTTGACCAGCAGCGTCTCGGTGGAGACGGGCAGCGAGGTGTGGTCGGCCGGGATGACGCTGCCCTCACGCAGGTAGGGACCGCCGGTCGTCGCCGGTTGCAGGTCGACGTACTGCTCCCCGAGCGCAGAGCCGTTCCCGATCACCGCCCGCACGTCGGACGGCACGTGCGGACTGCTGTTCATGTCCAGCGCGACCCGGATGCCGTCGTCGCGCAGCGCGATCTGGCCTACCCGGCCGATCTCGACGCCGCGGTAGGTCACGCTGGCCGTCGTGAAGATCCCGCCGGAGTCGGGCAGGTCGACGTACGCCGTGTAGCTCTGGCCGAGCAGCGCGCGACCCGCGCCGATGTAGTGCACCAGCACGTAACCGACGCCGAGAACGGTGACCAGGGTGAAGGCCACCAGCTTCGTGATGACGGTCCGGCCGATCATCGCAGTGCCCCGAGGAGCAGGTCGCTGATGCCGCGGCCGCTGACCCAGTGGACCGGCGCGGTGCGCGGCCCGGTCACCGGGGTCACGACCGGCCGGGCCGAGGTGCGACCCGTCACCGTCGGGGCCGGCGACGCCGGGTTGAAGGTGTTGAGCAGCGACGCGGACGAGACGTCGACCGTCAGGGCGAGGTTGCCGTAATCGCCGAAGTAGCCCTTCTCCACGCCGTCCGCCGTCGGGTAGGTGATGATCGCCTCGAGGGACTGCGGGATGACGTCGCCGACCTCCGCGAGCTTGGTCAGCGTGGGCTTGAGCGCCTTGAGGTTGGCCAGCAGATCGGCCTGCGAGCCCTTCACGACCCGAGTGGCGACGGTGCCCAGGTGATCGAGCGACACCAGCAGGGCGGTGAGCTGCTTGCGGTCCGCGGCCAGGATCGACAGCGCGTGCGGCATCCGGTCCACGGCGTCGGTGAGTGCCTTCTCCTGGCCCTTCACCGTGCCGGCCAGCCGGTCGACCCGCTCGATCGCGGCGACGATCTGCGTCTTCTGCACATCGAGCGCGGTGACGAAGGTGTTCAGGCGGACCAGCAGGTCGCGGGCCGTTCCCTCGCGGCCCTGCAGCGCGGTGTTGAGCTCCGCCGCGATCGTGTGCAGCTGAGCCAGGCCGCCGCCGCTGAGCAGAAGCGACAGCGCGCTCAGCACCTCCTCGACGGTGGCATCGGTGTCGGTGCTGGCCAGCTCGATGACCGCACCGTTCTTCAGCCGCCCGGTGGGCGCGACGGCGGTCGGTCCGTGGATCTCGACGAACTTCTCCCCCAGCAGGCTGGTCTGGGACACTCGGGCGATGCTGTTGGCCGGCAGCTTCACGCGGTTCTCGAGCTGGCAGATCACCAGCGCGTGCCGGCCCTGGATCGCAACCTTCTTCACGTGGCCGACCGTCGCGTCGTTGACCTTGACCGCGGAGTACGGCACGAGGTCCAGCGCGTCGGCGAACTGGACGCTGACCGTGTACGTGTTCTTGCCGTTGCCCGCCGCTCCCGGCAGCGGGAGGCTGTAGATCCCGTCGAACCCGCATCCGCTCAGCGCCAGCGCCGACACGGCGAGGGCGGCGGCGAGCCGGCGGGCCCTCATCGGGCCGCCTTCGGTGGGATCGGCAGGCCGTTGAGCGGCTTCAGGTAGTCCAGGCACTGCTGCGGCGACCCGCCGAGCGACTCGTAGAGCTGGCAGATGAACAGCGCGGGGTTGTCCTGCCGGTCGTTGTTGTCGAACCTCGCGTTGTAGGTGCGCGCCGACGGCGTGTACATGTGCGGGTAGTTGCCGACGCCGACGGCGCCGATGTCGGCGATGTGCGCGAGCAGGACGCGCTCCTTCGCCAGGATCGTCGTGATCCGGCTGAGCTCGGCGACATCGGTCGCAACCAGGGCCCGGTTGTCCTTGACGAAACGGGCGACCTCCTCGAGCGCAATGCCGACCTCGTGGACGGCGGCTGCGAAGGTCTCCTTCTCGCTGTCGAGCTGGGCAGTCACCTCGGCGAGGTTGCTGGTGAAGCTGCGGGTCTCGGCGTCGTGCTGTGCCAGTGCGGTGCTGAACAGCTGCAGGTTGCGGACGGTGTCGAAGAGCGCGTCCTTGCTGCCCTCGAGAGTGGTCATCAGGTCCGAGACGTTGGTCAAGGTGTTGTTGAGCGCGCCGCCTTGCCCGCGCAGGTTGCCGGCACCCACCTGAACGGCGCGGCTGACCGCGCCGTCGCGGTTGGCGCCGTTGGGTCCGAGCGCCGCGGCCAGCCGGCTCAGGTTGCGGTTGAAGTCGTCGAGCTCGACCGGCACCTCGGTCCTGGCAAGCGGGATGACCGCCTTGTCGGCGAGCACCGGTCCGCTCTCGTAGACCGGCGCGAGCTGCACGGCGCGGTCCGCGACGAGGGTCGGCTCGACGAAGACGGCGAAGGCATCAGCCGGGATGCGCTGCTTCGCGTCGTACTCGAAGTCGACCCGGACCTGTGTGCCCTCTGGCCGTACGCCGGTCACCGTGCCCACGCGCACGCCGAGGACGCTGACCTCCGACCCCTTGTAGATGTGGATCGCCTTCGGGAAGTACGCCGTCGCGGTCTTCGTGCCGCCGCCACCGCGGACGACGTGCACACCCGCCAGGATCAGTACGACGGCGACGATCGCGGCAACGACCTTGCCCCGGCGGGTCATCGCCCGGCCTCGATCGCCTGGCGGGCGGCATCGACGCCGAGTAGGTCGCCGAACGTCTTCGGGACGGTGGAGCGGACACTCGGGACCGGCAGCCCCGCGTGGAACGGGTTGGTCGCGTTGATGGCCGTCCCGTCGAACCAGGGGCCGGCCCCGGTCGCGTCGACCTCGCCCCGGATGAAGACGTAGAGGCCCTTGATGACGTCATCCAGGTTCTGCTGGTTGGCGGCGATCAGCGACGTGACGCCGTGCAGGTGGCGCAGCATGGGCGTCAGGGTCTTCTCGTTGTCGTGCACCAGGCCGGTCAGCTCGCGGCTCAGCGAGACCGTGTTGGCGAGCAGCTCGTCGATGACCTCGCGGCGGGCGTGCAGCATGGCGAGCAGGGCGCTGCCGTCGCCGAAGAGCTGGACGAACTGCTCACGACGGTCGGCGAGAACTGCGGTGAAGGACGACGCGTGCGACAGCAGCTCGCGGAGCTCGGCGTCGCGGGAGGCGATCGTTGCCGACAGCCGGCCCAGGCCGTCGAGCATCGCCTTCACCGAGGCCGGCGAGTCCTTGAAGGTCGCCGACAGGGTGTCGAAGGCGTCGGCCAGCTGCTTGACGTCGATGTTCCCTGCGGCCTTCGTCAGGTCCTGGAAGGCCGGCTCGACGTCGTACGGTGACGTGGTCTGGCTGAGCGGCAGCTCCCGATCCCGAGGCCAGCTGCCCTCCCCCTTCGGCTCGAGCGCGAGGTACTTGTTGCCGAGCAGCGTGAAGATCTGGATGCTCGCCGTCGTCTGGCCGCCGAGGTGCACCGCACTGTTCTTGAGGGTGAACGTGACCCGCACGTGGGAGCCGGCCAGCGCGACCTTCGACACCTGCCCCACCGCCACGCCGCCGACGCGCACCTTGTCGCCGACCCGCAGCCCGGCGGCCTCGCTGAACGCCGCCTTGTACGTCGGCCCGGAG
>JAWWOH010000003.1:0-16146 GCA_033851845.1 Actinomycetota bacterium
CGCGGACCAGATCAGCGACTCGATCCTCGATGCGATGCTCGCCGATGACCCCACCAGTCGCGTTGCGGTCGAAACATTGATCACCACCGGCCAGGTGCACGTCGCGGGTGAGGTGACGACCGATGCCTACGCCGACATCCCGACGATCGTCCGCGAGAAGATCCTCGACATCGGCTACGACTCGTCGAAGAAGGGCTTTGACGGCGCGTCCTGCGGCGTCAGCGTCTCGATCGGCTCGCAGTCGCCGGACATCGCGCAGGGCGTCGACGACGCCTACGAGCACCGCGTCGAGGGCGAGAGCGACATGCTCGAGCGCCAGGGTGCTGGCGACCAGGGGCTGATGTTCGGCTTCGCGTGCGACGAGACGCCCGAGCTGATGCCGCTGCCCATCGCGCTGGCCCACCGGCTCGCCAAGCGGCTGTCCGCCGTGCGCAAGGACGGCTCCGTCCCCTACCTCCGCCCGGACGGCAAGACCCAGGTCACCATCGAGTACGCCGACGGCCGTCCGATCCGGCTCGACACCGTTGTCGTGTCCAGCCAGCATGCCGCCGACATCGACATCGAGACGCTGCTCAAGCCCGACGTCGCCGAGCAGGTCATCGGCCCGGAGGTCGCCGGCCTCGGCATCGACACCGAGGGCTACCGGCTGCTGGTCAACCCCACCGGTCGCTTCGAGATCGGCGGCCCGATGGGCGACGCCGGACTCACCGGCCGCAAGATCATCGTCGACACGTACGGCGGCTACGCCCGTCACGGCGGCGGCGCGTTCTCCGGCAAGGACCCCTCCAAGGTCGACCGCTCCGCTGCGTACGCGATGCGCTGGGTCGCCAAGACCGTCGTAGCGGCTGGCCTGGCCACCAAGTGCGAGGTGCAGGTCGCCTACGCGATCGGCAAGGCCGAGCCGGTCGGCCTGTTCGTCGACACCTTCGGGACGGGCACAGTGGACGACCTCAAGCTGCAGGACGCCGTCAACGAGGTGTTCGACCTGCGTCCCGCAGCGATCATCCGCGACCTCGACCTGCTCCGGCCGATCTACGCGCAGACGGCGGCCTACGGGCACTTCGGCCGCGAGGAGAAGGACTTCACCTGGGAGTCGACCGAGCGCGCCGAGCTGCTCAAGAAGGCCGCCGGCGCCTAACGGCGTCGCCGGACGTCACGCCTAGCCTCCCGGGCGTGACGGAGCAGCTGGCCCTCGGTGCGCGCAAGCGCACGTCCAAGCCCAAGCCGCCGGCCCAGATCAGCGAGCACCTGCCTGTCGCGCGGGTCGCGGTCGACACCGGCCTCGCGCACCTGGACCGCCCGTTCGACTACGCCGTGCCCCAGCCGATGGCCGAGGGCGCGCAGCCGGGATGCCGTGTCCGGGTTCGGTTCGCCGGGCGGCAGGTCGACGGACTCGTCCTCGAGCGGGTCGAGCAGTCCGAGCACGACAGGCTCACACCCATCACGACGCTGGTGAGCGCCGAGCCGGTGCTGGCGCCGGAGATCGGGGCGTTGGCAAGGGCCGTCGCCGACCGCTCGGCCGGGACCCTGTACGACGTCCTTCGCCTGGCCCTCCCGCCGCGGCACGCCCGGGTAGAAGCCGAGCCGCCCCGGCCGCCCGACCCCGCCCCCGAGCCGCCGCACCCCGGCAGCTGGGAGCGCTACTCCGCCGGTACGTCCTTCCTGGCCGCCGTCGCGGCCGGCAGGCCGGTGCGGGCCGTGTGGTCTGCTCTGCCCGGCCCGACCTGGCCCGACGAGGTGGCCACCGCCGTCCGCGCTGCCGTCTCAGCCGGAAGGGGGGCCGTCGTCGTCGTCCCGGATGCCCGCGACCTCGCGAGGGTCAGCGCAGCCCTGGGTGACCTGCCGCACGCCGCGCTGTCCGCCGATCTCGGCCCTGCCGAGCGGTACCGCCGCTGGCTCCGGGTCCGCCGCGGCGAGGTGCGCGCCGTTGTTGGCACGCGCGCCGCGGCCTTCGCGCCCGTCGCAGACCTGGGCCTGGTCGTGATCTGGGACGACGGCGACGACCTGCACGCCGAGCCGCGTTCGCCGTACGTCCATGTCCGTGACGTGCTCGTCCTGCGCGCGCACTTGACCGGAGCCGCCGCGCTGATCGGCGGACATGCCCGCACCGCCGAGGGGCAGCTCCTCGTCGACAGCGGGTGGGCCCGATCGCTCGAAGCGCCGCGTGATGTCGTACGCCGCACCGCGCCGCGCGTCGACGGCGTGTCGGATGACGACCTCGCCCGGGATCCGCTCGCCCGTGCGGCGCGACTGACCGCGGCTGCGTTCGAGGCGGCACGGCAGGCGCTGACCTCCGGCGCGCCGGTCCTGGTCCAGGTACCGAGACGTGGCTACACCCCGAGCCTGGCGTGCGTGCGCGACCGGACACCGGCGCGGTGCTCGCAGTGCAACGGACCTCTCGCGGGCGACGAGCGGGCGACCAGCTGCCGGTGGTGCGGGCGCCTTGCCGGCGACTGGCAGTGCCCCGTCTGCGGAGGGCGCGCGCTGCGAGCGACGGTCGTCGGCGCGCGGCGGACGGCAGAGGAGCTCGGCCGCGCGTTTCCCGGTGTCACCGTCCGGACCAGCGGGCGGGACGAGGTGCTGGCGACGGTGCCGGCCGAGCCGGCGCTGGTGGTCGCGACGCCGGGTGCCGAGCCGGTCGCCGACGACGGCTACGGCGCGGTGCTGCTCCTCGACGGCTGGGCGATGCTCGGCCGCGCCGACCTGCGAGCCGGTGAGGAGGCGTTGCGACGATGGTTCGCCGCGGCGGCCCTCGGCCGACCCGGAGCCCGCGTTGTCGTCGTCGCGGACCGTGGGCTGTCCGCCGTACAAGCACTGACCCGGTGGGATCCGGCCGGGGCAGCGGCGCGCGAGCTGGCCGACCGCACCGAGGTCGGCTTCCCGCCGGCGACGCGGATGGCGACCGTCGAGGGTCCGCCGGCAGCGGTCGCGGAGTTCGTCCGCGACCTGGCTCTGCCGCGAGGTGCGGATGTGCTCGGTCCTGTCCCGGCGGGGGACGGCGACGAGCGCCTGCTGCTGCGCATCGCACGAGCCGGCGGCCTCGACCTCGCGGCGAGCCTCAAGGCGGCCCAGGCGATCCGCAGCGCCCGTAAGGGGGAGCCGGTTCGCGTCGAGCTCGACCCCGTCGTACTCACCTAGGATCGTGAGCGTGGCGCTGCGAACGATCCGACTCCTCGGCGACCCCGTCCTGCGCACACCTGCCCTGCCGGTGACGACCTTCGACAAGGAGCTGCGCACGCTGGTCAAGGACCTCACCGACACGATGCTCGACGCACCCGGTGTCGGGCTCGCCGCACCGCAGCTGGGTGTCGGCCTTCGCGTGTTCACCTACGACGTCGACGACCAGCTCGGTCACCTCGTCAACCCGGTGCTGCACTTCCCGAGCGACGAGGATCAGGACGGCGATGAGGGCTGCCTGTCGCTGCCCGGTCTGACCTTCGACTGCCGGCGCAAGCAACACGTCGTCGCGCACGGGCAGAACGAGTACGGCGACCCCGTCACGATCGAGGGCAACGCGCTGATGGCGCGGTGCATCCAGCACGAGAGCGACCACCTCGACGGCGTTCTGTTCATCGACCGGCTCGACGCGGAGACCAAGAAGGCTGCCCTCGAAGCGATCCGCGAGGCGGAGTGGGCCAACGAGCCCGTACCCGTCCTGAAGGAGAGCCCGCACCCGCTCTTCGGCCGCGCGCTCTGACACTCACCCGATGACGCTCGCCCGCCGATGAGGCTCGTCTTCGCCGGTACGCCGGTGGCGGCGGTTCCGTCCCTTGCGGCGTTGCTCGCCGGCCGGCACGAGGTGGCCGCCGTGGTGACCCGGCCGGACGCGCCGGCCGGTCGCGGCCGGACGATGCGGCCGAGTCCGGTCCGCCTGCTGGCCGAGGAGCACGGTGTCGAGGTGCTGACACCCGTGCAGCCGCGCGACCCGGACTTCCAGACGAAGCTGGCCGAGCTCGGTCCGGACTGCTGCCCGGTCGTGGCGTACGGCGCACTGGTTCCGCGACCGCTCCTCGACATCCCGCCGCACGGCTGGGTCAACCTGCACTTCTCGCTGCTGCCCGCCTGGCGAGGTGCCGCGCCGGTGCAGCGCGCGATCATGGCCGGCGACGAGGTCACCGGGGCGAGCACCTTCCGGCTGGAAGAGGGGCTCGATACGGGCCCGGTCTTCGGCGTCGTCACCGAGACGATCCGGCCGACCGACACCGCGGGTGACCTGCTCGAGCGGCTGGCCGTCGCGGGTGCGGGCCTGCTCGCCGCGACGCTCGACGCGATCGAGGACGAGTCGGTGACCGCCCGCCCGCAGCCGGCGGAAGGCGTCTCACTCGCACCGAAGGTCGCCGTCGAGGATGCGCACGTCGACTGGTCAATGCCGGGGCTGCACATCGAGCGGCTCATCCGCGGCTGCACGCCCGCGCCGGGTCCCTGGACGACGTTCCGCGACCGCCGGGTGAAGCTCGGTCCGGTGACCCTGACAGAGGAGCGGCTGCCCGCGGGCAAGCTCGACGGCGACCTGGTAGGGACTGCCACGACGGCCGTGCGGCTGGGGCGGGTCCGGCCGGAGGGCAGGTCGGAGATGCCCGCCGCCGACTGGCTGCGCGGGCTGCGGGTGCAGCCGGGGGAGCGGCTCGGTTGACGCCTCCGCCACGTCGCGCGGCGAGGGCCTACCGGCCGCCGGCCGTCGATCCCGCCCGGCTTGCGGCGTACGACGTTCTCAAGGCGGTCCGTGAGCGCGACGCCTACGCCAACCTCGTGCTGCCCGCGCTGCTGCGTGAGCGGCGGCTCGACACGCGCGATGCGGCCTTTGCCACCGAGCTCGCGTACGGCGCGCTGCGCGGTCAGGGCCTGTACGACGCCGTGCTGCAGGCCTGCGTCGATCGGCCGCTCGACGACGTCGACGCTCCGGTCCGTGACCTGCTGCGGCTCGGCGCCCATCAGATCCTGCGGATGCGGGTGCCGACCCACGCCGCAGTCAGCGCGACGGTCGACCTCGCCCGCCGCGTCGTCAGTGCGGGGCCGGTCGGCTTCGTCAACGCGGTGCTGCGCAAGGTCAGTGCCAAGGAGCTCGACGAGTGGCTCACCGACCTCGCCGATGACGACGCCCTGACGTCGATGGCACTGCGGCACAGCCACCCGCGCTGGATCGCCTCCGCCTTCCGCGACGCCCTACGCGGTGACCTCGACGAGACGGCGCGCGCTCTCGAGGCCGACGATGCCCGTCCCGAGGTGCACCTGGTCGCCCGCCGCATGCCACGCGACGAGCTGCTCGCGATGAGTGGCGGGGTTGCCGGCCCGTGGTCGCCGTACGCGGTTCGCCTGTCCGAGGGAGACCCAGGCGACATCACCGCCGTCCGCGACGGGCGCGCCGGCGTGCAGGACGAGGGCAGCCAACTGGTCGCGACGGCACTGGCGGCCATGAGCCTTGCCGGCCGGGACCGCATCTGGGTCGACATGTGTGCCGGCCCGGGCGGCAAGGCCGCACTGCTCGACAGGCTTGCTCGCGAGCGCGGTGCCCGGCTCGTTGCTCTCGAGCTCCAGCCGCACCGCTCCCGACTGGTCACCCGCGCGGGTGTCACCGATGTCGTGACGGCCGATGCCCGCCGGCCGCCGCTCCAGGACGGTGCAGCGGACCGCGTCCTGCTCGACGCCCCGTGCAGCGGCCTGGGTGCGCTACGACGGCGACCGGAGGCCCGCTGGCGGCGCCAACCGGCCGACATCCCGCGCCTGACCAAGCTCCAGGGGGAGCTGCTCGATGCGGCGGTCGCCTTGCTGCGGCCCGGCGGGGTGCTGGCGTACGTCACCTGCTCGCCGCACCTGGCGGAGACCGTCGTCCCCGTCGCAGACGTGCTTCGCCGGCATCCCCGGCTGCAGCAGGTCGACGCCCGACCGCTGCTTGTCGGCGTACCTGATCTTGGTTCCGGCCCGGCCGTCCAGCTGTGGCCCCATCTGCACGGAACCGATGGAATGTTCCTTGCCGCGATGCGCAAGTCGCCAGACCCCTAGGCTCCCCGCTCATGGGGCGCGTCCAGATCTCGCCGAGCATCCTGTCGGCGGACTTCGCCCGGCTGGCGGAGGAGGTCGCGGTCATCGGCGACACCGCCGACTGGGTGCACGTCGACGTGATGGACAACCACTTCGTGCCCAACCTCACGCTCGGGCTGCCGGTGGTCGAGGCGCTGCTGAAGTCCACCCCGCTGCCGCTCGACTGCCACCTGATGATCGAAGAGCCCGATCGCTGGGCGCCGGCGTACGCAGAGGCCGGCGCGCGCAGCGTGACCTTTCACGTCGAGGCGGCAGCAGCGCCGATCCGGCTGGCGCGGAACCTGCGGGCCGCCGGCGCCCGGGCCGGGCTTGCCCTGAAGCCGGCAACTGCCGTCGAGCCGTACCTCGACCTGCTGACTGAGATCGACCTGCTCCTGATCATGACGGTCGAGCCCGGGTTCGGCGGCCAGCCGTTCCTCGACGCGGTCCTGCCCAAGATCCGCCGGGCCAGGCAGGCCATCGGCGACCTCGATGTCTGGCTCCAGGTCGACGGCGGGGTGAGCGCCGAGACGATCGAGCGGTGCGCCGAGGCCGGTGCCGACAACTTCGTCGCAGGCTCGGCGGTCTACGGTGCCCACGATCCGGCGGCGGCGATCGCGGCACTGCGACGGACGGCGGAGCGCGTCTCATGACCGAGCGCATCCTCGTCGTCGACGACGACCGTGACATCGCCCGGTTCGTCGAGCTCAACCTCAGCCTCGAGGGCTTCGAGGTGCAGGTCGCGCACGACGGTGCGCACGCGCTCGAGCTCGCCACCGCCAACCCGCCGGACCTCATCCTGCTCGACGTGATGATGCCGGGCGTCGACGGCGTCGAGGTCGTCCGCCGGCTGCGTGCGCAGTCGTCCACCGCGTCGATCCCGGTCGTCATGCTCACCGCGAAGTCCCTGTCCGCGGACAAGGTCGTCGGACTGACCGCCGGTGCGGACGACTACATCGTCAAGCCGTTCGACACGCTGGAGCTGGTAGCCCGCGTTCGTACGACGTTGCGACGCACCGCTGACGTCCGATCCGTCTCGCCGCTCACCGGGCTGCCGGGGAACCACCGGATCGACATCGAGATCGCGGCCCGCTCGCGGTCCGGTGAACCGTATGCCGTCTGCCACGTCGACCTCGACGAGTTCAAGAGCTTCAACGACGCCTACGGGTTCCTGCGCGGCGACGACCTGCTGCTCGTCCTGTCCGGTGTGCTTCAGCAGGCCGCGGCCGAGGTGGGTGAGCCGGCTCCGTTCCTCGGCCACGTGGGCGGCGACGACTTCGTCATGGTGTGCACCCCCGACCAGGCAGAGCCGATGTGCCGCCGCGCCTGTCGGCTGTTCGATGCGGCCGTCCCCGGGCACTACGACGCCGCCGACCGCGAGCGGGGCTACCTCGAGGTGACCGACCGGCGGGGCGAGCTGCGCCGGCACGGCTTGGTCTCGGTCAGCATCGGCATCGCCTGCTACACGACCGGGGACCGGGACCACCGAGCCGTCGTCGCGGCCGCCACCGAGATGAAGGGCGTCGCGAAGACCCAGGAGGGGTCCGTCGTCGCGGTAGACCGCCGCACCTGAGCCGCGTGGAAAACTGAGGGGTGGACATCGAGGCGGCCATGCGCCGCGCGCTCGCGCTGTCCGTGGACGTCCTCGGTACGACGAGTCCCAACCCGCCGGTGGGCGCGGTCGTGCTGGACCAGCACGGCGAGCCGGTGGGTGAAGGCGCCACCGCGCCGCCGGGCGGTCCGCACGCCGAGGTCGCGGCCTTGCGGCAGGCGGGCACGCGGGCGTACGGCGGAACGGTCGTCTGCACGCTCGAGCCGTGCAACCACGTGGGCCGCACCGGTCCTTGCACGGCGGCCATCGCGGAGGCCGGCGTCTCACAAGTCGTGTATGCCTGTGCGGACCGCACCGAGTCGGCGGGCGGCGGCGCCGAGGTGCTCGCAGCCGCAGCGATCGACGTCACCGCCGACGTACTGGCCGACGTGGTCGGAGAGGGGCCGCTCGAGGGGTGGCTGCACGCGCAGCGCACCGGCCGCCCGTTCGTCACCTGGAAGCTCGCCACGACGCTCGACGGGCGGGCGGCGGCCGCCGACGGTACGAGTCGCTGGATCACCGGGCCCGAGGCTCGTGCGGACGTCCACCGGCTGCGCGCGCAGTCCGATGCCGTCGTCGTCGGCATCGGCACTGTCCTGGCCGACGACCCGGCGCTCACCGTCCGTCCCGACCGCGGCCGTCAGCCGCTGCGCGTCGTCGTCGACAGCGACGGCCGGACGCCCGCCGGTGCTCGGGTGCTCGATGACGCCGCGGAGACCCTCGTTCTCGGTGAGCGGGACACTGGCCGTCATGATCCCGCCGGCGTGCTCAGACTGCTTCATGAGCGTGGCGTGGTGAACGTGCTGCTCGAAGGCGGTCCGACGCTGGCGGCGGCCTTCGTGACCGCCGGTCTGGTCGACCGCGTCGTCGCCTACGTCGCCCCCGCCCTGCTGGGAGACGGCCCACCGACGGTGGCCGACCTCGGGGTGGGAACGATCGCCGACGCCCGCCGGTTTCGGCTGTGCGAGGTTGCGCGCCTCGGGGACGACGTGCGGATGACGTTGAGGAGCAGGTAGGTGTTCACCGGCATCGTCGAGGAGCTGGGCCAGGTGGTGGCCCGGGACGACCTGGCTGATGCTGCGCGTCTCACGGTCCGCGGTCCGCTCGTGACGTCCGATGTCGCAACGGGTGACTCGATCGCGGTCAACGGCGTGTGCCTCACTGTCGTCGACGCCGCAGCCGGGTCTTTCACCGCCGACGTCATGCACGAGACGCTCGCGCGCTCCTCACTCGGCGGGCTCGCAGTGGGCAGCCCCGTCAACCTCGAGCGCGCCGTCCGCGTGCAGGACCGGCTCGGCGGTCATCTCGTGCAGGGCCACGTCGACGGGACCGGCGAGGTGCTGGCCGTCGATGTCGCGGCGCACTGGACCGTCATGACGGTCTCGCTCCCCGCCGACCTCGCGCGCTACGTGGTCGAGAAGGGCTCCATCACCGTCGACGGCGTCTCGCTGACCGTGAGTGCAGTCGGTCACACCGAGTTCCAGGTCAGCCTGATCCCGACCACACTCGAGCGCACGACACTCGGCCGCAAGGGCGTCGGGGACGCCGTCAACCTGGAGGTCGACATCACGGCGAAGTACGTCGAGAAGCTGCTCGCATCGGGTGTCGTCCCAGCCGGCGCCGGGGGGAGCAGGTGACCGCTATGCCCTCCGAGCCGGCCGCCGACAGCGGACTGGACAGCATCGAGCGCGCGATCGCCGACATCGCGGCCGGCAAGGCCGTCGTCGTCGTCGACGACGAGGACAGGGAGAACGAGGGCGACCTCATCTTCGCTGCGGAGAAGGCCACGCCCGAGCTGGTCAGCTTCATGATCCGATACACCTCCGGCTACATCTGCGTGCCGATGACGGCATCAGCGCTCGACAAGCTCGAGATCCCCTTGATGGTCAGCACCAACCAGGAGCGGATGCGAACGGCGTACACCGTCACCGTCGACGCCCGCGAGGGCATCACGACGGGCATCTCCGCCGCGGACCGTGCGCGCACCATGCGCGTCCTGGCCGATCCGGCGACGACGCCGTACGACCTGACCCGGCCGGGCCATGTCAACCCGCTGCGCTCGTTGGATGGGGGCGTCCTGCGCCGGGCCGGGCACACCGAGGCGGCTGTCGACCTGTGCCGGCTCGCCGGGCTGCAGCCCGTCGGCGTGATCTGCGAGGTCGTCAGCCAGAAGGATGTTCACGACATGGCCCGGCTCGACGAGCTGAAGGTCTTCGCCGCGGAGCACGAGCTGGCCGTCATCTCGATCGCCGACCTCATCGCCTGGCGGCGGCGCACCGAGAAGCAGGTTGTCCGGGTCGCGGAAGCGCGGATCCCCACCCGACACGGCGAGTTCAGGGCGGTCGGCTTCGAGTCGGTCCTGGACCGCACCGACCACGTCGCGCTCGTGCGCGGCGACATCGGCACTGGCGTCGACGTCCTCGTGCGCGTCCACAGCGAGTGCCTGACCGGCGACGTCTTCGGCTCGCGCCGGTGTGACTGCGGACCTCAGCTCGACGCAGCGCTGCAGGCCGTTGCCGAAGAGGGGCGTGGCGTCGTCCTCTACATGCGCGGCCACGAGGGTCGCGGCATCGGCCTGATGCACAAGCTGCAGGCCTACCAGTTGCAGGACCACGGTTCGGACACCGTCGACGCCAACCTCGAGCTGGGTCTGCCGGCCGACGCGCGCGACTACGGCATCGGCGCGCAGATCCTCGTCGACCTCGGTGTCCGCACGATGCGGCTGCTCTCGAACAACCCGGCCAAGCGCGCCGGTCTGGAGGGCTACGGGCTCGAGATCGTCGGCCGTGTCCCGCTGCCGGCGCACCCGACGCCGGAGAACTTGCGCTACCTGCGGACCAAGCGCGACCGGATGGGCCACGACCTGCCCGGCCTCGCCGCCTTCGAGGACGAGGCGACCGACGCGTCGGTGGACGACGTGCACCCGACGGAATCCGCATGAGCGGCAAGGGCGCACCGGCCGCCCGGCCGGTCGAGGCGCGCAACCTGACGCTCGCTGTCGTCGCGACCAGATGGCACGAGCGGATCACGTCGGCGCTGCTGGAGTCGGCCGAGCGCACTGCCAAGGAGTGCGGCGTCGACGAGCCGACCGTCGTGCGGGTCGCCGGCGCCGTCGAGCTGCCGGTCGTCGCGCAGGCGCTCGCGAAGGGCCACGACGCCGTGGTCGCGCTCGGTGTCGTCATTCGCGGAGGTACGCCGCACTTCGAGTACGTCTGCGACGCGGTCACCGCCGGTCTGACCCGTGTGGCGCTCGACACGCACACGCCGGTGGGAAACGGCGTGCTGACCTGTGACACTGAGGAGCAGGCACTGGATCGCGCCGGGCTCCCGGAATCCGCCGAGGACAAGGGACGCGAGGCGGTCCTGGCCGCGCTCGACGCCGCGCGGACGCTTCGGTGCCTGCGCACCGGCGCTGTCCCCTAATTTGACGATTCCGTCGTCGACCGAAGAACGAAAGGTCCTTTCGTGCTCTCCCTGGTCCTCCCGAAGGGCTCGCTCGAGACCCAGGTCCTCGAGCTGTTCAGCGGCGCCGACCTCGCGGTCATCCGCGGCGGCGACCGCGACTACGCCGCACGTATCGAAGACCCGCGCATCGACCGGGTCCGTTTCCTGCGTCCACAGGAGATCCCGACGTACGTCGAGCAGGGCATCTTCGACCTCGGCATCAGCGGCCGCGACTGGGTCACAGAGACGGGCGCCGACGTCGTCAGCCTCGGGGAGATCGGCGGCGGGCGCGCCGGCGAGTCCGTCGTGAGCGTCGTCCTCGCCGTGCCGCGGGACTCGCCCTGGAACAGCGTCCGCGACCTGCCAGAGGGCGTGCGCATCTCCACCGAGATGCCCGAGACCACCAAGCGCTTCCTCGAAGAGCACGGCGTCAAGGGCCGGGTCTTCACCTCGCACGGCGCGACCGAGGCGAAGATCCCGGACATCGTGGACGCCATCGTCGACCTGACGGAGACGGGTTCGTCACTGCGTAAGGCCGGCCTGAAGGTGATCGAGACGCTGCTGACCAGCCGCACCGAGCTGCTTGCGAACCGGGCGGCGTACGACGACAGCGAGAAGCGGGCGGCGATGGACGACATCGCCCTTCTGCTGCAGGGCGCGTTGCGCGCCCGTGGTCACGTGCTGCTCAAGCTGAACGTCCCGGCGACAGCCCTCGACGCCGTGCTGTCGGTGCTGCCCTCGATGGCGTCGCCGACGGTGATGCCACTCGCGGCAGGGGACCTTCGCGCCGTCGAGACGGTTGTGCCGAAGCGGGGCGTCAACACGTTGCTGCCCGCGCTGCGGGCCGCGGGTGCTCGCGACATCCTCGAGCTGCCCATCTCGAAGATCGTCGAGTAGTGGCCGAGCGCACGACGCTCGCTCTCGCCGCGGCCGTCGTCTGCGGTGCCCTCGTGGCTCTGCAGGCTCGCGTCAACGGAGAGCTGGCCACGCACCTGCACGACGCACTCCTGGCCGCCGTCGTGTCCTTCGGATCGGGTCTGGTGGTGATCGGCGTGATCGTTGCGGCCCGCCGCTCGGCGCGACAGGCGTGGGGTCGGCTCCGCGACGTGCCGTGGTGGTCACGACTCGGCGGGGTGGGCGGCGCCACCCTGGTCGCGGCCGGTGCGTACGCCGCTCCGCGAATCGGCGTCGCGCTCCTGACGGTGGGCATTGTCGCCGGCCAGACGACCGGTGGCTTGCTCGTCGACCGCGCGGGATTGGGCCCCGGCGGCGGCCACGCAGTCACTGCTCCACGCCTCGCCGGCGCCCTGCTGTGCATCGGCGCCGTCGTGCTCAGCGTCGCCGGCAAGGGCCGCGGTGACGCTCATGTGCCGCTGCTCCTCGTGGTCGTCGTGGCGGGGCTGCTCATCTCCTTGCAGCAGGCGCTCAACGGTCGGGTGCGCGCGCAGACTCGGGATGCCGGCGTGACCACCCTGCTCAACTTCCTGGTCGGCAGTGCCGCGCTCGTTCTCGCCTACCTCCTGTTCTCCTCGCACGACGCCGGTCACTGGCCGGGCCCGCACCAGTGGTGGCTGTACGTCGGTGGCAGCCTGGGAGTCATCTTCATCGCGATGGCGGCGGTCACAGTCCGGGTCCTCGGGGTGCTGCGGCTCGGCCTCGCCACCGTTGCCGGGCAGCTGGTGGGTGCGCTCGTCCTCGACCTGGTTGCCCCCGCGAGCGGGCATGGCGTGGCCTTCGCGACGGTCGTCGGCGCGTTGCTCACCTTCGTCGCGGTGGCAATCAGCGGGCGGGCGCCGAGGTCGGCTCCGGCGGTGACGTCGTGAGGCTTGCCGGGCGGTTCGTGAAGCTGCTGGTCGGCCTGTGCCTGTTCGGTTTCGGGATCTGGCTGGGCCTGCAGGCACACCTCGGAGTGGGTCCGTGGGACGTGCTGCACGGCGGAGTCGCCAAACACCTCGGAACGCCGTTCGGGCGGACCTCGATCGGGGTCTCTGGCGTGGTGTTCGTCATCGCGTTGCTGGCGCGCGTGAAGCCAGGGATCGGCACCGTGCTCAACGTCGTCGTCATCGGCGCCGTCATCGATGTGTTCCTCGCAAGCCGGCTCCTGGACGGCGTTCGCGACGGGCCGCTCGGCCTGCGGCTGGTGACGACAGCTGCCGGTATCGCATCCGTGGCCGTCGGCTCCGCGCTGTACCTCGGGGCGCACCTTGGCCCCGGGCCGCGCGACGGGCTGATGGTCGCGATCCACCACCGGACCGGCTGGCCCGTCGGCGTAGCGCGAGCAGCGCTTGAGTGCACGGTGCTCGTCTTCGGCGTCCTGCTCGGTGGACCGGTCGGTGTGGGGACGGTGGCGTTCGCTCTCGGTATCGGTCCGGCGGTCCAGCTCGCCTTCCGGGTGCTGCACCAGACGCCAGCCCGCCGTCCGGTGGAGGTGCCGCTCTGAGCGACGAATCCGTCGTCCTCCGGCCACGTCGGCTGCTCGTTGTCTGCCGACTGGCCGGCGCTGTGCTGATCGCGGTCTTCGCGGTCGTCGCGTACCTGCTGCCGCGAGGGAGTGCCGGCGGGGAGCAGTTCGGGCCGGCCGACCAGATCGCGTTCTTCTTGATAGGGGTCCTGCTGGCGGCCGCGGTGCTGCAGTTCACCCGGGTGCGGGCCGTCGCAGACGTTCGCGGGGTGTGGGTGCGCAACTACGTCGGAGAGAAGTTCGTGCCGTGGCAGGTCGTCGCCGGCGTGCGCCTCGACGACGGCTCGCCGTGGGCCAGCCTTGACCTGCAGGACGACGACACGATCGCGCTGCTCGCGGTGCAGACCAACGACGGTGCCCGGGCGGTTGACGCCGTCGTCGCGTTGCGGGCACTGCTGACCGCGTCACGGAACCACCCAGGCTGACCATTTCGCGCGTTCTTCCTACCGACCGCTCGAGGACAGCCAAGACTTGCCTTTGCGGCGCTCCATCCAGGACGGCCGACTGCCGACCTGATGGACGTGACCGTGCCCCGCCGAGCGTCCCTGCTGCTGGCCGCGCTGGCGGTCGCGGCCCTCGCCGTGCCGGCGGTCGCGACGATGCCCGACGACCCCGCGGTCAGCGCTCCCGAGGCGGTCGCCGCGAGCGTCGTCGTGTCGCCGAAGGCGCTCGTCGCCGATGACCCAGCGGTTGACGACCTCGCCGCCCGCGTCGACGCCGCGCTGGCGACCGGCACCGCGCACACGATCGGCGCCGCGGTCGACGTCGACGGCCTCGGCGTGGTGCTCCGTCGCGACGCCGGCCATGCCCTTCCGCCGGCCTCGACCCAGAAGTCGTTCACTGCCCTCGCCGCTTTGCTCGCTCTGCCGCCGGGCTTCCGCTACACGACCGAGGTCGCGACCCGCGCCAAGCCGGCCGCCGGGCGGCTGCCCGGCAGCATCTGGCTGGTCGCGGGGGGTGACCCGTACCTCACGAAGTCGGCACTGCACCGGATGGCACAGCAGGTGAAGGCGGCGGGTGTTCGCTACGTCGCCGCCGACCTGCTGCTCGACGACAGCCGGTACGACGCTCGCCGCCGCGCGCAGGGCTGGAAGAGCGACTACGTCCCGGACGAGGCGGGGCCGTTGTCGGCGATGTCGATCGAGCAGAACCGGTGGCGCCATGACAGCGCCTTCCTCTCCGACCCCGCGCTGCCCGCCGCCCAGCTCCTGCGGAGCTACCTGAAGATCGAGGGTGTGACCATCCACGGCGCGATCAGGCGCATGCGACGGCCGGCGGATGCGACTGCCATCGCCAGGTGGCAGTCCGGGCCGCTGCCGGCTGTGCTGCGGCGCACCCTGAAGGACTCCAACAACTTCGCCGCCGAGCTCGTCCTGAAGGAGGTCGGCAAGGTCGTCAGCGGCACGCCGACGTCAGCAGGAGGGCATGCCGCCGTCCGCGATGTGCTCTCGCAGCACGGCGTCGCCGCCGGCACCGGAACGGACGGCTCGGGCCTTTCGGCGTACGACCGCCAGACCGCGGCCGCGCAGCTGGCGCTGCTGCAGGCGGCAGATGCCAGCGCCGTGTCCGCCGACTTCCGCGCGGCCCTGCCGGTCGCCTGCCAGGACGGCACGCTCGAGGATCGGATGTGCGACACGCCTGCCGCCGGACGGGTCTTCGCCAAGACCGGGACGCTGCCTGGTGTGCGGGCGCTGTCCGGCTACACGACCACCGCGAGCGGTCGCAGTGTCTGGTTCTCCTTCCAGCTCACCGGCATCAGCAGCGGCGCGAAGGCCCGTGACGCCATCGACGCCGCCGCCGTCGTACTCGCCTCCGCCGACGAGTAGCCGCCTAGCCTGCCCCTGGTGAGCGACGATGGCCGAGCCGATCCGGGGCTCGCCGCCGCACTTGCTTCGTACGACGGCTCGCCGGCGTCGCGGGCACGGGCACTCGCGGTGCTGGGCGGGGCGCGGGTCTTCGTGGCGATCACGGCCACGTCGACCGCGGAGCACGTGGAAGGCGGCACCGGGCTGCGCGCCGAGTCCAGCGCCGAGATGGCCCTTGTCTCCCTCGTGGCCAGCGACGGGGAACGGGCGATCCCGGCGTTCCTGGACGCCGTCACCCTGGTCGGCTGGCGCCCCGAGTTCCGCCCGGTCCCGGTCCGCGGCCGGGAGCTGGCCCGGGCGGCGCTGGCCGACGACGCGGCGGCGGTCCTGCTCGACCCTGGCGGCGCGGCCGTGATCGTCCGTCGGGACGACCTCGCGGCGATGGCCCTACCGCCCGGCGGCTGACTGCTACCCTTGTCGTGCGACCCGGCCGCTGATGTCTGGCGGTCGCGCAAGCGGAGTTCCCACTCCCACCCGATGCCGGCGGTGAACAGCCGCAAGGCATCCGGGTCCGGTCGGCCCCGCCCCGTCCTCGCGGACGGGGGAGCGGGCTGTGCTGACGTGGGCCCTGCGCTGAGCGCGGGGCCCTTCTCCGTAGAAGGGGCAGCCGGGGAGCAGCCTGGTCACAGGCGAGACCCCTACAAGGAGGCCCCATCAGCGCTGAGCCCCGCATCAACGACCGGATCCGTGTCCCCGAGGTACGGCTGGTCGGTCCGAACGGCGAGCAGGTCGGCATCGTCGCCATCGGTGAGGCACTGCGGCTGGCC
>JAWWOH010000127.1:0-2993 GCA_033851845.1 Actinomycetota bacterium
GCGTGTTGCTCCTCAACGACCGCCCGGGTTCGTCGAGGAGCAACACGCTCGACGGGCGCAACGGTGCCTCGAGGGCCCGCCGCAGGGCGAGGTAACAGGGCCGGATCACGAGCAGGGAAACGGTGGCCACGCCCGCCAGGGCCTGGCCGAGCGGCGCGCCGGCGGCGCCACAGTCGACAACGACGGGCCGCCGGTCGTCGAGGGCGGCGGCCAGCCGCTCCCCGGCCGCACCGCCGGCCCACCGAACCGGGCCAGCGGGCAAGAGCACCAGCCCGGGAGCCACATCGGTGGCGATGCGCCACAGCGAGTCGCGAGGTGCGTCGCCGGTCGCCCAGGCCACCACCCCCTCGCCGGGCGGGTTCGCCACGCCGAGCACGGCTGGAGAGTCACCGCCGCAGTCGACGAGGACAGCCCCGCCGGGCGATCGGGCCAGCACGAGCGCGAGGGTCGCGGCGGCGACGGATGTGCCACTGCCGCCCTTCACGGACCAACAGGCGATGAGCACCAGATCCCCTTCCAGACGCGTCGACCAGCGTTCCGGGGGAAGGGGACAGCGCACGGTACCGGCGCAGACGGGCGCGAGCAAGGGTGTTTGGCGGACCGAAGTCCGGGCAACAGGTGAGCCGTGTCGTCGTGGCTCATCCTCAGCGTGCCCGGAACCTTCGCCCTCTTGGGCGCGGTGCTGTGGGTGTCGGCCGTCGCCGAGCAGCACTTCTTGTCCCCCCGGTCGTTGATCCTCAGCGCGGCACGGGCGCGACGCTCGACCCCGGAGTTCACTGAGGAGTTCGTCGCCAAGCAGTTCGACCGCTTGCTGCGGGAAGCCCAGCGTTAGCTCGTTCTCATCGCTTGGGACGTAGCCTTCCTGCATGGAGGCGGCGTTCTTCGACCTGGACAATACGGTCATCGCCCAAGCCTCGATGGTCGCGTTCGGCCGGCCCTTCTATCGAGAGGGCCTGATCTCGAGACGGCATGTCGTACGAGCCATCTATGGCCAGCTGGTGTACATGCACCTCGGCGCCAGCGAGCAGAAGCTGGCCCGCATCCGGGAGTCGGTCCTCCGTCTCACCCGTGGCTGGGACCAGGCTCGAGTCCGCCAGATCGTCCGCGAAACCCTGGAAGAGGTCGTCGAGCCGCTGATCTACGCCGAGGCGGCCGATCTCATCGCCGAGCACAAGGCGGCGGGGCGGAAGGTCTTCATCGTCTCGGCATCGCCCGAGGAGATCGTCGCTCCCCTGGCTGAGCATCTCGGTGCGGACCAGGCCATCGCCAGCTGCGCCTTCGTCGACGATGCGGGTCGCTACACCGGCGAGATGGCGTTCTACGCGTACGGCCCCTTCAAGGCCGAGGCCATGGCGAAGCTGGCGGTCGAGCAAGACATCGACCTGTCGGCGTCGTACGCCTACTCCGACTCCTACACCGATGCACCGATGCTCGAGGCGGTCGGCCATCCGGTCGCGGTCAACCCCGACCGGGTCTTGGCGAAGCTGGCCAAGGAACGAGGTTGGGAGCAGCGCACCTTCCAGGTGACCGTGCCGCTGACACCGGAGCGACGGGTGCCCCGGCCCCCACCCGGGCCGACAGCAGCCGTGGCCGGCGGCGCAGCGGCGCTGGTCGGCGCCGGAGTCCTGGCGTGGTCGCGCTTGCGCCCGAAGCCGCCGCCTACTCGACCCGCAGCTTCTTGGCGGCGATGGCTCCCAGGGCGATGAGGATGGCGAGGAACAGCAGCTTCTTCATGGCCGCACGCTAGCTGTGTTCGTGGCGGAGGTGGACGGGAATCGAACCCGCCAGGCAGGGATCGCCTGCCTCACCCGCTTTGAAGGCGGGGGGGCCCACCAGGTACCCAGACACCTCCGGGATCGACGGTAGCCGTCAGACGGTGAGCAGGTCGCGAGCGCCGGTGTCGCTCGAAGGGTGCCGCAGCTTCGACATGGCCCGGGCCTCGATCTGACGGATGCGCTCCCGAGTGAGGTTGAAGTGCTCACCGACCTCCTCGAGGGTGCGGGGCTCGCCGCGGTCGAGCCCGAAGCGCAACCGGAGGATCTCCCGTTCCCGCTCGTCGAGCGGACCGAGCAGCCGTGCGATCTCGTCAGGCAACAGCGACGTGGCCGCCATCTCGAACGGCGATTCGGCGGAGCGATCTTCGACGACATCGCCGAGCTCGGCGTCGCCGTCTTCGCGCAGCGGCTCGGACAGCGAGAGCGGCTCGGCGGCGAAGCGAAGCGCCTCGGTCACCTTGTCCTCCGGCATCTCCACCTCAGCCGACAGCTCCGAGAGCGTGGCCGGCCGGCCGTACTTGAGCTCCAGGCGGGCCCGCGCCTTCTGGAGGCGAGCGAGCGTGTCGCCGGCGTGCACGGGCAGGCGGATCGTGCGTCCGGTGTTCGCGATCCCGCGGGTGATCGCCTGGCGGATCCACCACGTGGCATAGGTCGAGAACTTGAAGCCCTTGCGGTAGTCGAACTTCTCGACGGCGTGGATCAGACCGAGGTTCCCCTCCTGCACCAGGTCGAGGAGCGGCAGGTCGGACGCCTGGTACTTCTTGGCGATCGATACCACCAGCCGGAGGTTCGACTGGATGAAGACCTGCGTGGCCTCCTCCGCATCGCGGACGTCCTTGCGCAGCTGGCGCTTGCGGGCAGCCGTGAGGTCCTTCCCTTCGAGGATCTCGTCCCGCGCCCCCTTGCCCTTCTCGATGCACTGGCCCAGACGAGCTTCGTCGTCCTTGGTCAGCAGTCCGTGCTTGCCGATGTCGTTGAGGTAGAGCCGGACCAGATCCTCTTCTTCACGGTCGGGTTGTTGCTTTGGCACCTGTCACCTCGTCATAGGCGTTCGAACCGGCCGGCCGTGGGTCGCGTGGACGAGCGCGCCCCGGGACGGCGAGAGGGGAAAGGCCAGTGTACGTCACTTCCTCATCCGCCGCGTACCGAACCGGCACGTGCGCCGACCGGCGCCATCGGAGTATCGGCAGAAATCCCTCCGACAGGAGGGCCAGAACG
>JAWWOH010000130.1:0-21130 GCA_033851845.1 Actinomycetota bacterium
CCGTGCGCGAGGCGGCCCGGCCGAGCCCGGAGCCCGGGCCCGGGCCGGACGGCGGCACCGGCCGCCGCGGTCACCTGCGGGCGCTGCCCACTCCTGGCTGATGTCCGCTTTGCCCCGGTAAGGGCTAGACACGCCGTGGGTTAAAGCCCTTCGGGGATTACGCCGAACGGGTGTGCAGACACATTCCCGGGCCTCAGGAGCACGCGCCATGTCCCTCGTGACCACCCCCGCCAGCAAGCTCGGCACCTGCGCGACCTGCGCGAGCACCCGCATCACCGCGATCACGATGACCCTCACCGATGGTTCCGTCGTCGACTTCGTGTCCTGTCACGCCTGCGAGACCAAGACCTGGAAGCAGGCCGGCACCGACCTCGACATCACGACGGTCCTGGACAAGGCCAAGAAGCACAAGGTCACCGTCTGACGCTCGCGCACTAGGGTCGGCCCAATGGCTGACCTGTCGAACATCGTCAAGGCGTACGACGTCCGTGGCGTCGTACCGGACCAGCTCAACGCGGACATCGCCAGAGCACTCGGCGCCGCGTTCGCCCGGTTCACCGGCGCGGATCGGATCGTGACCGCGCGGGACATGCGCGACTCCGGCATAGCACTGTCGGAGGCGTTCGCCGAGGGCGCGAGCAGTCAGGGCGCGGACGTCGTCGATGCCGGCCTCGGGTCGACCGACCTGCTCTACTTCGCCGCCGGCAAGCTCGACATCCCGGGCGCGATGTTCACCGCGAGCCACAACCCGGCGAAGTACAACGGGATCAAGCTCTGCCTGGCCGGCGCGAAGCCGGTGGGTCAGGACACGGGTCTCGCGCAGCTGCGTGCCGACGCCGAGAAGTACCTGGACGAGGGGCTTCCGTCGTACGACGGAAAGCCCGGCTCGGTCAGCACCCACGAGATGCTCGCCGAGTACGCGGCGTACATGAAAGAGCTCGTGCCCGACCTGGTAGGGATGCGGCCGCTGAAGGTCGTGGTCGACGCCGGCAACGGGATGGGCGGGCTGACCGTTCCGGTGACCTTCGAGGGCCTGCCGCTCGACACGACCGACCTGTACTTCGAGCTCGACGGCTCGTTCCCCAACCACGAGGCCAACCCGATCGAGCCGGCCAACCTCGTCGACCTGCAGGCGAAGGTGCGCGAGGTCGGAGCGGATCTCGGTCTCGCGTTCGACGGCGACGCCGACCGGTGCTTCGTCGTCGACGAGCGCGGCGAGATCGTGTCGCCGTCGACGTTGACCGCGCTCATCGCGGTGCGTGAGCTGGCCCGCGAGCCGGGGTCGACGATCATTCACAACCTCATCACGTCGAGGGCGGTGCCGGAGATCGTCGAGGCGCACGGCGGAACGCCGGTGCGCACCCGCGTCGGGCACTCGTTCATCAAGGCGGAGATGGCGCGGACCGGCGCCGTGTTCGGCGGCGAGCACTCCGGCCACTTCTACTTCCGCGACTTCTGGAACGCCGACTCCGGGATGTTGGCCGCGCTGCACACCTTGGCTGCGCTCGGCGGCCAGGCCGGCACTTTGTCGTCGCTGTTGTCGACGTACAACCCGTACGTCGCGTCCGGCGAGATCAACTCGACCGTGACCGACCAGGCCGGCACGATCGAGCGCATCAAGGAGAAGTACGCCGGTCTCGAGCAGGACGAGCTCGACGGGCTGACCGTCAGCAGCCCTGAGGGTTGGTGGTTCAACGTCCGCGCCTCCAACACCGAGCCGCTGCTCCGCCTGAACGTCGAGGGCCCCGACGAGCCGACGATGGCCCGCGTGCGCGACGAGGTCCTGGCCCTGATCCGCGCCTGAAGTCGACGGCGCTCAGCCGTCTCGAGCTGAAACATGTTGTCCGCAGGAGGGGGAGGTGGCCTTTTCCGCTGTTCGACTCCCGATGATCAACGCCGGGGGAGGTCACCGCTTCGGCTGGTTGGGATGACTCTCACTGGCGTTGATCAAGGACGTGGAGCAGCAGAGAAATGCCGAGACATCAGCGGCTCTAACCCAAGCGGGCGGCGCGTCACAAGTCATCGTTTGGCACCTGGGCGCTGACGACGAGAGCGGCCATCCGTCCGACGATCTGGCCTGAGTCGAACCGACGTTCCAGCGCGGCCGCGACCACGGGCGTCGTAGCGTCGAGGTCACCGCGGGCCTCGATCTCGGCTCGCAGCGGCGTGCCTCGGCAGTAGCCGCGCGCGAGGTCGGCGGCGGTCCCGGTGCACTCGAGCTCGACCGTCTCGACGTGCACCTCGCGAAAGCCCGCGGTCGTCAGGTCGGCGACGACGCGGTCGGCGTCGTGGTAGCCGTGCGGCACCCGGGCGAGAAACGTCGGTGGGTCGTCCGGGAAAGCCTCGGCCAGGGGCGCTATCACTGTTGTCTCGACCTCGTGCGTGGCCAGTGGTCCCCAGCAGTTGAACAGGAAGTGGCCGCCGGGCCTGAGCACGCGAGCCACGCCCGCATAGGCCGCCGGACGGTCCGGGAAGAACATCACGCCGAACTGGCAGGCCACCAGGTCGAAGCTCGCGTGGTCGAAGGGCAGCCGCATCGCGTCCGCCTGTCGCCACGTCGCCGCCGGCACCTGCCGCGCGCCCACGTCGACCATTGCGACGTTGAGATCGGTCGCCGTGACCTCGGCCGTCGGCAGCAGCGCCAGGACCGCCTGGGTGAGCACGCCCGTGCCGGCGGCGAGCTCGAGCACCTGCCGCGGCCCGCGTGCGGCGATGCGAGCAGCGAGGTCGTCGGCGTAGGGCCTGAAGACCGCCGGGACGAGGTGCTCGTCGTACGCCGCGGACATGTCCTCCGCCCACACGCGGCTCGCCTCGTGCGACATGGCGCGATTCTGCGCTACTAGGGTGGCCATCATGAAGCTCGACCCGGCCCTCCTCGACATCCTCGCCTGTCCCGACTGCAAGGCGCCGCTGCGCGTCGACGAGGGGGCGTCTGAGCTCGTGTGCACCGGCTGCGGCCTCGCCTACCCCGTCCGCGACGACATCCCGGTGCTCCTCGTCGACGAGGCGCGCAAGCCCGCGTGACCGTCGACCTCGACGAGGTCCCTGCCCTCGAAGCGGCCGACCCGGCGGGCATGCTCCCCGCCATCGCGTCCGGCGCTGCCCAGGTGCGCGAAGCCGCTCTGCTCGCCCGCGAGGCCGGCGTCGCTGCGCTGACCGAGGATGGTAGGCCGCGGGCGATCGTCGTCTGCGGCATGGGCGGGTCGGGCATCGCGGGTGACGTGCTGGCGGCGGTCGGCGGCACCGCCTGCCCGGTGCCGGTCCTGACGCACCGCGGCTACGGGCTGCCGGCCTGGGTGGGTGCGGCGGACCTCGTCGTGGCCGTCTCCTGCTCCGGTTCGACGGAGGAGACTCTGTCGGCGACCGAAGAGGCAGTACGACGAGGCTCCCGCCTGCTGGTCGTCGGCGCCGCCGGCTCGCCGATCGAGGCGCTCGGCGCACGCGGACGCGGTGTGTTCGTGCCGGTCACGCAAGGACGCCAGCCGCGGGCGACGGTATGGGCGCTCTCCACGCCGCTCGTCGTCGCCGCGGACGCGCTGGGTCTGCTCGCCGCGGATGCCGAGGTCGTCGAGGCGACGGCGGCGCAGCTCGAGCAGGTCGCGCTGAGCTGCCGCCCGGATGCCGACCACTTTGCCAACCCGGCGAAGCGGCTCGCGCTCGAGCTGACCGGCTGCCTGCCGGTGGTGTGGGGCACGTCGCCGCTTGCCGGTGTTGCGGCGTACCGATTCGCCTGCCAGCTCAACGAGAACGCGAAGACGCCGTCGGTCTGGGGCGTGCTGCCCGAGGCCAACCACAACCAGGTCGTCGCCTTCGACGGCCCGTTCGCCGGCTCGGCCACCCGTCCGGTCGAGGACCTGTTCCGCGACCGCCTCGAGGACGATTCACCCGAGTTGACCCGCATGCGGCTCGTGCTGCTACGCGACACCGACGAGCACCCCCAGGTCCTCCGCCGCACCGAGGCGTCGGAGCAGCTCGCCGACGACCGCGGCATCGGGGTCTCGACGGTTCGCGCCGATGGCGCGTCGGGGTTCGAGCGGATCGCCTCGCTCATCGCGATGGTCGACTGGACGAGCGCCTACCTCGCGCTGCTCGAAGGCCGTGACCCCACCCCGGTCGACGCGATCACCGCGCTGAAGTCGCGGATCGGCGCTTGAGCGCAGCAGGGGGCAAGCGCGCCATCGTCGCGGCGCTCGGAGCAAACCTCGCGATCGCCGCCGCGAAGTTCGTCGGCTTCCTCGTCACGTCGTCGTCATCGCTGCTGGCCGAGGCGGTGCACTCGGTCGCGGACTCCGGTAACCAGGTCCTCCTGCTGGTCGGGCAGAACCGCGGTGCACGACAGGCCGACGAGCGACACCCGTTCGGGTACGGCCGGGACCGCTACTTCTACTCGTTCGTCGTCGCGCTGGTGCTGTTCAGCATGGGGTCGTTGTTCGCGCTGTACGAAGGCGTGCAGAAGATCCGCGACCCGCATCACCTGACCACGCCCGCCGTCGCGATCGGCATCCTCTTGTTCGCGATCCTGGCCGAGTCGTTCTCGTTCCGGACCGCGATCCGCGAGTCACGTGCGGGCAAGGGCGACGGCAGCTGGTACGCCTTCATCCGGCACAGCAAGTCTCCCGAGCTGCCCGTCGTGCTGCTCGAGGACCTCGCCGCGCTGATCGGCTTGGTGCTCGCCCTCGTCGGGGTCGTGCTTTCGATCGCGCTGGGCGCACCCGTCTGGGACGGCATCGGCACGCTGGCGATCGGCGGGTTGCTTGCCGTCGTCGCCGTCGTGCTCGCCATCGAGATGAAGGGGCTGCTCATCGGGGAGGCCGCCTCGCACCAGGCCGTCGAGGCCATCCGCGCCGCGCTGGTCGACGGGCAGGCCGTCACCCGCGTCATCCACCTGCGCACGCTGCACCTCGGTCCGGACGAGCTGCTCGTCGCGGCGAAGATCGCCATCGCGCCCGGTCTTGCGCTGCCGGCCGTCGCCCGGGCGATCGACGACGCCGAGCTGCGGGTGCGGGCCGTCGAGCCCCTCGCCCGGGTGATGTACCTGGAGCCGGACCTCGATCGGGGCGGTACGCCGTAACAGGCGGTCGTCGGCAGGGTTCAGAGCCCGCGCGTCGAACTCCTCCTCGGTGCCCCTCCGTCCCGGGATCGCCCGGAATCGTCCCGGGTCTGGCGCGGAATCACCCGCACGGGCTACGGAACGGGCCGGCGCGCGCCGATGTGAAGACGTGACCTCGACCGGGCGGATCAGCCACGTGCTGCACCTGCGGTCCGTGCGTCTCGGTGCCCTCGTGGTCGCGCTGGCCGTCGCGTGGTTCAACGCGAGGCGTCTGCCCGCTCTGTCGGTGCTCCCGGTCGTGCTCGGCACGCTGCCGTGGGTGCTCGGCAAGTACGTGCTCTGCCCGCTGCGCTGGCACGCCATCTCCTCGAGCGGCCAGACCCGCCGATGGCACCTGCGGGTGTACGCCGAGAGCGAGCTGCTCGGCATGCTCAGCCCGGCCCACTCGGGCGCCGACCTGTGGCGGGCGCACCGGCTGCACGCGGCCGCGGCCATGGACCGACCTTCGGCGTACGCCGAAGTTGGGCTGGATCGGCTGATCGGAGCCGTGGCACTCGCTGCCTTCGTCGTCCTCGCCGGTGCCACCCTGCCGCCGCAGGTGCTCATGGCTGCGGTCGCGATTGCCGCGGTCGTCCTGCTTGTCGCCTTCGCCGTCCGCCGGCACCGGCCAGGCCTGCTCGCGGACCGGCCCCGGCCGCCGCTTCGCGCGGTGCTGCACGGCCTCGTGCTCTCGCTCGGCTACCAGCTGTCCGTCATGTGCCTGCTGCTCGGCGGCCTCGCCGCGACCGGGCACACCGTCTCGCCGGTCGCGTTGCTCGGCGTCTTCGGCGCCAGTCAGGTGGCCGGCATCATCCCCGGCGTCCAGGGCGCGGGACCCCGCGAGGGTGCGCTCGTCGCCGGCCTGATGGCCCTTGGCGTGCCGGCTCGTGCGGCCCTCGGCGCCGTCTCCATCACCGCGGTCGTGGCCTGGGTGCCGGCGCTCGCTCTCGGTGGCACCTGCCTGCTCGCCGGGCGGGTCGCCCGCCGCCGGGCGGAAGCGATCGCCTGACCAGAGCGTTCAAGCCACATGGGTCGAATGACCCATAGGCATCTCCCGGTGGGCTGCTGACAATCAGAAGCCTCCCGGACAGGAGGCCGTGGTGACGCTCTACGACGCGACCATCGTCCCCCGCTCGCAAGCCCGCGCGCGCTCCGGCCGGGACGTGCGCGGCTTCGCGACCCAGGTCGGTCTGGTCGCCGCCGCGATCGCCGCCTACTTCAGCGCCCGTGGCCTGACCGAGTCCGACCCGACCCGAGCGCTGCGGCATGCGGCTGAGGTCGTCGGCTGGGAGCAGCGCCACCACCTGCACGACGAGCTCGCGCTGCAGAAGCTCGTGATCGGGCACGGGCACGTCATCGACGTACTCAACTGGATCTACATCTGGGGCCACTGGCCCGTCATCGTCGCGGTGCTCGTCTGGCTGCTGCGCACCCATCCCGAGCCGTATCGCCTGCTGCGCAACGCCATCTTCATCTCGGGTGCCATCGGCATCGTCGTGTTCGTCCTCTACCCGGTGGCGCCGCCGCGACTGGCCGGAATCGGTCTGGTCGACACGGTCACGACCCAGTCCCATGCCTATCGCGTGCTGCAGCCGCCTGCGTTCGTCAACCAGTACGCCGCGATCCCGAGCCTGCACGTGGGATGGGACCTGCTGGTCGGCATCTTCGTGTTCAGGTACGCCCGCCGGAAGGTGGCTCGAGCCTTCGGCGTGGTGACGCCCATCGCCATGACGTCAGCCGTGGTGCTGACGGCAAACCACTTCGTCATCGACGCCGCGCTCGGCGCGTTGGTGGCCCTCCTCGGTCTCGGCATCGCGTTCTGCCTCCGTCGTCGCCCGGGATGACCCAGCGGCTGCTGCACATCGCCCACCGGGCGGGCAACGACGTCGACGCGCTGAGGCGTGCCCTGGCGGACGGCGCCGATCTGGTCGAGGCCGACGTGCACCTCTACCGCGGTCGGCTCGAGATCCGGCACACGAAGACGATGGGTCCGCTGCCGTGGCTGTGGGACCGCTGGTACGTCGTTTCGGCGCGGCTTCCGAGGGTCTCGCTCGAGGTCGTCGCCGGCGCCCTCCCGGCGGGCCGGCGGCTGATGCTCGACCTGAAGGGCTGGCATCCCTGGCTGGGCCGGCGGGTCGCGTCAGCGATGGAGGCCGCTGCGCCGCGTGTTCCCTACGTCGTGTGCAGTCGGCACTGGCGGATGCTCGACGCGTTCGACCGCCTCGAGCACGTCGACGTCGTCCACTCGGTCCGCTCCCGTTCCGAGCTGGCGCGGCTGCAGCGCCGGCTCGCGGGGCGCCGTTCGTGGGGCGTCGCGGTGCATCGCGACCTGCTTCCGCGGATGGATGTCCCGGCCCTGCTGCGGTCGGTCGACGCGCTGCTGACCTGGCCGGTCAACACGGTCGAGGCTCTCGACGCGGTCGCGGCGTACGGCGTCACCGGGGTCATCAGCGACGACCTGGACCGAGCGACGATCAGTCGCTAGGCGCGATCGCCTTCAGTGCCATCCGTGCGGTCATCGCCGCCGTCTGCACGTCATCGGCCTCGCGCCGGAACACGATCTCGACATCGAACGACGCCACACCGCGCTGCTCGAATGAGGCGCGGGCACCTTCCTCGTCGTCCACGAGGTGCGCGGTCGCCAGCAGCGGCCCGGTCGCGATCGCGGAGTACGCGATCGTGCCGCTCTTGACGAGCGGCACGGCTCGGCCGGACTCGACCAGGTCGCCGAACAGCTCGAGCAGCAATGCGAACGCGGCGGTCTCGCCGAGGCCGAAGATGACGGCTGCATGCGGTCCACCGACGTGGTTGTGCAGCTCCGGTCCGGCGTCCAGCCGCAGCCGCGTCTCGTCGCGGCTGGCGGACAGCACCCGCGCGCCGAGTGTCCGGACGAAGCCGTGCGCTCCGTGCAGCAGTGCCGGAACGTCCACGACAGCAACCTAGTGCGCAAGGATCACGTGTGGCTTCCGACATCGCCGACCCGTCGCTGGCCGACCAGGGTCGCCGCCGCATCGACTTCGCGGAGCAGGCGATGCCGGTGCTCGGCCTGCTTCGGGGCCGGTACGCCGGCACGCGACCGCTCGCCGGCGTACGCATCGCCGCGTGCATGCACGTCACCGCCGAGACCGCCGCACTCGCGCGGACCCTCACGGCCGCCGGCGCCGAGCTGCACCTCGCGGCATCGAACCCCCTGTCGACGCAGGACGACGTGGCGGCCGCGCTCGTCGACGAAGGCGTGGCCGTGCACGCGCGCCATGGTGTCGACCGCGCGGGCTACCTCGCGCACCTCGAGGGCGTGCTCGACGCCGAGCCGACCCTGCTCCTCGACGACGGCTGCGATCTCGTCGGCGTGCTCCACTCGACCCGGCGGACCCTGCTGCCCGGGGTGCGGGCCGGCTGCGAAGAGACGACGACCGGCGTCCTTCGGCTCCGGCAGATGGCCGCCGACGGAGCGCTCGCTCTTCCGATGGTCGCGGTCAACGACACCGGAATGCAGCGACTGGTGGCCAACCGGCACGGCACCGGCCAGTCGACGCTCGACGCCGTCATGCGGTCCACCGGCACCCTGCTGGCCGGCGCGACGGTCGTCATCGCCGGCTACGGCTGGTGCGGGTCGGGCGTCGCGGCCCGGGCGCGCGGGCTGGGCGCGCACGTGATCGTGACCGAGGTCGATCCCGAGCGCGCGCTCGATGCGGTGCTCGAGGGCCATCGGGTGCTCCCGATGGCGCAAGCCGCCGAGCTGGGTGACGTCTTCATCACGGTCACGGGCAACCGCGACGTCCTGACAGCGGCGCACTTCGCCGTCATGAAGGACGGGGCGGTGCTCGCCAACGCCGGTCACTTCGATGTCGAGGTCGACGTGGGCGCGCTGGAGTCGGCGGCTGTCGAGGTACGACGTCGGGTGCGGCCGCACGTCGACGAGTACGTCGTGGCCGATGGTCGCCGGCTGTTGCTCGTCGCGGAGGGTCGGCTCGCCAACCTCGCCGCCGCCGAGGGCCACCCGGCCGCGGTCATGGACATGTCGTTCGCCGTACAGGCCCTCGCCCTCGAGTGGCTGACCACGACGGACCTGCCACCCGGTGTCCACGACGTCCCGGCCGAGATCGATGCCGAAGTCGCCCGGACCAAGCTGGCCGCGATGGGGGTCGGGCTGGACGTGCTGACCGGCAGCCAGCTGCGCTACCTGTCGTCCTGGCAGCCCTGACACGCTCTTGATAAGGTTGGCCGCAGCGCTGGACATGCCTGACACATTGTTGGTAAGGTTGTCGCATGGCAGCCCTCACGATCCATGAGGCCGCGCAGACCACCGGGTGGTCGGCGCGGATGCTGCGCTACATCGAGCAGCTCGGCCTGATCGAGTCGCCCCGGTCCGCCGCGGGTTACCGGCTCTACGGGCCGGCGCAGCTCCAGCGGTTGCGCACGCTCAAGGAGCTGCTCGACGGGCACGGTCTCGAGCTCGGGGACGTGGGGTTCGCCCTGCGGCTGCGCAAGGAGCCGGCCCTGACCGAGGCCCTCGACGAGTGGTTCGAGGCCACTCCGCGCAAGCCGGTCGAGATCCCCGACGCCGACTGGCTCGCCTTCGAGCAGGACAAGCACAAGTCCCTTCTGACACCCGTTCCCACCACCACGAGGAGCACGGCCTGATGCCCGACGTCACTGTCCCTTCCCTTTTGGGCGAAGACTTCAAGGTCGCCGACCTCGGGCTCGCCGAGTTCGGTCGCAAGGAGATCCGCCTCGCCGAGCACGAGATGCCCGGCCTGATGGCGATGCGCCGCGAGTTCGGTACGACGAAGCCGCTGACCGGCGCGCGCATCATGGGTTCGCTGCACATGACCGTGCAGACCGCCGTCCTCATCGAGACGCTGGTCGAGCTCGGCGCCGACGTGCGCTGGGTCTCCTGCAACATCTTCTCGACGCAGGACCACGCGGCCGCTGCCGTCGCCGTGGGTCCGAACGGCACCGTCGACAACCCGGCCGGCGTGCCCGTCTTCGCCTGGAAGGGCGAGACGCTCGAGGAGTACTGGTGGTGCACGGAGCAGGCGCTCAACTGGCCCGGCTTCGACGGCCCCAACATGATCCTCGACGACGGTGGCGACGCGACCCTGCTCGTGCACAAGGGCGTCGAGTACGAAGCCCTCGGCGCGGTCCCGTCAGCTGCTGACGAGGACGCCGAGGAGTGGAAGGTCATCCTCGACACGCTTCGTCGCAACCTCGACCGCGACAACCAGTACTTCACGAAGATGGCGGCCGGCATTCAGGGCGTCACCGAGGAGACGACGACCGGCGTACACCGCCTCTACGAGTTCGCCAAGGCCGGCTCGCTGCTCTTCCCGGCCATCAACGTCAACGACTCGGTGACCAAGAGCAAGTTCGACAACCTCTACGGCTGCCGGCACTCGCTCGTCGACGGCATCAACCGGGCGACCGACGTGATGATCGGCGGCAAGGTCGCTGTCGTGCTCGGCTACGGCGACGTCGGCAAGGGCTGCGCAGACTCGCTGCGCGGCCAGGGCGCCCGCGTCATCGTGACCGAGATCGACCCCATCTGCGCACTGCAGGCGGCGATGGAGGGCTACCAGGTCGCCCGCCTCGAGGACGTCGTCGAGACCGCTGACATCTTCGTCACCGCGACCGGCAACAAGGACATCATCATGGCCGCGGACATGGCCAAGATGAAGCACCAGGCGATCGTCGGCAACATCGGCCACTTCGACAACGAGATCGACGTCGCCGGGCTGGCGAAGACCAAGGGCATCACGCGGATCAACATCAAGCCGCAGGTCGACGAGTGGGTCTTCCCGGACGGCCACTCGATCATCCTGCTGAGCGAGGGCCGGCTGCTGAACCTCGGCAACGCGACCGGCCACCCGTCGTTCGTGATGAGCAACAGCTTCACCAACCAGACCATCGCCCAGGTCGAGCTGTTCACGAAGAACGACGAGTACGAGCGCCAGGTCTACGTGCTGCCCAAGCACCTCGACGAGAAGGTCGCCCGGCTGCACCTCGACGCCCTCGGCGTACGCCTCACCGAGCTGCGCAAGGACCAGGCCGAGTACATCGGCGTGGACGTCGAAGGCCCCTACAAGCCGGATCACTACCGCTACTAGGCGCTCAGCCGACCCGGCAGCGGGGCATGATGTCGAGTTCTCGGCGTCATGCCCCGCTTTGTCGATCTGACAAAGTCGAGTGGCATATTCATCCCCCGGGACGGTAGGAACTCGTCACGCTCGTGGCGAAACTCACAACCGACCTGCAACGCCGCTGCAACTCGGGGGATCCATGTCCGTCCGTGCTCGCCGTCCCATCAGCCGCCCCCGGCCGGCCCTGGTGGTGATCGCCGCCCTCGCCCTCGTCGCTGCGTGCAGCTCGGCGCCGCCGCCCCCGTCCGCGCTCAACAACAACGGCACGGACGCGGGCGGGTCAACCGCGCCGGCGACCGCGGGACCCGCCGTGGCCGCGAGCTCAGCTCCCGTCACCAAGACGCTGGCGAACGGCACCAAGGTCACCACAGTGGTGCGCAACGGTCAGACGATCACGACGACGACGACCAAGAACGGCCAGACGACGACGACGACGAGCACCGCACCGAAGACGGGCACGACCAGCACGACCGTGCCCACCGACACCAATCCCGGCGGCTCGGCGCTGTTCCACCACAACGAGGAACGGATCGGGCTCACCGACACCAGCCTGACGATGTGCGCGCACGCCGCCCTGACCTACGGCCAGGCGTTCGGCACGAAGGACACCGACTTCAACGTGTTCTGGGACGCCCTCAACGCGGAGAAGGGCGGCATCTACGGCCGCCAGGTCCATGTGACCTATGAGAACGACGACTACAAGCCGACGACGGCCGTGCAGGCCGCGACGGCCTGCAAGGCCAAGGGCATCTTCATGCTCCTCGGCGGCATCGGCTTCGACCAGATCCCGGCTGTGCGCAACTGGGCCGAGCAGAACCGGATGCTCTACGTCCACCACACCGCGACGATCGAGGGGACCCGCGGTCAGAAGTTCAGCTTCTCCGAGCTGCCGACCGTCGAGCGGACCGGTCAGGCGTTCGCACAGCTCGCCATCGCGAAGTTCAAGAACAAGAAGATCGGCATCATCGAGCGCGACAGCTCCAACTGGACGCCGGGTGTCAAGGCGTTCAAGGTGATGGCCAAGAAGTACGGGCTCAACATCGTGGCGGACACCCAGGTCGCCAACAACAAGGGCAGCTACACCGACGACCTGCTCACGATGAAAAATGCCGGCGCCGAAGTCGTCTGGGCCTGGATGAACGCACTCGAGTCGACCGAGCTGCTCAAGCAGGCGAAGTCGCAGCAGTACAACCCGAACTGGATGATGTTCCCGTTCAACCTGACCAGCCAGACTCTCGGCAACGATGCGATGACGCCGCAGCTCGACGGGGTCGCGATGTATCCGGCGTACTCCAAGGGCGACTACACGGGCAAGTTCTCGTCGTACGCAGACGACATGAAGGAGTTCGAGCGGCAGTACGCGAAGTACGACTCCGGCATCGACCTCGGCGGGATCGGCGGTGACCTGCTGTTCTTGAACTGGGTCGCGCAGAAGGCGCTCTACATCCAACTGCTGCAGTGCGGCAAGGACTGCACGCGCGACAAGTTCATCGACGTGATGCGCACGTACAAGGGGAAGGCGCCGAGCCACAGCTCATGCCCGATCGACTTCTCCGGTGACGGCTTCCACGGCTCGGACTCCCTGAACTTCATGCAGACCTACAACTCGCCGTCCGGCAAGGTCAACTGGCGTAACACCGCGCTCTGCGTGCGGCCCTGATGCTTCAGGTCCTCGTCCTCGGCCTGATCAACGGCGGCATATACGCCATCTTCGCGCTCGGCGTCGTGCTCGTGTACCGCGGCACCGGCGTGCTCACGTTCGCGCACGGTGAGATCGGCACGATCGCGCTGTACTTCGCCTACTTCCTGGTGGCGAAGGTCGGCCTGCCGTGGGCTGCGGGCGCCCTGGGCGCGATCGCGCTTGCGACGCTGCTCGGTGCGGCGTTCGAGTTCCTGTTCGTACGACGGATGGTCAACGCCGACCCCGTGTCCACGGTCGTGCTCACCGTCGGGCTGGGGCTGTTCCTCCTTGCCGCGGAGTTCTTCTTCTTCGGCGCCACCCCGCGAAACCTCGAGCCACCGACGAACAAGTACTACTTCACCATCGACAACGTCGTCGTGCGCCCGTGGCAGGTCGCAGCTCTCGTCCTCGCACTCGCCCTCGGCTTCGGGCTGCAGTCCGCGCTGCGGCGCAGCGATTTCGGGCTGGGCATCCTCGCCGCCGCGCAGGACCCGGCAGCGGTGCGGCTGGTCGGCGTCCCGCTCTCCCGAGTGACCCTGACCGTGTGGTCAGTCGGCGCAGGCCTGTCTGGTCTGGCGGCCTTGCTGATCGAACCGAGCGTGGGCGTCGTCGCGCCGGGATACGCCAGCGAGCTCTTCGTGATCGGCCTCGCAGCCGCTGTGGTCGGCGGACTGACGAGCCTGCCTGGTGCGTTCGTCGGTGGTGTCGTGCTCGGCCTCGCACAGTCGGCATCGCACCGCTACCTCGGCTCTTTCGGGGTCACCGGCCTGCAGTACATCGTGGTCTTGACGATCCTGCTCGTGGTGCTGCTCGGCCGGGCCTTCGCGCCGGAGGTACGGCGACGCCTCGCGAGACCGCACACGGGCGCACCCAGCGCGACCACCGCCGGAGCAACGGCATGAGCACGGCGGCGACGTTGACGCAGCCGCGGGCGAGGCGACGTCTTCCCGTTCCGACGCTGCTTGTGGCGCTCGTCGCAGCCGCCGTCCTGCCGCCGCTGATCGGGCGGACGCCGATCCTGTCCGATCCGAACGCGCTGCTGCTGTGCCGCGCGTGTGCGTTCGGCATCGCAGCGATCTCGCTCAACATGCTGATGGGATACGCCGGCCAGATCTCCCTCGGGCAGTTCGCGTTCGTCGGGATCGGTTCCTTCGCGACCGGCATGGTCACTGGGGTCAACGATCTGCGGTATCCCTGGCTGGCCGGGGTGGCTGTCGCGGCCGCAGCCGGCGCCCTCCTTGCGCTGCTCGTGGGGCTGCCGGCACTGCGGCTGCGTGGCCTGTACCTCGCCGTCGTCACCATCGCCGTGGCCTACGCCGCCTGGCAGTGGCTGTTCCGGTTCGAGCGGATCGGCGGCGGCTCTGCGGGCAAGGTGCTCCCGCGACCGTACTTCGGCACGCATGTCATCTCTGGCAACGCCGACTTCCTCGCGATCTCGGCTGTTGCGCTCGTGCTCATCTGGTGGCTGGACGTCAACTTGGTGCGCTCCCGCTTCGGCCGAGCGTTCCAAGCGGTGAAGGCCGACGAAAGGGTGGCGGCATCCTTCGGCGTCGACGTCGCGCGCTACAAGCTGCTGGCGTTCATGCTGTCGGGTGCTGTCGCCGGCATCGGAGGCGCGATCTACGGCACCGCGTTCGGCACGGTCACCGGCGACACGTTCGACTACTCCCAGTCCCTGCTGCTCGTCGTGATCGTCGTGATCGGCGGCTTGGGCAGTCGCATCGGCGTCGTTGCGGCAGCGTTCTTCGCGATCCTGCTGCCGGTCTGGCTGCACCTGGTCAACGGGCCGTTCACCAGCCTGTTCCACCATGGCATCGACGGCATCGCGCTGATGCTGAACGCGTTGCTGCTGATGTACACGATTGCCCGGCACCCCGATGGCCTCGCCGGCGCGGTCTCGGAGGCGCGCGAGAAGCGGATGCGCCGTCGAGGCGGTGAGCCTCCGCTTCCGCCGACCCGGCCAAACCTGCCGTCCCTCGGTCGCCCTCGCGGTATGCCCGAGCCGACGAAGCTCAGCTCGCACCGGGCGGTGCTCGAGGTCACCGGTGTCAACGTGCGCTTTGGTGGTCTGCGGGCAGTGGATGACGCGTCCATCCGTGTCGACCGCGGGACGATCGTCGGGTTGATGGGCCCCAACGGCGCCGGTAAGACGACGCTGTTCAACGCCATCACGGGCGCGCTGCGTCCAGACACCGGCCGCATCGAGCTGCTGGGCCAGGACGTGTCCGAGCTGCCCGCCCATGCGCGTGCAGCGCTCGGCGTGGGCCGCACGTTTCAGCTCATCGGGCTGGTCAAGGGACAGTCGGTCTACGAGAACCTGCTCATCGCGCAGCACCTCGCCACGCCGAACGGTCTCCTCTCTGGACTCACCCGGGTCGGGTCGAGCCGCTGGTACGAGCGCGAGATCCGTCAGCGCGCCGACGCGACGCTCGAGGGCCTCGGGTTCCAGCGCTACGCGTCCACGCCGGTGGGACGCCTGTCGCACGGCCAGCAGCGCATCGTCGAGATCGGCTGCGCTCTCGTCACGAGCCCCGAGCTCGTGATGCTCGACGAGCCGAGCTCCGGTATGAGCCCAGCCGCAGCCGAGGACCTGGCGGCAACGCTGCGCGACATGCGTGACGTGCTCGGGCGCACCATCTTGCTGATCGAGCACAACGTCCCGCTCGTCCTCGACGTGTCCGACGAGCTGTACGTGATGGATGCCGGTCAGGTCATCGCCAACGGCGAGCCGGTCGAGGTCGTCACCCGTCCCGAGGTGGTGACCGCCTACCTCGGCGTCGCCCCAGCGCGTGAGGAGGCTCGGGTATGAACGAGCCCCTTCTGGAGGTCCGTGACATCACCGCCGGGTTCGGCGCGACGACCGTGCTGCACGGGGTCTCGTTCGATGTCCCGGAGGGGAGCATCGCCGGCATCTTCGGCCTCAACGGGGCCGGCAAGAGCGTCACCATGAAGGTCCTCGGCGGCAGCGTCCCGGCTCGCTCCGGCTCGGTGCTCTTCCGCGGTGAGGACATCACCCGGCTCTCACCAGAGAAGCGGGTGGCGATGGGCATGGGTCACGTGCCGCAGGGCCGGCAGGTGTTCCCAGAGCTGACCGTCGAGGAGAACCTTCGGCTCGGTGCCTACACGCTTCGGCGCAAGCACAAGAGCCGGTACGCCGCAGCGCTCGACGGTGTGCTGGATCGGTTCCCGATCCTCGCCCAGCGTCGCGGGCAGCTGGCCGGCACCATGTCCGGCGGGCAGCAGGCATCTCTTGCCGTCGCTCGCGCGCTCATCAACGAACCGCAGCTCATCCTCGTCGACGAGCCGTCTGCCGGGCTCTCACCGGTCGCGACGCTCGAGCTCGACGAAGTGCTGCAGCAGGTGGCCACCACGGGGGTGACGATGGTGCTCGTCGAGCAGAACATCGCCTTCGGGCTGTCGCTCGTCGACACGGCGCACCTGATGCAGACCGGCACGGTCGTGCACAGCGGCCCGGTCGCGGAGCTCGATGACCAGACCCTCGCGACGCATCTGGGCATCGGCCGCGTTCTCCAGGCGGCCGCCGGCTCCGCCCTCGCCGCCCGTCAGGCGCCGGCGGCGAAGCCCGAGAAGAAGGGGAACAGCCGTGCCCGTCGTACTGCGTGAGGACGGCGCGAAGATCGCGTGGGAGTCCGACGGGTCTGAGGACGCACCCGCGGTCCTGCTCATCATGGGCCTCGCGTACCCCGCGGCAATGTGGTTCCGGCTGGTGCCCGCGCTGGCCGAGCGGTATCGGGTCCTGCGCATCGACAACCGCGGCGCCGGGCTGACGGGTGACGTCCCCGGTCCGTACACCGTCGAGACGATGGCGGCCGACTGCCTCGCCGTCCTCGACGCGGCCGGTGTCTCCGCCGCACACGTCATCGGGATCTCGATGGGCGGGCTGATGGCGCAGGAGCTGGCCGTCACCTCGCCTGACCGGGTGCGGTCTGTCTGCCTGATGGCGAGCCACCCGGGGATCGCGCACGCCGCCATCGACCGCGAGACCCTCGCGATGGTGACCACCGGCCGTGCCGAGATGACGCCGCAGGAAGCGGCCGAGGCCTCGATCCCTTTCAACTACGCGCCCGCAACGCCGCGCGAGCGCATCGAGGAGGACTGGTCGGTGCGGTTTCCGCTGGCCTGCACGGTCGAGGGCTACACCAGCCAGGTGCAGGGCACGCTGCCGTGGACGAGGTGGGACGACCTGGGCAGCATCTCTGTGCCGACGCTGTTGCTGCACGGCGAGCTCGACCGGCTGTGCCTTCCTGACAACGCAAGGATGATCGCCGAGCGGATCCCGGGCGCCGAGGTCGTGATGGTCCCGGATGCCAACCACGTCTTGACGACGGACCAGCCGGAGCAGGTCTCGAAGATCGTGCTGGACTGGCTGGACCGCAACGCATGAGCGGCCGGTTGCGAGTCGTCGCGACGGCCGGCGTCGGTGCACTTGCCGAGCGGGTGCTCGCGGACCTCGACGGGCTCGTCGCGGAGATGGGGGCGGCGTACCAGGCCGAGATCCCGGAGTACGCCGCGATGTCCGACGCGACGATGGTGCGCGACGTCCTGCCGGTCTCGCGCCGCCTGGTCGAGCTGTTCCTCGACTGCGTGGTGCAGGAACGCATCCTGACGGCCCGTGAGCTGCGCACCTTCGAGCAGTCGGGTCGTGACCGGCTCGCCATGGGCATGCCCCTCGAGTCGGTGTTGCGCGCGTACCGCATCGCCGGACGCACCGCCTGGACCGCCCTGTGCGCCGCGATCCGACCGGGGGAGGAGGCGCTGCTGGCCGACCTGGGCGCACGCTGGATCGACATCGTCGACCGCACGTCGAGCGCACTCGCCCGCGCCTACCTGTCAGCCAGCCACGACCGGCTGCGCGACCTCGACGCGCGGCGCCGGGAGCTGGTCGAGGCGCTGCTGACGGCGACCGACCCGAGCGAGGTGGCGGCGGTGTCGCTGCGGTTCTCCACGGTGCTCGCGCCGGCGTACGTGCCGGTCCTCGTCGCGGGCGCGGGTGCGGTCGCTGGGATCGACGCACTGCTGGCGGGAGCCCCTGCCGGCACCCTCGGCGGGCATCGAGGGGAGCGCGTGCTGCTGCTGGTGCCGAACCGGCTGCCCGCGCCGATCCGACGGCCGGGCGCGGTCACCGCGTGGGGTCGACCGGCGCACTGCGGCCGGGAGCTGCTCGATGAGGTGCAGCACGTCGAGCAGCTGCTCGTGACCGCGCTGGCCGAAGGACATGAGGACGGCGCCTTCGGTCCGGACGACCTGCTGGTCGAGCAGCTGCTGCTCGGCAACGACCGGGTCGCCGCGGCGCTGCGCCAACAGGTTGCTGACGTGCTCGCTGCAAAGGACGCGGCCGGTGTGCTGGTCGCGACGTTGCGCCACTACCTGGCCACGGGATCCGTGCCGGAGACGGCGCGTCGCGAGCACGTCCACGCCAACACGGTCGCCTATCGCCTCACCCGGGTGCGCGACCTGACCGGACTCGATCCACGTGTGCCGGCCGATTCGGTGCTGCTCGTGCTCGGCCTCGGACTGCCTGCAGCGATGGAGGACTGACGTGCAGGGCTTGATGGGACGCCATCCGCTCACCGTCCGGACCATCTTCGACCGGATGCGCACCGTGTACGGCGACGCCGAGGTCGTGGACGCGTTCGCCGGCGGCGCGGGTCGCACGACCTACCGCGCCATGGCCGATCGCATCCTGCGACTCGTCACGGTTCTGCAGGAGCTCGGCGTCCGCCCTGGTGATCGGGTCGGGACGTTCGCCAACAACAGCTCCCGGCATGTCGAGCTCTACTACGCGGTGCCGCTCGCCGGTGCGGTCCTGCACATGGTCAACATCCGGCTGCACGACGACCAGCTCGAGCACGTCGTCGCCGACGCGGGCGACACGGTCATGTTCGTCGACGACGATCTGGTGCCGCGACTGGGAGCTGTCGCGGCCCGGATGCCGTCCGTGCGGTCCTTCGTGCGAATGGGCAAGGGCGAGTCGGGCGGCATCGACGGCATCCTCGACGGGGAGCAGCTGATCGAGTCGGCGACCGCCGCGGCGGATCTGCCCGAGCTCGCCGAGGACATGGCCTGCGGAATGTGCCACACCTCCGGTACGACGGGAATGCCGAAGGCAGTCGTCTACTCGCACCGGTCGACGTACCTGCATGCGATGGCGATGTGCATGGTCGACGCGGCAGCGCTCTCGGAGCGCGAGCGGATCCTGCCCGTCGTACCGCTGTTCCACGCCTGCGGCTGGGGCCTGCCCTACGCCGGACCGCTGACGGGAGCGGACCTGGTGTTCGCCGGCGCCGACTGCTCGCCCGAGGCGCTGGCCCGCATCATCGCCTCGGAGCAGGTGTCGTGGGCAGCCGGCGTACCGACGATCTGGACCTCCTTGCTTCCGCTCGCGCAGGCGGGCGACGCCGACCTGTCGTCCCTGCGGACGATCGGTGTCGGCGGATCCGCGACACCACGTGCGCTGCTCGAGGCCTACGACGCGCTCGGCGTCGAGATCCTGCAGATCTGGGGGATGACCGAGACCTCGCCCGTCGCGGCCGCCTCGCGACCGCGCCGTCGGCACCGCGGTCTGTCAGAGGAGGAGCTGCGCGACGTCCGCGCGAAGACCGGAACCATCTTCGCGGGTCTCGAGGCGCGCATCGTCGCCGAGGACGGCACCGAGCTGCCCTGGGACGGCGAGTCGGTAGGCGAGCTCGAATGCCGCGGTCCGTGGGTTGCGATCGAATACCACGGTGGAATGCCGGAGAAGTTCCACGACGGCTGGCTCCGCACCGGCGACATGGCGGTGATGGAGGGCGACGGCTACTTCCGCATCGTCGACCGGTCGAAGGACCTGGTGAAGTCCGGTGGCGAGTGGATCAGCTCGGTGGAGCTCGAGGGCGCGTGCCTCGCGCATCCGGCCGTCCGCGAGGCCGCCGTCGTCGGTGTGCCGTCGAAGAAGTGGGACGAGCGGCCGGTCGTCGTCGTGGCGCTGAACACCGGTGCCTCGCTGTCGCTGGACGAGCTGCGGGAGTTCCTGATCGGCCGGGTCGCGAAGTGGTGGCTGCCCGACGATCTCGTGGTCGTCGACGAGGTGGCGAAGACCAGCGTCGGCAAGTACGACAAGAAGGCCATCCGTGCACAGCTCGCCGGGCGCGTGCTGCCATGAGGCGCCTGGGAATCCTGCTCGGCCTCGCCGCTGTCGTTCTTCTCGCGCTCCCCTCGTCCGCGTCGATGCCCAAGCCCGCGCGTACCAAGCCGCAAGGACCAGCGGCGGTGAAGTTCGCCAAGGACTTCCCGGCGCTGATCGACAGCGAGTGGAAGTGGCGGCTCGGCGGCTTCGGCGGCATCCGTCGCGGCGCTCCGCTGCGGCACGTGCCGATCGTCTTCGTGCACGGCAACAACGTCGACGCGGCTGACTGGTATCCGGTCCGCGACGACTTCCGGGCGGCGGGCTGGACCGACCAGGAGCTGTGGGCGCTGTCCTACGGCGGGCACGGTGGCGCCAATGGCACGGCGCTGCACCGCGACAACCCGGAGCGCGACAAGGAGCACGCCGACGAGGGCGACGACCACTCGACGTACATCACCGAGGACGACGTCAACGTCCCGGACCTGTATGCGTTCATCCGAGCCGTGCAGGCCTACACCGGCTCGCAGCAGGTGATGCTCGTCGGCCACTCTCTCGGCGTGACGCTCGCTCGCGAGACGATGCGACTGCATCCCGATGTACGGCGCAACGTCGTCGCCTTCGTGGGGATCGCCGGCGCGAACCACGGGACGACGTTCTGCCCGCCGGGCTCCGAGGGCAGCGTCGTGTCGTGCGACGAGATCGCCGCCGGTACGCCGTGGCTCGCCCGGCTCAACGCCATCGGCGAGACGTACGGGCCGACGAGGTGGATGACGGTCTACGACGGCACCGGAGCCGGCGATCCGGCGTTCGTCGGGCCGACCTACGCGCAGTCACCCGCACTCAAGGGCGCCGACAACCGGCAGTTCCCGTACACGTACCACAACGACCTGCGCATCGACGCCGACATCGTCGCGGTCTACCGCGCCTTCCTGGAGAAGTACGGCACCGTCCGCTAACCCCACCTCCCGTACGCCGAGGGCAAGCCCGTCGTATGGACGGTGTCGGAGTTTTTTCCATGGTCAAGACCTCCGACACCGTCCGTACGACGGCGGGCAGCGCAGGGGCGCACGCCGTCTGGTGCCTTGCGGGATCAG
>JAWWOH010000015.1:0-55468 GCA_033851845.1 Actinomycetota bacterium
CGCCGATGGGCCTCGAGGGCGAGGGCTTCCCGGTCCGCCGCGCGTTCGCCGGCGTCGACTACCGCGACCTCGACCCGTTCATCATGATGGACCAGATGGGCGAGGTGGAGTACGCGCCGTACGAGCCCAAGGGCACCTCCTGGCATCCGCACCGCGGCTTCGAGACCGTGACCTACCTGCTCGACGGGACCTTCCTGCACCAGGACTCGCACGGTGGTGGCGGCGTCATCCAGAACGGCGGAACGCAGTGGATGACCGCCGGCGCCGGGATCCTGCACATCGAGACCCCGCCGGAGGAGCTCGTCGTCAGCGGCGGGCTGTTCCACGGCTTCCAGCTCTGGGTCAACCTGCCGGCCAAGGACAAGTTCTCCGCGCCGCGCTACCAGAACCTCGAAGGCGATCAGGTCACGCTGCTCGCGAGCGAGGACGGTGGCGCACTGCTGCGTCTGATCGCCGGTGACCTCGGTGGGGTGAAAGGCCCGGGCAGCACCCACACACCGATCACACTGGTGCACGCGACCGTCACGCCCGGCGCCCGGCTGAGCCTGCCGTGGCAGCCCGACTTCAACGCCCTCGTCTACGTGCTCGCCGGCGACGGCACGGTGGGCGTCGAGCAGCGACCGATCCGCAGTGGTCAGACCGCGGTGCTCGGCGCCGGTGACCGGCTGACCGTCACTGCGTCGGCGAAGCAGGACAGCCGGCACCCCGCGCTCGAGGTGCTGCTGCTCGGCGGCGCGCCGATCCGCGAGCCGATGGCGCAGTACGGGCCGTTCGTCATGAACACCCGCGAGCAGCTGATCGAGGCGGTCGAGGACTACCAGGCGGGTCGCCTCGGCGTCATCCCGGACGGCGCGCTGATGCCGCACACCGGACGGTAGGTCAGCCCGAGTAGTCGGGCCAGGCGACGGGCGGCTTGCCGTCGGCCTGGTCGATGAACTGGTCGAGATACCAGCGGCGGAAGCGCACGAGCTCCTGGTCCGCGGCCAGCGTCAGCAGGTGCTTGCCCTGCCGGCAGTAGTCGTCGGCTTCGTCGAGCATCGCGCCGAGTGCCTTCGATGCGGGTACGACGGCACGCGGCAGCGTGTAGACCAGCTCGTCGATCACCTCGATGTCGGCCGCCGCCGCATCGAACAGCTGCTGCTCCTGCTCGGTGGCGACCCCCTCGAAATCGGCGGTCAACGTGTCGATCAGCTCGGAAAGCCGGGTCGGCACGTGCCGCTGCCGCTCTGACTCGTCGGTCGGCACCGACATCAGTGCGAACTCCCGCATCAGGGCGTCGTGCTGCTCCTGCGATCGCGACCAGACTCGGACCGGCAGCTGCCGAACGCGGACCTGGTAGAGGTCGCCCGGGGCGTCGGTCATGCCGCCATCGGGAGGCGGTTCGCGCAGACCTGCGGCACGTCGCGCGTGTCAGTGACCAACGCGTCGTCGCCGTCGGAGAAGGCCGCGAGCAGCGCGTCCACGTCGGCGTCCTCGTCGTCGCCGCCGGCCGCCTGCGGGCGAAGGACCGCCCACACGGTCTTGCCGGAGTCGGTAGGTTCGACTCCCCATTCCTGGGCCAGCTCGGAGACGAGCTTGAGGCCGCGACCGGTCGTCGCCTCCCGGCTGTAGCTGCGCTGCTGAGGCAGCCGCATCGAGCTGTCCTGGATCTCCAGCCGCACGCCGTCGACATCGGTCGAGACCTGCACGCTGAACTGCTCCCCATGTGCGTGGAGTGCTGCGTTCGCGGCGAGCTCGCTGACGATCAGCGTGGCCACCCAACCGAGGTCCTTGAGGCCCCAGCCGGACAGGATCGACTCCACGAAGTGCCGAGCCGTGGGCACGCTGCTGACATTCGCAGGCAGCGTCACCACAGCGCTCGGCATGGCGGAACTGTATGCCTGCCTGCGCCCAGTGTGTCCCAGGACAGCAGGCGCGTCGGGTGTGCAGACCCGGCCAACCCTGGCAAAGCCACCCGTCTGGCCCTACAGCGACCCGATCTCGGCGTCGACATCTGAATCAGCGAACTCTTGGGAGGTAGCGATGCGCACGTCCCCCGACGTCATGGCATTGCTCGAGCAGAGGGTGCCACTGACGCTGCTCCTCGACCTGGCCGATGTCGACCGACTGCCCTCGCGGGTCATCCTGCGACGGGAGCCGGCCGACCTGTCCTGGCTGCCCGCGCCGCGCGCTGGGCGGGTCGGTCAGCCCGCTGCGGCCCGCCCTTCGTAGAGGTAGCCGTACGGCTTCGGCTCGCCCTTGCCGTAGTAGGTGTCGAGCTCGGTGACGGTCAGCCCGCCGGCCTGCAGGATGGCAGGGATGTCGCGGTTGAGGTTGCAGCCGCCGGCCATCCGCTGCTGGATCCCGTTCAGCCGGTCCTGCCACCGGCGTACGCCCTCATCCGGCGCGCGCCCGTGCTCGACGAAGTGCAATCGACCGCCAGGCCGCAGTACGCGGCGCATCTCGCCGACCGCCGCGATCGGATCGGGGATCGTGCACAGGCTCCAGGTGCACAGCACCGCGTCGGCGCTGTCGTCGTCGAGGGGAAGGCGCTGCCCGTCAAGGCCGACGACGTCGACCGGTACGCCGGACGCCACGATGCGGTCATGGGCGAGGCGCACCCCCAGACCGGCCGGCTCGACCGCCCGCAGACTACGGACCGCGGGTGGCAGGTAGGGCAGGTTGTGGCCGGTGCCGAACCCGATCTCGACGACATCGCCGGCGAGGTCGGCACACACCCGCTCCCGGATCGCGCGGGTCTGCTTCGTGTTCATCACGACGTTGATGACATGCGGCAGCACCCGGTCGGCGTAGAAGCTCATCGTTGCTCCGTTCGGCTAGCTGGGTAGATCGCGCGGGATGTAGGCGAGCGCCGTACCGATACCGCAGAACAGCACCAGGCCGATGTACGCCGCGGCGATGCGCCGTCGCTGCTGCGTCGTCAAGGCGAAGTACGCCGTCGATGCCGGGTCGTGCCGATGCCGCCATCGTCGGTAGGTCTCGAAGCCGCCGAGAACGAGGATCAGCAGCAGCACCGGGTGCGGGCTGATGACCTCCCAGATCAACACGCCGCCCAGGCAGATCCACCAGACGACGGGGTTCAGGGCGGCCGCGGCTCTGCCGCCGTCCAGTGGCAGCACCGGCAGCAGGTTGAACAGGTTGAGCAGGAACCCGGTGAACGCCAGCGCGCGCAGCAGACCCGAGCCGGTCGTGTCGGCAGCGGCGGCCACCGCGAGGGCGCCGAGCGCGCCAACTGCGGGTCCGGCCAGCGCCGTCTCCGCCTCGACGTACACCGACTTCGGCATCTCCTTCATCGACACGAACGCGCCGAGGAAGGGCAGGAACACCGGCAGGCCCGCTGCGACGCCGCGGCGTCGCAGCGCGAAGACGTGACCGAGCTCGTGCACCGCGATGAGAGCGACGAGACCCACGGCGAACTTCCAGCCGTACAGCCAGGCGTACGCAGCTACCGACACCAGCATGGTCCCTGCGGACGCGAGGAACTTGAGCTTGAGCAGGAGCGCGCCGAACTTGGCGAGCAGCAGACCGGCACCGGCGAACGGGGCGAGGAGCCGACGCAGCGGCGACCCGTCGAGCGGCCGCCGGTTGATCGGAGGCGGGCCGGTGGGACCGAAGTCCGGCTCGCCGGGAGGCTGCGTCAGGGCTGGTCTCCGGGTCGGTACTGGGACTCCTGGAGCTGCGACTGCTGGAGGGCCGCTTGCTCAGCGCCGGGCGTCGCCGGATCCGTCGGCTGCGGCGCGGGACCCGCTGCAGCGGCAGCGGCCTGCGCTCGCGCGTACTGCGCCTTCGCGACGCCGACCTGAGCGAAGCGGAAGCCCTCGTAGGCAGCGATCGCGTAGAAGACGAGGTCCATCGCCTCGAACCCGGCCTTGTACAAGCTCCACGCCAGATCCGGAGAACCGAGCACCCGGTTGGCCACCGTGCCGTCCGACACGTTGGCAGCCTGGGCGAGGAAGTGGATGTCGGTGAACAGATCGCCGACGACGCAGCCCAGCAAGGCGATGAGGGCCGCAGGAATGGGCAGCCGCGCATCACCGCCACCGAAATGCTCCACGGCCTTGCCGACGAGCAGACCGATGCCGATCGCTGCGAACCCGATCTTGTAGTCCGTCGTGATGGTGATGAGCGACCAGATCAAGGCGCCGACAAGAGCAGCGCCGAACGCGGCCGCCAGTCCGGTGCCGGCGTTGCCGCGTACCTCGGCGGGATGGGTCATCGACAGCTCCTGGGCTCGGTCCGGCACGAAGGTCGGGACAACGTAGACCTTTCGTCGCGATGTACGCCGTACGTGCCCGTCGAGCGCGAGAGCCTTCGCCGGCCATGAGTGGCGGAGGCGGACGGGAATCGAACCCGCCAGCGGCGGATACCGCCGCTCACCGGTGTTGAAGACCGGGACGCCCACCAGGACGCGGACGCCTCCGCCGACGAGCGTAGGGCCGTCAGATCTGTCACGCTGTGGCCATGACGACAGACGAGCTACGGCAGGCCCGTCAGGAATGGGCCCACGCGCAGATGGACCTCGACACCCGTCTCACCCGGTTCATCCCAGCGGCACTGGCCGCTGACGCACACGGCGGGGAGGAGCTGCAGCGACTGCTCACCCCGGAGCAGACCCACGAGATCAGCCAGCTGTACGGCAACGTCGTGGCGCTGTGGGTGCGCTATCGCGTGCTGCTCCAGCACCTCGACGAGGCCGCCCAGGCCGCCGACTGAGCGGACCGTGACAGCGCAGTGCCCGCCGACCACGTGCTAGTGGCCGACGGGCACTGAGCCGCTGTCAGCGAACCGGGCGGAGGCTTCCGGCCGCGGCGATGCTGACGATTCCCGCACCGAGCAGGATCAGCGAGATCCCGATGGGCGCCGTCGGGTCGGCACCTGTGAACGGCAGCGCCGTCGGGGTCGCCGCTGTGGCCCGCAGTCGCGGGAGCACCGTCGCAACGGGGGCGACAGCCGCGCGCGGACCGAAGACAGCGCCGCTGCCGGCACCGCCGGTGAAGCCGCTGGTGTCCTTCGCCGGCTTGCTGGTGTTGCCCGGCTTGGCCGGCTTACCGTGATGCCCCTTGCCGTGCGGCTTGTCGCTCTTGCCGTGCGGCTTGTCGGACTTGCCGTGCGGCTTGTCGGCCTTCCCGTGGTCCTTGTCGGCCTTGCCGTTGCTGCCAGAGTTCCCGTGGCTGTTCGCGTCCGCATCGGCGTGAGACGACGCGTTGCTCTGCTTGTTGTCGTTCCCGTTGTCGTCCTTCTTGTTGCGGTCGGCATCGCTCTTCGCGTTGCCGTCGGCCTTCGAGCTGTTGTCGTTGCCCTTGGCGTTGTCGTTCGCCTTCTGGTCGCTGCCCTTCGGGCTGTCGTCGCGCTTCGAGGCGTTGTCGTTGCCCTTGGCGTTGTCGTTGCCCTTGGCGTTGTCGTTCGCCTTGTTGTCGTTGCCCTTCGCGCTGTCGTTGCCCTTCGCGCTGTCGGCCTTGCCGGCGCTGTGGCCGTTGTCGTCGGCGAACGCCGTCCCGCCGAGCACAGCAGCCATGGGAAGGCTGAGCAGCACTGCGGCGAGAGTCGCGGCGACCGGGGTACGGCGTTGCGTGCAGTTCGAGGTGGTGATGGTGGTCATGCGGGGACTCCCGTCCGGGTAGAGGACGTCCGCAGACGCGCCGTACCGAACGAGCCGGTCTCGCCACTGGCTCCCCGCGCGGTCTTGGCGACCGTCGTACCTCCGTGCGCCGCATGCGCGGCGTCGGTGAGGACCGTGCGGATCACTGCCTCTGCATCCGGTGCTTCGGCGCCCGAAGGCGTCCTGCTGCACAGGGCAGGTCGGTCTCGCCACTCACTCCCCGGCCGGTCATGGCGACCGTCTTCCTCCGTGCGGCGCGTGGCACGCGCCGTCGGTGAGGACCGTCCGGATCAACGCTTCCTTGTTGTTTTCAACACTGAGAGTAAGGACATGTCACGCTCTGTGTTCTCCGCCGCATGGCGCAACTTTGCGCGCGCCGGCGTACGGCGTTCGCGTCGGCGACATGGCCCGGACCACCTAGTCCCGATCCCCCGTACCGTCGCGGCGTGACGTCCACGACGCTCCGGCTGACGCAGCTGGCCCGGGGCGGCGGCTGCGCGTGCAAGCTCCCGCCCGGACAGCTCGAGGAGGTCGTCCGTGACCTCGTCGGCCAGGCCGGGCCCGACCTGATCGTCGGCCTCGACGACGGCGACGACGCCGCTGTGGTGCGGGTCGACGACCGCACCGCCGTCGTGGTCACTGCCGACTTCTTCACGCCGGTCGTCGATGACCCGTACGACTGGGGACGCATCGCCGCTGCCAACGCGCTGTCCGACGTCTACGCGATGGGCGGCCGACCGATCGTCGCGGTCAACCTCGTCGGCTGGCCGGTGGACGTGCTGCCCAGCGAGCTGCTGCGCGAGGTGCTCCGAGGTGGCTACGACGTCGCGCGGAGTGCGGGCTGCCATGTCGCCGGGGGGCACAGCATCGACGACCCGGAGCCGAAGTACGGGCTTGCCGTCACGGGTATCGCCGATCCCGGGCGACTGCTGCGCAACGACGCCGCCGTCCCGGGCACGTCAGTCAGCCTCACGAAGCCACTCGGCATCGGCGTGCTGAACAACCGTCACAAGACAACGGGTGAGGTCTTCCCGCAGGCGATCGCGACCATGGTCGCGCTGAACGACGAAGCCTCCAGAGCAGCACTGGACAAGGGGTGCACGGCCGCGACGGACGTGACCGGCTTCGGCCTGCTCGGCCACCTCTACAAGATGGCGCGGGCGAGCGACGTCACGGCTGTCATCGACGCGGCGGCGGTGCCCTATCTCGACGGCGCCCGCGAGGCGCAGCGGGCCGGCTACGTCAGCGGCGGCACCCGACGCAACCTCGACTGGGTCCGGCCCCACCTGCAGTCCTCCGTCAGCGAGGACGAGCTACTGCTGCTGGCCGACGCGCAGACGAGCGGCGGGCTGCTCGTCGCAGGCGAGATCCCCGGATCGCCGGTCATCGGTGAGTTCGTGCCCCGACGCGAGGCCTACCTCGAGGTGCGCTAGTGAGCCACCGGGACGCCGCGCCGTATCCCTCGTTGGTCCTGGCGTACGGAGGTGCGAGCAAACCGAGTCAGCGCGGCTGTGGTGCCTCGACCCGCTCTAGGAACGCCAGCACATCCGCGTTGGCCTGGTCACCGGCGGCGACGAGGTAGTTGTGGCCGGCGCCGTCGTACGTGATGAGCTCGCTCCTCGGAAGGACGCCGGCGAGCTCTTGTCCCCACTCGAGCTTGACGAGCGCATCGGCAGTGCCGTGCAGGACCAGCGCCGGCACGACGTGATCGAGCGCGGTGTGCGGATGGGCGCGTTCTCGACGACCGACCCGTTCCTGGACGCCAAGACGCTCGGGGCCATGGCCATGCGACTGCCCGAGTGGTGGACTCCGGAGTCGCCGCGCACCCGCGAGGAGATCATGGACCGCTACTCGGCGTACGCGCTCAAGCTCATCAGCTGAGGACGCTCGTCAGCGGTCGCCCTCTGTGAGGATCCCGCGCACCAGCTCGCGGTGCCGGTCGATGCACGACTCCAGCGCGGCCTCCTGGGCAGGCGTCGTGTTGGCCAGGCTGAAGCGCACCGGGAAGCGGCCCTGGATCGCGGGGTCGCGATTGCCTTTGTCAGGGACGACGCGGATGCCCGGCAGAGATCCGCAGTCCCGCTTGAGCAGGTCCCGGTCGGGTTGTCGTGCTTCCTGCGTCATCGTGACCACGAGCACGCGCGGATCGCCGGCCAGCAGCTTGTCGAAGACCCCGGTTACCACGATGCTCGTCGCGGCGAGCACGCCGAACAGCGTGATGAGCACGGTGTTCGTACGACGCGACGCCACGCCTCCCATTGTCACGTCCGCGAGACTGTGCGCGTGACCGACCTCCTCGACGGCGCGTGGCAGCGACCCGCCCGCGCGCTGCTCACTGTCCGCCGCGTCGAGGTCGCGCTCTTCGTCGCTCTCCCCTGCGTCGTCGCCGCGGTCATCGTCGCCGTCGCCGCCGGGCTGGTCGAAGGGCTCGGCGTCACAGCGGCCGGCGCGGTCGTGTCGGGGCTGGCGTTCTCGGCCGTGCACCGGCGCTGGCTGGCGTGGGGCTACGCCGAGCGCGCCGACGACCTGCTGGTGCGCCGCGGTGTGCTGGTCCGGCGTACCTCCGTCGTGCCCTACGGACGCATGCAGTACGTCGACGTCACGGCCGGACCGCTGGACCGCCGCCTCGGACTGGCCCGCGTGACGCTGCACACCGCCGCTGCGGCGAGCGATGCCTCCATTCCGGGCCTGCCTGCTGCCGAAGCGACCCGGCTCCGCGATCGGCTCGCCGCCCTGGGCGAGGCCCGCGCGTCCGGCATATGACCACGGGCGACGACTGGCAGCGGCTGCATCCGCTGACTCCCGTCTTGCGCGGCTGGCGGATCCTGCTCGTCGCCGTCGCGGCGTTCGGGCAGCAAGGTCTCCGACAGCAGGAGGGCTTCAACGCCTTATACCTCGGGCTCGGCGTACTCGCAGCGACGCTGTTCGGCACCGCGCTGAGCTTCCTGTCGTGGCGCCGTACGCGCTATCGACTGACCGCGACCGAGCTGCAGATCGACAGCGGCATCCTGCAGCGCCGCAGTCGGCGCGTGCCGCTGGCCCGGTTGCAGGCCGTCGACGTCGTGCGTCCCGTCGTCGCCCGCGTCCTCGGGCTGGCCGAGCTTCGGCTGGAGGTGGTGGGCGGCGCCGGCAAGGCAGAGGCGCCGCTCGCCTACCTCAGTGAGGAGCACGCGCATGCGCTCCGTGGTCGCTTGCTCGCTGCTGCGGCCGGCCGGGACGGCGACGCGGCGGCGGAGGTGCACGAGGGCGTTCTCGTGCGCGTCCCCACCGGCACCCTCGTCGCGTCGGTGCTGCTCGGCACCCCGATCCTTGCGACCGCCGTGCTCGTCCTGGTGCTGGGCGTCGTCACGGTGATGCAGTCGGGCGCAGCACTGCCGGTCGCACTCGCCGCGCTCCCGACGTACGCCGGGGTGATCACGCTGTCCGGACGACGGGTCCTGCAGGAGTACGGGTTCACCGTCGCGGAGGCGCCGGACGGCTTGCGGCTGCGGCACGGGCTGCTCGACACGCGCAGCCAGACGATCCCAGCGGGCCGCGTGCAGGCCATCCGGGTCCTCGAACCCTTGCTCTGGCGGCCGTTCGGGTGGGCGCGGGTCGAGGTCGACGTCGCCGGCTACGGGGGTGGACGCTCTGAGGAGCAGGCCGCCACCAGCGCGCTACTCCCGGTCGCGCCGCGTGCACTTGCCCACGCACTGGTCGGCCGCGTGCTCGGCCGCGCGCTCCCGGTAGCGGCCGCCCCGGTTCCGAGCCGCGCCCGGTGGCGCGCGCCGCTGTCGAGGCGCAGGCTGCAGGTCGGCCTCGACCACAACCATCTGGTCACCACGCACGGCGTGCTGACCACGACGACCGACGTCGTGCCGCTGACCAAGATCCAGAGCCTGCGTCTCACCAGCGGGCCGTGGCAGCACTGGCTGCGGCTCGCCACGTTGCATGCGGACACAGCCGGCCGCCGGCTGTCCGGCGCCGTCGGCGCGCACCGGGATGTGTACGAGGCGCGAGCACTGCTCGATGAGGTGGCCCGGCGCAGCCGTGCGCATCGGGCGAAAGAGACAACGGAACAAATCGGACAGCCGTAAGGTTGTGCCGTCATACCCGTGCGCGACAGCCGGGTCTCCCATCCTTCGCAGTTCACCCGAAAGGGCTCGTCCGTGCGCCTCCGTCGACGTCACCGCGCTTCCGCGGCCATCCTGCTGATCGGCCTCGCGGTCGCCGCTTCGACCGCTCTCCCGGCCGGCGCGACGGTGACCGGCTCGAAGACCGCCCCCGAGAAGACGGTGACCCTGCCGGCCACGCCGGGCAAGAACGTCGTGACCTACCAGGGCCACGCGCCGTTCAGCAACGGCTCGGCAGGCATCGCGGCCGGGGACGTGCTCGGCGCGTGCGACCCGGCCAAGGGCGACACGTTCAACGACCAGCACTTCATCAAGGTCGTCGTGCCGGCCGCCATGGACCAGCGCTACGACACGCTGATCCGGTTCCAGATCGACTGGACGTTCACCGGCAATGAGGCTGCAGCCGACATGGCCATGCACCTGTTCGGGCCCGACGGCAAGCAGGTGGCGGAGAGCGACGGCAGCCAGGCGTCCGAGGGCATCAACATCACCGACCGCGCACCGGGCGTCTACGACGTGCTGGTCTGCGCCTTCCAGACCGGCCCGACCGGCCAGGACTACAAGGGCACGGTCACCGCGGAGACGCTCGCGGCAGGCACGTTCCCGAAGGCCACCGGCGTCACGCCACCGACGTACCGCCAGTACCAGGCACCGAAGGGCCTCTCGACCGACGCCGGCGAGCCCTCGATCGGCAACAACTGGAAGACCGGCAACACGTTGTTCACGTCGAACACCAACGAGTACGTCGTGAAGTTCGGTGCCGGTTCCAGCTCTACCTGGACGCTGGTCAACGACGACGTCGCCGACCCGTCCAACAAGATCAGCCTCGACCCGATCGGCTACACCGACTCGGTGACCGGCCGCACATTCGTCAGCCAGCTCTACCTCGCCTGCAGCGGCGCGGCGTACAGCGACGACGACTTCTCGACCCAGGCTGTGCCGACGCAGGGCTGCGGCTCGCTCGTCAACGGCTTCGACCACCAGACGTTCGGCGGCGGCCCGTTCCCGGAGGGCGCACTCCCAGGAGCCACCATCTACCCGCACGCCGTCTACTACTGCTCGCAGGCTCCGGGCCTGCTCACCCCCGGCGCGACGTGCGCGCGGAGTGATGACGGTGGCCTCACCTTCGGTCCCGCCATTCCGATGTACGACGGCACGCAGTGCAGCGGCATCCACGGCCACGTCCGCGTCGGACCGAAGGGCGAGGTCTACGTCCCCAACGTGAAGTGCGGCGGCAACCAGGGGCTCGCGGTCTCCAAGGACGGCGGGATGACGTGGAACGTCTACCACGTGCCCGACAGCGTCGAGGGCACCAGCGACCCGTCCGTCTCCGCGGGCAAGGACGGCACCGTCTACTTCGGCTACGGCGACGGAACGGGCAAGCCGAAGATCGCGATCAGCACCGATGGTGGCAAGACGTTCACCAAGTCCGTCGACGTCGGCATCCCGTTCAACATCAAGAACACCGAGTTCTCCGAGGTCATCGCCGGTGACGGCGACCGGGCCGCGTTCGCCTTCCTCGGTACGCCGACGCGTGGCTCAACGCAGGCCAGCTCGTTCGGCAAGGACTCCTCGGGCGGCACTTTCGTCGGCGGCGAGTGGCACATGTACGTCGCCACGACCTACGACCGCGGCAGGACGTGGACGACGGTGGACGCGACGCCGAAGGACCCGGTCCAGCGCGGCTGCATCTGGAACTCCGGTGGCAGCAACCCGTGCCGCAACCTGCTCGACTTCAACGACATCACGATCGACAAGACGGGGCATGTGCTCGTCGGCTTCGCCGACGGCTGCGTGGGCCCGACGACGGAAGCCGGCAACGACTGCATCGCCAGCCACGACGTGTCTGCCAACAAGCTGGTCCAGCACGGCGGGATCATCCGGCAGATCGGTGGCAAGGGCCTGTTCGCCGCCTATGACGCCACCGCATCGACTCCGGTCGATGCGCCGCCACCGGTGACGAGCGGTCCGCCGTCAACGGGCGGCGGTAGGCCGACCGCCGGTGGCAACCTCGCCGCGACCGGTGGCCTGCCGGCTGCCGGCGTCGGTCTGCTGCTGCTGCTCGTGGGCCTCGCCGCGCACCGCCGCCGGCACGCCTAGTCGCACAGCCGGATCGCTCGCGCGGGAGAAGCCAGCTGACCGGTCTGGCGTACGTTGGAGAAGGGCGATACGGAAGACGGCCAGCCATGCAACACCTGCACACTGATCGGCGAGCCCTCCGGCTGGTCGCGGCGACGTTGGCCGCGGCGTTGGCCGCCCTCGCCTTCGCCATGCCCAGCGGGGCCGCGGCCACGAAGGTGTACGACGGGCCGACACCCGGCGTGCCGTGCGACAAGGGCTCGCTGCCGGAGGCCACGCAGGGCCGGGCGCCGCTGGCCGACTACAAGAGCGGCCGGGCAGCCAAGGGCTACACCTGCAACGCCAGGCAGGTCGGCCACTTCGGCACGACCGGCGGCTTCCGCGTCGCGAGGTACGTCGACAAGGCCGGCCACGAGTGCGGCTACTACGACACCACGCTGCTCTTCCCTAAGGACACCCTCGCGCAGGGCGTCGAGGGCAGCGGCACGTACGTCATGGACATGACGGACCCCGCGAAGCCGGTGCACACCGACACGCTGCGCACCCCCGCGTTCCAGTCACCGCACGAGTCGGTGCGGGTCAACCAGAAGCGCGGCCTCATCGTCGCCGACATGGGCTACCCGACCTTCAATCCCGGCTTCGTCGACGTGTACGACATCTCGGCCGACTGCCGCCATCCGGTCTTCCAGTCCAGTACGCCGCTCGGTGTCCTCGGTCACGAGAGCGGGTTCTCGCCGGACGGCAACACCTTCTACGTCGGCTCGCTCTACGGACACACCCTCGATGCCGTCGACCTGACCAACCCCATGGTGCCAACTCTGCTGTGGGCCACCACCGACTACCAGCCGCACGGCATGAGCGTGAGCGATGACGGCAACCGGCTCTACATGACCGAGTCGATCCAATCCGGCACGACAGGTTATCGGGGGTTGACCATCCTCGACGTCAGCCAGGTGCAGAAGCGCGTCCCGAACCCAACGGTGCCGATCGTCAGCCGGCTGACGTGGCCGCACGTCGGCACGCCGCAGAACGCCATGCCGTTCACCGAGAAGGGCCACCCCTACCTCGCGGAGATCGACGAGTACGGCACCGGCGACAACATCGGCGCAGCGCGGATCATCGACATCGCCGACGAGAGGAAGCCGTTCGTGGTGTCACTGATGCGACTTGCGGTGAACCAGGCGGCCGCCCAGGTCGGCGACGAGAAGAACGACCCCGGTGCGACCGTGCAGTTCTCGGGCTACCGCGGGCACTACTGCGAGATCCCCACGCGCGTCGATCCGAAGATCGTCGCCTGCACGTTCATCGTGTCTGGGCTGCGCGTGTTCAACATCGAGGACGTCGCGCACCCGCAAGAGGTTGCCTACTTCAACGCCCCACCGATATACACGCCCGTCGTGGCGCCCAACGGCACGCAGATCGTCAACGGCAGCTTCGCAATGGCCGCACCCGCCTTTGCCCCGGCCCGCAACGAGATCTGGTACTCCGACGGCAACAACGGCTTCTTCTCGGTCCGGCTGACCGCCGCCGCGAAGCGCTCGAGCGGCGCCGCCGTCGGCGCCGGGACGACAACCACAAAGGCGCCGCCGAAGACGGTGCCTCCGCCGCGGCCGGCTCCAGCCGACCTGCCGCGGACCGGACCGCGAGCCGTGCTGCCCGCACTGGCGCTGCTGCTGCTCGGCGTGGTCGCGGCAGGCTCCCGGCGGCGCAGGCTCGGCTAGGTGGTCAGCCGGCCCCGATCCCGGAATCAGTGCAGCCCGCTCCTGAGCTTCTCGATGAGCTCCTGCATGTTCGCCACCGCGGTGACGTCGTCCGCAGACGGCACCGTCACGTGCACGGGCTTGCCGTAGTCCAGGAACTCGAGCTTCATGCTCATCGTGATCTGCTGCACGCCGAGCGACATTGTCATCCGTCGCGGCAGGTTCCGGTCATCGATCCAGAGGTCGATGACGGCGTCCTTGACGCTGTCCGCGAAGCCGGGCGGCAGGGTGAACTGCCCGGTCTTGACGACGGCCTCCCCGAGCCGCGCCGGGTCGAGCTTCTCGCGGTAGTGCGTCGTCGTCACGTGGTGGACAGACTCGTCGCCGACGGTTTCGACACCCTTGGCATCGCCGATCAGCTTCAGCATCGCGAGCGGGTCCTGACCGCCCAGTGACGAGGCACCGTTGGGGGACGGGACGGACACCCAGTGGTGCCCGGCAGCATCGGGGCGGCGCAGCTGCGAGTAGGACAGGCCGTTCGCCGCCACGAACTTCAGCTCCCCTATCCCGGGCGCCTGCATGCTGCCCGAGGAGACGTTGTGCACCGTGTCGACCAGGAACTCGCCGCCGGTGGTGACGTCGACGCCGTTGCCGCTGAGGTGCATCTGCACGGTCGCCCGCAGTGACGGCTGGCCGGCGGCGGCGGTGCTGGCCGACTGGACGACGGAGAGCACGTCCTTGCTGTCGTCGTGACCGCGCAGCGCCGCGCCGGCCACGCCGGCCACCAGCACCGCCAGGATCACGACCAGCTGCGTGAGCACCATCGGTGTCCAGGTGCGACGCGGCGGCCGAGACGGTGCATCAAGGATCCAGGGCTGGGTCATGCCGGCAGTGTTCGTCACGTCGGCTCCCTTCACCTGCACCGGTTGGCTAGAACGGCACCTCGGTGCCGAGCGCCGGTGCACCACGCCCGGACAGGCCGCGGCAGAACTCCACAGCGTCCTCGGTCACCTCGGGCCCGCCGGCTCCGAAGGTCCAGCTGCCCCCGGCGGGACCGGTGAGCGTCAGCGTGCACGGCTGTCCGTGCCGCTCGGCCCACTCGGCAACGACATCGGCGACAAGAACGCCGTCGTGCCCTGCGGTCAGCTCGGGCTCCTGACCGACCGCCCGGGCGATGTCGATGCGGTGCATCCAGGTGTCCCGGGTGAGGACGACGTCGACGAGGAAGCCGATCGTCCACGGCTCGTCGACCCCGCCGACGTTCTGCAGCTGGGGCATCGTCCGGCCCCGGACGAGGCCAGGAGTGCGCTTGCGTCCCTTGGCTGCCTTCGGGCCGATGACGGCATAGCGGGCAACGAGCTGCTCAGGCGTGTCGGCGGCGTGCTTCGCGACCTGCAGCGCGGTGAGCGCGTCGATGAAGACGCCACCAGCCTTGCCGGCCGCACGCATCTGCCGCATCTGCTCAGGGAGGGAAGCGGCCATCTCCGCCATGCCGACGACATGACCGACCAGGGACTTCACGTCCCAGGCCGGGCAATCGGTCGGCCTGGCCCAGTGCGCCGAGGCCAACTGGCGCAGCTGCGCCAGGAACCGCTCGTTCTCGTCGGCTGCGAGGCGCACCGAGACACTGCGCTCCAACGCGGCCGGCCGCGGCTTCGTCTCCGTCACCGCCGTCGTCATCGGCCGGCCCCGACCGGCGCGCTGTGACCGGGCAGTGCCTGGGCCGGGAGGTCCGGCGTACCGCATCCGAACCTCGTCTCGTAGACGTCGGCCAGATCGCGCAGCAAAGCGGCGCAGTCGCCGTTGAACGACGAGCCGTGCATCACCGCGAGCGTCTTGGGCTCCAGGTCGGCGAGCCGACGGTAGGTCGCCGGGATGGCCGGTCCCATCGACGTCTGCCAGAACGTCTCCTCGGCGGCAATCGCCGCCGCAAGGAGGTCCTGGTCGGTGACAGCAGCGCCGTCGCCGAGCTGCGTGCACAGGTCTCCGCAGAACAGCGTGCTGGTCTCCTGCTCGAAGAACACGTGCGACTCCCAGTTGTGCGGCACGTGCGGGGTGGCGACCTCGAGGACCTTGCGAGCAAGCCCGGCGCCGCCGATGTCGAGCACGTCGCCGTCGGCCATCGGGTGCGGTGGCCGGTCCAGCATGTCGTTGAGCGACAGCATGCATCCCATCAGGCCGTGTGCGACTTGCGCGTGCGGCGCGACGGAGAGGAAGTCGTTGACGGCACCGCACTCGTCGGCCTCGACATGCGCGAAGGCGATCCACCGCAGCCGCTCGACGGGAAGCACCTGGTCGACCGCAGCACGCACCGACGGGAACAGCTGGCGCATCCCGGTGTGGTAGAGCAACGGCTCCTCGGCGTCGACCAGGAACTGGTTGAAGGTGAAGCCCGTCGGCCCGATCTCCGGGACGAAGGTCGAGAGGCGGTAAATCCGGTCGGCGATCTGGTCGACCTTCGTGTCGGTCATTTCTTCCCCTTGGTTGTTGCGTAGTGGGTCACGAACATGGAGACGAGGGCCGGCAGCGTCGCGGTGACGCGTCCCTCGTCGAACGACTCGTGTGGTGCGTTGGCGAGCTGGCGGGTCATGACGCCGCTGGTCAGGACCGTCCAGGTCTGCAGGAGGTCGTCAATGCGCACGTCGGCCCGGATGAGCCCGCGGTCGGACAGCCGAACGAACATCGACCGCGCGGACTCCAGCACCTCCACCGCGGCGGCGAACGCGTCGGCCGACGGCTCGTAGCCAGGGACCGGACGCCACATCATCAGCTGCGCGTACGACGGGTGCTCGACCGTCCAGCGAACGAACCTGGAGGCAACAGCGAGCAGGAACGGCTGGAGGCCGCGGACGTCGTGCTCCTGAAGGTGAAGCGGCTCCATCTCTTCGTAGATGGCGCGCCAGCCGCGCGTGAAGACCGCGTCGTACACCGCGTTCTTCGAGTCGAAGTAGACGTAGAGCGACGGTGTGCGCATCCCCATCCGGCGGGCGACCTCGCCCAGCGACAGGCCGCCGACGCCGTGCTCGGTCATGACCTCGACGGCCACGTCGACGATCTCCTCGATCGTCTCGAGGCGACGGCGCTGCCGCCGGTCGATGCGAACGGGGGCCGTCATGGCCGCACTGTCTACCTAATGCCATTAGGAAGTCAAGACTCCGCTAGGAAAACCGAGTGATCACCGTGATCCCGGGCGTGCCACCGACCGTGCGGAGCGCCTCGGCGGCCTCGGCAAGGCCGATCTCGCGCGTGACGAGCAGGTCGGGCCGGAGCCGTCCGCTGCTGACGAGCTCGAGCAGCTCGGGGTAGGCGTGCGCAGGCATGCCGTGGCTGCCGCGGATCTCCAGCTCCTGGGCGATGACCCGCTGCATCGGCACGACGACGCCCTTGGGCAGCAGACCGACCTGGATGTGCCGGCCGCGCGGTCGCAGCGACAGCACCGATGCCTGGCAGGTGGCCCGATTGCCGAGTGCGTCGATCGACACGTGCGCGCCGCCTTCGGTGCGATCGCGTACGGCGGCGGCAACCGCCTTGGCATCAAACCCCTCCGCATCAACCGCCGCCTCCGCGCCGAAGCTCGCCGCCAGCTCCAACGCGCCGAGGGTGACGTCGATGGCGACGACCCGAGCTCCTCGGGCGGCCGCGATCTGCACCGCCGAGAGCCCCACGCCTCCGCAGCCGTGGACGGCGACCCACTCCCCCTCTTGCACGCGACCCTGGTGCACGACCGCGCGGTAGGACGTGCTGTAGCGACAGCCGAGCGCCGCGGCCGTCGCGAACGGCATCTCCTCAGGTAGCGAGACGAGGTTGACGTCTGCGTGGTCGAGAGCGACCAGCTCGGCGAACGACCCCCAGTGGGTGAAGCCCGGTTGCGTCTGCCGGTCACAGACCTGCTGGTCACCCTCCAGACAACGCGGGCAGGTCCCGCACGCACAGACGAACGGGACCGTGACCCGGTCGCCAGGCTTCCAGTTCCGCACGTCGCGGCCGACCGCCTCGACCGTGCCGGCCAGCTCGTGTCCCGGAACGTGCGGCAGCACGATGTCGGCGTCGTTGCCCTGCCAGCCGTGCCAGTCACTGCGGCACACTCCGGTGGCGCCGACGCGTACGACGACGCCGGCCGGGCTCGTCGTCGGCTCGGGCACGTCGACGACCCGTAGCGGGCCCTTGAACTCGTCGTACCGCAACGCCTTCATAGGCTCACCACGCCGACGGCGCGTAGTCCTTGAGGAAGCAGCCGAACAGGTCCTCACCGAGCTCGCCCCGCACGACGGGGTCGTAGACGCGGGCCGCTCCGTCCACCAGATCGAGGGGCGCGTGGAACCCCTCGTCCGCCAGCCGCGCCTTCGTCGGGTGCGGCCGCTCGTCGGTGATCCAGCCGGTGTCGACACTGGTCATCAGGATGCCGTCGGTATCGAGCATCTCGCGCGCGCTGGTGCGGGTCAGCATGTTGAGCGCGGCCTTCGCCATGTTGGTGTGCGCGTGCCCCGGCCCCTTGTAACCGCGGGAGAACTGGCCCTCCATGGCGGACACGTTGACGACGTACTTGCGCCGCGCGGTGGATGCCCGCATCGACGGCCGCAGCCGGCTGATGAGGACGAACGGCGCCGTCACGTTGCAGAGCTGCACCTCGAGCAGCTCGAGCGGGTCGACCTCCTCGACACGGCGGGTCCAGCTGTTGACCGCGTCGAGGTCGGGGACGAGACCACCTGCGTCGATGGCCGTCCCGGCCGCGACCCGGTCGAGAGAGGCAGAGCCGACGGTGAGTGCGAGCGCGGTGAGGTTGTGCGCATCGAAGGAGTGCTTGTCCTGGGGAGCGCCGGTCAGCTGCAGCGGACCGTGCCCGAGGTCGACGACCTCCGGCTTGGGCCCCTCGGGGAGCGCCGCGGTCTCGGCCGCGATCAGCTGCGCATAAGAGCCGGGGGTACGCCGAACCGTCTGCGCCGCGTTGTTGATGATGATGTCGAGAGGACCCTGCGCTGCAACCGTGTCGGCGAGGGCGACCACCTGCGCCGGGTCGCGCAGGTCGATGCCCACGATGCGCAGTCGGTGCAGCCAGTCACTGCTGTCGGGCATCGCGCTGAAGCGTCGAACGGCGTCGGTCGGGAAGCGCGTCGTGATGGTTGTGTGCGCGCCGTCGCGGAGCAGCCGTAACGCGATGTACATGCCGATCTTCGCCCGGCCGCCCGTGAGGAGTGCACGTCGTCCGGTGAGGTCGGTGCGGGCGTCACGGCGCGCGTGGTTCAGCGCGGCGCAGTCGGGACAGAGCTGGTGGTAGAACGCGTCGACCGTCGTGTAGCGGACCTTGCAGATGTAGCAGGCGCGAGCGCGCTGCAGCGTGCCGGCGGTTGGCGCCGTCGTGCCGGACGACAGCGGAATGCCACGCGTCTCGTCGTCGATGCGGTCCGGCGCACCGGTCGCGGTCGCCGCCGTGACGGCCGCGTCGTTGGCAGTGACGGCCGCCTGCCGCTCGCGACGGCGACGGATCTTCACGTCCTTGTAGAGACCCGCGGTCGCGCGCCGCACCCGAACCGTGTCGGGATGCTCGGGCGGCAGCGCCGACAGCTCCTCGATCACCCGGAGGGCTTCCTCCAGGCGAGCGGGGTCGATGCCGGGCTCGTGCACCCCGGCAACGCTACCGGCGGTTACATCATTGTTCGCTTCACTAGCACCCGGCACGCGCGCTCCTTCGTCGCGCGGCACCGAGCGCAAGCTCCGCTCACGGGCATCGTGCGCACTAGGGTCGCTCACATGGTTCGCGCCGCCGTACTGACCGAGTCCGGAGCACCGCTTCGTGTCGCCGACATCGACCTGCCCGAGCCAGGCCCGGGACAGGTGCGGGTGCGGATCGCGGCGACGGGCGTGTGCCACAGCGACCTGTCCCTGGCACGAGGTGTGTTGCGTCAGCCCACTCCCGCCGTGCTCGGGCACGAGTCCGCGGGCACGGTCGTCAGCGTCGGCGCGGGCGTCACGGTCGCGGCGCCGGGCGACCGCGTCGTTCTGTGCTGGGCGCCACCGTGCGGTGCGTGCTGGTTCTGCGGGCAGAGCGAGCCATGGCTGTGCGAGCGCTCGTCCGACGCGGCGGCGACGCCGTACGCCACGTACGACGGGCAGGACGTCTACCCAGGGCTGTCGACGGCCGGCTTCGCCGAGGAGACGGTCGTCTCCGAGCGTGCGGTCATCGCGGTGCCCGACGGCGTGCCGCTGGAGCAGGCAGCGCTCGTCGGCTGCGCCGTGATGACCGGCGTCGGTGCCGTGCTCAACACCGCCAAGGTGCGGGCGGGTCAGAGCGTGCTCGTGGTCGGCCTGGGCGGCGTCGGCCTGTCCGTCGTACAGGGAGCTCGCTTGGCCGCAGCCGGCACGATCATCGCGGTCGACCGATCCCCCGAGAAGCTCGCGCTGGCGCAGTCGATGGGCGCCACCGAGGTGCTCGAGGCAGGGGACGACCTCGCGAAGCAGGTCCGCGCGCTGACCGAACGGCGCGGCGTGGACCACGCCTTCGACTGCGTCGGGCTCGCCGAGACGATCCGCACGTCGTGGAGCGCGACCCGTCGTGGCGGTTCGACGACCATCGTCGGCATCGGCGGGAAGGAGCAGCAGGTGACGTTCACGGCGCTCGAGCTGTTCCACTTCGCCCGCACGCTGCAGGGCTGCGTCTACGGCTCGACGGACCCGATGAGCGACATCCCGAAGATCCTTCAGTACGCCGCCGAGGGCCGCCTCGACCTCGGCGCCCTCATCAGCGGCACCGTCGGGCTGGACGGCATCGACGGCGCGTTCGCAGACATGGAGAAGGGCGTCGGTGCGCGGGCCGTCGTCGTACCTGCCTGATGGAGCCCTGATATGGATCTGGGGCTGGCCGGCAAGGCCTTCCTCGTCACGGGTGGGTCGCGCGGTCTCGGCCGGGCAAGTGCGGAGGCGCTGGTTGCGGAGGGCGCGCACGTCGTCATCTCGGCCCGTACGCCGGAGGCTGTCGAACGAACGGCGCAGGAGCTGGGCTGCGTCGGGGTCGCGGCCGATCTCGCCGATCCCGCGACACCGCAGCGGCTCGTGGACGCCGCCGTCGCGGCGTACGGACGGCTCGACGGCGCACTGCTGTCGGTGGGCGGCCCGCCGCCAGGAGCCGCGCTGTCACTCACCGACGAGCAGTGGCGGTCGGCGTTCGACAGTGTCTTCCTGGGCGCGGTGCGGCTCGCCCGCGCCGTCGTCGACGCGCTTCCCGCCGAGGGTGGTTCGCTCGCCTTCGTGCTGTCGACGTCGGTGAAGGCACCCCTCGCCGGCCTGGCGGCGAGCAACGGGCTGCGTCCCGGCCTGGCGATGCTCGCCAAGACGATGGCGGACGAGCTCGGGCCGCAGGGAGTCCGGGTCAACGGGCTGATGCCGGGCCGCGTGCGGACCGATCGCGTCCGCGAGCTGGACGGTGACGACCCTGAGGTCCCCAAGCGGATCGCCGCGGGCATCCCGCTGCGCCGTTACGGCGAGCCCGCGGAGTTCGGCCGGGTCGCTGCGTTCCTGCTGTCACCGGCCGCGTCATACGTGACGGGTGCGATGGTCCCTGTCGACGGCGGCGCGGTGCGGGCGCTGTGAGAAGGGTAGGGAGCGGAGCATGACTGAGACACCCGGCCTGGGCGAGGGCACCGACATCGACGCGGCGGAGCTGGACGTCGAGGCTCCCGTCGAGGATCCGCCGGCCAGCTCCGACGCGGAGGAGTACGTCGACGACGGCGAGACCCTCGGCGGCACCGGAGGGCTCAACGCCGGCGGCGCCGGCTGACCGGAAACCCGCTGGCGCCCGGTGGTACGACGGTGGTGTGAAGGTCGAGCAGGTCACCGACGAGGCCGCCCTCAAGGAGTGGCATGCCGTCTCAGCCGTCTGCTGGGACCACGACCATGTGGCGCTGCCCGCCGACCCGCTCGAGGAGCGGCTGCCGGCGCTCGACCCTGACGCCCCGGACGCCGGTGAGCGCGACGAGTTCCTCATCGGCTCGGTCGACGGCCGGCTCGTCGCGATTGCCGAGGTCAACTTGCCGACGCTGGACAACCTGCAGTCGGCGTCCCTGCGCGTGCAGGTGCTGCCTGACCAGCGCCGCCGGGGTCACGGCAGGGCGCTTCTCGAGGCCGCCCTGGCGCACGCCGCGGCCGCCGGCCGGACGCGGTTCTTCTTCGAGGTGCCGTCGACGTACCCGAGCGGCGATCCGATCGCCGCACCGCTGCTGCGGTCCGTGGGCGCGCGGCCTGTCCTGAAGGAGGTACGCCGGGTCGCCGACCTGCGGGACCGGCCGGTCCCCGACGTACCCGTGGCCGACGGCTACCGGATCGTGCAGTGGATCGACCACGCACCGGACGAGCTCGTCGACGGGCTCGCCGTTCTCTGTGCGCGGATGTCCACCGATGCCCCGCAGGAGGAGATGGACTGGGAGCCGGAGGTCTGGGACGCAGTCCGCTACCGCGCCAAGGAGGAGCGGGCCGGTGCACGGGGTCGCACCCGCTACGCCGGCGCCGCCGTGCACGAGGCAACGGGGCAGGTCGCGGCCATGACCGACATCGGTCTGAGCCGGCTGCGGGCCGACGTCGCCTACCAGTGGGACACGATCGTCCTGACCGAGCACCGGGGTCACGGACTGGGGCTGGCGTTGAAGGCCCGCAACCACCAGCTGCTCGCGGAGTCCTCACCAGAGACGCGGTGGATCAACACCTGGAACGCCGAGGTCAACGCGCACATGATCGCCATCAACGAGCGGCTCGGCTTCCGGCCGGTCGAGTACTGGACCGAGTGGCAGCTCGATCGCTGACCTACTGCCCGACGCGGCCGTCGATGCACTCGCGCAGCAGGTCGGCATGCCCGTTGTGGCGGGCGTACTCCTCCACCATGTGGACGAGCACCTCGCGGAACGACGCGGTCTCCCCCCATCGCGTCACGGCTGTCATGCCCATGTCGTCGTGGTCGCGGAGGTACTGCTCGGCGTAGGCGACCTCCTCTCGCCACGCCGCCCACGCCTCCTCGACGCAGGCGGGGTCGGCGATCGCGTCGTCGAAGTCGTGGTCGAACTCTCCCTCCGGGCTGTAGCGCCGAGGAGCGTCTTCACCGGCCATGACCCGGCGGAACCACGAGCGCTCCACCTCGGCCATGTGCCGCACCAGGCCCAGCAGAGACAGGCTCGACGGCTCCACCGACCGGCGGGCCAGCTGCTCCGCGTCGAGGCCGGCGCACTTCAGCTCCAGGGTGAGCCGCTGACAGCGCAGGTACTCGGCGTACGTCGCTCGCTCGTCGCCGAGCGAGGTGCCGTCCTCGCGCGGGTCCTGCTCCGCCGGCAGGAACATGTCGATCTTCTTCTTCTGCTGCGCCATGGCTCATCCTGTCGCAGTCATACTGCGCGCGTGCCGGCTGCCGTAGACACGCCACGAGGCAAGGTCGAGCTCGCTTGTCGCCGACACGGCTCGGCGGCAGTCGCGGATGCGTGCATGCGGCTGCTCGCCGGCGCCGACCTCGACCCGCTCATGCGGGAGGTGTTCGGGAACCAGCACAGCCCGGAGTGGCTGGAGAGCGAGGTCAACGCGTACTGGCTGCGCGTGTGGGGCGCGCGCGGACTGCTGTGGAACTGGGACCCCCGCGCCGTCCCATCGCTGCGGGCGGCATTGAGCGACGAGGCGTGGCGGGTCCGCGAGATGGCTGCCAAGGTCGTCGCACGCCATCTCGTCGACGAGGTTCAGCCCGCCCTCGTCGAGCTCTGCCACGACCCGGTCCCCCGCGTTCGTGCCGCGGCCGCGCGCGCCGTCGCTGTGCTCGCGGCCCACGCCTAGGACGCCGCGACGTCGGCAAGCACAGCCGAGATCGCCCGCCACGACCTCTCGACGATGTCGGGGTTGGTGTCGCGGTAGTACGGGATCGCGTTGACCGCAGCGGAGACCGCCCAGGCGCGCCCTCGCAGCCGCATCGCGTCGTCGACGAATCCCAAGGCGCTGAAGTAGGCGTCACGTCGTTCGGCATCGAACAGGCTCCAGCCGGCGATCAGCTCGATGGCCGGGTCGCCGGCGAGTGGCCCGGTCCAGTCGATGACGCCGACGAGCCGGCCGCCACGGACCAGCAGGTTGCCGTCCATCAAGTCGCCGTGGACCAGCCGCGGCGGGCCCTGCCACACGGGCGCGAGACGGCCGGCGTCCCACACCGCGAGCAGCGCGTCGACGTCTGTCTCGTAACGCAGCTCCTCGGCCCGGGACCGCACCGCGGCGTCCGCCGGCTGCAGAGGCCCGCCCCGCTGCCCGTCGCGGGAGAGCGGCACGTCGGGCCGGTCGATGGTGTGCAGCGCGCGTACGAAAGCCGCAAGGTCAGTCGCGAGCTGCCGCAGGTCGTCGTCAGGCCGCGGGTTCGTTCCGTCGATCCATGGTGCGACGTACCAGCGGAACGGATAGCCGTACGCCGGCTTGCCCACGAACACCGGCGTCGGCACCTGGACCGGCAGGTGCGGGGCCAGCTCCGGCAGCCAGCGGCTCTCCCGTTCGCCCTGCTCCGCCGCCCAGCCGATCTTCGGCAGCCGCACCGACAGCGCGTCACCCAGCCGGTAGATGACGTGGTCGGTTCCCCAGGTGCCCAACCGCCTCAGCGGCAGGGCCGCGCGGTCGGGCAACTGGTCGGCCAGGAGTCGGCGTACGACGTGGTCCGAGACCTCGATCTCGTCGTCATGCATCCGCGCAACCGCCACCGGGGCATCCCAGCACCCGGCGCCGGATGCCGCGACTGCATATCGCTGCCGAAAGCCGGCCGCCTAGCCTCGGAGCTCGCTCTCTTCGACAACTCCTAGGGTGGCAGCGTGATCGGCGAGGTCGGGATGTACGAACCGCGTCACCCCCGCCCGACGCAGGGGTAGCGACCCGCGCGCAGCACCGCCCTTCTGATCGACCCGACGCCGGCCGCCAGCTGAGGCCCAGCCTGTGTGTCACGGCGGGAAGGCACGCAGGTACGGCGGGATACCGGTGAAACCGAGGCGCTGGTACAGGGAGACGGCTCGGGTCGATGACGAGACGGTCACGCTCCCGAGGCCGCGATCCCACGCTTGCCGGAGAACGGCATTGACCAACCCGGCTCCCACGCCGCGGTTGCGGTGCTCAGGCACGACGTACACCGTCTGCAGGTCACCGTCGAACCGATCGACAGGACCGGGACGAGGAGTCCTCGCCACCAGCGCCAGCCAAGCCATGCCCATCAGGCCGTCGTCCACGGCGATGAAGGGGATGTTGGTGGACTCGACGCTGCTCACCCACGTGAGGAAGTAGGGGATGAACTCCGCCTCCGACTGCCTCACAACCTCGTTCTCCGCCGCGAACTGAAACGTGAGCGCCGCAAGCACCGGCATCTCCTCCGCGTCCGCCTGTCGGTACTCCACCCGGCGACTGTAGGTGCGGCGGTCAGTCGACCGCCGGCTCGACGACGGCTTGACGCGAGAACTGCGTGCGGTAGAGCTCGGCGTACAGGCCGTCGCGCTCGAGCAGCTCGTCGTGCCGGCCGTTCTCGACGATCCGGCCGTCGTCGACGACGAGGATCTGGTCGGCCTCGCGGATCGTCGACAGCCGGTGCGCGATGACCAGCGAGGTGCGTCCGGACAGCGCGGTCGACAGCGCGCGCTGCACGGCGACCTCCGACTCGCTGTCGAGGTGCGCGGTCGCCTCGTCGAGCACGACCAGCCCCGGAGCCTTCAGCAGCAGCCGGGCGATCGCCATCCGCTGCTTCTCGCCGCCGGACAGCCGGTAGCCCCGATCCCCCACCACCGTGTCGAGCCCGTCCGGCAGCGACCGCACCAAGGGGCCGACCTGGGCCGCCTCCAACGACGCCCAGAGCTCGTCGTCGGTCGCGTCCGGCTTCGCATAGACCAGGTTGGCCCGGATCGTGTCATGGAACATGTGGGCGTCCTGCGTCACGACACCGATGGCGTCCCGCAGGGACTGCAAGGTCACATCGCGCACGTCGAGCCCACCGACGCGCACAGTGCCCTGCTGCACGTCGTACATCCGCGTGACCAGCTGGCTGATGGTCGTCTTCCCCGCACCCGACGGGCCGACGAGCGCGACGAGCTGACCCGGCGAGGCCGTGAACGACACACCCTTGAGCACCTGCGCGGAGACTGTTTGGTCCAGGACCGCGACCGACTCCAACGATGCGAGCGAGACTTCCTCGGCCTGCGGGTAGCGGAAGTGCACGTCGTCGAACTCCAGCGAGGGCACGCCTGCCGGAAGTGCCACGGCATCGGGCTTCTCGGCCACCATGGGCTCGAGGTCGAGGACCTCGAAGACCCGCTCGAAGGACACGAGGGCGGTCATGATGTCGACGCGGACGTTCGAGAGCGCTGTCAGCGGCCCGTAGAGACGGGTCAGGTACGCCGAAAGGGCGACAACCGTGCCGACCCCCAGCTTGCCGTTCGCGGCCAGCACGCCCCCGAACCCGTAGACCAGTGCTGTCGCCAGCGAGGCCACGAGGGTCAGCGCGGCAAAGAACACCCGTCCGTACATCGCACTGGTGACACCGATGTCGCGCACCCGACCGGCCTTGTCGCGGAACGACGCGTCCTCCGCCTCCGGGCGACCGAACAGCTTGACCAGCAACGCGCCGGAGACGTTGAACCGCTCGGTCATCGTCGTGTTCATCTGCGCGTTGAGCGCGTAGCTCTCGCGCGTCAGCTCCTGCAGCCTGGTGCCGATCAGCCGGGCCGGGATGACGAAGACGGGCAGCAGGACCAGCGACATCAGCGTGATCTGCCAGGACAGGAAGAACATCGCGATCAGCGTCAGCGTCACGCCGATGACGTTGCTGACGACCTGCGAGAGCGTGCCGGTGAACGCCTGCTGCGCGCCGAGCACGTCGTTATTGAGCCGGGTGATCAGCGCGCCGGTCTGCGTCCTGGTGAAGAAGGCGATCGGCATCCGCTGCACGTGCGCGTAGACCTTCGCGCGCAGGTCGTAGATGAGGCCCTCGCCGATCCGCGCGGAGTACCACCGCTGCACCAGCGACAGCCCTGCGCTCAGCAGCGCCAGGCCGACGACGATCGAGGCCAGCGCGATGACCAGTCCGGGCCGGCCCGTCGCCGGCGGAGCCTTGCCGATCCCGTCGTCGATGATCTTCTTGAAGACGAGGGGGTTCACGACGTCGAACATCGACGCCACCACGATGACGCCGAGGAAGCCCATCAGCTCGTGCTTGTACGGCGCAGCGAACTTCGCGATGCGCTTCGCCGTACCGGGTGCGAGCTTCTGCGCGGTGACCGCCGGGTCGCGACGGAACGACCGCATCATCATCCAGGGAGCCATCCCGCCGCCGCCTGCGTCATGCATGCGGCCTCCCCTGTGTTGTCAGAACGCGTTGATCCCGGTCAGCGCCCGTCCGATGATGAGCTTCTGGACCTGACTGGTCCCCTCGTACAACGTCGTAACCCGCGCGTCGCGCAGGTACTTCCCGGCGGGGTACTCGTCGACGTAGCCGTACCCGCCGAAGGCCTGCACGCAGTTGTTCGCTGCCACCACAGAAGCCTCGGTCGTGAACAGCTTCGCCTTGCTCGCCGCGAGGGAGTAGTCCTCCGCCCGGGCCTTCAAGTCGGCCACCCGCCAGGTCATGAGCCGAGCGGCGTCCAGGGAGACGGCGGTGTCGGCGAGGAGCTCCTGCACGAGCTGGTGCCCGGCGATCTTCTTGCCGAACTGCTCGCGCTGCGTCGTGTAGGAGACCATCGCGTCGAGGCAGGCCTGGATGATCCCGGTGCATGAGGCCGAGATCGACATCCGGCCGTCGTTGAGCGCCGACAGCGCGGCCTTGATGCCGGTGCCCTCGACGCCGCCGAGGAGGGCGTCCGGACCGACGACGACGTTGTCCAGCACCAGCTCGGCGGTGTCGCACGAGCGCAGCCCGAGCTTGCCGTGGATCTTGTTTGCCGTGAAGCCCGGTGTGTCGGTGGGGACGAGGAACGCGCTGACGCCCTTGCTCCCGGGGCCGCCGGTGCGGGCCATGACCAGGGCGAGCCCGGCGATGGTGCCGTTGGTGATGAAGATCTTGCGCGCGTTGATGCGATAGCCGCCGTCGGGCTGCTTCTCCGCCGTCCCGGTCAGGTTGCCGGCGTCGCTGCCGTGATCGGGCTCGGTGAGCCCGAAGCAGCCCAGCACCTCTCCGGTCGCCATGAGGGGCAACCAACGGGACTTCTGCTCCTCGGTGCCCATCCGCGCGATGGTTCCGGCGACCAGGCCGAGGTGCACGCTGACGATGGAACGCACGTTGGCATCACCGCGGCCGAGCTCCTCGATGAGCAAGACGTACGAGAGTGGGTCGGCCCCGCCGCCGCCGTACTCCTCCGGGATCGCCATCCCGATGAAGCCGGTCTCCCGCAGGCCATCGAGGGCCTCCTGCGGGAACCGCTCCTCGCGGTCGTTCTGCAGAGCGCGCGGGACGACAACGTCGTCCACCCACTCCTTGACCGCCTTGCGGACGGCATCCTGCTCCGGGCTGAGCGTCAGATCCATGCGCTCAGCCTTGCATCCGCCGGCTACGAGGCCTTACGACGGGTTGCTCCGCCGCGACCGCGAAGGGTCGCGCCGGACTCGCTCAGGATCCGGTGGACGAAGCCGTACGACCGACCCGAGCCCTCCGCCAACAGCCGAATGCTCTGGCCGGCCTCGTACTTGCGCTTCAGATCCGCCGCCAGCTTGTCGCGGTCGCCACCGGTGACCCGGCTGCCCTTCTTCAGCTCAACCACGTGCATGCCCTCCGCGTCGGGTTTGTTCCTCTTTGGGGTCTCCCCCGCAGGATGCCCGGCAATCACCCGTTTTGCTACCCGGGTCTTTGCCGCGGAGCGCGCGTCTAGGAGGCGGCGACCAAGCGGGGCCGGATCACGTCCTCGTCGGCCCGCAACCGGTCGTGCACGATCTCCGGTGCCCGCCAGCCGTCCTCGAGCAGCGCGCGGGTCAGTGCGGCCCGGGCCAGCGCCATCTCGGGCGTCTCGACCAGATCGGGGGCAAGCTTGGAGGAGAGCGCCCGGTAGCGGTTGTAGAGGGTCTGCAGGTCGTCCGCCTCGGGTCCCGACACGACGGGGGCGAGCGGCACCACTGAGGCGGCACGCGGTGCCGGGATCTCCAGCTTGTGCCGACCGAATGTCGTCATGACGCCCCCTTCGATGCCGCTGCTGGCGACATCCAGTGTCAGTGCTGCTACGGAGAGTGACTATGGGTCGGAGGGATGGTCTCGCCACCCCGCGAGGTACCCCCCACGGCTGGCAAATGGGCTAATCCGCGCTCAGGCCAGCGCGACCAGGTCGGCGAAGTCGTCGCTCCACTGGTCCTCCACGCCGTCCGGCAGCAGCAGGACCTTCTCGGGAGACAGCGCCTGCACGGCGCCTTCGTCGTGGGTCACGAGCACGACCGCGCCCTTGTACGACGCCAGCGCCGCGAGGACCTCGGCCCGGCTGGCCGGGTCGAGGTTGTTGGTCGGCTCGTCGAGCAGCAGCACGTTGGCACCGCTCACCACCAGCGTCGCGAGGGCGAGCCGGGTCTTCTCGCCGCCGGACAGGGTGCCGGCCGGCTGGTGGACCACATCGCCGCTGAACAGGAAGGAGCCGAGCACCCTCCGGGCCTCCGGCTCGGCCAGGTCGGGGCTGGACGAGCGCATGTTCTCCAGGACCGTGCGGTCGGTGTCGATCGTGTCGTGCTCCTGGGCGTAGTAGCCCAGCCGGAGCCCGTGGCCCGGGACGACCTCGCCGGTGTCGGGCAGCTCGACGCCGGACAGGATGCGCAGCAACGTCGTCTTGCCCGCCCCGTTGAGACCGAGCACGACCACTCGGGCGGCACGGTCGATGGCCAGGTCCACGTCGGTGAAGATCTCCAGCGACCCGTACGACTTGGACAGCTCGTTCGCCGTGAGCGGTGTCTTCCCGCACGGCGCGGGTTCGGGGAAGCGCAGCTTGGCGACCCGGTCCTGGGCGCGCTCGCCCTCGACGCCGGCGAGCAGCTTCTCGGCCCGCTTGAACATGCCCTGGGCGGCCTTGGCCTTGGTCGCCTTGGCGCGCATCTTCTCCGCCTGCGCCGTCAGTGCACCGGCCTGCTTCTCGGCGTTGGCCCGCTCGCGCTTGCGCCGCTTCTCGTCCGTCTCGCGCTGCTTGAGGTAGGTCTTCCAGCCGACGTTGTACTGGTCGAGCTCGGCCCGATTGGCGTCGAGGTGGAAGACCTTGTTGACCACGGCATCGAGCAGCTCGACGTCGTGGCTGATGACGACCAGGCCACCCTGGTGCTTCTGCAGGAAGCCGCGCAGCCAGGTGATGGAGTCGGCGTCGAGGTGGTTGGTCGGCTCGTCGAGCAGCAACGTGGTGGCGTCGGAGAACAGGATGCGAGCCAGTTCGATGCGCCTTCGCTGGCCGCCGGACAGAGTGCCGATCGGCTGCTGCAGTGCGCGCTCCGGCAGGCCGAGGTTGGAGCAGATGCGGGCGGCCTCGGACTCGGCGGAGTAGCCGCCGAGGTTGCTGAACCGCTCCTCCAGGTTGCCGTAGCGCCGCAGCAGGTCCTCGTCGTCCGGACGCTCTGCCAGCTGGACCTGCATCTTCTCCAGGTTGCGCAGCACCTCGTCGAGTCCGCGGGCCGACAGCACCCGGTCGCGACCGAGCGTGTCGAGGTCGCCGGTGCGCGGGTCCTGGGGCAGGTAGCCGACCGGGCCGCTGTGTGTGATGGCCCCGGCAGCCGGCAGCGTCTCCTTGGCCAGGGTGCGGGTGAGGGTGGTCTTCCCCGCGCCGTTACGGCCGACCAGGCCGATGCGGTCGCCGGGTTGCACCCGGAACGTCAGCCCCTGAAGCAGGAGCCTTGCGCCGGCACGGAGCTCGACGTCCTGAACAGTGATCATCGGGTGCTTTCAGGGTACGCCGACGCCGTGGACCTCAACGAAGACGCGCGACTCGACACCTCGCAGATCAGCGACCAGCGCGGCCGGCGCGGGCCTGGCCTCGCGATCGGCGGCGGCGGGCTCGGCATCGTCGTCGTCATCCTGGCGCTCGTCCTCGGCGTCAACCCGGCCGACCTGACCGGCGGCGGAAGCTCTACGGACAACGGCAGCTCGGCCACGTCGGACCTCGCGCAGCGCTGCCGGACCGGTGCCGACGCGAAGCGCGACGAGGACTGCCACATCGTGCTCGACGTCAACAGCGTGCAGAGCTACTGGTCAGGCAAGCTCGGCAGCCGCTACCAGCCGTCGCAGACGGAGTTCTTCACCGACCAGACCAACACGGGGTGCGGCGCCGCATCGTCGGCGGTGGGGCCGTTCTACTGCCCGACCGACGACACGGTCTACCTCGACCTGGGGTTCTTCGACGAGCTGCGGTCCAAGTTCCGCGCCAAGGGCGGCCCGTTCGCCGAGGCGTACGTCGTGGCACACGAGTACGGCCATCACATCCAGGACCTGCTCGGTACGACGGATCGCGTGGCTCGGTCCCGTGGTGAGACCGGGCCGCAGTCCGCGTCGGTCCGCCTCGAGCTGCAGGCCGACTGCTTCGCCGGCACCTGGGCGAAGAACGCCGCCTCGACCGGCTACATCAACTCCCTGTCCCAGGCCGACATCGACGACGGCCTCGACGCAGCCGCGGCTGTCGGTGACGACCGGATCCAGAAGGAGTTCCAGGGCCGCGTCAACACCGAGTCCTGGACGCACGGCTCGGCGGAGCAGCGCCAGACCTGGTTCAAGCGCGGCTACTCGTCCGGCGATCCGAACAACTGCGACACCTTCAGCGGCCGCGTCTAGGCAGCCTGCCGGGAGTGGCGAAGCCCACTTCCCGTACGCCGGTTGCCAGCGCGTCGTACGGACGGTGTCGGAGCTTTTCCATGTCAAGACCTCCGACACCGTCCGTACCACGGCGTGCACCGCAGGGGCGCACGCCGTTCGGCGCCTTGCGGGATCAGGTTGGAGAGTCTGAGGCCCGATTTCGCGCAGCTGGCTGCTCCAACCTGATCGTGTCTGAACTCCGAGGGCCGACCGGAGCTGTGCCGAACCACCTCTCGTACGCCGGCCGCTTGCACTTAACGGCTCAGTTCCGAGCCGGCGGGGGCTCGCGGCCCCGATCTCAGCCGGGAAGCCGCGTCTCACAGCCAACCGCGCCCTGCGTATGTCGGCTGGCCACGCACTTCCCCGATCAACTCGAATCGGAGTTCTCTACGGATTGAGCGCGGGAGGGGCGCCTCGCTGTGCGATGTGATCAGGGAAGCGACGGATGAGCAGCGCAGAGCATGCGCGGATCGGGAGGGGCGGCTGCGGCGCGGCGAGCTAGACGTTGAAGCCGAGGGCCCTGAGCTGGTCGCGGCCGTCGTCGGTGATCTTGTCCGGTCCCCACGGCGGCATCCAGACCCAGTTGATCCGCACGTCGTCGACCAGCGGGCCGAGCGCTGAGTTGGTCTGGTCCTCGATCACGTCAGTCAGCGGGCAGGCCGCCGACGTGAGCGTCATGTCGAGTGTCACGGTGTTGTCGGCGTGCACCTGGGCGCCGTAGACGAGCCCCAGGTCGACGACGTTGATCCCCAGCTCCGGGTCGACCACGTCCTTCATCGCCTCGAGGATGTCCTCCTCGGTTGCCTGCGTCTTGGGCTTGTCGCCCGCGGTGGGCGTCTCGAGCACCGGCGTCACGTCGAGCGCGGCTTCTGCGGTCACGTCGCTCACGACGCCTCCTTCTCGGTTGCCGCGAGGGCCTGTGCCGTCGCGTCCTTCCATGCCATCCAACCCAGCAACGCGCACTTCACCCTCGCGGGATAGCGCGACACTCCCGCGAACGCGATGCCGTCCTCGAGCACGTCTTCGTCCGGCTCCAGTGTCCCCTTGCTCTGCATCAAGGTGAGGAAGGCCTCGTGCTTCTCGAGCGCCTCGTCCACCGGGCGTCCGATGACGAGGTCCGTCATCACGGACGTCGACGCCTGGCTGATGGAGCACCCGACCCCGTCGTACGACACGTCCTGCACGATCCCGTCGGCCACGTGGACCCGCACCGTGACCTCGTCACCGCACGTCGGGTTGACGTGGTGCACCTCGGCCTCGTACGGCTCGCGCAAGCCCTTGTGGTGCGGGTTGCGGTAGTGGTCCAGGATGATCTCCTGGTACATCGACTCAGACATTCCAGAACTTCTTCACGTGCTCGATGCCATTGAGGAGGACGTCGATCTCGGCCTCGGTGTTGTAGACGTACGACGACGCGCGGGTCGTCGCGGGTACGCCGTAGCGCTTGCAGACCGGCGCGGCGCAGTGGTGGCCGACGCGGACGGCGATCCCGAGCTCGTCGAGCGACTGGCCGACGTCGTGCGGGTGAATGCCGTCGACGACGAACGACACGGCGCAGCCGCGGAACTCCATCGAGTCCGGGCCGATGATGTGAACGCCGTTGATGGCGCGCAGCCCGTCCAGCAGGCGCGCGGTCAGCCCCGCCTCATGCGCTGCGATGTTGTCCAGGCCGATGGCGCTCAGGTAGTCGGTTGCAGCCGCGAGCGCGATCGCCTGGCTGATGACCGGCGTACCGGCCTCGAACCGCTCCGGCGCCGGCGCGTAAGTCGACCGGTCCATCTCGACGGCCTCGATCATCGAGCCGCCGCCCATGAACGGCGGCAGCGACGAGAGCAGCTCGTTGCGGCCCCAGAGCACGCCGACGCCGGTCGGGCCGAGCATCTTGTGACCGGTGAAGGCGAACAGGTCGACGCCAAGAGCGTGGACGTCGATCGGCATGTGCGGCACCGACTGCGCACCGTCGACGACGGTCAGCGCGCCGACCGCCTTCGCCCGGGCGACGAGCTCGGCCACCGGGTTGACCGTGCCGAGCAGGTTGGACTGGTGGACGAACGCGACGACCTTCGTGCGATCGGTGATCACGCCGGCGGCCAGGTCGAGGCGGCCGTCGTCGGTGAGCCCGAACCACTTGAGTGTCGCACCGGTGCGCTCGGCCAGCAGCTGCCACGGGACGAGGTTGGAGTGGTGCTCCATCTCGGTCACGACGATCTCGTCGCCCGGGCCGAGCCGGATCGGCGAGCCGGGGTTGCCGAGCGAGTAGGCGACCAGGTTGAGCGACTCGGTGACGTTCTTGGTGAAGATGACCTCGTCGTGCTGCGCACCGATGAACGTGGCGATGGTCGAGCGCGCGGCCTCGTAGGCGTCGGTCGCCTCCTGCGAGAGCGTGTGCACACCGCGGTGCACGTTGCTGTAGTGCTGCTCGACGAACGCGCGCTCGGCGTCGAGCACCTGCCGGGGCTTGTGCGTCGACGAGGCGTTGTCGAGGTAGACCAGCGGCCGCCCGTTGACCTCGCGCGACAGCACGGCGAAGTCGCGGCGGATCGCCTCGACGTCGTACGGCGTCGTGGCGAGATCCGGCAGCAGCGAGGTCATGTCTGGGCGACCGCCTTGGCTGGCTGTGCGACGCCGTACTTGGCGTAGCCGTTGGCCTCGAGCTCGTCGGCCAGCTCCCGGCCGCCCTCCTCGACGATGCGGCCGCCGACGAAGACGTGCACGAAGTCCGGCTCGATGTAGCGCAGGATGCGGGTGTAGTGAGTGATGAGGAGCACGCCGGTGTCGCCGGTCGCGCGGACGCGGTTGACACCTTCGGACACGACACGCAGCGCGTCGACGTCGAGACCGGAGTCGGTCTCGTCGAGGATGGCGATCTTCGGCTTGAGCAGCTCGAGCTGCAGGATCTCGTGCCGCTTCTTCTCACCGCCGGAGAAGCCCTCGTTGACCGAGCGGTTGGCGAAGTCCGGGTCGACGTCGAGCCGGGCCATCGCCTCCTTCTGCTCCTTGACCCAGAGCCGCAGCTTGGGGGCCTCCCCGCGGATGGCGGTTGCGGCTGAGCGCAGGAAGTTGGAGACGGAGACGCCCGGCACTTCGACGGGGTACTGCATCGCGAGGAACAGACCGGCCCGAGCCCGCTCGTCGACGCTCATCGCGAGGACATCGGCGCCGTCGAGCGTGACCGTGCCCGCCGTGACGGTGTACTTCGGGTGCCCGGCGACGGAGTAGGCGAGCGTCGACTTGCCCGAGCCGTTGGGCCCCATGATCGCGTGCGTCTCGCCGGCGCGGACCGTGAGGTCGACGCCCGTGAGGATCTCGCGGGGTGCACCGTCGGCCTCGACACTGACGTGCAGGCCACGAATCTCCAGGACGCTCACTATGACTCCAGCTTCACGAGGACGTCGTCGCCCTCGACGGTGACGGGGTAGGTGGCGACGGGCTTCGTCGCGGGCAGGCCGGTTGGCATGCCGGTGCGCAGGTCGAACCGCGACCCGTGCAGCCAGCACTCGACGGTGCCGTCCTCGACATCGCCCTCGGAGAGGGAGACGTCGGCGTGCGAGCAGATGTCGGAGACCGCGAAGACCTCGCCCTGGCTGCGGGCGATGCAGATCGGCTTGCCGTCGAGCTCGACGCGCAACGCGCCCTCCTCGGGCAGCTCCGACAACGAACACGCCCTCATGCGCTTGCGGTCCTCTCCAGCTCGGCCTCGATGGCGGCGAGCAGCCGGTCCTCGAGCGTGGGTACGCCGATGCGCTGCAGCACCTCGGCGAAGAAGCCGCGCACGACCATGCGGCGCGCCTCGTCTGCCGGGATGCCGCGGGCCTGCAGGTAGAACAGCTGCTCGTCGTCGAACCGGCCGGTCGCACTCGCGTGTCCGGCGCCGACGATCTCGCCGGTCTCGATCTCGAGGTTGGGCACGGAGTCCGCGCGGGCCTCCGGGGTGAGCAGCAGGTTTCGGTTGAGCTCGTAGGTGTCGGTGCCCGTTGCGGCTGCCCGGATCATCACGTCGCCGACCCACACCGTGTGCGCGGCGTCGCCCTGCAGCGCCCCCTTGTACGTGACGCGACTGCGGCAGTTGGGCATCGCGTGGTCGATGAAGAGCCGGTGCTCGAGGTGCTGGGCGGCGTCGGCGAAGTAGAGGCCGAGGAGCTCGGCGTCGCCGCCAGGCCCGGCGTACTCCACGGTCTTGACAAGGCGTACGACGTCGCCGCCCAACGTGACGTCAAGGCTACGAATCTTGGCGTCGCGGCCGACGCGGATGCCGACATGCGCCGAGTGCAGCGTCGTGCGCTCCCACTCCTGCACGCTGATGAGGTCGGCGACGGCGCTGTCGCCGACGAGGACGCTGACGCAGGCGGCGTACCGCGCATCTCCGGAGTGCTCGAGGATCACCGTTGACTTTGAGAACGGGCCGAGGTCGAGGACGACGTGGCCCCAGACGACATCGGTCTCACCGGTGCCGGACAGGTGCAGGACGATCGGCTCGTCGACGCGTGCTTCGGCCGGCACGAGGACGACGACCGCACCGTTGGCGCGCGACATGGCCAGGGCAGAGAGCCGGTCGACCGGAGTCGGCACGGTGTCAAGAAGCGGGTCGCCAGCAGCGGCCTCGCGCAACGTGACGCCCTCGGGCAGCTCGGTCTTCCACTGCAGCCGGGCGTCGGATGGCGCGCCGTCGAGCAGCGGACGGACGCGATCAAGCGGCGTGAAGCGCCACTCCTCCTCGCGCCCGGTGATGACCGGGAACGCGTCGGGGTCCCGCGACGTCATCCGTTCTGGGCGCACGTCGGCCGGCGCGCGCGGCGTCGACGGCTTGACGTTGGTCGCAATCGAGCCGTCGGTGATGCCGCCGGTCTCCCGCAGCGCCTCCCGCTCGCTCGCGATGACGTCGGCGATGTTGCTGCTAGCCAACGGAGCCCTCCATCTGGAGCTCGATGAGTCGGTTGAGCTCCAGCGCGTACTCCATCGGCAGCTCGCGGGCGATCGGCTCGACGAAGCCGCGGACGACCATCGCCATCGCCTCGTCCTCGGCCAGGCCGCGGCTCATCAGGTAGAAGAGCTGGTCCTCGCCGACCTTGCTGACCGTCGCCTCGTGACCCATCGACACGTCGTCCTCGCGGACGTCGACGTACGGGTAGGTGTCGCTGCGGCTGATCGTGTCGACGAGCAGCGCGTCGCACTTCACGTTGGCCTTGCTGCCGTGCGCGCCCTCCTGCACCTGGACCAGACCGCGGTACGACGTGCGTCCGCCGCCGCGGGCGACCGACTTGCTCACGATGTTGGACGTCGTGTTGGGTGCGGCGTGGACCATCTTCGCGCCGGCGTCCTGGTGCTGACCCGCCCCCGCAAACGCGACGCTCAGAGTCTCACCGCTGGCCCGCTCACCGAGCAGGTAGCAGGCCGGGTACTTCATCGTGAGCTTCGAGCCTAAATTACCGTCGATCCATTCCATCCGGCCGCCCTCGTGCACCGCTGTGCGCTTGGTGACGAGGTTGTAGACGTTGTTGGACCAGTTCTGGATCGTCGTGTAGCGCACATGCGCGTCCTTCTTCACGATGATCTCGACGACCGCGCTGTGCAGGCTGTCGCTGCTGTAGATCGGCGCGGTGCAGTTGTGCACCGCGAACCCGTGCGCGAGGTAGCTGTCCGGTGCCTCGACGTCCAGGTTGTAGACGGGCTCGTCGATCTGCTCGATCGCACGCTTCTTGATAGGCACGAGGAAATAGGGACCGGCGTCGCGGACCTGACGCGGACCGCTACCGCCCTCGGTCCACTGGACCTGCCAGAGGTCCTGCCGCATGACCTGACGCCCGAGGATCTCGCCTGGGCCGGCCGGCCGGCGCAGCTCGATGGTCGCGAACGTGCCGAGTCGCGCCAGGATGGCCTGCAGCTGCAGTGCCCACATGCGTGATGTGGTGTGGACGCGGGTCCAGTCGCCACCGCCGCGACGGATGCGGTTGCCGTCACCGTTGACGTAGGTCGTGACGAGCTCGGCCAGCAGGAGCGGGTTCTGACCCATGACCTCTGCCGACAGCACCTTCTTCGACGAGCCGGTGCCAACGTGGTCGAGCATCGCGCGGTAGCCGGCCTTCGTGTAAACGAGGACGCGGGCCGAGTGCTTGTGCTCCTCGATGAGCACCGAGCTCTTTGCATCCCACAGGCTCTTGCAGAGCTGCTGGACCTCCTCGACGTAGTCCACCTCGTCCATGTGGAACGAGAAGACGAGCGACTCGCAGCCATTCGTGAGCGCCGCATTGCCCTCGGCGAGGTAGTAGCCGGCGAGGCGGAGGAAGTCCTCAGACATGATTGTGCGGGCCGGCACGGGCTGCGGCTTCGGGAAGACGAGGAAGTCGCCTTCGTGCACGTCCTTGGCCGGCACCCACTGTGGCGTACCCGCCTTCAGTCGGGCGGAGTCGACCTCGGGCTGCCAGTTGTTGCGCGGAGCGCGCGCAACAAGAGCCTCGCTGCGCGGGATGACCAGCAACGGGTGTTCACCGGTTACCTCAAAGCTGTTACCCGGCGAGAGCGGCGTGAAGGAGAAGAGCTCGCCGCGGAAGTCGCGCATCTGCGTCGCCTGCACGCGGTGCGGCTCGCCGTCGTCCGAGAGCACGAAGTCGCCGACCTCGATCTCCTCGATCGCCTTCCAGGAGCCATCCGACATCGCGATCAGCTGGCCAGCAGTGAGACAGCCTTCGACGTAGTGCACCGACGAGCCCTCGTCGGCGATGATCAGCGTCCGCTCGAACTGGCCCATGTTCTCCGTGTTGATGCGGAAGTAGGCCTGCAGCGGGATGTCGACCTTCACGCCAGGCGGCACATAGATGAACGAGCCGCCAGACCACACAGCGGTGTTCAGCGCAGCGAACTTGTTGTCGCCGACCGGGATGACCGATCCGAAGTACTCACGGAACATCTCCGGCTGCTCGCGCAGCGCGGTGTCGGTGTCGAGGAAGAGCACGCCCTTGTCCTCGAGGTCCTGCCGGATCGAGTGATAGACGACCTCCGACTCGTACTGCGCCGCGACACCCGCGACGAGGCGCTGCTTCTCCGCCTCGGGGATGCCGAGCTTGTCGTAGGTGTTCTTGATGTCGGCCGGCAAGTCTTCCCAGGTCGCTGCCTGCTTCTCGCTGGATCGCACGAAGTACTTGATGTTGTCGAAGTCGATCCCCGACAGATCACCGCCCCACGTGGGCATCGGCTTCTTGGTGAACAGCTTCAGGCCCTTGAGCCGCAACGCCAGCATCCACTCCGGCTCGTCCTTCTTCGCCGAGATGTCACGGACGACCTCTTCGGACAGCCCGCGCTTGGCGGCCTGTCCGGCGACGTCGGAGTCGGCCCAGCCGAACTTGTAGTTGCCAAGTCCTTCGAGCTGGTCGGTGTTGGTCGTCGTCACTGTGTTGCCTTCGCTGTAGATGTGACAGCAGGGATGAACGTCGTGCACACGCCGTCGCCGTGGGCGATGGTCGCGAGTCGCTGGACATGTACGCCGAGCAGCCGGCCGAGAGCGGCCGTCTCGGCATCACAGAGCTGAGGGAACTCAGTGGCCGCATGCTGCACCGGGCAGTGGTGCTGGCAGAGCTGAATGCCCAGGCCCTGCTCGTGGATCGTCGCGGCGTAGCCGTCGGCAGACAGCGCCTCGGCGAGGGCGGCCGGCCGGTCCTCGGCCGTCGCGACCGACGCGAAGCGCTCCTCGAGGTCGGCAGCCCGGGTCTGCGCGAAGGCCTCCACCGCCTCGGTCCCCATGAACCGCAGCGCGCTGGTGGCCAGGTCGTCGTACGCGCTCGGCCCGGCGGCATGGCCGGCCTCGGTCAGGGCGTACAGCCGGGCAGGGCGCCCGCGCTTGACCTCGCGCAGCCGCGGCGCACGGGTCGTGATGGTGCCGTCCGCGAGCAGCGCGTCGAGGTGCCGGCGTACGGCAGCGACGGTCAGGCCGGTGCGCTCGGCGAGCGTGGCCGCGGTGCTCGGCCCCAGGTCGAGCAGCAGCGTGCGAACCCGATCCCGGGTCCGCCCATCCGTGCTCGGGGGCGCGCTCACGCTTTTCACAACAACATTGTCGCCTAATTCCTCCCGGACGTCGAACCCGGGTCCCCCACCGGCGTGCCTAGGGTTGGCGGCATGGCCTCCCCCGCGCTCGAGGTCCAGGGGCTGGTCAAGCGCTACGGCGGCCGGGCCGTGGTCGACGGACTGTCCTTGAGCGTGCAATCGGCCACCGTCCTGGCGCTTCTCGGCCCGAACGGGGCCGGCAAGACCACGACCGTGGAGATCTGCGAGGGCTTCCGCCGCCCCGACGAGGGCACCGTCCGGGTCCTCGGGCTCGACCCCCGCGACCGCGCCCTCCGCCCGCGGGTGGGCGTCATGCCGCAGTCGGGCGGCGCCTACCCGGGGTTGCGCTGCGAGGAGATGATGCGGCTTGTCGCGTCGTACGCCGCGCACCCCCTCGACCCCGCCGCGCTGCTCGAGCGACTGGCACTGACCGACGTGCGGCGGACGGCGTACCGACGCCTGTCGGGCGGCCAGCAGCAGCGGCTCTCGCTCGCCCTCGCGATCGTCGGCCGACCCGAGCTGGTGTTCCTCGACGAACCGACCGCCGGCCTCGACCCGCAAGCGCGGCTCGCCACCTGGGACCTCATCGAGGCGCTGCGCCGCGACGGCGTGACGGTCGTCCTCACCACGCACCTGCTCGACGAAGCGGAGCGGCTGGCCGACGACGTGGTCGTCATCGACCACGGCCGGGTCGTCGGGGCGGGCAGCGTGTCGGAGCTGACGCGGGCCCAGGGCGAGCTGCGCTTTCGGGCGACCCCCGGGCTGGACCTCACCGGGCTGGCCGGCGCGCGCGAGGAGCGGCCCGGCCAGTACGTCGTCGCCGGCCGCGTCGATCCGCAGCTCGTCGCGGACGTCACCGCCTGGTGCGCACGTCAGGGCGTCATGGCCGAGGGGCTGCGCAGCCGGTCGCTCGAGGACGTCTTCCTGGACCTCACCGGACGCGAGGCCCGCACATGACGACCTGGGCCCCGGGTGCGCTGACGCCGCGGCCGGACGCGGCACCGTTCCCGCGGATGCTCGCCGCCCAGGCGCGGGCCGAGCTGACGCTGCTCCTGCGCAACGGCGAGCAGATCCTGCTGACGCTGGTGATCCCGCTGGGTCTGCTCGTCGTGCTGAGCAAGGCGTCCTTCGTGACGGTGCCGACCGGCGGCGACCGCATCGGCTTCTTCGTGCCGGGCGTGATGGCGCTCGCGGTGATGTCGACGGCGTTCACCGGGCAGGCGATCGGCGTCGGCTTCGAAAGGCAGTACGGCGTTCTCAAGCGGCTCGGCGCGACGCCGCTGCCTCGCTCCGTCCTGCTCGGCGCCAAGACCCTCGCCGTGCTGGCGGTGGAGGTGGTGCAGCTGACGCTGATCGCCCTCGTCGGCAAGCTGCTGGGTTGGCACCCGCACGGCTCGGTCCTGTCAGTCCTGCTCCTGGTGGCGCTCGGCACCGCAGCCTTCAGCGGCCTTGGGCTGCTGCTCGGCGGGACCCTGCGCGGGCTGACGTCGCTCGCGGCCGCCAACCTGCTGTGGTTCCTGCTCCTGATCCTCGGCGGCGTCCTGTTCCCGCTCACGCACTTCGGCGGAACGGAGCCGGTCGTGCGCCTGCTCCCGACGGCTGCGCTGGCGCACGGCCTGCGCGAAGCCCTCCAGCACGGTGCGACCCTGCCGGCGCGTGACCTGCTCGCCCTCGCGGCCTGGGCGACCGCCACCCTCACCGCGGCGGCGCGCTGGTTCCGCTGGGACTGACCTACGGCGCGAAGCCGACGTACAGCCTCGAGGCCGTCTGCCCGCCGAAGTAGATCGTGTCGAGGCCGCCGCCGTTCGCCTCGCCCGTCAGCGTCGACGCCGTGTCGAGCCGGTGCGGGCTGTCGCCGCTCATCACGACAACCCGCAGCCGGTGCCCGGGCAGCAGCTGCGTCGTCGTCGGGAAGATCTCGATCTGCAGGTCGTAGATCTGGTTGGGCTGCAACGGCTTGGACGACGCGTAGGTGAACGGGTGCCAAGGCACGGTGATCTGACCGCCGGCGTACTGCGAGCAGAACTCCACCCGGACGCCGCACGGCGTCGCCGTCACCTCGCGCTGCGACGCAACGAGCGACCCGCCGGTGATGCTGTCCGCCGTGCCCTCGGGCGACACGTCCGTCACGACCGCGGTCAGCGACGTGTCCGACGCCTTGCTCGCGGTGTAGAGATGCAGGTTCATCGGACCCGACAGCGTCACGGCCTTCTTCACCGGCGCGGTCGTGAAGGTCAGCGCCTGCTCCTCGTTCTGGTTGTTGGTGTTCTCGCAGTACGTCGGGGTCGGATCCGCTGTCTGGTTGAGGCCCGCCGACCACTGGAAGCTCTGCCGCGAGCACACGTCGTTGGCCGGCAACCAGGGGAGCAGCGAGCTGCCCGGTTTCGGGGCCGCCGTGGCAAGGGAGCCGTCATTGAGGGAACCGGCGCCGGAGTGGGCGGCGTCCGGCGTCAGGTAGAGGCTCGAGTAGCGGGTGCCGGCCATCGGGAACGACGGGTTCTGCACCCACTTGTTCTTGCCGAGCATGTAGGTCTCGACGTTCGGCGTCTTCTCGATGCCGTTGTTCTTGTGCTTGAGCCAGTGGTCGAACCACGCGAGCGCCAGGTCGTGCACCGACGGGATCTTGTGGCCGGACGTGTCGACGGCCGGCAGGTCACCGGGGTTGCCGCCGGCGCTGGCCGCGACGTGGTACCAGGGACCGATCAGCAGCTTCTTCTGCGTCGACGGCAGACGCAGCGCGTTGTAGAGCAGCGGCTCGCCGCGCTGGAAGATGTCCCAGCTGCCGCCGACGATGAACGTCGGGACGTGCACGTTGGCGATCCGGTCGATGGGCGAGCGCAGCCGCTGCTCGGCGCTGTCGTAGGCGCCGTCCGGGTAGTTGCACGTCGGTCCGCCGTTCGACGTCGCCTGGCACAGCTCGTGCTGGTAGGAGCCGAGCAGGTTGCCGGCCAGCACCGGCGCCTGGAACTGCGCGGCGTCCATCAGGTGCTGCGACTCTGTGTTGAGGGCCAGCTTCGGGTCGCTCTGCGCGTAGTCCGGCGGCGCGATGCTCAGCGAGGTCGTCAGCGCGTACCACCACGACATGAAGCTCGAGTCCCATGCACCGCCGCTCCACGTCACGTCCCGATAGGAGTCGGACATCGGCACGATCGGGAACATCGCCTTGATGGCGTCGGTCCCCGGCTGCTCGGCAGTGAAGAGCTGGTTGATGGCCATGTACGACGCACCGAACGTCCCGATGGTGCCGTTGGACCACTTCTGCTTGGTGATCCACCGCACGACCTCTGCGCCGTCGAGCTGCTCGCGCGCACCGAAGACGTTCCAGTAGCCGCCGCTCGACCCGGTGCCTCGCACGTCGGTGATGACCTCGGCGTAACCGTGCTGCACGAAGCCGTTCGGCGAGGTCGCCTTGCGGTACGGCGCCTGGTTCAGGATGGTCGGGCACGGACAGCCGTGGTCCGGGATGAACAGGTTCGCCGACAGGACCTCGCCGTCGCTCATCACGATCTGCACGTCCTGGTGCAGCGTGTACGAGTCAGCCTGGGCGGCGCCGAGCACCGCGCTCGGGGCCGCTGCCGCGAGCATCGCCACCACGATCATCAATCGCAAGATCCGCATGCCGGGCACTTCGACGCGCGCATCCCGATGTCCTGCTAGCGGGGCTCCCGCCACATCGGGGTGATGACCGGGCAGCCGGCCGGCAAGTCGAACAACGGCAGCTTCACGAAGCCGTGCCGCTCGTAGAACGGGATGTTCTGCGGGTTGGAGCTCTCCAGGTACGCCGGCAGTCGCTCGGCGTCGCACCGGTCGAGCACCGGGGTCAGCACGGTCGGGCCGATGCCCTGGCCGCGGGCTTCGGGCACCGTGCCGATCGCCTCGAGGTACCAGTGCGGCTCCGCCGGGTGATGCTTCTCCACGACGCTGAGCAGTCCCAGTGCCCTCGGCGTTCTGCGGCCGTACGCCCGTAGCAGGCGCGGGCCCTGCCGCACGATCTCGGACGTCGGCGCCCGCCACTCACCCGGCGGCAGCCAGATCGAGGCGGCCTTCCGCTCGGGCGCGGCGAGCACCTGCGCAGCCGGTTTGTGCGCCGCGCCCACGGCGAAGGCGGTGAACGCGAGCGTCAGCCGCTGCTCCAGCCGAGGGGTGTCCCCGAGGATCCAGTTGAAGACGGGATCGGTCGTGAACGCACGACCGAGGACCGCGCCTGCGACGTGCGGATCGGCGGCGACCGCCGTCGTCACTGCCCGCTCGCGGTGAGCCGCCGCGACGGCAGCCGGTCGGCGACCGACCCGACGGCCTCCACCAACGCGGGCACGAACAGATCAGCCTTCAGCACCAGCGCGGCGTGGCCGGCGTTGACCTCGTGAACGGTCGCACCAGGGATCGCGGCCGCGAGGCGATGCTGCCGTCGTACCGGAATGGTGTGGTCTTTCGTCGTCGCGACCACAGCGGTGGGTACGGCGACGTCGCCGATCCACGGCGCCGAGTTGAAGCGACCCAGCTCGCGCAGCACCGCGGGCATCGACCACGCACTGGTGCTCCGGAACTCAGCCATCCCCCAGTTGCGGGTCGACTCGCCGGGCGGGCACGGCACCTCCGGCAACGTGACTGCCACCCGGTCGACGCGCTTTCGGACGTACGGCGAGAGCGGCACCATCGCGGCCGTCATCAGCGGGAAGAAGAACTTCTCCCTGCGGGCGCCACGGAAGTTGCGCGCGGTCGCGGCCAGGACGAGTCCCTCGATCCGATGCGGGTGGCGCTGCGCGACGAGCTGCGCGACCAGTCCACCCATGGAGTAGCCGACCGGGATGAACCGCTCGACGCCCAGGACATCGGCGAGGCAGGCGACGTCATCGGCGCAGTCCTTGAGCCGGAACTTCTTGGACCGGATGCCGCGGCCGTGCCAGCGCTGGTCGAGGACCACGACGCGGTAGTCCTGCGCGAGCACCAGGATCGACGGGAACCAGCTCAGGTAGCCGGTGCAGCCGAGCGCGTGCAGCAGGATCAGGGTCGGCGCGCCGGCCGGGCCGGGCACGTCGACGACGAAAGTCCGCCCCCTGCCCGGCAGGTCGACCATCCGCCCCTGCGGCAGGTCGGCGGCAGGCTGCGGAGCCGACAACAGCCGGCTCAGCGCACGCGAGGCCACAGCTCGACGGTCCACTGCACCTCCGGTCGGCCCAACTCGGTCATTCCCGGCAAAGCAAGCAAGCGCTTGGTCACGACCCTACGCCGGAACCATCCGCGATGGCCCCACTGGCCCCCTTCGGCGCGCCGGTGGCGGCGGACAGCTCGGCGAGCGCGGGCGCCAGGTGCGCGACGAGGCCGGCCAGGTCGGGCAGCGTGTCGGGGCAGGCGAGCGCGGAGAAGTTGAGCCGGTCCAGGTAGGACCACACGGTGATGTTCAGCCCGATCCCCTCCAGGATCGGCCCGACCGAGTAGAGATCGGTGAGCCGTGCTGCGCCCACCGTCACCGGCTCGCTCGGACCGGGCACGTTCGACACGACCAGGTTGAAAGGCGCCCGGTGGTGGTCGGCGCCGCCGAGCCGCGAGTAGGCACGCATGAACAAGCTGAACACGGCCGGCGGGGTGTACTGCACCCACTCCTCGAGCATCTTCAGCCCGAGCGTCTCCTGCATGACCTTCGCCTGCGCGGTGACCTGCGCGATCGCGTGCAGCCGCTCGACCGGGTCCTTCACGTCGGTACACAGCGACGTGAACATGTTGGAGACGCGGTTGCCGGCAAGACGCGGCGTCGAACCGCTGCGATCCGTCGCGACTGGAATGCCCGCAGTCAGCGAGCTCGCCGGGTGCTCGCCGTGCTGCTCCAGCCAGGCGACCATCGCACCGGACACAACGCCGAGCACGACGTCGTTGAACGACACCCCCGTCGCTTTTCGTACGGCGCGCACCTCCGACAGCGACAGCGACGCGGTGGCGAAGGAGCGACGCGACGAGATGGACCCGTTGAAGGACACCTTCGGGGTGTCCAGGATCGGTCGGGGCGGGAGGACCGGCATGTCGCGCCGGCGTCGTACCAGCAGCAGGACGCTGCGCAGCGTTCGCCACAGCAAGCCGGGCAGCGCCACCAGCTGACGAGCCTGGTCACGGGCGGCGTGGCCGAGGAGATCTCGCCGCTGGGGTGCTTGCTCCGGCTCCCATGCCGGCAGGTCGAGCGGCCGGTCGGTGTCCATCACGTTGGCCAGCAGTGCGGACGCCGCCACCCCGTCGGCGACGGAGTGGTGGATCTTCGCGACGACGCCGATGGTGCCGTCGGCGAGACCCTCGAGGACGGCGATCTCCCACAACGGCCGGCTACGGTCGAGCGGGGTGCTGGCCAGCTTGCCGATGACCTGCTCGACCTCGCGCATCGTCCCCGGGGCGGGTACGACGATCCGGCGCAGGTGGCGCGGGACGTCGACCGGCTCATCCTCCACCCAGACCGGGTGGTGCAGCCCGAACGGCACGGTGCGCAGCCGCCGCCGGAACGGTGGCAGCAGGTGCAACCGATCGGCCAGCCCCGCGGTGAACACCTCGTAGCTGTAGCCGCCGGGGACGCCGGACACGTCGAGGAAGCTCACCTTCAGCGTGTGCATGTGCTGCGTCGGGGTCTCCATGTAGAGAAAGCCCGCGTCGACGCCGGGAAGCCGCTCCGCCATGCGACCTCCTCCCGGTCAGCGGGACCGCGCTTCTTCGGCGCCATGCCCTCTGCGGCATTCTGCCCAGGTGGCAGCTGTCGTCCAGCAGGAGCGCCTCGATGCGCTGCTCGGGAGGGCGTCGCGCGAGGTCGACGCCGGCCGGCTGCCCTCGTGCCAGCTCGCGGTCGCCCGCGAGGGCGAGCTCGTGCACGTGGCGACCCTCGGCGCCGCGACCGACGAAACCCGGTACCTGACGTTCTCGGTGACGAAAGCCCTGGTCGCTGCGGCGGTCTGGGTCGCCATCGGCGACGGCAGGCTGCGTCCGGAGACGCGCGTATCCGAACACGTGCCGTCCTTCGCGCGGGCCCACTTCGACGCGGTGACACTGCAGCACCTGCTGACGCACACCGCCGGCTTCCCGCGCGCCCCGCTGCCGCCACTCGACGGTGCGACCTCCAAGGGGCGGGCCTCCTGGTTCGAGCGGTGGCGGCTCGAGTGGGAGCCCGGCACGCGGACGGAGTACTCCCCTACCGCCGGGCACTGGGTCGTCGCGGACCTGCTCGAGCGGGCGACCGGCGTCGCCTACAAGAGCTATGTCGCCGAGCACGTCATCGCGCCGCTCGGCCTGCGCCACCTGCAGCTCGGCGTACCGATCGAGCAGCAGAGCGACATGGTCGACGCCGTTGCCGTCGGACTCGACGAAGACCCCGATGAGAGCGCGCCCGTCGTGGTCACGCCCGACGGCATGCTCGAGATGGACCGGCCTGACGTGCGCGCGGTGGGTGTTCCCGGCGCCGGCGCGGTGTCGACCGCAGCCGACATCGCCCTGCTGTACCAGGCATTCCTGCACAACCCGGGCGGTCTGTGGGACCGCGGCGTGCTCGCCGATGCGACCGGACGCATCCGCAACGCCCTCATCGACCCGTGGACCAAGGTGCCCGCCAATCGGTCGCTGGGCCTCGTCATCGCGGGCGACGACGGCAACGCCGCGATGCGCGACGCGCTCGGTCGCAGTGTCGGCCCGCGGGCGTTCGGCGCGTCCGGCGCGAGTGGTCAGGTCGCCTGGGCGGACCCCGACACCGGCCTGTCGTTCTGCTACCTCACCAATGGCTTGGAGGCCGACCAGGTGAAGGCGTTCATGCGGTCTGCCTCCGTGTCCACTTTGGCGGGGCGATTGCTCCTAGAGTCCGGAACGTGACCTTCAACCTGGCCGACCTGTACGAGGCGGTCGCCGACGCTGCGCCGGACCGCGAGGTGCTCGTCTGCGGCAACCGCCGCCTGACGCACCGTCAGCTCGAGGAACGCGCGAACCGGCTCGCGAACGCACTCAGCGAACGCGGCATCGGCCCCGGCGACACGGTCGGCTTGCAGCTGACGAACGGCACGGAGTACGTCGAAGGCATGCTCGCTGCCTTCAAGCTGCGTGCGATCCCGGTGAACATCAACTACCGATACGTCGAACGCGAGCTGCGCTACTTGTACGACGACTCCGGCCTCGCTGCCCTGATCCACCACCGCGGCTTCGGTGATCGCGTGGCGCAGGCCCTCGACCGGCCGCTGCGGGCGTTGCTGACCGTCGATGACGGCACCGACACCCCGCTCGCGGCCGGGGCCGAGCCCTATGACGACGGGCTCGCCGCCGCTGCGCCGGACCGGCCCGTCGTCGACGGCAGGTCGAGCGACGACCTCTACCTGATCTACACCGGCGGCACCACCGGCATGCCGAAGGGCGTGGTCTGGCGGCACGAGGACATCTTCAAGTCGGCGATGGGCGGTGGTGACCTGACGCAGGGCGGTGACTACGTGAGCGGCCCGAAGGAGCTCGCGGACCGGCTGCCCGAGAACGGCATCGTCGCGCTGGCCGCCCCGCCGCTGATGCACGCCGCCGCGCACTGGCTGACGTTCCACCAGCTCTTCACCGGTGGCGTCGTCGTCCTGATGCCGGGCGGGCGCTTCGACCCAGCCGAGGTCTGGGACACGATCGCGCGGGAGAAGGTCTTCAACATCGTGCTCGTCGGTGACGCGATGGTGAAGCCGCTGCTGGACGAGATCGAGCAACACCCCGGCAAGCACAACACCGACGGGCTGTGGGTCGTGGCGTCCAGCGGCGCCCCGCTGTCCCAGCACACGAAGGACCGGCTGAACGCGCTGCTGCCCGGCCGCATGCTGGTCGACTCGATGGGCTCGTCCGAGACCGGCGTGCTCGGTCCGAAGTCGGGTGCGACGTTCACGTTGAACGAACACACCGCGGTGCTCACCGCTGACCACGCGAAGGTCACCCCCGGTGACGGCCAGGTCGGGCGGATCGCGCGTCGTGGGCATGTGCCGCTGCGGTACCACAACGACCCGGAGAAGAGCGCCGCCACGTTCGTCGAGGTCGACGGCGAGCGGTGGGCGCTCACCGGCGACGAGGCCATGCTCGAGAGCGACGGCACGGTGAAGATGCTCGGCCGCGGCTCTCAGTGCATCAACACCGGCGGCGAGAAGGTCTACCCCGAGGAGGTCGAGGAGCCGATCAAGGCGCACCCCGCCGTGGACGACGCGCTCGTCGTCGGCGTCCCCGACGAGCGGTGGGGCGAGCGCGTCGTCGCCGTCGTCCAGCCTGCTCCTGGTTCGTCGATCGACCTCGCGGCGCTGCAGGAGCATGTCCGCTCCTCGGTGGCCGGCTACAAGGTGCCGCGCGATCTGGTCCTGGTCGAGAAGGTGGTGCGATCACCCGCCGGCAAGGCCGACTACCGCTGGGCCAAGGACCACGCGACCAGCTCACTGAAGGTGAACTGATGGACCAGCTCTCGGCGATGGACGCGTCGTTCCTGTACATCGAGGCGCCGACGACGCCGCAGCACGTCCTCGGCGTGATGCTCTTCGACGCGGCGGGCTCCGAGGGACGCTTCACGGTCGAGCGCTTTCGCGCCGTGTTGGAGGAGCGCATCCACCTGCTGCCGGCGTTCGAGCGGCGCCTCGTGCAGGTGCCACTGCACATGGACCACCCCTACTGGATCCACGACCCCGACGTCGACCTCGACGCGCACCTGCACCGCGCGACGCTCGAGGCACCCGCTGACCTCGAGGCACTGGGTCGGCTCGTCGGCGAGATCGGCTCGCAGCTGCTCGACCGCAGCCGGCCGCTGTGGGAGCTGTGGCTGGTCGAGGGGCTCGCAACCGGGCAGGTCGCGCTCGTCGCCAAGATGCATCACTCGACCCTGTACGGCGCGGCCGGCGCCGACATGATGGCGCACCTGCTCGACTTCGGCCCCGAGGGCCGCGAGATCGAGCCGCCTCCCCCGGCTCAGGTCGAGGCAGCTCCGTCTGCCGTCGGACTCGTCGCGCGGGCGGCGCTGAACACCGCTCGCCGGCCGGTGCGGGGGGTGCAGACGATCGCCGGGTCGACCAAGCGGCTGGGCAAGATGGGCGGGATGGTCGGTCGCGCCATCACCAAGCGCTCCCCGGTGACGCTGCCGTTCACCGCGCCGCACGTCGACTTCATCAACGGCCGGCTGACGACTGCCCGCGAGGCGGCGTTCACCAAGGTCGACTTCGCCGACATCAAGGCCGTCAAGGACGCGTTCGGCACGAAGGTCAACGACGTCGTGCTGGCGGCCGTCACTCAGTCGCTACGCAACTACCTGGTGAAGCGCGACGCGCTCCCCAAGAAGCCGTTGGTCGCCAGCGTGCCGATGAACATCGGCGCCGGCGCGGTCGAGGGAACCGACAAGATATCGGCGCTGCTCGTCCCGCTTCCCGTGCTGACGGCCGATCCCGTGCAGCAGCTCGCCGAAGTCGCGGAGTTCAGCCGGCAGAGCAAGGGCATGGTCGACGCCCTCGGCACCGAGTCGATCAGCGACGTCGCCGAGCTCGTCCCGCCGCTGCTCGTGATGACCGGCTCGAAGCTCTACGACAGCCTCGGGCTCTCCCGGCTGCACCCGCCGCTGCAGAGCCTCGTCGTGTCCAACATGCCCGGCCCGCCGATCCCGCTCTACTGCGCCGGCGCTCGCGTCGACGCGGTCTACCCGTTCGGGCCGCTGCTACCGGGTGCCGGGCTCAACATCACGGTCCTGTCCAACATGGGCAACCTCGACGTCGGCCTGCTCGGTTGCCCCGACCTGGTGCCCGACCTGTGGGAGATCGCCGACGGCTTCCCCGCGGCGGTCGCCGAACTGCTCGCGGCTGCTCCCCGGGGCTAGAGGCCGCATCAACAGACGAAGTCTGCGATCTCCGCAGCATGCCTGTGAAAGTCCTGTTCGAGTATCCGCAGGCTGCCAATCGGAGCGGAAGTCCGGCCGCAGCAACAAGGATCAATGTGGGTGGTCGCCGGAGCTGTCGTAGTTGTGCTGGCGAGCCCGTTCTATGTCGGCTTCATGCGGCGGCGCGGGCGCTGGTAGCGCATCTACCCGCGCTCGATCACCGGCATCGGTTCGTGAACTCTTGTATCAGGTCCCGATGTGGACACAGGAGGAACTGCCAGCCAGGTAGCGGCGGTCGGTGCTTGCGTAGTCGATTGACGTCGATGCGTTGGCGCCCCCGGCCGCTTCTGTACCGATTCCGCGGTACGTGTCGGCCACCAGATTATGGAAGTACGTCTGGTGCGGCATGTTGTGGTTCCCACTCGCCAGGGAGAGAGGAATGGTCACCCGCACCTCGTTGTGCGCGACGTCGAATGTTCCGGTAGCCGGCACTGCCGTGTCCGTGCCCGGCACATCCGAGCCTTCAGTCGGCACGATGACGGAGAACTGTTCGCCGTCAAGGCTGCGGGTAGCAAGGGTGACGACGTACTCGTGTCGACTACCGAGCTGGAAGAAGAAGCGGTAGAGGTTGCGTCGTCCCGCGGCTTCCAGCGCCGTGCCGAGGTTCGACAGCCGGACCACGGTCGTCACCGAGCGGGCGTTGCTCGCGATGTCGGCAGAGACAATGTCGAGGTCAGGCTCGTTCGGGCCGAGACGGGTGCCGTTGAGCTGATCGTTACCGTCGCCCGCCGCGTCCTGGATCAAGCGGCACGATGATGAGCTGCCCGCCAGACTCGGCGTGGCGGGCGCTACCAGGAGCGCAGCGGCGAGCAACCACGCGGCCCCACGTCGTCCGGCCATGGCCGTGCCCCCCAAAGGCAGCCGTAACTCGTCAGGAAACTGTTCATTCGACGGCTACCTGACAACTCCTGCCCCTCGGGCCTGTGATGCCGCAGGGGAGCTTGGGCACGACGAGACGGAGCCAGTGGTGCTGGAGGTGAACGAGCCGCACCTGGTGGTCTGGTCGTCACTCTGGCCGGTACGGCCGGACGCACGGATCCGGTTCGATCTGCCATACGACGCCGGGCAGCAGGGGACCGACCTGCTGTGGACGCTGGAGGTCGACGAGCCAGAGCCGGAGGCACCGCTTCTGGGTCACATGCGGAAGCGACTCAACGTCCTGATCAACGCCGAGTTGCGCTACTCATTCGGCCAATAGCGGCTCCCCTCAGCGGCCGTATCCCTTTGTCGCGATGACGAGTTCGGTGTCACCTGGCCAGTCCCAGAACAGACCGTCTGGTGCGCAATCGCGCAGCAGATGACGCAGGTCGGATTCAAATTCGGGCCGGCGGCTCCCGAACCATCGAGGCGCGGCATACGACAGTGAGAAGTAGTTGGCCACGACGGTGTCGATGTCCTTGATCAAGTCAGCGCGACCGGACGCGTAGACCGTGCGCGATCCGCCGAACCGTGTCTGTGTCAGGGTCTCCTCAAAGCTTTCCGGCTGGCTGGCTTCCCAGGTCTCGAGGTACCGACCCGTGGCGTCGCCGAGATATTCAACGATCAACTTCTGGACAGCGGCGTGCGGGATCTGCGGGTAGCCGGGATTCGTCGGCTGCGGTCGGCCGTCGTCGGCATTGTGGGAGATGAGGACCAACGAGCCGCCCGGCACCAGAACGTCATAGACCGCCTCGGCCACCTCCCGGCGACGGACTCGATGAAACGATTGTCCGAAGGTGACCACTCGCCAAGGCCCGAGCTCGAGCGCCGCGATGTCCTCAGCGACGCCCTGGACCCAGCGGACGTTGGCTATTCCAGCCCGTTGGCACCGCCGTTCGCCTGTGTGCAACATGCCGGGCTCCGGATCAAGGGCTGTCACTTCGTCGAACAACCGCGCCAGGCATAGCTCCAGCACACCGGGTCCACACCCCACATCCAGCAGGTGACCGGTGCCATCGAGTGACAACTCGTGGGCTAGCGACTCCGGCAGCTGCAAGGAATACGGAGGCCGCCCGACGGCGTAGTACTCGGCCGTCCCCTCAAACGCCTGAGGATCGAACGCGGACGGCGAAGGCGTTGTCACACGCACCATGCTGATGCACGCTCCGCGTGAGGCACCGACGCGGGTCGACGAACGCCAATGGCGCGGGTAAGGGTCGCGGAGAACGGCACGTAGCCGCTCGGGTGCTACTTGACGGGCCGCGACAGGTACAGGGCGAGTCCCGCCAGCAGCACAAGGCCCGCGAGCAGCAACAGCAGGCCACCAACGACCGACCCGATAGACGGGTGCTCAGTAAGCATCCGCACCCCACCGCCTGCAAGTCCGATACCCAAGAAGAGCGGCACCGCAATCACGAACGCCGGGGTCGGCTCAGACCAAGACCACAGAGACGGCCGCGGAGTCGTCCGCCAGGACGAGTACGTGTGCCGTCCACTCACGGTCTCAGGCTAGTGCTCGCTGCCCGGCGACAACGGCAGTCGGTCACCCGGATAATCCAGGCGGCGATCTGCCTAGGGAGGCGGCTTCAGCACATCGGGCAGCTCGTGCAGAGCCTCCCGAATGGCATCGACGGTTCCGGCGGCGATCAACGCCTGGAAGAGGGCGTCCCCGTTCGCGGCGAGTTGCTCGACATCGGCTATATGGCGCAAGAGCCGCTGTCGCAGGGTGTCCAGGACCAGGCGTTCGACATCGCCGGTCCAGCCGTACGCCGCGAGGAAGGTGTCGAGGCGCCGGCGCCGGTCATCGAACGCGCGGAAGCCCTCTTCGCGGGCCACCCGTCTGGCGTGCAACGGCACCCAGGCGGAAGCCGTGAAGGCCAGGTCCCAATCACGCGTTCCGAGGCCTGCGAAATCCCAGTCGAAGAAGCCGACCAGGCCGTCGTCGTTCCAGCAGGCGTTGTACGGCGCGGCGTCGTTGTGGCACACGATTGACCCGGCGTCGGAAGGAGCCTCACCACGCCATTCGGCGTTCGCTGGCGGGACGAAGCTGGCGGCGGCCGCGTGGTAGTCACGCAGCCAGCGCGCGACATCGACTAGTGCCGAGTCTGAGTGCACCCATGACGGCCACGGCTTGAGCTCGCCCACCGAAGCCCCGGGCATGTACGAGAGCACCTCGCGGCCGAGTTCATCGATGCCCAGTGGCCGCGGGCATCTGTCGAAGCCAACGTCGTGCAGATGGGCCAGCAGCGCATGAACGGCAGGAGTCCACGGCCCCGCCCTGCGCCGGACTGTGTCGCCGATACGGACTGCCCCACCCGTGTTGCCACCAGGCAGCCGCTGCTCCACCCGCAACACGATGCACTACACGTCGCGACGCGAGGAGCGGCACCTACGGCCGAGGACTACGCCAGCGCCCGCTCCGAGCAAGCAAGAACCAGACCAGCGCGACGATCGCCGCCAACGACAACGCGATCTCTTCGACTACGTGGGCGACGCCTGTGTCGTTCTGCTGCTCACGGCGAGCCAGAGAATTATCAGCGCCCACCAGGCTTGCACGATGCGCGGCCCCCAACGGGAGTGCATAACGGAGGCCAACCGCCGCGCGCCTGTCATGAATGCAGCATGACGCGAATCCATCGTGACGGCTAGGCGAGAAACGAGACGACGAGCTAACAGCACTTACTCGCCGAGGAACAACCGTCGCACGATCAGGACGCATAGCCATGCCGGTCCCACCAGGAGTGACACCAGCCACACCCAGGCATACGCGCGCCGCCACCCGTGCTGTCCTTGGAGAGCACGTGCTGCACGGATGCCTGCCAGCCTCGGCATGTTCGTATCCGGGATGCCATAGAGCGGGTCTTGCGTGTTGGGTGCCCACGGCTCGTTCGGTCGCCTCCCCGTGCGCCGTCGTCGGCTGCGGTTGCCCACGGTTGGGAAGCCTGCCATGTCGGTCAGGCGCGGGGGCGAGGCGGAGCACCGCGTCTGCCTCGCCGTTGGCCAGCTCGCTTCGGCTGGGAACGTCGGGCACCGGTCTCCTTCTGTGGACAAGTTGTTTCCGCGGAAGCGCCGGAACGTTATGGGCATGCCTGGTCTCCTGGTCCGCTAGATCGAGGCGGTCAGGCGACGCGCGATTCCGTAGGCGCGGGCATTCAACCCGCCTTCCTGGATGCAGCGGCCGAACAGCCACTGGATGACGCGGCGGGCGTCCAGCCCGGTGAGATCAGCCATCCGCACGGCCAGACCGACCGGATCCGCGGCGAGTCGCTCGGGGCAGTTGAGCATGTGCTGGGTGACGTCGTACGCCGGATCCCCGACGTACGGCTTGGGATCGATGACCAGCCAGGGCTCGCGCTCAGCCGAGAGGACGTTCTGCGCGTGCAGGTCGGTGCACAACAGCATGGGCTCCACGTCGTCCAGTGGCAGCTGACGGAACAGCGCGACTCCCTCGCTCACCAGTCCGCGGTCCGCCTCTCGGTCCTCGTACGACGATCTAGCCTTCGCTGCCCACTCGTCGCACATCTGCGCGAGCGGGCGGAACACCGAGCCCGGGGGCGGGGTACGCCACAGCCCTCGCAGGAGCCCAGCGACGATCGTGTCCTGCTCAGGTTCCGGAAGATCCTTGAGTGGCGCGCCCGGTTGGCACCGCTCGAGCAGCAGCGCAAGTGTCCCCGCAGAGGCGGTCGCGTCCACCAGACGCACCGCGCCGTCGCCATCCCAGAAGCGCAGCGCCTCAGCCTCGTGTTCCGCCTCGGCGTGCCACCATCCGACCTTCAGGACCAACTGTTCGCCCGATCGAACGACCGGCGCCACCCAGGAGCACTCTCCGCCCGGTTCGAAGGGCTCACCCACCTGCAGGTGCCAGCGGTCAGCGAGGGCGCGAACCGTGCTCGGAAGGTCGGCGGCCCATTGCTCGAGCGCCGGTACGCCGCGGACGTTCGCTGCCACGCGCTCTGGGAGCCGCACCTCAGGCCGATTTGAGGCGCAGGTCGGTCACTGTGCCTCCGCACTCACAGCGCGACCAGCTCCGACACGAGCCAATGACCGCGGACGTGGGACATGGTCATGCGCACCCGGCTCTGGTCGATGCGGGTCTCGGGCGTCTTCGCGCCGGGCGTCTGCTTCACGGTCGCCTGGTCGACGAACAGCAGCACGACCACGCGATCACGGTCGGCGCTCATCACGGCAGCGGACCCTACGGTCGCCTGCACGATGGCCTTGACCTGCTTCGACTGGGGCAGCAGCTCGGAAGCGGTCTCGTCGTACTGCATGCGGAACGCGCCGGTTGTCTCGGAGCGAGCTCTCTTGATGGCGTCCTCGATCGACCGGTAGTCGTAGCCGAGGATGTCGCCGGCCGCGACCCGGGCCGCGCTCACAGCATCC
>JAWWOH010000030.1:0-10895 GCA_033851845.1 Actinomycetota bacterium
CGGAAGCTGCTCTGCATGTCGGGGTTGAAGTCACGGATCGCCTTGTAGAGGCCGATCATCCCTTCCTGGACGATGTCCTCGCGGTCGGCGCCGACAAGGAAGTACGAGCGGGCCTTCACGCGGGCGAAGGCGCGGTACTTGTTCAGCAGGTCGCACAGCGCGTTGTCGTCACCTGAGCGGGCGGCCAGGACGAGCTCGTCGTCGGTGCGGCCATCCTCGTTGCGCCACCGGTCGGCGGCCGTCGGCGTACCGCCGTGGACCTCGCGGTCGAGCTCGTTGACGAGTTCCTCGGCCTGCTCGATCTCGGCGTCGAGGGAGACCGGAACGACCTCCAGCACAGCCGCGGCCTCGACGGTGGTGGCGATCTCCTCGACCAGCACGCTGTCCTCGACGAGGTCCGGTACGACGGAGAGCAGGGGCGCGGCGGCGATGGGCTTCGTGGCGGTGCGCGGCTTCGCGGCAGGCTTCACGGGCTTGGCGGCGACGGGCTTTGCCGGAGCCGCGGCTTTGGTGCGCGCGGTCTTCGGCGCCGGCTTCGCGGGCCGGGTGGCTGCCGGCTTGGCGGCCTTCCCGGATGAGCGGACCAAGCGCACGTCGTGCCCCTTTTCGGCTGATAGCCCTGGAAATGATGACAGGATCGTGCATGTGTGCGGAGGAACTGTAAGGCCGGGATCGGCCCGCTGACCATCGTGTCTGGTCACAAGAACGAGCCGCTCTGCCCGGGGTGACGGCCGAAATAACTGCTTAAACGGGGTGATTCCGGTCACAACGGTACAGAAGTACGCCGAAATCTTTGCCAAAGATCGGCCATCTGGCCGAAGGAGACCCGCGAGCTCACCCGGTCCGCCGTCGGCGGGCCACCTCCGCGAGCGTGACGGCAGCGGCGATCCCGGCGTTGAGCGACTCGGTTCCGGCAGCCATCGGGATGGAGACCGTCAGGTCGCAGGTGGCCGCCACCAGCCGGGAGAGCCCCGTGCCCTCGGAGCCGACGACGACGACGAGCGGGTCGAGCGCCACCTCGAGGTCGTCGAGAGGGACGGCACCGTCGGCCGCCAGCCCCACCACGAACAGCCCGCCGTTCTTGAGATCCTTGAGGGCCCGGACCAGGTTGGTGGCTCGCGCGACCGGCAACCGTGCCGCTGCACCTGCTGATGTCCGCCAGGCGCTGGCAGTCATCGCCGCCGACCGCCGCTCCGGGATGAGCACGCCCTGCGCGCCGAACGCCGCAGCCGAGCGCACCACGGCCCCGAGGTTGCGCGGGTCGGTGACTCCGTCGAGGGCGACGAGCAACGGCGCCGGTGCCTTCAGCGCCAACCTGAGCAGGTCGTCCGGATGCAGGTAGGTGTACGGCGGCACCTGCAGGGCGAGCCCCTGGTGCATCGCCCGACCCGTCATCCGGTCGAGCTCCTGGCGGGTCATCTCGATGATGGCCACACCGGCCTTGCCGGCCAGCGCGACGGCCTCGGTCACCCGCTCGTCGGCGTCCAGCCCCAGGGCGAGGTAGAGCGTGGTCGCCGGCACCCTCGCCCGCAGTGCCTCGACGACCGGGTTGCGGCCGACGACGGTCTCGGCCGCATCGTCGCCCGCCCGCCGCATCGGGCGCGGCGCGCGCTCCCGGCCGGCCGGTGCCTTCGTCGCCGCCCGCTTCGCGGCGGCTCGGGCCCGTCGGGCAGCCGGGTGGTGCGGCCGCTCCTCGGCCTTGGGCGTCGGGCCCTTGCCGGCCAACCGGTTCTTGTTCTGCCCACCCGATCCCACGGCTGCGCCCTTGCGGTGCGACCCCGGCTTTCCGGCCCGGCCGCCCTGCCCGCCCTTGGCCACACCGGACCGCGGTTTCCCGGTCATGCGAGTCTCCAGCGAACGCCGTCGGGGGTGTCCTCGAGCACGACGCCTGCCGCACCGAGCCGATCACGCAGCGCGTCCGCCTGCGCGTAGTCCTTGCGCTCTCTGGCCTGCCCGCGTGCCTCGATCGCGAGCGCCACGAGGGCGTCGACGACCGGGGTCAGCTCGCCCCCGCCGGCCGTTGGCCACTGCGTGATCGGGTCGAGCGCCAGCACGCCGAGCATCCGTCGTACGACCGAAAGGGTTGCGGCGAGAGCCGGCATCTCACGCGCCGCCAAGAGCGCGTTGCCCGAGCGCACTGCCGAGTGGATGACGGCGAGCGCCTGCGGCACACCGAGGTCGTCGTCGAGTGCCGCGGCGAATTCGTCCCACGACGCCTTGCTGAGCGACTCGTCGACCGGTGTCTCACCGACGGCGTCCGTCGCGTTGCGCACGAAGGTCTCGATGCGCGAGTACGCCGCCTCCGCCTCGGCCGCGACCTCCGTCGACCACTGCATCGACGACCGGTAGTGCGCCGAGCCGAGCCCGTAGCGCAGCACTTGCGGCCGTGTCGTCGCGAGCGCGTCGGCGACGGTGATGGAGTTGTCGAGGCTCTTGCTCATCTTCTCGCCGCCGGCTGCCGTCACCAGCCCGTGGTGCAACCACAACCGCGCGAACGGATGGCCCGCGCAGGTCGACTGCGCAACCTCGTTCTCGTGGTGCGGGAAGACGAGGTCGAGGCCGCCGGCGTGGATGTCGAACTCCTCACCGAGGTACTCCACCGCCATCGCAGAGCACTCGATGTGCCAACCAGGGCGACCCGGTCCCCACGGCGAGGGCCACGACGGCTCACCGGGCTTCGCCGACTTCCACAGCGCGAAGTCGAGTGGGTCGCGCTTCTCGCCGGTCTGCCCATGCGGCACGGACTTCTCGCTCGCCTGCAGTGCATCGAGCGATTGGTTCGACAACGCGCCGTACCCGTCGACGGTGCGCACCGACAGGTAGACGTCTCCGCCGGAGACGTAGGCGTGGCCCCGGGAGAGAATGCGCTCGATCAGCGCGAGGATCTGCGGCAGGTGACCCGTGACCCGCGGGTCGATCGTCGGGCGCAGCACCTGCACCGCGTCGTACGCATCGTCGAACGCGCGCGTCATCCGCGCCGACAGCGCCCACCACGGCTCGCCGTTGTGCGCCGCGTCGTGAATGATCTTGTCGTCGACATCGGTCACGTTGCGCACGAACGTCACGTCGTTGCCGCTTGCAATCAACCAGCGGTGCAGTACGTCGACAGCAACCGCGCTGCGCAGGTGACCGACATGCGGCGCGGCCTGCACCGTCGGACCGCACACGTAGACGCCGACACTGCCGGCGCGAATCGGCTCGAGCGGGCGCAACGCGCGGGTGCGCGTGTCGTAGAGCCGCAGTGCCATCGGCTCAGGCTACGGCTCAGGCGCTGGCGACCGCCCGCAGCCGGTAGAGCGGACCGTTGCTGTGCCACTCGGCCCAGGTGCCCCAGTCATCGGTGGGCCGGCCGAGCAGAAAGCCCTGTGCCGAGTCGATGCCGAGCGTCTGCGTCATCCGCAGCTCGGCCAGTGTCTCCACGCCCTCGGCGACGACGGCCGAGCCCATCTCGAAGGCGAAGAGCACGACGGCGGCGGCCAGCGCGCGTCGAGCCGGATCCTCGGAGATGTTCTCGATCAGGGTGCGGTCGAGCTTGATGTACTCCGGGGCCAGCCGAAGGATGTGCCGGAACGATGCGAAGCCGGCTCCGGCGTCGTCGACGGCGAGCCGTACGCCGAGGGCACGCAGCTCGTCGATGCGGGACGTGAGCAGCTTGTAGTCCGGCACCGACACGTGCTCGGTGATCTCGAGGACGACCCGCTGCAGCGACACCCGCGAGGCGAGCAAGGCGTCGGTCAGGCTCGGCGAAAGCACGGCGGCCGGCGACACGTTGACCGAGATGTAGAGGTCCCCCGGAAGCGCCTCCGCCGCGAGCAGCGCGATGCGCACTGCGAGCAGCTCGAGCTCAACCCCGAGACCGACCTCGGCGGCCCGCGCGAAGACCGCATCCGGCGGGTCCGGCGGATCGGCCGGGTTGAAGGCCTCGAACCGCGACAGCGCCTCGGCGCCGACGAGCCGGCCGGATTCGGTCGAGATGATCGGCTGGAACACGATCCGCAGGTTCGCGCGGGCCAGCAGGTCGGTGATCTGCGCGGTGGTCTGGGCGCGGCGGCGGACCTCGAACCGGTCCCGCAGCGGCCGGATCCCCACGGCGGCGGTCACCCAGGCCGCACCCGCCGCGAAGGCGCCGATCGAGACGGCCGCCTGCGCGACGCCGTGTATGCGTCGAAGCCTGCGCTGTCGAGCCGTGCGGACGTGGGTCATGGCCGCTCCTCGCGTACAGCCGCGCTGGGTGGCGTTTGCCGCGTCTTGGTCAGTGTTGCCCCGAAACGATCTTCCCGCAACGCGGCCGAACGGGTGACATGCCTCAGACGGGCACGACAAGGGCGGTGGCGACGGCGGCGAGCCCCTCGCCGCGTCCGGTGAGACCCAGGCCGTCCGTCGTCGTCGCGGACACCGAGACGGGGGCTCCCCCGAGCGCGGCCGACAACACGGCCTCGGCCTCGCCGCGACGGGCGCCGAGGCGCGGTGCGTTGCCGATGACCTGAACCGCCGCGTTGCCGACGGCGAACCCGGCGGCGGTGACCCGGCGCAGGATCTCGCCGAGCAGCGCCGAGCCCGACGCACCGGCCCAGGTCGGGTCGCTGGTCCCGACGTTGCTGCCGAGGTCGCCCAGCCCCGCAGCCGACAGCAGCGCGTCGCACAGCGCGTGCGCCGCGACGTCACCGTCGCTGTGGCCGGCCAGCCCGTCGACGCCCTCCCACAGCAGACCCGCGACCCAGCACGGGCGACCGGGCTCGAACGGGTGCACGTCGACCCCGACGCCGACCCGGGGCGTCATCCGGCTCTCCCGCGCAGGACGGCCGCGGCGAGGACCAGGTCGATCGAGCGGGTGACCTTGAAGCCCTCCTCCGACCCCGGCACGGTGTGGACGGTACGGCCGAGCCGCTCGACGAGCGCGGCGTCATCGGTCGCCGGCGGGCCGGCCTGTGCGTGCGCGCGGACGAGCAGCTCGAAGGCGAAGCCCTGCGGTGTCTGCACGGCGCGCAGATCACCGCGCTCGACAGTGCCGGTCACCCGGTCGCCGATGACCCGCTTGACGGTGTCGGCGAGCGGCAGGACGGGGACGACCGCCTCGGCGCCGGCCCGGAGCGCGGCGATCACGTCGGTGAACACCGACGGAGGTGTCAGCGCACGCGCGGCGTCGTGGACGAGCACGTGGTCGACGCCCGCCGGCAGCGCCGCGAGCCCGTGTCGCACGGACTCCTGGCGCTCCTTCCCACCGGCCGTGACGACGACGTCGTACGGCGCGAGCAGGACCGTGAGGTCATTGACCAGACCGACCGGCGCGGTGACGACGACCGGGCCGACGGCGGCGACCGAGCGAACACCCCGTACTGCGTGGAGCACCAACGGCTCCCCGGCCAGCTCGCGCAGCGCCTTCACCACACCGGTCCCCAGTCGCTCGCCGCGGCCGGCGGCGGCGACGACGACCGCGACGGTCACCTGTTCTGGGACCGCAGCGGCGTCGGCGCGGCGGCGCCGGCCTCGGTGAGCTTGCCGAAAACGAGCCGCCCGTTGGCGGTCGTGACGACGGAGGTGACGCGCACGCCCACCTCTGTCCCGATGCGGTCGCGGGCCCGCTCGACGACCACCATGCTGCCGTCGTCGAGGTAGCCGACGGCCTGGCCGCTCTCCTTGCCGGCCTTGAGCAGGTGGACCTGCACGTCCTCGCCCGCGACGACCGGCGGTCGAAGCGCGAGCGCCAAGGCATGCAGGTTGAGGACGCGCACGCCGGCGAGGCCGGCCGCCTTCGCGAGGTTGGTGTCGAGAGTGAGCAACGCGGCACCGCGGTCGAGGCAGATGCGCACCAGCTTGGCGTCGACCTCGGCGACGCCGGGCACGTCGAGCTCGAGGACCTCCAGGTCGACGTACGGCTCGCGCTGCAGCTGCTCGAGGATCTCCAGCCCGCGCCGTCCCTTCGCCCGTCGTACGTCGTCACCGGCGTCGGCGAGCCCTTGCAGCTCGGCCATGACGGGCGTGGGTACGAGCAGCTGGCCGTGCAGGAAGCCGGCCCGGACGACGTCCACGATCCGGCCGTCGATCGCGACGGACGTGTCGAGCACGCGGGGCAGCGCCGTCGGTGCGGTGACCCGCGGCGCGAGCCCGGCGCGCTCACCGAACAGGGCCAGTACGCCGTCCCGCTTCGACGCGCCGACGACGAACCCGAAGTAGCCGAGGACGACGACGACGAACCCGAACAGCGGGAAGGCCATGTAGGCCTCGGGCAGGAAGAACACCGGCCAGGCGATGCCGGCGCCGACCAGGACGCCGATGACCAGGCCGAGCGCGCCCGCGACGAGGGTGTCGGCAGAGACGTTGCGCAGCCGGACGCGGGCGTGGTCGGCGGAGCGGGCGGTCGTACGACCGAGCATGCCGCCGATCACGTAACCGATCCCGGAGCCGAGGACGACCCCGACCGCAGTGCCGTTGAGGGCACCCAGGACCGCATGGGTGGGCCCGACATCGGACCCGATCGCGAACCCGGCACCGGCGAAGAAGACGACGGTCAGCAGCCGCAGGGCCTCGACCAACGCCTGGGGCGCACGGGCTGTTCGCGTGGACCGCGACGACGGGGGGAGCTCGGTCACGTCCGGACCATCCGCAGAAGTCGCCTAGGAGGCGAGAACCTCGTCCAGGATCGCCTCGGCCTTGTCCTCGTTGGTCCCTTCGGCGAGAGCGAGCTCGCTGACCAGGATCTGGCGGGCCTTGGACAGCATCCGCTTCTCACCGGCGGACAGACCGCGCTCGCGGTCCCGACGCCAGAGGTCGCGGACGACCTCGCCGACCTTGTTGATGTCGCCGGAGGCGAGCTTCTCCAGGTTGGCCTTGTAACGGCGCGACCAGTTGGTCGGCTCTTCGACGGCGGGGGCGCGAAGCACCTCGAACACCTTGTCGAGGCCGGCCTGGCCCACAACGTCACGAACGCCCACGATCTCGGCGTTATCCGCTGGAACTCGCACGGTCAGGTCGCCTTGCGCGACCTTGAGAACGAGGTAGATCTTGTCCTCGCCCTTGATGGTCCGGGTCTCGATGGCCTCGATGAGCGCGGCCCCGTGGTGCGGGTAGACAACGGTCTCGCCGACTGCGAACGTCATGTGTGAAGTACCCCTTCCGCTGCATTCAGGATAACACGTTGCAGCGGCGGCATCGCGGCCATCGTCGCAGGTCAGAGGCCATAACAGGACCCTGACGACCCTTGACAACAGCACCTTAGGGATGCATCAGCGCCGCAGGGGCACCGGTGCGGAACACTGCGGGCGTGGGGGTCGTCGCGCTGGTCCGGGCCTGCCACCCCGAACCGAGCATCGCGGTCACCTCGATCACCACGGCCCTCGCTCTCTCGGCCGGCCGCGGCGCGGGCTCGGCCTGGGTCGCGGCCGCGCTGTTGAGCGGGCAGCTGTCCATCGGCTGGAGCAACGACTGGATCGACGCGGACCGGGACAGAACGACCGCCCGCGCGGACAAGCCGGCCGCACGCGGTGAGCTGGCTCCCGAAGCGGCCCGGATCGCGGCGTTCGTCGCGGCGACCGGCTGCGTCCCGTTCTCGCTCGCGATGGGCTGGCGTCCGGGGGTTCTGCATCTGCTGGCCGTGGCCGTGGCGTGGGCCTACAACCTGCGCCTGAAGTCCACCGTCCTGTCCTGGCTGCCCTACGCACTGGCGTTCGGCGCGATCCCGTCGATCGTCACCCTCGGCCTGCCCGGCTCGCCGTGGGCGCCGGCGTGGGCGAGCGCCGCCGGGGCCCTGCTGGGCGTGGGCGCGCACCTGGCCAACGTGCTCCCGGACCTCGCCGACGACGCGGCCACCGGCGTGCGCGGGCTGCCGCACCGGCTGGGCGAGCGCTGGTCCGCAGTCCTGTCGAGCCTGCTGCTGCTGCTCGCGACCGCGGTGCTCGCGGTGGGGCCGCCGCGGGCGGGCCGGCTCGGCGTACTCGCCCTGACCGTCGCAGCCGCGGTGACCGCGTCGGGGCTCCTGCTGGCAGGGCGACCCGGCTCGCGCGCGCCGTTCCGGGCCGCCATGGTCGTGGCCGCCGTCGACGTCGCCCTGCTGCTCGCGGGCGGGTCGTCGCTGGCGTGAGCGTGGGCAAGAATGGCCGCATGCGTCCCGCCCGATCGGCCGTGGCTGCGGCAGTTGCGGCCTGCCTGCTGGTCACGGGCTGCAGTGCCGGGAAGGCCGCACCGAAGGCCTCGCCGCTCGCCGGCGGCGCGACCTACCACGGCGTGGAGCCCGAGCCCGTGCCCGCGCGGCCCTCGTTCCTGCTCACGGACACGTCGGGCAAGCCGTTCGACTTCGGCGCCGAGACGCGGGGCAAGCCCACGTTGGTCTACTTCGGCTACACGAACTGCCCCGACGAGTGCCCGACCGCGATGGCCGACATCGCGGCCGCGCTCCGGCGTACCACTCCCGATCTGCGCAGGAAGACCAAGGTCGTGTTCGTGACGACCGACGCGAAGCGCGACACCGGCGCGGTGCTGCGCCGCTGGCTGGACCAGTTCTCAACCACCTTCATCGGCCTGACCGGGACGCAGCCCCAGCTCGACACCGCCGCGCGGTCCGCCGGCGTCCCACCGGGCGAGGTCGGACCCAGCCCGAGCACCATCCCCGGTCACCCGGACCAGCACGTCGAGAAGCCGGGCACGGCCCCGCACAAGCACTTCGGGCCGCTTGGATACTCTGTCGCGCACTCCGCCGTGATCTACGCGTACGACGCCTCCGACCGGTTGCCGGTCGTCTACCCCGGAGGCATCACCCCGTCGGACATCGTGGCGGACCTCCCGGTCCTCGCCGAGGCCCGGCGCCAGTGACAGCCGCTCGACGACAGGAGCCGTGACCACGGTGCGAGCCCGCCGTACGACGACCTTCCTCGCCGCCGCACTGCTGTCCCTGGCGCTGACGGCCTGCGGGGTGGGCCTCGACCCGCAGACCTACCGGGAGCGCACGACGCAGGACGCGGCCAACGCGCAGGTCGGCGACCTGGCGCTGCGTGACGTCGCGATCGCGCCGCCTGGAGCCGGCGCCATGGAGCTCGGCGCGGGCACGGACGCGCAGCTGACCCTGTCGATCGTCAACCCGGGTGGGGAGAAGGACACCCTCACCGGCGTGTCCACCGCGGCTGCCTCGGCGACCAAGCTCGTCGACGGATCGGGGCACGAGGTCACCTCGGTCGACATCCCGGCGAAGGGCGCGACCGAGCAAGGTGACTTCGGCGTCGTCCTCGTCGGTCTGACCAAGGCGCTGGCGCCGGGGGTGTACGTCGACGTGACGTTCACCTTCGCCGCCAACGGGCGCCGCGAGGTCAACGTGCCGGTCAAGCTCTACGACAAGCCGGTACCGCGCGGCTCGTACCAGCCCAAGCCGGTCGAGGAGTAGCCACCACCGGCATGTCAGCCGGTGCGTGTCCGAGGGCGCCGCTAGCGTCCGGCGCATGGCCAGACCTGCCGCGCGCGAGCGCCCGTCGCACCGCTGCGCCGAGTGCGGGCTGACCGTCGCGAAGTGGCTCGGGCAGTGCCCCGAGTGCCAGGCCTGGGGGTCGATCACCGAGGTCGGCGCCACCCGCGTCCCGGTCGCTGCCGGCGCCGTCACGACGCCGGCGCGGCCCATCGACGCGGTCGACGTCGAAGCGGCGTCGTCGCGACCCACCGGCATCGACGAGCTCGACCGCGTCCTCGGCGGTGGTCTGGTCGCCGGCGCGGTCGTCCTGCTCGCGGGAGAACCCGGTGCGGGCAAGTCGACCCTCGTGCTCGATACGGCCGCGAAGGCGGCGGCTGCGGGGCAGCGGGCCCTCTACGTCACCGGCGAGGAGTCGGCGGCGCAGGTGAGGCTGCGGGCCGATCGCACGGGGGGGCTCGATCCCAACCTCTGGCTGGCCGCCGAGACCGACCTGGCGGCCGTGCTCGGTCACGTCGACACGGTGCGGCCCGCATTGCTGATCGTCGACAGCGTCCAGACGGTCGGCACGTCGACGGTCGAAGGCACCGCCGGTGGCGTCACGCAGATCCGAGCGGTGACGGCAGCTCTGGTCGCGGTCGCCAAGGAGCGCGGCATCGCGACGGTCCTCGTCGGCCACGTCACCAAGGACGGGTCGATCGCCGGCCCACGACTGCTCGAGCACCTCGTCGACGTCGTCCTCCACTTCGAGGGCGACCGGCACTCGACCCTGCGGATGGTCCGCGCGGTGAAGAACCGCTTCGGACCGGCCGACGAGGTCGGCTGCTTCGCCTTGACCGGCGGCGGGATCGAGAGCCTGGCCGATCCCTCCGGTCTGTTCCTCTCGCGCCGCCCCTTGCCGGTGGCCGGCACGTGCGTGACCGTGACCGTCGAGGGCCGGCGGCCGTTGCTCGCCGAGGTGCAAGCGCTCGTCGCGAAGAGCGCGCTGCCGACCCCGCGGCGCGCCGTGTCGGGGCTCGACGCGTCGCGCGTCGCGATGGTGCTCGCGATCGCGGAGCGCCGCGCGCACGCGCTGCTCGCCGGCAACGACGTCTACACCGCGACGGTCGGCGGAATGCGGCTGACCGAGCCGGCGACCGACCTCGCCCTCGCTCTTGCGGTGATGAGCGCGGCCGAGGACAAGCCGCTGCCCGACCACCTCGTCGCACTCGGCGAGCTCGGCCTGTCCGGCGAGCTGCGACCGGTGCCCGACCTGCAGCGCCGGCTCAACGAGGCGAGCCGGCTGGGCTTCCGCCATGCCGTCGTGCCGCTGGGCTCGGAGTGCGTGGGTCCGATGAAGCTGTGGCCGGTGTCCGACCTCTCGCAGGCCGTCGTCGCGCTGCACAACATGCGACAGCCACCGGCGCCGCGGGCAGTCGGGCTCACTCTCGCGCCACCCGTGACGCTCCCGTAACCGTTCTTGGCCGGCCGATCGCCATCCGCTCCCTAGACTCCGGACGACGACCGA
>JAWWOH010000056.1:0-24958 GCA_033851845.1 Actinomycetota bacterium
AAGCAGGTCCGCGACGACATCGCCAAGGACCAGCTCGAGGCCTGGATCGACGGCCGTGACCTCGGCGAGTACGTCGCCGACGAGGCAGCTGCCGCCACCGAGTAACGAGTACGCCGTACGACGGCCCGGTGTCCCGTCAAGGGACGCCGGGCCGTTCCGCGTCCGCCCCTAGGCTCCCGAGCGATGACGACGAGCCGGCACAACCTGCGGCACGTACTGGCGGCACCGAGCTTTCGCGGGCTGATGGCCGTGCGGCTGGCCGGCCAACTGGCGGACGGGTTGTTCCAGGCTGCGCTGTTCTCCGCCGTCTTCTTCAACCCCGAGCACGCGACGTCGGCGGGGCAGGCGGCCGGCTCGTTCGCGGTGTTCCTGCTGCCCTACAGCGTTGTCGGTCCGTTCGCGGGAGTGTTCCTCGACCGCTGGCGCCGCCAGCGCGTGCTCGTCAACGCGAACGTCCTGCGCGCCGGCGTACTGACCGTCTTCGCGGTCTTCCTGGGAGTGCAAGGACCGCGCAACGCGGCTGTCGTGGTCCTGGCGCTGCTCGTCGTGTCCGGCAACCGGTTCATCCTGTCCGGACTCAGTGCGGCGTTGCCCCACGTCGTCGAGCCGCGCTACCTGGTCACCGCGAACTCGTTCAGCACGACACTCGGCAGCGGGGCGGCGGCGGCCGGTGGCGCGCTCGCCGTCGGACTACGTGAGCTGCTCGGCAAGGACGACGCCGGGGCGGCCCGCATCTCGCTGCTCGCCGCGCTGGTCTACGTCGGTGCCGGCCTGCTGGCCCGACGGCTCGGTCGTGACGAGCTCGGGCCGGAGCACCCGCCGCTGCACGAACGCGTCATCACCGCCCTCGCCAGCGTCGCCCGCGGTGTCGGCCAGGGCGCCGCTCACGTGCATGAGCGCGGCCAGGCAGGGCGCGCACTCGCGGCGATCGCGGCGCACCGCTTCTTCTACGGGCTGTCGTTCATCGGCGCGCTGCTGCTCTACACCGACCAAGGCGCGCTGCACCGTGGCTTCTCCGGCCTGAGCGAGGTGATCGTCGCGTCAGTCGTGGGCGGCCTGCTCGCGGCACTCGTCACGCCGCGCATCACCCGGCGGCTGGGGACGCAGCGCTGGATCGCGATCGTCTTCGCCGTGGCGGCCCTCGTCGAGGCGGGGTTCGGCGCGCCGTACACGCACTGGACCTTCCTCGTCGCAGCGTTCTTCCTCGGGTTCGCCGCGCAGGCGTCGAAGATCTGCGTCGACACCCTCGTGCAGGAGGCGATCGACGACGACTTCCGTGGCCGGGTGTTCTCGTTCTACGACACGCTGTTCAACCTGAGCTTCGTGTCGGCGGCGGTGGCGGCGGCCGTGCTGCTTCCGCCGGACGGCAAGAGCTACGTCGTCGTCGCCCTCGTCGCGATCGGGTACGCCGCGACGTCGGTCGTCTACACCGTCGCGACCCGCCGGCGGATGGCCGAGGAGCCGCCCGAGCCCGTCGTCGTCTGACCGCCCGCGCAAGCCCCACACCGCCGGTAGCCGCCTTTCGGGCCCGGTCGCGCGTCGGGTCCCAGGGCCGGCCGTGAGCCCCGAACGGTCATGTCGCGACAGGCCGCCGTGACGTTCCTCGCCGAAAAGGTCGGCCCGATCGGGCCGTGTTGGCCTGATCGGGCCGGGTCCGCGGCGGAAAGGATGGTGCGTTGGGTCCGCTTCCGCGCACGCGAGCCCACGGCCCCCTGCATCGTCGCCATCCGCGGCTTCCCTGCTGGATTCGGATCACTGACCCGGCGAAAGCTCCGATCTGAGGGGGGAAGAGCTCCCCGGCCGGCCCGGGCAGTCGCAGCTGCCGCGCGCCGGCAGACGGCGTACCGAGAAGTGGGCCTAGCCGACGGAGACGCCGACACCGCCGACGCCGACCCTGATCAGCGGCGAGGGCGACGGGCCGAGGGGCTGCGTGACCGGTGTCGGCGTGGGGGTCGGGAGCAGGTGGGTCACGGTCGTCACGACGTCCTGCACGGGGTCCGTGGACGCAGACGGGGACGGTCGTGGGGACGGCTTGCGAGTCGGGTGGTAACCGGCGTTCGGCGACGCCGCCACGACCGGGGCGCCGCGGCCGGTGCCGGTGGTAGCGGTCGTGCCCGGACCGGTCGGCGCCGCCAGGACACCGCCGCCGCCCGGGTTGAGGAGGGCGTCGAGCGCTGCACCGACGGCCTTGACGTCGGCGTGGGCAAGGGCAGCGACGACCCCCCACGACCCGCCGTCGGCGCGCCACCCCCGGACCGTCTCGGCGGACGCGCCGGCGGCCTTGGCCACGACGAAGGCAAGCGCCGAGTCACTCGGTGTCGCACCCGCGACGGTCGACGAGCCGGTGTACGACGCCGGCAGCACGGAGAGTACGGCCGTACTCGCGACCGGGTCCTTGTCGAGGCCGTCGGCGAGTGCGACGAGGTCGGTGTCGGCCGTCACGAGGCCCAGCGCGTAGCGCTGCTCCCAGCGGTCATGGGTGAGGGCCAGCGGCGTCTTGCGCCCAGGCCGGCCGCCGTCCGGCACCTGCACCTGGTGAAGCGCGTCGACCGCAGCCGACCCTCGCCTGCCGGTCGCCTGCACGCGCAGCGTCCCGCGGAACGACGCGGCCCGGAGCAGAACCCCCCTCTCGACCCGAGCGAGCGCACCCCGCGAAGCCGTCACCGTCGCGGCCCCGGCGGCGATCGCGATGCCAGGGGCGCGCCTGGCGTCGATGAACACGAGCCCCTGCCGCAGCTGCTCGCGCGCCCCGTCGGTGACCGTGACCGCAGTGGCGGAGCCGAGCAGGACGGTGCGCTTGGCCGCAACGAGGGACGCCGAGCCGCCGGGCGCGGTGCGCACCGTCGCGCCGTTCGGGACCGCCATGCCGTCGGTGCCGGGTCGGCTCTCGCCACCCTCGAGCTCGACCGTCGCAGCCCGCGGACTGCGCAGGACCGTGCTGGCGGAGGCGACGTCGGGCCCGCATGCGGACAACGCGAGGCCGGCCAGCATCGAGCCGGCCGCGAGCACCGCGACGCCGGACGGGATCTCCGACGTGCGACCACGCAGCCATCGCCCGGCTTGTCCGGCATCGAATGACTTGCCCGTCATGCCCCCCATGGTGCGTTCTTCTGCGGCTTGCGGCCATGGCCCGAAGTGACTAGTCACCCCTGCGCTGGCGCGTCGCCCTCCGGGTCTGGATCGGCGGCCGGCCGGGCCGGCTGTAGGCCCCCCGCGGCGGCCCAGGCGAACAGCTCGGCCTCCGCCTGCTCGCGCGGCAGCGGCCCGCGCTCCATCCGCAGCGCAAGCAGGTGCTTGAGCGCCGCACCCACCTGCGGACCCGGCGGCAGGCCGAGCAGCCGCTTGACGTCCTCGCCGTCGAGGTCCGGCCGGATCGCCGCGAGCTCCTCCTGCTCGGCCAGCCGGGCGATCCGCGCCTCGAGGTCGTCGTACGCCGCGGCGAGCGCCGCCGCTCGCCTCTTGTTGCGCGTCGTGCAGTCGGAGCGCACCAGCTTGTGCAGCCGGCCCAGCTCGTCACCAGCGTCGGTGACGTAACGGCGCACGGCGCTGTCGGTCCAGCCGGCCGAGCCGTAGCCGTGGAAGCGCAGGTGCAGGTCGATGAGCCGGCACACCGGCTCGATCACGTCCTTGCCGAACGTGAGGCGACGCAGCCGGTTCCGGGCCATCTTCGCGCCGACGACCTCGTGGTGGTGGAACGAGACACCCCCGGCCGGCTGGTGCTGTCGGGTGGCGGGCTTGCCGATGTCGTGCAGCACAGCGGCGAGCCGGAGCACCAGATCCGGGCCGCGGTCCTCGAGCCGCACGGCCCGCTCCAGCACGCGCAGCGTGTGCTCGTAGACGTCCTTGTGCTGGTGGTGCTCGTCGATCTCGAGCCGCAGCGCCGGCAGCTCGGGCAGCACGATGTCGGCCAGGCCCGTGTCCACCAGCAGCTCCAGCCCGGCCCGCGGCTGGGCACCGAGCAGCAGCCGGGTCAGCTCCTCGCGGATCCGCTCGACGCTCACGATCGCCAGCCGGGACGCCATCGCGGACATGGCCGCCACCACCGTCGCGTCGACCACGAAGTCGAGCTGCGAGGCGAACCGCGCGGCCCGCATCATGCGCAGCGGGTCGTCTCCGAATGACTGCTCCGGAGACACCGGAGTCGTGATGCGACGCGCCGCCAGGTCGTCGAGCCCGCCGTACAGGTCGACGAACGCGCCCTGGGCGCGCCAGTGCGGCAGCGCGATGGCCATCGCGTTGATCGTGAAGTCGCGCCGGGACAGGTCCGCGGCGAGGGTGTCGCCGTACGTCACGTCGGGCTTGCGCGACGACGCGTCGTAGTGCTCGGCGCGGTACGTCGTCACCTCGAGCTTGAAGCCGGCCCTCGCGAGCCCCACCGTCCCGAACGCGATCCCGGTCTCCCAGGTCTGATCCGCCCAGCCGGCGGCGATCGCGAGCACCTGCTCGGGACGGGCATCCGTCGTGAAGTCGAGGTCGTCGCCGAGCCGGCCCAGCAGCGCGTCGCGTACCGACCCGCCGACCAGGTGCAGCGCACAACCCGCTGCCCCGAACCGCTCCCCGAGGTCGACGGCGACGGGCGAGACGCGCATCAGCTCGCGCACGGCGTTCTGCTGCACCTCGGACAGGACGGACATCGCCCCGAGGCTACGGGTGTCCGAGTCGGCGTTTGACCCAACCCGTACCGGGGTAGCGCTCGGCCACCGTTCGGGCCATCATCGTCGGCCTGCGGGGGGAGCGTCGGAGGAGGTGGCAGCGTGAAGAGCGCACTGGACGTCCACCGGACCCTTCTCGATGCCGGCATCGAGCACGAGATGGTCCGGCTGCGCGCGCCCGCCCTGAACGGCGACGAGCTGCCGCGAGCGCTGGGGATGCCGCGCGAGTCCTGCGCCGTCGTCCGGTGCTACCGCGTGACCCGGCGCGACGGCACGACGCAGATCGGCGCGGTGCTGCTGCGGTCGGGGGACACGCCCGACCCCGCGTCGCTCCTCGACGCCTTCCAGGCGGTGTCGATCCGGCCGGCGACCGGCGCCGAGGTCAACGCCGCGACGGACTACGCCTCGAGTCTGGTGTGCCCGGTGTGCCTGCCCGGCGAGGTGCAGCTGATCGCCGATGCCGCGCTCGGGTCCGGTGACGTGCTCTACACCCCCACCGGGGAGAGCGGGGTCGCGCTCGGCATCCACACCCGTGACCTGCTGGTGGCCAGCGGAGCGCGGGTCACCAACCTCACCGCCGGCCGGCTGGCGGCTCAGGAGCTGTCCGACTGGCAGCTCGGAGCGGGTCTGGAGACCTCCGGGGGCAGAGTGCTGCAGCTCGAGCGCAACCGGCTCACAGGGGCTCGCCTCACCGGCTGACGCGTCCCCGGTGAGGCCAGTCCCCGCCGTACATTGACCGCGTGCCGTCCCCGTCGTCGCCGAGCCGTCGCCCGCTGCGGCGCGTCGACGAGACGAGCGCGGGTGGGCTGGTGCTCGACCGGCGCGGCCCCGGCGCCAACGCCGCGCTGATCGGCCGGCTGGATCGCCGTGGCCGGCTGCTCTGGTCACTGCCGAAGGGTCACGTCGAGGCGGGCGAGACCGAGGAGGACACCGCCGTTCGCGAGGTCATGGAGGAGACCGGCATCCACGGCCAGGTGGTGGGCAAGCTGGGCACGATCGACTTCTGGTTCGTGGCCGACGGGCGGCGCATCCACAAGACGGTGCACCACTTCCTGCTGCTCGCGACAGACCCGATCAACGGCCTCGAGCTGTCGGACGAGGACGTCGAAGTCAGCGAGGTCGCCTGGGTGCCACTGACCGAAGTCGCGTCGCGACTGGCGTACGCCGACGAGCGACGGCTGCTGGAGCGGGTCCCCGACCTGCTCGCCGAGACCGCCTGACGCCGATGACGCCTGCACGCGCCGTGGTGCGAGCCCCCGGCCGGCTCGCCGCGATGGCGGTCGCCGCCCTCCTCGGGTTGGCTCCGACCATCGGGCTCGGCACGTCGTACGCCGACGACCACACGCCGGCGCCGACGAGCAGTCCGGTCCCGAACGACGACGCCCCGGCGCAGGTCATCGTGACCAAGCTCGCGCCGCGCGCGCCGATGGATCCGGAGGAGTTCTTCCAGGTTCGCGGCCTGATCATCAACCGCGGCTCCCAGCCGCTGCACGACCTGACGGTGCGACTGAGGCGCGGCGAGAAGCTGTCCAGTCGCAGTGAGCTCGCGACGGCGGACCAGGACCTGCCGGCAACACCGACGCGGGTGGGGCGGACGCCGGTGCGCACCGCCGAGCAGGACCTCGCGCCCGGCGCCCGGACCGAGTTCGACATCCGGATCCGGGTGAGCCAGCTGCGCATGTCCGGTTCGCGCGCCGGTGTCTACCCACTGCGGGTCGAGGCGCGCGGCCGGTTCGGCGACAACGAGGGCGTCGACACGGTCGGCAGCGTCAACACGTTCGTCCCGTGGTTCCCCGACGGGCCGCCCCACGGCAGGGTCCGCATCGCCTGGCTGTGGCCGGTGGTCGACCAGCCGCGGCGCGGCCCGCGGGAGGTGATGCTCGACGACGAGCTGGCCACGTCGCTGGCCGCCGGCGGGCGACTCGACCGGTTGGTGCGGGCGGCGGCGAGCGGGCAGCAGGGCGGCTGCGACCTGCGCGCCGAGGGGCCGCGGACGCTGCCGCCTCGGCCGCAGGTCACCCCGTGCCGCGGCGACCCCGTGCCGGTGACCTACGCGGTCGACCCGGACCTGCTGTTCACCGCTGACGCGCTCGGCTCGCCGTACCAGCTCCTGGTCGGGGGCAAGACCAAGCGGATCGAGAACACCGCACCGGCCCGTGGCTGGGAGCGGCGGCTGCGGGACGCCGTGGCCGAGCCGGGGGCAGACGTGCTCTCCCTGCCGTACGGCGACCCGGACGCCGTCGCCCTCACCGCGCCGCAGAACGGTCTGGCCGACGAGGTGCCGCTGCTGCGCGAGCTCGGCCGCAAGCTCACGACGAAGATCCTCGAGGCGCCGATGACGTCGGTCGTCTGGCCGCCGGCCGGCCGGCTGACCCGACGCAGCGTGGAGGCGCTCACGTCGGGCGGCGGGACCGCGATCGTGGTCGACCCCGTTGCGCTGCCCGAGCCCGACCAGGAGCCCAGCCGCACCCCGGACGCCGCCGTCGGCTCGTTGCCGACCAACACCGGCCAGCCGGCCGTTCTGACGATCGATGCGACGCTGTCGGCGCTGCTGGCTCCGTCGTACGACGACTACCCCGGGGACCGGATCGTCGAACAGCGCTGGCTGGCGGAGACGGCGATGATCTCGGCGGAGGCGCCGTCGGTCGCGCGGACGATCCTCGTCGCGCCGCCGCGGCGGGCCGACCTGCACACGGCGGTCGCCGCCGACGCGATCCGCGACACCGGCCGGCTGCCGTGGCTGTGCGGCGTCTCGGTCGCCAGCGCGGCGTCGGCCACCGGCACCTGCCCCGACGAGGTGGGCGGCGAGCCGGCGGAGCTGTCGCCCGTCGAGCTGGAGCCGCCGCATCCCGGTGACGTGTTCCTGGCCAGCGACTTCCTGTCCCGTGTCCGGGAGCTGCGCAGCACGTCCACGCAGTTCACCGACGAGGTCCTCGCCGAGCCGACCAGCACCGACGCCGTAGGCACGACCGGCCGACTGCTGCGGGCGCGGGCCCGGACCGAGTCCAGCGCCTGGCGGGAGCACCCGGCGGACGGCCGAGAGATGGTCGACCTGCTGGCCTCCGATCTCGACGGCCTGCGGCGCAAGGTGCACCTGCAGATCGGCAGCGGGGTCGTGACGCTGACCAGCTCGTCGGGTGTCATCTCGGTCAACGTCGTCAACGAGCTGCAGCAGCCGGTGCGCATCGGTGTCGTGCTCAACGCGCACAACCGCGCCCGGCTGTCGACGCTCGAGACCCCGGTGACGCTGGTGCCGGCGGAGCACGCCACCCAGATCAACCTCAAGGTGACCGCGCAGACCTCGGGTCAGTTCCCGGTGACCGCGCGGTTGGTCGACCGGGACGGGCACCGCTTCGGCGCCGACGTCGACCTCGTCGTGCGCAGCACGCAGTACGGGCGCGTCGCCCTTGCCGTCACGGGCATCGGAGCCGGGGTCCTGCTTATCGCCGCTGGATTCCGGATCGTCCGGCGGGCGATGCACCGCTCGACCGCATGAGCGCGGCGCCGGCCGGCGGATCGCTCGGTCGCTCGACGCGATCGATGGCCCTCGGCACCGTCGCCTCGCGGGGCACGGGCTTCGTGCGCAACGCAGCCATCGTCGCAGTGCTCGGGGTGCACACGGTCGGCGCGGCGTACAACACCGCGAACACGACACCCAACATCGTCTACGAGCTGCTGCTCGGCGGCATCCTCACCAGCGTCGTCGTTCCCGTCCTCGTCCGGGCGGCGCACAGCGACGCCGACGGCGGCGAGGCCTACGCACAGCGGCTGCTGTCGCTCGTCGTGGTCGCTCTGCTGCTCGCGTCGGTGCTGCTCGTCGCGCTGGCGCCGCAGCTGGTCGCGCTGTACATGCACGGGGAGGACGCACAGACCCGACGGCTGGCCACCGTGCTGGCCCGGTACTTCCTGCCGCAGATGCTCTTCTACGGTGCCGGCGCCGTCATGGGCGCGATCCTGAACGCCCGCGAGCGATTCGGCGCACCCATGTGGTCGCCGGTGCTCAACAACCTCGTGGTCATCGGCACGTGCGCGCTGTTTCTCGCGCTGCCCGGCACGAGCGGTGTCACGCCGGCCACGATCACGTCGACGCAGGAGCTGGTGCTCGGTCTGGGCACCACTCTCGGCATCGTCGCGCAGACCCTCGCGCTCGTGCCCGCGCTGCGCGCCGCCGGGTTCCGCTTCCGGTTCCGCACGGACCTGCGCGGGACGGGTCTGGGTGACATCGGCCGGTTGGCGCGCTGGGTGCTGCTGTACGTCGTTGCGAACCAACTGGCCTACCTCGTCGTCGTCAACCTGGCCAACAAGCACGAGCTCAACGCGAGGGGGCGCGGCTACACGTCGTACGTCAACGCCTTCGTGCTGTGGCAGCTGCCGCATGCCGTCATCGCGGTCAGCGTCATCACTGCGCTTCTGCCCCGGATGAGCCGCGCCGCCGCGGACGACCGGCTGCCCGACCTGCGCGACGCGCTGAACCGCGGCCTTCGGTTGAGCGCGTCGGTGCTCATCCCGGCGGCGCTCGGGTTCGTCGTGCTCGGCCGGGTGCTCGCGACCGTCGTCTACGGGCACCTGCACACGTCCAGCGCGGACGCCCGCTTCATCGGGACGCTGCTCGGGGTGTTCGCGTTGGGGCTGGTGCCGTTCAGTGCCTACCAGCTGCAGCTGCGCGCGTTCTACGCGATGCACGACACCCGCACGCCGACGCTGATCAACCTCGGCGTCAACGCCACCCTCATCGCGATCGACGTGCCGCTGTACCTCGCGCTGCCGGACCACCTCAAGGTCGTCGGGCTGGCCGCCGGGCACGCCTGCTCGTTCGCGGTCGGGCTGCTGATCTGCTCGCGTGTCCTGTCCCGGCGACTCGGTGGGCTGGCCGGGGGACTGGTCGTACGCACAGCGGTCCGGTGCCTGGTCGCCGCGCTCGGCCCGGCAGCGCTGGCGGGGGCGGTTGCCGCCATCACGGTGCGGATCCTCGGCGCCGGAACAGCAGGGTCACTGACGGCGCTCGCCTTGGGCACCGGGCTCCTCGGCACCGGTTATGTGGCGATCGCGCGCCGGCTGGCTGTTTCCGAGGTCGACGAGGTGCTCGGGCCCGTGCTGTCCAGGCTGTCCCTATAGGCCCTGCTCCGAATGATCAACGGCTCAAGCCGAACGGGGTATCCGCCGACCTCTCTCGGGTGATGCGCGTGCACGAAGACAGGGGCGACATCGTCCTGGGCTGGCTGACCAAGCTGGCCATCGTCCTCGGCGTGCTCGGGCTGCTGGGGTTCGACGCGATCTCGCTGGCCCAGGCGCACTTCCAGGCCGCGGACCGCGCGTCGACGGCGGCGCAGGCGGCCGCAGAGGAGTACCGCAGCAGCCACGACGTGCAGCGCGCCTTCAACGCGGCCTACGCCACCGTCAGCGGCGACGACTCGATCGAGTCCACCACCTTCCGGGTCGGTGCCGACGGCCTCGTTCGGCTTCGCCTGCACCACGTCGCGACGACGCTGGTGCTGCGCCACATCGGACCGCTCAAGCACTGGGCGGTCGCCGTCGAGACCGGCGAGGGCCGGCCGCCCTCGTGAGGTCCGTACTCCGCCGTCTCGTCCCCCTGCTGGTCGCCCCGGGGCTGGCTGTCGCGCTCTGCGCGACCGCCGCGGTGACGGCCGCGCCCGCCGTAGCGGCACCGGCCACCGCACGGCCGACGGCGACGATCGATGACGCCAAGGCCAGGGCCAAGGCGCTGCGGCTGCGCGTCGACCAGCTCCGCGCCGACGCCGAGCGGGCCACCGAGGAGTACGACGCGGCGTACGACGAGCTCGGTCGCGTCGTGACCGCGCACCTCACGGCGGAGCGGGCGCTCGATGACGCCGTCAGCGCAGCGACCGCGACGTCGGGCACGGCGAGTCGCCGGGTCCGCGCGCTCTACATGTCGGGCGGCTCACCCGCCCTCTACGTCACCGTCCTGCAGGGCAGCGACATCTCCGACGTGCTCACCCGGCTGCAGTCGGTCCGGCGCGTCGTCGACGGCGACCGGTCGGCCCGGACCGCCGCCAGCAACACGGTGGTCGCGCGTGGCAAGGCAGAGGCACACCTGGCCGAGCTCGCCGCCCGGCGGACCGCGCTGCAGACCACGGTCGCCGACCGGGCCGACCGGGTCCGGGGGCTGCTCGCCGAGACCGACGCGCTGCTGGCGCAGGCCGACGCGCGCGTCCGCCAGCTCGCCGAGGAGCAGGCCCGCGCCGCGGAGCAGGCCGCCGCAGCGCGCGCCGCCGCCGCTCTCGAGCGGGCCCAGCGCGAAGCCTCGCTCCGGCTGCTGCCGAGCGACGTCCCCGCGCCGACGGAGGCCGCCGCGCACGCCATCGCCGAGGCGACGACGCACCTCGGCACTCCCTACCTCTGGGGGGCGACCGGGCCGGGCGCGTTCGACTGCTCCGGCCTGACCCTGACCGCCTACCGAGCAGCCGGCATCGCCCTGCCCCGCACCGCCGCGCAGCAGTTCTTCTCCGGTCCGCAGGTCGACCTCGGCGACCTCGCCCCGGGTGACCTGCTGTTCTGGGCGTACGACGTGAGCGACCCGAGCACGATCCATCACGTCGCCCTGTACGTCGGCAACGGCCAGATGATCGCCGCGCCCCACTCCGGTGACGTGGTGAAGGTGCAGCCGGTCTACCTCGACGGCTTCATCGGAGCGGTCCGGCCGTCCGTCGCCGCCTGACGCAGCCGCGCGTCAGCCCTCGGCTGTGACGGCTGTCACAGCCGAACTCGCCCGGCTCAGCAGGAGGTGGACACCCGCCGACGAACCCACCTAGGGTCCACGTCAGACCACCCGCGTCCGGTCGGAACGCCGAGTCCTGCCCCTCGACCGCGACGCGCCCTCCGATGCACCAGGGGCAGGAGCGGGGGACCCACGTCCTTCGGCCGCATCTCGCACCTGAGATCGGCCTCGGGGTGAAGCCGTGCAGCGCGCTCGTTGCGCTCCACGGCCGGGCACCTTTCCAGCCCGAACCCGACAGCTCACCTCGCAGGCGTCCGGGAAGGACCGTCTGTGCCCACGCACGTCTCCGCTCTGCCCAGCCCCAGCAACCAACGCCCCCGCCGACTCCCCGCGCTGATCGTTCTGCTCGTCGCGCTGTTCGGGTCGCTGCTCGTCTCGACCGCTGGCCCGGCCGACGCGACGACCCCCGGGTCGGCGTACATCCAGGAAGCCAGCCGCCACAACGGCCAGCCGTACGTGTACGGCGCCATGGGCCCCACGAAGTTCGACTGCAGCGGCTTCACCAAGTACGTCTTCAGCCGGTTCGGCAAGAGCCTGCCGCACAGCAGCTCCGCGCAGTACGGCTACGTCCAGCACATCGCGAAGAGCTCCAAGCAGGTCGGCGACATCCTGTTCTTCCGCACCTCCTCCGGCTCGATCACGCACGTCGGCATCTACGCCGGCGGCAGCTCCATGTGGGACGCACCCAAGTCGGGCGACCACGTGCGCAAGCGGGCCATCTACAGCAGCAACTACTCCGTCGGCCGGATCTGACGCGCCGCTGCAGGCAACGTCCGACGGCCCGGTGCGCGCCCGTACAGTTGGGCGACCGCCGGGCTGTCGCATGTCCGCCCCGGCCTGTCGCTGATGGGAGGGGCCCGTGACGTCGCCGTCCGGACCCCGCCCCACCCGCCCCGCGCTCGACGTCGGCGACGTCCTGGCCGACCGCTACCGGCTGCGACAGGTCGTCTCCGCGGGTGCCGCGGCCAGCGGCGGCCCGACAACGGTCTGGCAGGCAACCGACGAGGTGCTGGCCCGCCGGGTCGCGGTGAAGGTGCTGCCCGCGTCGGGTCGGGCCGGCGCCGCAGCGGCACGGCCGTTCCTCGAGGCGGCCGGACGCGCCAGCTCGCTCTCGCACCCGGGGCTGGCGCGGGTCTACGACGCGGCGATCGAGGAGCGACCCGCCGAGCGCGGTGATCGCACCGTCGACGTCGCCTACGTCATCAGCGAGTGGGTCGAGGCGCGCACCCTCGCCGATGTCCTGCTCGCAGACGGTCCGCTCGAGGCCGCTGACGCCGTACGCCTCGCCCATGCCGCAGCCGACGCGCTGGCGGCGGCGCACGACGGCCGGGTCGGCCACGGCCGGGTCCACCTGGGCAACCTCATGCTCAGCGCCGCCGGGCGGCTGACGGTCACCGACGTCGCGGTCGCCGCGGCCGTGCACGGGACGCCGCTCCCGCCGGTCCCGGTCGGCGAGCCGCTCGCCGGCCCGGAGATCGCGCGCGACACCCGCGACCTCGCGGCGGTCCTCTACGCGATGCTCACCGCGCGCTGGCCGGCAGCCGCCACGCCCCAGCCGGCCGCCGGGCTGCCGGCTGCCCCGAAGCCGGCCGGCAGCACGATGTACGCCCCCCGGCAGGTGCGCGCGGGCGTGCCGCGAACCCTGGACGCGGTCGTCCTGCGGGCCCTCGATCCCGGTCGTGAGCCCGGTCGCAACCCGATCACGACGCCGGCTCAGCTGGCGCAGGCGCTGGACCAGGCCGGCGACCTGCGCCCGCCGGCCGCGCCCGCCAAGACCACTGGCCGCGCGCCCCGGCGGGCGCCCAGCCGGCTCTGGCGCTGGCTGCCCCGCCTGGTGGCGCTCGGGCTGGTCGTCGCCGTCGGCCTGACGGCGTACGGCATCGGGCGCAAGGTCGGCGAGCTGCCTCGCAAGAACGGCGCCCTCGACGCGCTGGCACAGGCGACTCCCTCGCCGGACGTCGCCGGTCGCCCTGCCACCCGGATCGACCTGTCGGCGAGGCCCGTCATCGTCCGGGACTTCGACCCGGAAGGGCGGGACGGGGCCGAGCAGCCGGGCACGGTCGCCAACGCCTTCGACAGCGACCCGACGACGGCGTGGCTCACCGACGGTTACGGCAGCGCCGCGTTCGGGGGTCTGAAGAAGGGCGTCGGGCTGCTCGTCGACCTGGGCGCACCGACCCGCGTCACCAGCGTGCAGGTCGGGCTCCTCGCCAAGGGCGCCGGTGTCGAGCTGCGTAGCAGCGACCAGCCCGGGGAGAGCGCCGACGACTTCACGACCGTCGCCCGGGCTGCCGACGCCAAGCAGGTGACGACACTGACACCGGCATCCCCGCGGCCGGCTCGCTACTGGCTCATCTGGCTCACCTCGCTGCCCAAGGGCGATCGGGGCCGCTATCGCGACGGGATCGCCGAGCTCGTCTTCAACCGCGCCGCGGGCTGAGCGCGCAAGGATGCGCGAGTGACCGACGTCCGAGAGGTCGACGACGACGAGCAGGACCGGGCGCTGCTCGCGGCGCACGTGGACGGCGACACCGCGGCGTTCACGACGCTGGTACGCCGACACCAGGACCGGCTCTGGGCGGTGGCGCTGCGAACCCTGGGCGACCGCGAGGACGCGGCCGACGCCCTGCAGGACGCCCTCATCTCGGCCTACCGCTCGGCCGGCGGCTATCGCGGCGACGCGAAGGTGACCACCTGGCTGCACCGCGTGGTGGTCAATGCCTGCCTCGACCGCATCCGGCGCAACAAGGTGCGGGCCACGGTCCCGATGCCCGACGACGGTGGGCCGATCGACCCGCACGACCGGCTCGGCGACCGCGAGACGGCGATGGAGATCGAGGCCGCGCTGGCGACGCTGCCCGACGAGCAGCGCGCCGCGCTCGTCCTGGTCGACGTGCAAGGGATGCCGGTCGACCTCGCCGCCGCCGCACTGGGTGTGCCGCCCGGAACGGTGAAGAGCCGGTGCGCCAGGGGGCGGGCTCGGCTCGCCGTGCAGCTGGGCCATCTGCGGAACCGACCGATCCCACCCGACGTCCCACCTGCGACGGGTACGACAACGCAGGGAGGTGCCGCATGACGAGTCCGGAGCGGCACCTCGACCTCGACCAGCTGGCCGACGTGGTCGCCGGCGAGGCCCCCCTCGGTGCGCAAGAGCACGTCGCCGGGTGCGTGCAGTGCCGAGCCGATCTGGACGAGCTGGTCGGCGCCGACACCGCGGTCCGCGAACAGCTGGCCGCCCTCGCCGCGATCCCGCTGCCGACGGATGTCGCCGACCGGCTGACGGCGGCTCTCGATGCGGAGGGCGCGGCGGACAGCCCGGCAGCGGGCACCGGCGCAGCGACCGTCACTCCGTTCCCCGGCGCCGCCGACGCCGGGCCCGCGAAGTGGCTGGCCGCGGCAGCAGCCGTCGTCGTGCTGCTGGGCGGGGGCAGCTACGGAATCAGCCGGCTCGGCCACGGATCGGGCGGCGCGGGGTCGGCGAGCTCGGGTGCCGGCGCCGACAAGGCGGCGGCAGCGCCCGAGCTGTCGCTCGCCCGCAACAGCAGCGGCACCGACTACCGCGACCGGGCCACCCTGGCCGCCGCCCTGCCCGATCTGCTCGCCGGGCGTCGGCAGCCGGCCCCGGCCGCGGCGCAGCTGCAGGGCAACGCCCCCTCCGCGCGGGCCGGCGCCAACACGCTGTCCGTTCCGGTTGCCGACCCGCTGGCCCCGTTGCGCGACGACAAGGGGCTGGCCGAGTGCCTGCTGGCGCTGCTGCCGCCGGACGACCCGTCCGTGCAGCCGCTTGCGCTGGATTACGCATCGTTCCGGGGCCGACCGGCCCTGGTGGTGGTGATGCCGGCCGGCACCCCGAACAAGCTCGACGTGTTCGTCGTCGGGCCGACCTGCTCTCGGGCCAACGACAGCGTGCTGTTCTACACGTCCGTCGACAGGCCCTGATCGTCCGCCGCCGATGACGCCGGCCTGTGCCGCGGCGGCATCGTCCACAACAGTGCGCCGGCGACGGCCAGCAGGTAGGCCAGCAGCACCGCGGCCCGCGCCGACAGCACGTCCTGGCTCCTTTCCAGCAGGAAGCTGAACGCCACGCCGCACAGCGCCAGTCCGGCCGCGACCCCCCGCACGGCCCGACCGATCCGGTCGCGCCCGTCGGTGTGCGCGGCGCGGGTCGCCGCGGCGCCGCAGAGCACCCCGACCACGAACGGGCCGAGGTACTCGAAGATCGTCGCGCCGACGTACTCGCTCCCGATCGGTCCACCGACCAGCGCGACCGCGTACGCCGCCAGCGTCGCGCGCACGAGCCGCTCGGCGTCTCCCGGCGGACGCGTCGTCGAAGCCGGAGCCCGCTGCTCGCCGACGCAGCCCAGGCAGCCCGATGACACAGCGGCAACATCGGCACCGCAGCGGGGTCGGCCGCACACGGGGCAGTCGTCCACGGCCGGCCGGCTCGGGTGCACCGCACACCGAGGTCGCGGGCCGGACGGGCCGGACGGCTGCTGGGTCACCTGCGCAGCCTGCCACCCACGGGGAAGAGCGTCTCTACAGTGGGCGTTCCACCGACCAGCGCAGCAGCACCCGCGCAGAGGACAGGAGACGCCGCGTGACCGAGCAGGGCCTACCCGCGGACACCCGCGAAGCGATCGTCATCGGCTCGGGCCCGGCCGGCTACACCGCCGCCATCTACCTGGCCCGCGCCCAGCTCGCGCCACTCGTCTTCGAGGGCGCCGTGACGGCCGGTGGCGCGCTGATGAACACCACCGACGTGGAGAACTTCCCCGGCTTCGCCGACGGCATCATGGGCCCGGAGCTGATGGACAACCTGCGCAAGCAAGCCGAGCGCTTCGGCGCCGAGCTCGTCACCGACGACGTCACCGAGGTCGACCTGACGTCGTACCCGAAGATCGTGAAGGTCGGCGCGGACACCTACTACGCGAAGACAGTCGTGCTGGCGATGGGCTCGGCGTACCGGGAGCTCGGCATTCCCGGCGAGAAGGAGCTGTCCGGTCACGGCGTCTCGTGGTGCGCAACCTGCGACGGCTTCTTCTTCCGCGACCAGGACATCGTCGTCGTCGGTGGTGGCGACAGCGCACTGGAGGAGGCAACCTTCCTGACGCGCTTCGCGAAGACCGTCACGCTGATCCACCGCCGCGACAGCCTGCGCGCGTCGAAGATCATGCAGGAGCGGGTGTTCGCCAACGAGAAGATCACCTACATCTGGGACACCGAGGTCCTCGAGGCCGTCGGCCCCGAGGGCCGGCTGACGTCGCTGAAGCTGCGCAACCTCAAGACCGGCGAGGAGTCGTCGCTCGACGCGACCGGCCTGTTCATCGCGATCGGGCACGACCCCCGCTCGGAGCTGGTCGCGCACCAGGTCGAGCTGGACGCCAACGGCTACGTGCTGCTCCAGCGCCTGCACTCGACCGAGACCAACCTGCCGGGCGTGTTCGCCTCCGGTGACCTGGTGGACCACACCTACCGGCAGGCGATCACCGCCGCCGGCTCGGGGTGCGCTGCCGCGCTCGACGCCGAGCGCTGGCTGGCCGCTCTCGAGGAGGACGCCACCCACCTGCCCGGTCCCCCGGCCGGCGGGTCGATGTCATGATCGCGCTCAACCTGAGCGTGGCTGGCTGACGCCCGGGAAGAGACCGTCGTACGGCCCTGTTCTCCTTCACGACAACCGAATCGAACCGAGGAGTTCCCGGCATGGGCGCCAACATGAAGACCGTCACGGACGCGACGTTCGCCAGCGACGTGCTGCAGAACGAGAAGCCGGTGCTCGTGGACTTCTGGGCCGAGTGGTGCGGGCCGTGCAAGATGGTCGCCCCGGTCCTCGACGAGATCGCCGGCGAGCACGGCGAGAAGCTCGACGTCGTCAAGCTCAACATCGACGAGAACCCCAACGTGGCCCGCGACTACCAGATCATGTCGATCCCGACCATGGCCGTCTTCCAGGGCGGTCAGATGGTCAAGTCGATCGTCGGCGCAAAGCCCAAGGCTGCCATCCTGCGCGACCTCGCGGCCTACATCTAAGGCCCCCCTCGAGACCTGCATCGGGGCCGCCGTCGAAGCCCCCGCTCGGGTCGGGTCGGGCCCAAGGCCTTTCGGCTCCACCGCAGCCGGGTACCTCCACGGAGGGCCCGGCTGCCGCCGTTGCGGCCCGTTTACAGTGGCGAGCCTCCCCCGCCCGTCGCCTTGAGAGGTCGCAACCGTGCAGCTGCTCCGTCGCGGGGACACCGGTCCCGCCGTCGCGGAGATCCAGGCTGCGCTCGCCGGGCTCGGGCTGCTGCACGGGCCGCCTCCGCATGCGGAGTACGACGACGCGACCGAGCGAGCGGTCCGCGTCTTCCAGCAGCGGCGCGGGCTGTCGGTCGACGGTCTGGTGGGACCGGAGACCTACCGCGCCATCACGGCCGCGCGCTACCGGCTGGGCGACCGGCTGCTCTCGCTGTCGGCCGGCCACCTGATGGTCGGCGACGACGTCGCAGCCCTGCAGGACCGGCTGCTCGAACTCGGCTTCGATGCCGGCCGGGTCGACGGCGTGTTCGGGTCGCGCACGGAGGCAGCGCTCAAGTCGTTTCAGCGCGAGTACGGCCTGCTGCCGGACGGCTCGTGCGGTCCGCAGACGCTGCGCGCGCTCCGACAGCTCGGCCGGCTCGTCGTGGGGGGCCGACCGCAGCAGCTGCGCGAGAGCGAAGCGCTGCACCGGTCCGGCTCGTCGTTGGCGGGCAAGATCGTCGTCGTCGACCCCGGCCACGGCGGGCCGGACCGCGGTGCGGTCGGCAACGGGCTCGAGGAAGCGGCCATCGTCGAGGACCTGGCCGGGCGCTTCGAGGGTCGGCTGCAAGCCTCCGGCGTCCGGACCCTGCTCACCCGCGGCCCAGACAGCTGCCCGACCGACGCCGAGCGCGCCGACCTGGCGAACGACTCCGGCGCCGACCTGCTCGTCTCCCTTCACTGCGACCGGTCGGCCAGCGCGGAGCCGAACGGCGTCGCGACGTACCACTTCGGCACCGGCGCAGGGACGACGTCGACGGTCGGTGAGCACCTCGCCGGGCTCGTGCAGCGCGAGATCGTCGCCCGCACCGATCTCCTCGACTGCAAGGTGCACGCCAAGACGTGGGAGCTGCTGCGGCTCACCCGCATGCCGGCCGTGCGTCTCGAGCTCGGCCACCTCACGGCGCCGCGCGATGCGGCCCGACTTGCCGAGCGGTCGTTCCGCGACACCGTCGCCGAGGCACTGCTCGTCGCGGTGCAGCGGCTCTACCTCCCCGCCGATCTCGACCCGCCCACCGGAGTCCTGCGGCTCGTCGACCTCGCCGCCCACTGAGGCCACTTCCCGTACGCCCCGCTCGCACTTACCAGCTTGGATCCGAGCCCGAACGCCCTCGTGGCTCCGTTCTCATCCGGTAAGCCCACTTCTGGTACGCCGGCCGTCCGTGATCAACGCGCCGTAACCGGATGAAGGCGGCCGCGAGGCATCGTCGGGTGATGCCGCGTTGATCAACGAAGGTCGGGTCGGTCGGGAAGGGCGGTCAGGAGCCGAAGCCGCGGGGGCGGGTGCGCGACGGCGCCTGCAGCGAACCCGGGCAGATCCGGGCCCGCAACCCGGCCAGGGCAGCCGACAGGTCGGCGTTCGGCAGGAACTGCTTCGACTGCACGGCGCCCGTGTCGTCACGGAGGTCGAGGACGATCGTCGCGAACTGCAGCCCGCCGGCGCCGCGCGGGCCGGGTGCGGGCAACCGCGAGCAGGCCGGCAGCGCGACCGCAACGGCCAGGTCGACGTCGCTGTGCGGCGCGACGGCGAGAGGGGCCCCGCCCAGCACCGAGAGGGCGAGCCCGGGCGAGGTCACGTTCGACAGCACGAACGGCCGACCCGAGACGTTGGCGAGCAGCATCTTGAAGCGCACCGTGTAGTGCGTCGCCGTCACGTCCCGCACCGACGGCACCGCGGCCTCGTCGGCGCGCAGGTAACCGCAGGCCCGCCGCGACAGGTCCCACATCATCGTCGGGTCGAGCGAGGCGCTGACGTCACGCACCCGACCTGACGCCGGCGCGATCGGCACCACGAGCTTGAGGCGGCGGTCGGGCTCCTCCGGCTGGCCCGGACAGCGTGCCCGGAACGGCACCGCGAGCTGCTCCGTCACGCCAGGCCCGACGACGCGGTCCTCGACCGGCGTCGCGTCGTACAGCGGCGGCTCGACCCGACGTCCGGCGTTGACGGTGATGGCCGACGAACCGTGGTTCACGACGAGCAGCGTCACCTCGAAGGCGTGGTCGTGCGCCTCACCCGCGGCAGCGAAGAGCGTCGCGTCGACGCGGTCGCGGGCAGCGAGCTCCCGCGCCCGTTCACGGCGGCTGGCCGTCATGTTCACGCCGGCGACGAGGGCGACCGCCAGCACCGCCGCGGCCACCGTCGCCCACGTCGGGATGCGCCGCCGCGCCCGGGGATCCAGCAAGATGGGCGAAGCGGGAAGGCCCCCGGGTCGGGTGACCGTCACCGGCGGCGCGGTGTAGCCCCCGGGGTCAGACAGGTCGCAGCACCGGATCCGGGCTCATCGACCCGAGCAGTCGCTCGAGCGCGACCTCGACGTCCTCGCGCCAGGACACCGCATTCTTGAGCTCGAGTCGCAGTCGCGGGTAGCGGTGGTGCGGCCGCACCGTCTTGAAGCCGACCGCGCGCAGGTGACCCGCCGGCAGGATGCACGCCGGCTTCTCCCACTTCTCGTCGCCGAACGCCTCGATCGCCCGCACGTTACGTCGGGTCAGGTCCTTCGCGACGCCCTGCAGCAGCATCCGGCCCAGCCCGCCGCCTTCGAACTCCGGCAGCACATGACCGGTCATCAGCAGCACCGCGTCCGGCGAGACCGGCGAGGTCGGGAAGGCCAGCGACCGAGGCACGTACGCCGGCGGTGCGTACATCACATAGCCCGCAGGTACGCCGTCGGCGTACACGATCTTCCCGCACGAACCCCACTCGAGCAGCGTCGCGGAGACCCACGACTCCTTCTCGAACTCCGTGTCCCCCGCGTCGATCGCCCGCTCCAGCCCGACGGGGTCGAGCTGCCAGAACACGCACTTGCGGCAGCGCCCCGGCAGGTCGTCGAGGTTGTCCAGGGTGATGTTGACCGCGCGCCGGCTCATGAGCGGTCCCCTGTGCGCGAACGTGGTGCCCGGAGCAGGCCCGTGACCCAGCCTCCGAGCGCGCCGACGACCAATCCCAGGCCGGTACGGCGAACAACCCGGCCGCTCGGGCGCATGCGGGAGCGACGCGAGGAGGAGCGGGCCACGTCTCGGAGGGTAACGACGCAGACGTAAATCGAGAAGACCCTTCTTGCTCCGCGGGTAGCCTCCACGCATGGAGGGCCGCCCACTTCACTCGACGCTCGACGCGTTCACCGACCGTTATGCCGAGCGCACGGCCGGGATGACAGCGTCGGAGATCCGCGCCCTGTTCGCGGTCGCATCCCGGCCCGAGGTGGTCAGCCTGGCGGGCGGAATGCCCTATACGACAGCACTTCCGCTCGATTCGGTCGGCAAGCTGATGTCCGACCTGATGGCCACGCGGGGGGCACAGGCGCTGCAGTACGGGTCGGGCCAGGGCGACCCGGTGCTGCGCGAGCTGATCTGCGAGGTGATGTCGCTCGAGGGCATCACCGCCTCGCCAGAGGACATCGTGGTCACCGTCGGCTCGCAGCAGGCACTCGACCTGGTGACCCGGGTCTTCTGCGATCCGGGCGACGTCGTGATCGCCGAGGCCCCGTCGTACGTGGGTGCGCTGGGGACCTTTGCGGCGTACCAAGCGGACGTCGTGCACGTCGCGATGGACGAAGACGGGCTCATCCCCGAGGCACTGCGCGAAGCGATCGGGGCGGTGCAGAAGAGCGGCAAGACCGCAAAGTTCCTCTACACGATCCCGAACTTCCACAACCCCGCCGGCGTCTCGCTCGCCGAGAGCCGTCGCGACGAGATCCTCGCCATCTGCAAGGACGCCGGGCTGCTCGTCCTCGAGGACAACCCGTACGGGCTGCTGGGCTTCGACGGCCCGCCGACGCGCGCGCTGCGGGCCCGCTCCGACCACGACGACGTCGTATACCTCGGGTCATTCTCCAAGACGTTCGCGCCCGGACTGCGGGTCGGCTGGGTGTTCGCGCCGCACGCGGTGCGCGAGAAGCTCGTGCTCGCGAGTGAAGCGACGGTGCTGTGCCCGCCGCAGCTCAACCAGCTCGTCGTCGTGGAGTACCTCACGACGCAGGACTGGCGCGGTCAGGTCGAGGTCTTCAAGGACCTCTACCGCGAGCGACGCGACGCGATGCTCGATGCGCTGACGCAGCTGATGCCCGAGGGCACGACGTGGACCAAGCCCACCGGCGGGTTCTATGTCTGGCTCACCCTGCCGGAAGGGCTGGACAGCAAGGTGATGCAGCCGCGCGCGCTGTCCGCGCGCATCGCCTACGTCCCTGGCGTCGGCTTCTACGCCGATGGTCAGGGTGGTCGTGACATGCGGCTGTCGTACTGCTATCCCGAGCCGGAGCGGATTCGAGAAGGGGTACGACGGCTCGCCGGCGTACTGGAGCAGGAGCTCGAACTGCTCGAGACGTTCGGCCCGACGACGCAGCCGCTTCGCGTCGGGCACGCGCAGGCCGAGACGCCCTCCCCGGACATGGCATGACCTACCTCATCCTCGCCGGCGGTCTGTCGCACGAGCGAGACGTCTCACTGCGTTCTGGTCGCCGGTGCGCCGACGCGTTGCGTCATGCCGGGTACGACGTCGACATCCGCGACGCCGATGCGGCGCTCCTGCCTCAGCTCACCGAGTCGTCGTACGACGCGGTGCTCATCGCCTTGCACGGCGGTGCGGGTGAGGACGGTGCGCTGCGGCAGGTGCTCGAGCTCACCGGCGTGCCGTACGTCGGGTCGACCCCCGACGCCTGCCGGGCGGCGTGGGACAAGCCGGCCGCGAAGGCGATCGCGGGTGCCGCCGGGCTGGCGACCCCCGAGTCGGTGACCCTGCCGCACGCGACCTTCCGCGAGCTCGGGGCGACCAACGTCCTCGACCGCATCGTCGGCCACCTCGGGCTCCCGCTGATGGTCAAGCCGGCCCGCGGCGGTTCCGCCCTGGGCTGCACGGCCGTCGACAAACCCGACGAGCTGCCGGCCGCGATGGTGCAGTGCTTCTCGTACGGTGAGGCGGCGCTGATCGAACAGCTCGTCACCGGCACTGAGGTCGCGGTGACGGTGCTCGACGGGCCCGACGGGCCGCGGGCGCTCCCGGCCGTCGAGGTGCACCCGCTGTCGGGCGTCTACGACTACACGGCCCGGTACACCGCCGGTCAGACGGAGTACTTCGCACCGGCCCGGCTGTCGTCGACGATCGCGGCCGAGGTCGCGCGGGTCGCCGTAGCCGCGCACGTCGCCCTCGGCCTGCGCGACCTGTCCCGCGCCGACCTGATCGTGGACTCCGCGGGCGTCGTCCAGCTGCTCGAGGTGAACGTCTCGCCGGGTATGACAGAGACATCGCTGCTCCCGATGGCGGTCGAGGCAGACGGACTGGAGCTCGGTGCGGTGCTCGCTGAGTTGCTGGAGCGCGCGGCCCGGCGTTGAGAGATCTCAACACCGCGGATCGGGCAACACCGGCTGCGATGGAGGACAGTGCAAGCATGCACGCACACGCCGCAGTCGTCATCATCGACCAGCCAGGCCCGTACGAAGCCGTCCGCTCGGTCCTGTCCGACGCGGGGTTTCAGATCACCGGCGCGGCCGCAAGCCTCACCGATGGCATCGCGCTGCTGCGCCACCACCGGCCGGACCTCGCCATCGTCGATCTCGCGGTCGAAGGGCTGGCAGCAGTCCACGCCCTGCACGAAGCCGCCCCCGACTGTGCGCTGCTGGTGCTGTCGCGGCAGGCCGACCTCGCGGAGGCGGTCGTGCTCACCGGCGCGCTGGCGGCGATCGATCCCCGTGATCTCGGCCGGCTCGACGCGGCGGTCCGCAACGTCCGCGTGCGACTCGACCAACCGGTCGCGCAGCGCCGCTGACCGCTAGCTCAGAGCGGAGCTGAGCCGGAACCGCCGGTCGGTCGGCTGCGACAGCAGCCGCGCGATGTCTCCGTCGATCACCTCGCAGGATCCCGAGACCTCGAGCACGGCAAACGTCGTGAAGCTGCCGCGCAGCACGTGCTCGCCGTTCATGTGGTCGCGCATGGCGTGTGCGTGCACGCCGCTGCGGTAGGCCCACGTGCGGGCGTCGGCCCAGGACGCCCACAGCGAGAAGGTGAACGCGTCCACCGACTGCGGGAAGTCCTCGGCACCCGCGAGCCGGTAGCCCAGGCAGCCGGCCGCCTCCGGCAGCGTGTCGACGATCGCCTCCACGTCACGGGCGAACCGCAGGACCGGTTCGAGGTGCTCGCCGGAGTGGCCGACGGTCGTGACGACCGCCACCGGGCCGGTGGGCTCATCGGTCGACGGCGGCCCGAACGGAGGCACCGGGCTGCCGTCGGCCCACCCGGGCGCGGCCGGGTTCAAGCGCGTCTCGCCGGCAGCCAGCAGGCACGACCACGCCTCGCGGGCGCCGGCCCACGGACCGGCTCCGTCGATTGCGCGCCGCCACGTTTCGGCATCGGGCCACGTCGCGAGCACAGACCACTCACGCTCGTCCGGGACCGGGATCCCGCTGGCGTCCCTGACGGCCAGCAGTCCAGGGTGCCAGTACGACGCGGTGCCGGGCCGAGCAGTGCGCATGTCGGCCCAACCACGACCCTCGTCGTAGCGGAGCACGTGCACGCTCGTGACCGTCATGCCATCCCCCCGGATCGGCAAGAAGTGTCGCCAGATCAGCGCGCCGCCGCAAGGCAGGTCGGTAAAGGTAGGGGGCGATCAGGCAGAAGTAGGGGCGCCGTCGATCACGTCGACGATCCGCTGAAGATCCTCCAGCCCGGCGAACTCGATGATCACCTTGCCGCGGCCCTTGCCGGTCGCGTCCACGCGCACGCGCGTCTCGAACCGCTCCGCCAGCCGGTCGGCCACGACCCCGAACTCCGCCGGCGATTCCTTCCGCGACCGCGGCTTGCGGGCCGGCGCGTCCTCGGTGCCGCCTGCCAGCGTCACGGCCTCCTCGACGCCACGCACCGACATGCCCTCGGCGATGGCCCGCTCGGCCATCCGCTCCTGCGCTTCCGCGGAAGCAAGCCCGAGGATCGCCCGCGCGTGCCCAGCCGACAGCACCCCGGCCGCCACCCGCCGCTGCACGGCCGACGGCAGCTGCATCAGCCGGATCGTGTTGCTGATCGTCGACCGCGAACGGCCGATCCGCGTCGCGAGCTCTTCGTGCGTCGTACCGAAGTCTTCGAGAAGCTGCGCGTACGCCGCCGCCTCCTCGAGCGGGTTGAGCTGCTGGCGGTGCAGGTTCTCCAGCAGCGCGTCGCGGAGCATCGCGTCGTCGGAGGTGTCCCGGATGATCGCGGCCACCGTCTGCGCGCCGGCCACGCGCGAGGCCCGCCAGCGGCGCTCGCCCATCACCAGCTCGTAGCGCGCCGTGCCGTCCGCGGCCGGGGCGA
>JAWWOH010000068.1:0-4488 GCA_033851845.1 Actinomycetota bacterium
CCTGGCGCGTGGCTGGGTCGCCGTCGCCGCAGACGTCTCCGGTGACGACGAGCTGCCCGGTGGTACGGAGTTCGAGCCGTGCGACGTCACGGATGGGAGCGCGATCGAGCGAGCCGTCGCTGCGGTCGTCGCCCGGCACGGCCGACTCGACGGTGTGCACGCCAATGCAGGGGTCGCCGACTGGGAGGCGTTCCTGGAGATGGCGCCGGAGACCTACCGGCGGACGATGGCGGTGAACCTCGACGGGATGTTCGTGACCGCGCAGGTCGCCGGTCGCCAGATGGTGGCGCAGGGCGGCGGGGCGATCGTGCTCACCTCCTCGGTGCGGTCGGTCGCCACCAACCCGTTGCATGCGGCGTACGGCGCGACGAAGGGGGCGGTGAACAGCCTTGTCACGGCACTAGCAGCGGAGCTCGGCGGTCAGGGCATCCGGGTTAACGGTGTCCTCCCCGGTGCGATCGACACCCCGATGAACCGCGCCGCGGCGGACCTGTTCTTCGAGGGCGACATGGGGGCGCTGTCCGAGCAGATGAGCCGGTCGATCCCGATGGGCCGGCTCGGCACCGCGCGCGAGGTCGGCGAGGTCGTCGCGTTCCTGCTCTCTCCGGCCGCCGGCTACGTCAACGGCTCCCTGGTCCGGGTCGACGGCGGCCTGCTGTCGACGCTGACATGAGCGACCTCGCTGGACTGTCCGCCGTGGTCACAGGTGGGGCCAGCGGCATCGGGGCTGCTGCGGCCCGGCTGCTGATGGAACGAGGGGCTCGGGTCGCTGTCCTCGACCGCGCAGTGGACAGCCTGCCCGGGTCAGTGCTTGCCCTCTCCTGCGATGTCGTGGACGACATCGCGGTGAACCGGTCGATCAACGAGGTCGCCTCCGCGTTCGGTGGCATCGACATCGTCGTCAACAACGCCGGCATCGGTGCCGTCGGAGACGTCACGGCCAACGACGACGCGGAGTGGCACCGGGTGCTGGATGTCAACGTCGTGGGCATGGCGCGGGTCGCCCGAGCGGCACTTCCACACCTGCGTCGGTCCGAGCACCCGGCGATCGTCAACACGTGCTCTGTCGTGGCCGTGGTGGGCGTGCAGAACCGCGTGCTCTACGCCGCGAGTAAGGGCGCTGTCGCTGCCATGACACTGGCGATGGCGGCCGATCACGTGCGCGAAGGGATCCGCGTCAACGCTGTCCTTCCCGGCACCGCTGACACGCCGTGGATCGGCCGGCTCCTCGAGCAGGCCGACGACCCGGTTGCTGCCTCGGAGGCGCTTCGCGCGCGTCAACCGATCGGCCGGCTGGTGACGGCCGATGAGGTGGCGGCAGCCATCGTCTACCTGGCCGGCCCGCTGGCCGGCTCGACAACGGGCACGCTGCTGACGGTGGACGGCGGGATGTCGCAGCTACGCGTGCAGTGAGCGCGAGACCGTCGGGATCCCTTTGCCGGGGTTGAAGACGTTCAGCGGATCCAGGGCGCGCTTGATCTCCTGCTGGATGAGGATGGACGCGGGGTCGAGCTCGCGTTGCATTCCGCCGAGCTTCAGCAGACCCACCCCGTGCTCGCCGGTCACGGTTCCGCGCAGTGCGATCGCGGCATCGAGCAGCTCCTCGAAGGCCGCGTGGGCCGCGACGCGTGCGTCGTCGTCGCCTGTCGGGGTGAGCAGCAACGGGTGCACGTTGCCGTCGCCGGCATGCGCGATCGTCGCAATCCGTACGCCGTGCCGTACGCCGATCGCCTCGATCTCGGCCAGCATGCGCGGCAGCGCCGACCTGGGCACGCAGATGTCCTCGGTCATCACCGGGCCGAGCCGCTCGAACGCGGGGTAGACGAGTCGACGGGCCGCGAACAGGGCTTCGGCCTCGACGTCGTCCGAGGACTGCGCAGCCCACACCGCCCCGGCCTCCTCGAAGCAGCCGGCCAGACCGCGCGCCTCGAGCTCGCCGGCATCGCCCGGGATGTCGACCCGGGCGAGCAGCAAGGCGGCCGCCTCGGACTGGAGCCCGAGGTGCTTCCAGTCCTCCACCCCCTCGAGGGACGCGCGATCGAGCAGCTCCACCGCGGACGGCTGATAGCCGCGCTTGGTGACGAGTGCGACGGCCTGTCCGGCGTCGACCAGGGTCGAGAACGCACCCACCACGGTTCGCGGAGTGCCGACCGGAGCCGGGCGGAGCTTCAGGGTCACCTCGGTGACGACGCCGAGGGTTCCCTCCGAACCGACCAGCAGGCTCGCCAGGTCGTAGCCGGCTACGCCCTTGGACGTACGGCGTCCGACGTTGACAGCTGTGCCATAGCCGGCGGGGCCGCCCATGACAGCCCGCAGGCCGAGGACGTAGTCGCGGGTGACGCCGTACTTCAGGCAGCACAAGCCCCCGGCGTTCGTCGCGACGTTCCCGCCGATGGTCGACCAGGGCGAGCTCGCCGGATCCGGCGGGTACCAGAGACCGTGCTCGGCAACGGCTGCCTTCAGCTCGTCGTTGACGACGCCTGGTTGGACGACGCACACCAGGTTGTCGACATCTATCTCGACGACCGAGGCCAGGCGCGACAGGTCGAGCAGGAGGCAGCCGTCGACAGCGTTCGCGCCACCTGAGAGCCCGGTTCCGGCGCCGCGGGGGACGATCGCGACTCCCAGCTCGGCGCAGACGGCGACGGCATGCCGCACCTCGTCCTCCGTCCGAGCGCGCAACGCGACCGCGGCTGTCCCGACCGTCGCCCACGCAGCTTCGTCGCGCGAGAGGCTGCCGAGGACGGCCTCATCGGTGATGATCCGATCGGCGGGCACCCGGCGTCCCAGTGCCTCGACCAGCCGGTCAGCAGTCACGCGAGGACCGGGAAGCGCAGCCGTACGCCGGGAACGCCGACCTGCACTGCCGCGAGGTGCCATCGACCGAGGCTGCCGATCACCATCGTGCGGCGGTCGGCACCGGTGAAGACGACGTTGGTGGGTGCCGCGATCACGGTGCCCTGCGGGTCCTCCGCGAAGACCTCGACCCGACCCGCGTCGTCGACGTAGTAGACGCGGTCGGGTCGGTAGCACGCGACGTAGAACCCGCCGCTCTCATCGACTGCGATGCCGTCGGGGACCGTGTCCGGCAGCTCGCACAGCGGCTCCGGAGCGCCCGCGCTGCCGTCGGCCCGGATCGGTATGCGCGAGACCCCCGGCCACAGCGACTCGATCACGAGTAGCGCATCACCGCCAGCGGACAGGCACGCGCCGTTCGGGAACCGCGGCACGGCACGGCTCCAGACCTCGGTCGCACCGCCCGGTCGGATGACTTTGATGTCACCGTCGTCCGCCTTCCAACGGCCGGAATCCGTGACGTAGAGGTTGCCGGCATCGTCGAACACCGGGAAGTTGGGGTTGCGGAACGGTGAGCCGGGTGCACCTGCTGAGTACGTCGTCACCGTGCGCGTCGACGCGTCGACGCGGAGCACCTCGCGACGCTGCACGTCGCACGCGTAGACCAGGCCGTTGCCGTCGAGCGCCAGGCCGAGCAGGAAGCCGCCGGTGCTGCAGATCTCGACCGGACTGCCGTCGTCGATGCGATAGACCTGGCCCGACTCGCCGCCGGCCCAGACCGTGCCGTCGGCCGCGACCGCGACACCCTCGGGGTGGTCCAGGCCCTCGGCGTACGTCGTGATGCCGTCCAGCCCGACGGCGGTCATCGGGCCGGCTCGCTCTCGAGTGCGTTGAGCACGCCGAGCAGGTAGCCGATCGCGTGAGCGCGGGCCCGGCTGCAGTAGGCCGCCGGCGAGGTGTCCCCCCACGTCGCGACGTCGCCGACCATCGCCGGCACGTGGTCGTCGATGAGGAAGCCGTCGAAGCCCACCGCATGCAACCGGCGGATCACCTGGGCCGGATCGAAGTTGCCCTCCCCGAGGAAGCACTCGGTGAACCGCGGTACGACGCCCTGCACGTCTCGGAAGTGCACGTAGAAGATGCGGCCGGCCGGACCGAGCTCGTCGATGATCTCGTTGACAGCGTCCGCGCCGCCCATCTCGGACACGGTCCCGAGGCACAGCGTCACGCCCCAGGAGGGGCTGCCGCCCGCGCGGCGCAGGCCCTCACGCAGGCCGTCGGGCGAGGAGAAGATGCGCGCCGCGCCGCCGAGGGGAACGTCGACCGGCGGGTCGTCGGGGTGCAGCGACAGCCGGACGCCGACCTCCTCCGCGACCGGCAGGACCGCATCCAGGAAGTACTGGTAGCTGGCCCACATCTGCTCCGCCGACAGCGGCTCGGGCAGGGGCTCGGGCGGCGTCAGCCGGTAGCTCGCGAGCGCGTTCCCGGCGCCAACCGCGTCGAGGTCGAACGCCGTCACAGCCGCGTCGCCGCGGCCACGGGCCGTCATGTCGGTGCGCCAGACGAACGTCGGCATGAAGTGGTGGCCGAGCAGGTGCAGGCCGACCTGCGCCATGTTGCGGATCGTCCGCTGGTAGTTCTCGAGCTGCTCGTCGCGGCCGGGTGCGCCGCGCTGCACCTTGTCGAAGTGGG
>JAWWOH010000070.1:0-12961 GCA_033851845.1 Actinomycetota bacterium
TGGCCACCGGCCAAGGCCGTCAGGTCGGCGTACGACGTCGTGCCCTCGGCCACCACCAGCCCTTCGAGGACGGCCAGGGTGAACGCGTCGACGTTCTCGAGCGCGCGCAGAACAGACAGCCGCACGCCGGCCCGCGCGGTGAGCACCCCGAGATCGGGGGGGATGGGCGTGGCGAGGTCGGGCCGCGCCTGCAGCAGTCGCGCCAGCCGATCGTCGGGCCAGCTGCGCAGCTCGTCGGCCAGGCTGCGCGGCGAGCCCTCGACCGCGGTGGTGGACATCCGATCAAGGCTAGTCGCGGTGTGAGAAGGCTTCCTGCGGGCAGAGCGCCGACATGGGTGCAGACGAGCGGGACCTGGTGACCAGTGAGGGCGTCGACGAAGGGTCGAAGGACTCCGGCACAGAGGCCGCGAGCGACGAGAGGGCTCCCGAGACGCGGGGCATGCCCGCCGTGGGCACGCCGGAGAACGGTGAGCAGAACGCCGCACCCGAGCTGGTCGCGACCGGCGAGGAGGAGCCCGGGCCGGGCCAGCGCAACGAGGTCGGCGAGGGGTAGCTACCCGCGCGGTGCCAGCGTCGGCACCGGGACCGGGAGCAAGGGGCTCGGCGACGGGGTCGGTGTTTCCGGCGTCGGATCTGCGAGGGCGCGCAGGTCTTCCTCGGAGCCGGCGAACTTGGAGCGGTCAACCGCGGCCGCGATGCCGGCGATCCGGCCGCTCGCGGTGTACTGCCAGAACGTCCAGCTCGACCAGCCGCCGGGCAGCGGCTGCTTGGGCCCGCTGCTCTTGTAGGTCGCGATCCACAGCGGGAGGTCGGCGAAGTCCTTCGTGTTGCCCATCGCGTGCTGCCAGAAGTACGGGTAGGTGTAGATGAGCACCGGACGCGACGTCAGCGCGGTGACCTCGTCGACGAAGGCGTGCGTCCACGCGACGAGCGTCTTGGGGGCCAGCCCGCCGGACTCCTCCATGTCCAGGGTCAGCGGCAGGTCCCCGTTCTGATCGGCCCGCCCCGCCGTACGCACGAAGAAGTCGGCCTGGTCGCGGGCCGTCTTCGGGTCTGGCTTCGGCCGGGCGTAGTGGTAGGCCGACCGCACCAGACCCGCGCGCTGCGCGGCGGCGTAGTCGTCGGCGAAGTACGGATTCGTGTACGACGTGCTCTCGGTCGCCTTCACGAACGCGAACGAGACCCCGCTGGCGGCGACCCGCTGCCAGTCGATCGCCGCCCCGTTGGGGTGCTGGTAGTGCGCCACGTCCGGCCCGTCGAGCTGTGCGTCCGGGTCTGCGCTGGCGACACCGGCGAGGACGAGTGCGGCGACGGCGGCGAGTGACAGCACGCTCCGGACCCCCCGCACGTCGGGCACGATATCGCGACGAAGCGGGCGATATGCGCACGAGCGGTGCAGGAATCCGTCCTGCCGACGTCGAAGGCACGCGCAACTGCTTTCCGGGAGGCCGCATGTCCGTCGTACCCGTTCGGCACATCCGCGCAGCGGTTGCCCTCGGCGCAGCCGCGTCGTTGGTGGCAGCCGCCCTCGGCGCCGGCACCGCAACGGCGGCTACCGGCGTACCGGTAGTCGCCTCCGGCCACCGCCCCGGTCCCGACGCGCTCTACCTCCCACCGGCGAAGGCGCCGCAGCTGGAGAACACCGGCGTCTGGACGGCGCAGCCCATTCTCGTCTCGGGGGCGCAGAGCTACCGGGACGGCGAGTGGCTCTACCAGGACTTCCTGCTCGATGACCACGGCGCGACCGCCGTGAAGACGCAGAACGACCCCTACGGTCCCGGTGACCACCTGTACTCCTCCGCGGGAGGCACTTACACCTACCCGCAGGACAAGGTGTTCGCGAACAACGCGGCAGACCTCGTCGAGCTCCGCGTCAAGCCGCTCAGCACGTCGACGGCGTTCCGCATCACGCTGAACACCCTCATCGACCCGGCCCGCAGCGGAGCCACGATCGCGCTCGGGACGGGCGCCGCAACGGCATGGCCGCACGGTGCCGGCGTGTCATCGCCGGCGAAGGTGTTCGTCACCTGGCACGGCAACACCGCCGACATCATCGATGCCGCAACCGGCAAGACGCTCTCGCCGGCGCCGACCGCGCAGGTCGACCTGACGCGACGCCAGATCACCATCACCGTCGCTCATGCGGCCTGGGACCCGAAGACGGACAAGGTCCGTACGGCGGTCGGCACCGGGCTGTGGGACAAGGACGCCGGCTCCTACCTCAAGCCGGCACCCGGCGATGCGACGGCGACGACGCCAGGAGGCGGTACGCCGAATGGCGTGGCCATCGTCAACGTCGGTCCGCGCTTCGACGAGCCGATGCCGACCTACGCCGGGGCGACCATGGGTGACACCGCGGTGCTCGGCGAGGTCTACGCGCCCTGGTGGCGTGACCGCAAGCAGTCGCAGCAGCTCACGACCGGCGACGTGACGCCCTTCGCCACCGACGTCGACTTCAGCAAGCTGGCGAGCCGCACCCGGGACGACACCGGCGTACCGAAGACAGGGCCGATGGATCGCATCCTGGCCAGTCACTACTCGTTCGGCCAGGGCGTGGACCCGACGAGGGTCTGCTACAAGCTGGCCCAGTTCGACGCCGGCTCGAAGTGCATCGGCCGCTTCGTCGGACAGTTGCAGGCGTATGCGCTCTACGTGCCGAAGAAGCCGGTGCCGGCGAAGGGCTACGGCATGACGCTGCTGCTGCACTCGCTGTCGGCCAACTACAACCAGTACACGTCCAGCAAGAACCAGGCCGAGCTCGGCGAGCGCGGCCAGGGCGCCCTTGTCGTGACACCCAGCGGTCGCGGTCCCGACGGCTTCAACCAGGGCATCGCGGAGGCGGACGACTTCGAGACGTGGGCCGACGTCGCACGGCACTACAAGGTCGACGCCGACTGGGCGGCCGTGACCGGCTACTCGATGGGCGGCTTCGGCACCTACCGGTTGCTGGCCCGCTGGCCGGACCTGTTCGCGCGCGGCTGGTCCGTCGTGGGCGAACCGTCGAGCGTCAAGGACCAGCTGGTGTCGCTGCGCAATACCCCGTTGCTGGCGTGGAACTCCACCGCGGACGAGCTGGTCAACATCAACACGAGCGAGAACGCGGTGAAGGCGAACACCGCGGCCGGCATCCGGTTCGAGGAGGACAAGTTCGTCACCGCGGACCACCTGACGCTGGCCGCCAACGACGAGTGGGGGCCCGGGGTTGCGTTCCTCGGCACGTCGCGGGTCGACCGCAACCCCTACCACGTGACGTTCGTCGTCGACCCGACCGAGGACAGCGTGAAGGCCACGACGGTGTCGGATCACGCCTACTGGCTGTCGGGCCTGAAGCTGACCAAGGCGGGCGCAGACGGCACCGTCGACGCGGTGTCGAACGCGTTCGGGATCACCGACGCGAAGGTGCTTCCGATGACCACCGCGCCGGGGGCGCTCACCGGCGGCGAGATCCCGGCGATGGCATACGTCGCGCGCTCCCAGCAGTGGGGGCCGTTCGGCAAGGCCGCCCCGGCCAACAGCCTGAAGCTGAGCCTGACCAACCTGCGTACGGCGACGGTCGCCCTCGACCGCGCGCGGCTCACGGCGGCGCGCACGCTGACCCTCGATGTGAACGCCAGCACGGCATCGACGCTGGTGCTGGCCGGCGCTTCGCCGGCGGCCATCCGGGCCACCCGTGACGGCAAGCCGACCGCGCTCACCCGCTCGGCCGCCACGCTGACGCTGCCCGTCGCCGCCGGGCATCACGTGTACGTCCTGTCGGCCCAGAGCACCGGCGCGATCACCGCTCTGCCCGGAACGGCCGCCCAGCAGCTGCCACGGACGGGACCGTCAAGCGCACCCGCCGCCGGCGGGGTGCTGCTGATGGTGCTCGTCGGGCTTGTCGTCAGGGTGCGTCGCGGCGAGCAGCACCCCTAGTCTGAGGGTGTGCAGCTGACTGTCGGCTTCGACCTGGACGTGACGCTGATCGACAGCCGACCGGGCGTGCACGCCTCGACGACGCAGCTGTCAAAGGAGCTGGGCGTCTTCATCGACCCCGATGTCGTCGTGTCGCGACTCGGACCGCCGCTCGAGGCCGAGCTGGCGGAGTGGATGCCGGCGGCTGACGTCCCCGCCGCCGCTGACCGCTACCGCGAGATCATGGCCGAGTCCGGGGCCGTCAACTGCATGGCGCTGCCGGGTGCGGTCGACGCTGTGCGCGCGATCCGCGACAGCGGCGGACGAGTCGTCGTCGTGACGGCCAAGTCTGCGGCCCTCGCGGCGATCTCGCTCGAGGCCACCGGCATCGAGGCCGATGCGATCCACGGTTGGCTGTGGAGCGAGGGCAAGGGCACGGCGCTGCACGACGAGGGCGCATCTGTGTACGTCGGCGATCACCCGCACGACGTGCTCGGCGCGCGCTTCGCCGGGGCGCTCAGCGTCGGCGTACGCACCGGCGGCCTCGAGCCCACCGACGCGGACGTGCTGCTCGAGGACCTGACGGCGTTTCCGCAGTGGTACGCCGGCCACCTGCTCGATGTGCGCCTCGATGCGCTTTCGATGCGGCTCCGGGAGCTGGGGAGCGTCCTGGTTGCGTTCTCCGGCGGCGCCGACTCTGCCTTTCTGCTCGCGGCTGCAGTGCGTGCGCTCGGGCCGGATCGCGTTGTTGCGACGACCGCGGTCAGCCCCTCGCTCGCGGCGGCCGAGCTCCCGGCGGCTGCCGACTTCGCACGTGGACTCGGCGTACGCCATCTCACGCCCGAGACCGACGAGCTGGCGCGTGCCGGCTATGTCGCCAACGACGGCAACCGGTGCTTCCACTGCAAGGCGACACTGCTGGACACCTTGCTGCCCTTGGCGGACTCGCTCGGCCTCGCCCACGTCGCGACCGGCACCAACGCAGACGACGCGGTCGCCGGCTTCCGGCCGGGCATCCAGGCAGCGGCCGAGCGCGGTGCCGCGACGCCGCTGCTCGATGCGTGTCTCACCAAGGCGCAGGTGCGGGAGGCGTCGCGCCGGTGGGGGCTGGTCACAGCGGACAAGCCCGCGCTCGCTTGCCTGGCCAGCCGGATCGCGTACGGCGTCCAGGTCACGCCGTCGCGGTTGGCCCGTGTCGACCGGGCCGAGACCGCGTTGCGGGCGCTGCTCGGTGATGTCGTCACCGACCTGCGGGTGCGTGATCTCGGCGGTGACACAGCTCGCATCGAGCTCGACCCGATGGCGCTCGACGCCTTCGGTCCGGCGGCGCTCGATGCGGTGCGGGCGGTGGGCTTCACGACCGTGACCGCCACGGTTTTCCGAAGCGGTTCCCTGAACGACGCACTAGCCTGAGGGCGCTGTCCCCTATTGTCCCGCCTCCGGCGGGCACGACGAGCGAGGTCTGCAGTGCCCACCGGCAAGGTGAAGTTCTACGACAAGGACAAGGGCTTCGGCTTCGTGTCCCGCGACGACGGCGGCGACGTCTTTGTCCCGTCGTCGGCGTTGCCGACCGGCGTCGAGGAGCTCAAGGCGGGCACGCGACTCGAGTTCGGCGTCGCTGCCGGCAAGAAGGGCGAGCAGGCGCTGTCGGTGCGCATCCTCGACGAACCCGCGGGGCTGGCCGGCGCGCGCCGTTCACCCGACGAGTTGCAGAGCATGGTCGAGGACATGATCAAGCTGCTCGAGGCGCGGGTGCAGCCGGGCCTACGACGCGGCAAGCATCCCGACCGCGAGACCGGAAAGCGGATCGCAACCATCATGCGGGCCATCGCGACCGAGCTCGAGGGCTAGCGTCATGCCCGGAGTCGGTCGCAGGCTCCGCGAGGTCGCCGCGCGCATGACCCACCTCATCGCCGACCTCACCGACGCGCCACAGGAGACCGAACGAGCCGTGAGCACCACCGAGGCCACCGACGTCATTGCCGATCCGATGTGCGTCGAGGCGGTCGAGGTGGCGCGGGCTGCGGCGGTCGAGGTGGGCGGGCCCGCCGTGGGTGACCACCTCGGCGTGGAGGTCGACGACGCCAACGTCGTGACCCACTCGTTCGCGACGACGGAGAAGGCATACATCGGCTGGCGGTGGGCGGTGACCGTCGCACGCGCACCCGACTCGGATCTGGTCACGGTCGACGAGGTCGTGCTCCTTCCCGGCAGCGGTGCGCTGATCTCGCCGGAGTGGGTGCCCTGGTCCGAGCGGATCCGGCCGGGCGACCTCACGCCCGGAGACCTGCTGCCACCCAAGCCCGACGATGTGCGCCTCGTGCCGGCGTACGCCGATCCCGAGGCCTTCGACGACTGGTCGGACCTGCACTGGGAGATCGGGCTCGGCCGCGTTCGCGTGCTGTCGCTCGACGGTCGGGCCGATGCGGCAGAGCGCTGGTACGACGGCGACCAGGGACCGTCGAGCCCGTTGGCCAAAGCTGCGCCGGCGCGTTGCGTCGACTGCGGATTCCTCGTGCCGCTGGCCGGGTCGATGAAGCAGCTGTTCGGAGTGTGCGCCAACGTCTACGCGCCTGACGACGGGAGGGTCGTCTCGCTCGACCACGGGTGCGGTGCGCACAGCGAGGTCGTCGCCGACGCCGCCTCCGCGACGTGGACCGGCATGGCCGTCGAGCACGACGAGCTGGAGCTGATCGAGAACGTCCCGGCTGCGGAGGGTCACTCGCCGGGGACCGTTGCCGACGCCGATCCGGCCGAGCCGCTGGGCCACAGCTGACCGAGGTCGTCGTACGGCGGATGGTCGCGGCGGACATCCCGGCCTGCGTCGCGGTCCTGCGGGGCCACGGGCCCGGCCATGACGTCGACGAATGGCTGGCCCGCTTTCAGCGAGACGTCGACAGTTCCGAGAAGCACCCCGTCGTGGCAGCTCTCGCTGGCGCCATCGTCGGCTATGCGCGCACGATGCCGTTCGAGGTCGAGCCCGGGTGGCCGGCGAACGTCGCGCCGGCGGGCTACTACCTACTCGGCCTCGTCGTCGATCTGCAGCACCGGCGACGCGGCATCGGCACGCTGCTGACGACGGAGCGGCTGCGGTGGCTGCAGGGGCGCGCGGTTGAGGTCTGGTACTACACGCACCGCACCAACACCGCGTCACAGCACATGCACGAGCAGCTCGGCTTCGCCCGGGTGACCGACGACTTCTGGTTCCCTGGCATGGGGGACGACCACGGTGAGGTCCTCTACCGGCTACCGCTCAGCCCGGCATGACCGGTCGTCGCGAATTGCGGTGGCCGCCGCCGATGACCGTCCTTCCTCGACCTGACGGGGCGCCGGCGTACGAGAAGTGCCTTTCGGAGCTCGGTTGTCAGAGCTGGATCGACGTGATCGCGGTGAACTCCTCGATGCCCAGCGGCCCGAGCTCGCGGCCGTAGCCCGATTGGCCAAAGCCGCCGAACGGAGCGGTCGGGTTGAAGGTGCCGCCGTTGACGCCGACCTGCCCGGTGCGCAGCCGGCGCGCCACCCGCATCGCCCGATCGCGATCCGCCGCCCACACCGCCCCGGACAGGCCGTACGGCGTGCCGTTGGCGATCCGGATTGCTGCCTCGTCGCCGCCGTCGTACGGGACAACGGTGAGCACGGGCCCGAAGACCTCCTCCTGCTCGATGATCGAGCCGGGCTGCGCGACGAGCACGGTCGGCTTGACGAAGAAGCCCTTGGGCAGGTGCTCCGGTTGCTCGGGGCCGCCGGCGACCAACGTAGCGCCGTCGGCGATCGCCGCCGTGATGTAGCCGCGCACCCGCTCCTGCTGGATCTTCGACACGAGCGGGCCCTGCTGGGTGGCGGGGTCGAGCGGATCGCCCATCGCGGCGAACTGCGCGAAGACCTCGAGGTTGCCGACGACTTCGTCGAGCTGGCCGGACGGGACAAGCAGACGGGTCAGCGCCGAGCAGGTCTGGCCGGAGTTGATGAGGCAGCCGGTCAGCGACCCGACGATCGCGTTGGCCAGCGTCTCGCCGGACAGGTCGTCGAGGAGGATCGACGCCGACTTGCCGCCGAGCTCGAGCGACGTGCGCTTCGGCCCGGCAGCCGCCAGCTCGGCAACCCGACGGCCGGCCCGCGTCGAGCCGGTGAAGGAGACCATGTCGACGTACGGGTGAGACGCGATGGCCTCACCGACGACGGGACCCACGCCCGGCACGAGGTTGAAGACGCCGGGCGGAAGTCCGACGGAGTCGATGACCTCGGCCAGGATGTATGCGACCCCCGGTACCAGCTCCGACGGCTTCACGACCACTGAGCAACCGGCGACCAGCGCAGGTGCGACCTTCGCGGCGATCTGATGGAGCGGGTAGTTCCAGGGCGTGATCGCGCCGACGACGCCCACCGGTTGACGGACCAGCAGGGAGTTGCCCGATCGCACCTCCCACTCGACGTCATCGACCAGGTCCTCCATCGAGGCGAACGTGATGAGCGGCAGGCCGGCCTGGACCATCACCGCGATCTGCCATGGCGCGCCCATCTCGGTCGCCGCCGACAGCGCGATCTCCTGCTGCCGGGCCTGGAGGCCCTCCGCGATCCGGGTGCAGGCCTTGACCCGGTCGCTCAGCGACGTCTGCGACCACTCCTCGAAGCCGCGGCGCGCGGCGCGGGCGGCCTTGTCGACGTCGTCCGGCGTGCCCTCCGGGACCGCGCCGATGACCTCTTCGGTGAACGGGTTGGTGACAGGGAGCGTGCCCGTGCCCGAAGAGCGCACCCATGCACCGTCGATGTAGATCAGGTCGCGGGTGCTCGTCACGCCATGCTCCTCAGGATGTTCTCGGCCGTGCGGTGCGCGAGGGCCATGCAGGTCAGCATCGGGTTGGCGCCGGACGGCGTCGGGAAGGCGCTGGTGTCGCCGATCCAGACGCCCTTCACGTCGTGCAGCTCGCCACTCGGATCGGCCACCGACGTCGCGGGGTCGGCGCCCATCCGCGCGGACCCCATCTGGTGCGCGCTCCCGAGCGCGATCCCGCCGGCGCCGATCGGCATCGCGTAGAGCAGGTCCAGCCACTTCTCCAGATCGTCACCACGGGTGAAGCCGGGCGCGAACGGCGTGTTGAGCCACAGCTCTTGCGCACCCGCGGCGAGGTGCAGCTCCGCGAGGACCCGCAAGCCCTTGCGGATCTGCTCCTGGTCGCGAGCGTCGTCGACCGCGTAGTGATGCAACGCCTCGCCGTGCTCGTCGAGCGTCACCTCGCCTCCGCCGTGGTCGCGGGTGATGAACAGCAGGTCGCACATCCGCGCGAAGTTCGCCATCAGCTCCTTGTGCGCCTTGCCGTTGGTCAGCGCGAGCTGGAACGCGAACACGCCGGGGTAGTAGTGCGACCCCTCGACCAGCAGTCCGTAGCCGTCGCCGAGGTCGCGGAACTCGTCCATGACCGCTGCTTGCGGCGGCCCCCACCAGGCGCGTTGGTCCTCCTCGTAGACGCCGAACATGCCGCTCGACGGGTGCAGTCGCAGGTGCTTGCCGGCTGCCGGTCCGCCGATGCCGGAGCGCAGCAGGACGGCCGGCGTCTCGAGGGCGCCGGCCGCGACCACGACGTGCTTCGCATGCACTGTCACGGTGCGCGTCGTCATCGTCAGCGGATCGGTGTAGACAGCCTCGACACCCGTCGCCCGACCCCCGTCGTACAAGACCCGCATTGCCTTGGTGCTGCACAGGATGCGTGCGCCCGCGTCGTACGCATCGCGCAGGTAGGTGACGAGCGTGCCCTGCTTCGCACCGGTCACGTCGCCGAACTGCGTATAGCCCGCGAGGTCGGGCTGGTGCTTCGCCGGGTCGATGTTGAGCGTCGCCGTCTCGCAGGACCAGCCCAGTGCCTTGGCGCCCTCGACCATCCGCTGGTGCGGTCCGTTGAGATCGGAGCACTGGTCGTTGGCGCTGATCCGCGTGGACACGGCGTCGATGTGCCGGTCGAAGTCGGTGGCGACGTCGGACAGCCCGAAGTCGTCGGCCCACTCCTGCAGTACGGCGGATGCCGGGCGGACGCAGTTCTGCCAGTTGATGGTCGTGCCGCCGCCCAGCGTGTAACCCGCGAGCAGGCCGACGTTGCTGTCGGCGGTCAGGGCGACGCCGTTCTTGTACATCCGCGCCATTCCGGCAGTGAGCTCGAGCTGGTCGAAGTCCCGCTCGCTGCTCGCGCCGCCGGCCTCGAGCACGACGACGTCCTTGCCAGCGGCTGCGACGACGCCCGCGATGGTTCCGCCGCCGGCACCCGATCCGATCACGACCACATCGGTCTCGAGCACCTCGCCGTCGGTCGGGACGTACGGCGTGATGTAGGGCTCGTCGGTCGGCGGCGCGACCTGCGGGCCGGGGTAGCCGTACTGCGTCCAGAACGGGTTCTTCCCGTCCGCATCGGGGATCGTGTTCGCGAACAGGCAGGCGGCTCCGCGCAGGGTCTGTACGGCGACGAGTGCCTCCGGCGCGAGTGCGGACGCACTCGCGAGGATCGCTTCGCGGGCCGCGCGCTTCTGGTGCTGCATGCCGAGCATCGCCATGCCATCGAGCAGCTGCTGGATGCCGAGGAAGTCGGCCTCCGTCAGCACCGTGCCGAGGAACAGCTCGACGAAGTCGTGGGCGCCGGTCGCGCTTCCCGGGGTGGACCAGTAGCCGTGCGGGTCGTCCTCGACGTCCAGCGCTGGGACCGCCGTGTCGACGATGGCCCGCAGGACCTCGCGCTGAACAGGGGTGAGCTCGGGCACGCGAACCTCCGGGAGTCGACCCGCGCAGCGTCGCATGCGGCGCTGCGCGACTCAACCGAGGTTCGCCGCTCCGGCGTCTCGTGCGATGGCGTCGCGGCGGCGGCGGCAGTAGCGCACGCCGACCAGCCCCAAGGCGGCGCCGACCCCGCACATCGCGATCCACCACGCGTGCACGTCGGCGCCGGCAAGACGGGCGACGACCAGTGCGACGCAGGCGACGGCCCACGCCGCGGTCCCGCCGGCGACGATGGCCACGTCGTTGGTCTCCAGCGGCGGCGGATCGGGTCTGCGCTCGCGGGCCATGACGAGCAGGTTACGCGCGGCGCGCGTCCAGCACTGCCTGCTCCACCTCTGGCACCCTCGGCGCCATGACGACCACGGAGACCGCCCCGCCGGGCACTGAGCCCCCCGCCCCGACCAACGCCTTCGACCGCTACTTCATGATCTCCGAGCGCGGCTCGACGCTTCAGCGCGAGGTGCGTGGCGGGTTCGCGACGTTCTTCACGATGGCCTACATCGTCGTGCTGAACCCCCTCATCATCGGTACGGCGAAGGACCACGACGGGCAGATCCTCGGACTACCGAAGGTCGCCGCAGCCACCGCGCTCGTCGCCGCCGTACTCACGATCGCCATGGGCCTGTTCGGCCGCTACCCGTTCGCGCTGGCGACCGGGCTCGGACTCAACGCGTTCGTCACGTTCTCCATCGCGTCGCAGATGAGCTGGGAAGACGCGATGGGCCTCGTGGTCCTGGAGGGCATCGTCATCACGGTCCTCGTGCTGACCGGGTTCCGGACCGCGGTCTTCCGCGCCATTCCGACCGAGCTCAAGACCGCGATCTCCGTCGGGATCGGGTTGTTCATCGCACTCATCGGTCTGGTCGACGCAGGCTTCGTACGCCGGACCGGCACGGGCCCCGTGCCCGTCCAGCTCGGGGCGACCGGCGAGCTCCGTGGCTGGCCGACCCTGGTCTTCGTCTTGGGGCTGCTGCTGACCGCGGTCCTGGTGGCCCGCCGGACCCGTGGCGCGATCCTGCTCGGAATCATCGGCACGACCGCCGTCGCGATCATCATCGAGGCGATCGCCGACATCGGCCCGTCGTTCACACCGCCCGACAAGGTCAACCCGGGTGGCTGGCAGCTCAACGTGCCGAAACTCCCGGACGACGTGGTGGGCAGCCCGGACCTGTCATTGCTGGGGCACTTCTCCCTGTTCGGCGGGTTCGCGGAGGTCGGTGCGGTCGCGGCGATCCTGTTCGTGTTCACCCTCATGCTCGCCGACTTCTTCGACACGATGGGCACGGTCGTCGGTGTCGGTGCGGAGGCCGGCCTGCTCGACGAGAACGGCCAGCTGCCCGGGATCGAGCGGGTCCTCGTCGTCGACTCGCTGGCCGCGGTCGCGGGTGGAGCGGCGTCGGTGTCATCGGCGACGACGTACATCGAGTCGGCGGCCGGTGTCGGCGAGGGTGCCCGCACCGGGGTGGCCTCGCTCGTCACGGGCGGGCTGTTCGTCCTGGCGCTGTTCTTCACACCGTTGGTGAAGATCGTGCCGTTCGAGGCGGCGTCTCCGGCGCTCGTCATCGTCGGCTTCCTGCTGATCACGCAGATACGCAACATCGACTTCGAGGACTACGCCATCGCGATCCCGGCGTTCCTGACGATCGTCCTGATGCCGTTCACGTACTCGATCACGAACGGCATCGGAGCCGGCTTCATCTCCTACGTGGTCCTGAAGGCCACCCAGGGCCGGGCCCGCGAGGTGCATCCGCTGCTCTGGGTCGTCGCCGCGCTGTTCGTCGTCTACTTCGGGATCAACCCCATCCAGGACGCCCTCACCTAACCCGCCACCCCCTCCCGTTGCGTCCGACTCGGCGGTCGCCGGAGCGACCACTCCGTCGGACGCAATGCGGGGGAGGTTTCGTTAGCGCGGGTAATGAGTTATGCTAACGACATGCCGACCGCGACTCAGACCGCACTCGCCAGCACACTGCGGCTGTCGGTCATGCGGTTGGCCCGGCGGATGCGGGCCCAGCGGGCCGACACGATGCTCACGCTGTCGCAGCTCGCGGCGCTCGCGACCCTGGACCGGCACGGAGCGCTGAGCCCCGGCGAGCTCGCGGCCCACGAGAAGATCTCGCCGCCGTCGATGACCCGACTGCTCGGCGTCCTCGAAAGCGAGGGCCTCGTCGTACGCACCGCCCACCCGACGGATCGACGGCAGGTGACCCTCGCAGTCAGCCGGACCGGGCAGGAGCTGCTCAAGGAGGACCGTCGCCGGCGCGATGTCTGGCTCGCCCAGCGGCTCGAGGACCTCGACGCCGACGAGCT
>JAWWOH010000140.1:0-98089 GCA_033851845.1 Actinomycetota bacterium
TCGGCCATGGCCGCCTCGCCCCCGAGCCGCACGCGCCGCGTGAGGCTCGACAGATCAGGCGGGGTCGCCAGGCATTCGCTCATATGTTCGAATCATGTCATGACATGACCGGATGCGCAAGACCAAAAGCCCTGCTGTGCAAAGAGAATCTTGTCCACAGATGCCGTGACGCGGGTCGCACAGGTGAACCGCTCGACGAGCGCGACAACACCGTGTGCGGGCTCCACGGGCGCTGCCCTACCGATCCCGCGCGGGCAACCGAACGTGTGCCTCGCTGTCTCACCGGGCACTGTCCTGGCATGGAACGCGACCAACGACCGCATGAGGAAGACATCGCCCCGGACGACGGCCAGGCGCTGTCCCGCCCTGGCGGGCAGTTCGTGGGCCGCCGGGCGGTCGACGACGAGGACGCCGCCCAGGAGCTTGGCTCCGAGCGGCGCGCGAAGGCGGAGCAGCAGCCGGGCAGTTGACCGCCTCGCCTGTGGATAACCGCCGACGCGGCCCACAGCCGCACGTCATCCTCTGGCGCTGTGGAGCTGTCGGTCGAACCCGGTGCGCTGCAGGCGGCGGCGCGGCAGCTCTCGGCCGCGAGCCGGGCACTCGCCGACGCTTGCGGGCGGGCTGACGCGACGCTGTCGGCCGGTGCAGCCTCACTCGAGGCCGCGGCCGGCACGAAGATCGGCACCGGCTGGTCGCAGCTGCGCGCGGCCGTGGCGGACCTCGCTGCCGGCTATGACCGGGTCGGCTCGACGCTGGACGCGCTGGCGCGGATGTACGTGGAACTCGATCGCGACGTCGTACCAGCCAGTGGCGGTGCACGGTGATCGCGACCGACAGCGGCGTACGTACGACGTGGACGATCCCGCGGATGCCCGACGGTGACAGCGCCGCCGCCCGCCGGATGGCCGTCGAGCTGCGGTGCCTCGCCGACCGGCTGGCGTCCGCACAGCGCCAGGCCGACGCGGCGCTCGACGACCTGCGTTCGTCATGGCAGGGACGCGGGAGCTGTACGACGCGACGTCCGGAGCGAGGCCTGTCGAACGATGCCGCCGTCATCCGGCGCGCGCTCCTCGACGCGGCCGACGGACTCGACCGGTACGCGCACCAGTACGACCGCGCGCACGAGCACCACGGCTGGTCGTGGGGACGGATCGCCGCCATAGCGACAGTCGTCGCGGTGACCGCAACTGTCGTGACCGTGACGGTGATGTCGGCGGGGACCGCAACGCCGGCGGCGGCCGCCGCAGAAGCCGCCGTCGTCGGAGCAGAGGCCGAGGCGATCGCGGGTGCCGCGGCGAGTGCTTCCGCCGCTGCCGTCGAGGCCGCGGAGGCGCTGTCGCTCGCGACCCGGGCGCTGTCAGCCCTCGAAGGGATCGGGCAGGTCGTGCTGCCGCGGCTGTACGTCGCAGCGGTCGAAGCGCCGACGTGGATGGCGACACCGCTGGGCGGCGCTGCCATGGGCGGCGCGACGGCAGTGGGCTTCGACCTCGCCGACGACGGACGGATCCACCCCCTCGACGTGGTGTTCGGCACCGCACTCGGCTACGGCGAAGGCGTCGTCGCCGGAACGGGACGGCCGCGGACTGCAACCGCGTCGTACGCCACACCGGAGGACGACGCCGTCGCGGCCGTCGAGACGTTGACGGTCCGTGGGGTCCGCGCCAACAATCGCGAGCTGCCCGATGACGAGGCCGTCAGCGCCTTCTTCAACGAGAGGCTGGCCCATCTCGGCGATGCCACGGTCCGGCAGGCGAGCGGAGGCGAGGTCGTCGTCATCACCCTGCCAGACGGCGCACGCATCACGTATCGGTCATGGAGCAAGAGCGGTGGTGCAACGATTCAGCTCGACGGCTTCACCGGCACGAGCATCTCGAAGATCCACACGCCACGGGAGGCGAAGTGACAGACGACCTGGCACGCTGGGTCGAGGCTGTGGTGGATGACACAGAGGACGACTACGTCGGCATGACCCGCCTCGCTGGTCTGCTCGACACCGGCGAGCGCCCGCGCGACCTGAACGCGCGAGCCAGGCGGTGTGCTGCAGTGCTGGACGCCCTGCTCGTGGACGACCGCGTCGTTGTCGTCGATGGTTTCGACATGCTCACGCCGGTGCAGCCCGGGATCGGTGACCGCTACCTCGCTGCGGTCGAGGAGAAGGGCGAGGTGTTCGACGGTGAGTTCGCCTGGGTGATGGACCGGGCGACGTGGGACCGAGATGTTGCGCGCAGGGCGTCGGGAACAACGACGGACACGTAACGAGTTTGTGGCGGCATGAAGATCGCCATCCTTGGATCAGGCGTTGTCGGTCAGGCACTCGCCACCGGTTACCCCCAGCACGGGCACGAGGTGCGGATCGGCACCCGGCAGAGCGAGGTCGGCGGTCATCCCGTCGACTCCCCGGCAGCAGCAGCGGCGTGGGGCGACCTCGTCGTACTCGCCGTGAAGGGTGACGCCGCGGTCGAGCTCGCGACGTCGGTCAGGGAGCAGACAGCCGGCAAGGTCGTGATCGACACCACCAACCCGCTCGACTTCTCCACCGGCAAGCCCGGTCTGTTCGTCGGCTGGAGCGACTCGCTCGGCGAGCAGGTGCAACGCGCGATCCCCGACGCCAACGTCGTCAAGGCCTACAACATCGTCGGCAACACGTTGATGGTCGACCCCGACATCCCCGGCGGCCCGCCGACGATGCTCATCGGCGGCAACGACGCCGACGCGAAGAAGACGGTGACCGACCTGCTCACCGACACCGGCTGGGAGGTCGCCGACCTCGGCGGCATCGAAGCCAGCCGTCACCTCGAGGCGCTGTGCATGGCCTGGGTGCTCTACGGCATCAGCAAAGGCGGCTGGGACCACGCCTTCAAGGTGCTGACGAAGTAGTCAGCGCGCGCAGCTGATGCAGGTGCGCGCGGACGGACGCGCGGCGAGTCGTTCTGCGCCGATGTCACCGCCGCAGGTCTCGCAGGTGCCGTAGGAACCGGACTCCACGTGTGACAGCGCGCGGTCGAGGTCCGCCAGACGGATGCGCGTCATCTCGATCGTCGCGGCGAGCTGGGCGCGCTCGAAGCCGATCGTCGCGCCCTCCGGGTCGTGCTCGTCGTCCGCGTTGGATGCCTCGGACGACGCGACCATCGCCTCGTACTCCCGTGACAGCGCAGCGAGCTGGGCGAGCGCCGCGTCGCGCTCGCCCAGTAGCCGGTGAGAGATCGGGTCGGTCACGCAGCCTTCACCGTCGGTACGGCGAAAGCACTCACCAGCGCGGCCAGCTCCTCGTCGAGGGACGCGTCGTCGAGGCGCACGTGCACCTCAGGCACCGACAGCGTGACGTCCAGCACGTCCGCCCCGGCATTGCCGAGGACGGTGCGCAGCGACACGAGTGCGCGAACACCGCCGACGCCACCGGGCGACGCGGCCGCTGCGACGACCGGCTTGCCGCGCAGAGCGGACGGCAGACCGTCGTACGGGCGGGACAGCCAGTCGATCGCGTTGCCGAGCAGGCCAGGGATCGTGCCGTTGTACTCCGGCGTGACGAAGACGACCGTGTCGGCGGCTGCGACCTGCCCCCTGAGCTGCTGGACCGCGGCCGGCGGCGCCGATTCGAGGTCCTGGTCGAAGAACGGCAGCTCGGTGAGCCGGGGCGCAAGCACGCCACCCGGGACCGAAGCCGCGATCTGCGCGCCGAGCCGTCGGGTGTGGGAGTCCTGCCGGGCCGAGCCGGTGACAACGAGGACGCTCATGTGGATCACTCCTTCGAGGGGGGCACCTCGTACAAGTGATTGCGTACTCAACTAATTCCTCGGGACCCGCACAGCCACGATCGCGATGTCGTCCCGGGCGTGCCCGCCCTGGAAGGCGAGAACGTCGGCGAGCAGCGCCTCGGTCAGCCCGGCCGCCCGGCCCAGGCTCTCCTCGGCGACCTGCACCAGCCGCGGTTCGCCGTAGAAGTCGCCGTTGCGCCGCGCCTCCGGCACGCCGTCGGTGTACAGCAGCACGGTGTCGCCGGCGCTCAGCGCAAGCGTGGCGTCGTGCAGCTCGACTTCGTCCATGACACCGAGCAGCGAGCCCGGCTCCCCCAGCGGCCGGGCCGGCGCCTCCATCCGGAGCAGCACAGCCGGCGGATGGCCACCGGAGCTGACCGTCGCGGACCAGATGCCCTCGGCGCGGCGCAGCCGGAGCACCCCGACGGTGCAGAAGCGGTCACTCCGGTTGCGCAGCAAGGCGGTGTTGAGCTCGCGCAGCATCTCGCTCGGCAACGTGACCCGCACGGCAGAGGCACGCAGTGAGTACCGGACCAGGGCCGTGACGACCGCCGCCTCCACGCCCTTGCCGCAGACGTCGCCGATGCAGACGACCCAGTCGTCCTCGGCCACCTGGAACACGTCGTAGAAGTCGCCACCCACCTCCTCACCCGTGCCGGCCGGTCGGTAGACCGCCGCGACGTCGAGCCCCGGGACGACCGGTGGCATCGGCGGTATGAGCGTGCGTTGCAACGCCCGCGCGAGCGATCGGGCATGTGACTCGGACTCTTCGGCCTTGTTCTTCGCGCGGACCAGCTCGCGCTCGTAGTCGCGCCGTTCGCGCGCGTCGAACACGGCAGTTCGTACGACGCGCGGCGTACCGTTCCGGTCCGTCTCCAGCACCGCACTCACGAGCACGGGCAGCCGGCTGCCGTCGGCGCAGACGATGTCGAGTGCGATTCCACGGATCGTGCCTTGCATCCGCAGGAGTGGCGCGAAGTGCGTCTCGTGGTAGATCTGCCCACCCGGCGTCAGCAGCTGGGCGAACGTGTAGCGACCGACGAGCTCCGGGCGGGTGTAGCCGGTCAGCGTCAGGAACGTCGTGTTGGCGCGGACGATGATGCCGTCCGGCTCGGTCGACAGGTATCCGCACGGCGCGTACTCGTACAGCCTTTCGGCATCGTCGCCGAGCAGCGCGTCGTAGAACGCCTCCAGCGTGTCGGGGACCCCGGTGGGCTCGCCGCCGTTCACGCGCGGACGAACGCCGCAATCGCGTCGGCCGTCGGATCGGGCGCGCTGAGGTTGGGGCAGTGCCCTGTCGCAGCGAGCATCACCATCGTCGCGTTGGGCATCGCATCACGGACGTACTCTCCGACCTCAACCGGCGCGATGACGTCGTTGCTGCACTGCAGGACCAACGTCGGTGTCTTCACCGAGGACAGGTCACCGCGGTTGTCCGACAGGAAGGTCACGCGAGCGAACCGACGCGCGATGGCGGGGTCGGTACGGCAGAAGCTCTCCGTCAGCTCCGCGGCGAGCTCGGGCGAGTCCGGGTTTCCCATGATGACCGGCGCCATCGCGCTCGACCAGCCGAGGTAGTTGCTCTCGAGCGACTCGAGCATCTCGGTGATGTCCGCCTCCTGGAAGCCACCGACGTACTCGCCGTCGTTAACGTACCGCGGCGACGGGCCGACGAGCACGAGTTTGTCGAACAGGTCCGGCTCCCGCTTCGCCGCCAGGACGCCGATCATCGCCGACACGGAGTGCCCGACAAAGACGACGTCGTGCAGGTCGAGCTCGTGGCAGAGGTCCAGCACGTCCTGGGCGTAGCCGGCGAGCGTCGAGTGGCGCTTGATGTCGTACGCCGAAGGGTCGCTCTGCCCGGCTCCGGCGTGGTCGAACAGCACGACCCGGAAATCGTCCTCGAAGCGAGGTGCCACGTAGCGCCACATGTTCTGGTCGCAGCCGAAGCCGTGCGCGAACACCATCGGCTGCGCGTCCGGATTGCCCGAGATCCGGACGTTGTGCTTCGAGCCCGTCATTCCCGCAGCGTAGGACGGATCAGCGCCAGGGCACCGGCGGCGCGGGCACGCGGGCCAGCGTGGTCTCCACCCGGCCGAATCGGTCGGCGCCGTCCTCCCACTCGCGGCTCGCCGCAGCGACCTCGTCCCGGCTGCGGCCGACGAAGTTCCACCACATCAGCAGGTCCTCGCCGAACGGCTTCCCGCCGAGCAAAAGCACCCGCGCTCCCTCCGGCGACGCGACGCCCACCGTCGTACGCCCGATGCCGAGGTACGCCGATCGCGTCCGCTCCACCAGCCGGCCCTCGACGAGCAGCGTCCCTTGCAGGACGACGAGCACATGCTCGTACGCCGGATCGAGCGGCAGCTCGGCATCTCCCGCCGGCACCCGCAGCTCCGCGCCGACCAGTGGGGTGTCCTGCCGGGCCGGTGACGTCGCACCGCCGAACGACCCGACGAGCACGCTCGCCTCGACGCCGTCCACCGAAGCCTGCGGCAGCTCGGCGAGATGATCGAAGTCCGCCGCTCCCCCGCGCGTCGCATCCGGTTGCGCGACCCACAGCTGCACGCCCTGCATCGCTCCGCGGTAATGACCGGTCGGCTCCTCGGCATGGACCACCCCGCGACCTGCCGTCATCAGGTTGACCTGACCGGGGCGGATCACCTGCTCGCTGCCGAGGCTGTCGCGGTGCAGCACCTGGCCGTCGAGCAGGTAGGTGACGGTATGCAGGCCGATGTGCGGGTGCGGCCCGATGTCGACGCCGCCCTGCTCGGTCACCGAAGCCGGACCGAACAGGTCGACGAAGCACCACGCTCCGACGGTGCGCCGCTGCCGTCGCGGCAGCGCGCGCTGCACGGTCATGGTCCCGACCGTCGCCTCGCGCGGTTCGAGCACCTCGACGACCGGCGGCTCCGGATCAGCGGCATCCGACGCGGCGGGGTCTGCGATGTCGACCGGTCCGCTCATCGCCGAACCGCGCGGACGGCCTCGTCGTGCCGGGCGTGCAGCCGAGCCCGGATGTCCTCAGGTGTGTAGGCGCGGCGGCGCCGCTCCGCTCGCGCCACCGCGACTCCTGTCGCTGCGACCCCGACCATCCCGGCGATGCCCAGCACCTTGGCCCAGTTCACGTGCCCAGGCTGCCATGCTGCCTAGGGTTGGCGGGTGCTCACCCTCGACGAAGCGGTCGACCTCACCCGCACCGGCGATGTCTGGGTGTTCCGCGGTCACAGCGCCGCCGACCGCGCCATCCAGGTCCTCAGCAACGCCCCGGTGAACCACGTCGGGATGACGGTCGTCGTCGACGACCTCCCGCCGCTGATGTGGCACGCCGAGCTCGGTCGGTCGCTGCCCGACATGTGGACGGGCGACCACCAGCGCGGCGTGCAGCTGCACGACCTGCGCGATGCGGTGACGGTGTGGGCGGAGAAGTACGGCCAGCGCTGCTGGCTGCGGCAGCTCGAGCCGGCCGTCACACGTGAGATGGAGGATGCGATCCTGCGGACGATCGCCCGGCTCGACGGCACGCCGTTCCCTTCGACGGCAAAGCTCGCCGGCCGCTGGCTGGCCGGCCGGGTGCCGGTCCGCCAGCGGTCCGAGGCGGCGTTGGAAACGGCGTACTGCGCCGAGGTCCTCGCCACGACCTACCAAGCCATGCGACTGCTCCCCGACGAGATCCGGCCCAACGCCTACGACCCGGGCAGCTTCTGGAGCGGCGACGAGCTCGTCCTCGACCGCGGCTACACACTTGGCGACGAGATCACCGTCTCCGTCGCTGCCGGTGCGTAGTCGCCCTCGAGCGGCATGCAGAACCACAGCACCGGATAGACGAGGATCTGGCTGCCCGGGATCGCGAGCAGTGCGACGAGGAAGAGAACCCGGGACATCCCGGGCTCGATCCCGTAGTGCCGGCCGACGCCGGCGCAGACGCCGCCGAGCACCTTGCTGTCGCGGGACCGGACGAAGCCGGCGCGGGCGAAGCTGGCGCGAACGCTGTTCATGGCAGTGGGGCCTCTCGGTTTCTGCGGCCGATGTTGGCTGCTGACTCAGAATCGGCGTACGACGGCGCCCTGCCATCGGGGAACGACCCTGGCCCGTCCCTGAGCCACCACCGACCGCTGGGTAGGGTCCGACATGTGGCGGTCGTCGTTGTCACCGGTGCGACGGGCACGCTCGGGCGGGTGCTCGTCCCGGCGCTGCAGGCGGCCGGCCACCACGTCCGCGCCATGACGCGACGAGCGGGTGCCGTGCGCGGCTCCTACGAGGTTGTCGCCGACGTGCTCGACGCCGGCAGCCTCACCCCTGCCCTGGCCGGCGCAGACTGCGTGCTGCACCTCGCTTCGAGCCCGCGCAAGAACGTCCACCGCACCGAGGTGGACGGCACCCGCAACCTGCTGGCCGCACGAGAGCCCGACACCTCGCTCGTCTACCTCTCCATCATCGGATGCGACGTCACGCCGTATCCCTACTACCGCGCGAAGACGGCCGCGGAAGAGCTCGTCCGGGGCGCCCCGGCCGGGCACGTCATCCGCGCGGCGCAGTTTCACAGCTTCGCCGCGTTCCTGACCAAGCCGCGAGTGCTCGGCGCAGCGATCGTCCCGCGCGGCGCGAAGCTGCAGCCGGTCGCGGAGCAGTTTGTGGCCGAAGCGCTCGTCGCAGCGGTGAACGACCCGGCTGGCGCGCCCGCGGAGATCGCCGGCCCCGAGGTGCTGAGCTTCGCCGAGATCGCCCGGCGCGTGCACGGCGCGCGGGTCGTCCAGGTGCCGGTTCCCGGCCGAATGGTGGCCGCGATGCGCCGCGGCTCGCTGCTCGCCGGCCCCGACGCGCTGGTGGGTGGCGCACCGCTCCCGACCGCCTGACCTCAGGCCGCGCGGCGCTTTCGGCCCGGGTGCAGCGTGCGTCGCGTCTGGCGCAGCCACTGCTTCACCGCTGACGGCGGCAGCTGGCCGTCCAAGCCGGCGCGGAAGAGCTTCGCCATGCTGTACGACGGGTCCGCTGCGAGCGCGCGGTCGAGGGCGACGTTGGCGAGCGCGCCGTCCCCCCGCACCCAGGCCACCAGTGCGACCAGCGTGCACACCGGCACGTCGTACGGCGCGACGGTCTCGCGGGCCAGCCGCAGCAGCAGGCTGAGCAGGGCCTCGCTGTCGTCCAGCGCCCAGGTGGCGACCTCGTCGCGCACGCGCACGTCCTGGAGCGGTACGACGAGCGCAGCGTCGCCGCGCTCTCCCGACCCGGCCAGCGCGCCGCGCAGCGCTGCCACCGCATCGGCGCGGGCGTGCTCGCGACCATGCTCGTCGATCACCGTCAACCATGCCTCCATCGCGGCATCGAGTCGCTGCTCCGCGGCCCGCGCCGCGAGCAGAGCGGGCGCCGCCAGCGAGGCCACCAGCTCGTCGCGGTCGCGGAGCACGACCCGCCCGTCGTAGGCCGCCGTCGCGGCAAGCAGGTCGACGGGCGCCGGGACCGGCGTCCCGTCGGGCGGGCAGCAGTCGGGATGCGCACAGGTGTACGACGACCAGGCGCCGTGCCGGACCAGCAGGCCCTCCATGACGGATATGCCTCGCAGCTCGACAGCCTCGATGACCGCCCGCACGAGCGACTCGCGGGGACGCTCCCCCGCCTCGTCCGTGTAGACGACGAGAACCATCGCGCTGGCACCGTCGTGCGCCAGTCGGGTCGCCACCTCGTCGGCGTTGGCTCCATCGCCCATCGCGTCGATGCTGGGCAGGTCGAAGCGCAGCGTCAGCCCGATCCGCTTGCGCTCACCGCGCAGCGACACCGCGACCAGGCTCTCGGTCGGGACGAAGCCGCACAGGTGCGGCAGCGCGGCCGCGATCTCTCCCGGGCTGGTGAGGCGGACGACGGGCAGCTCGGCGGTCATGGGTCCGACCCTGGCGCCGTCCCGAACGTGGGCAGCGATCTCCACAGCCCGCAGATCCGGCGTACACAGATCAGGGTCTTGGACTTGTCGGACGTCGGTGGCAGGTTCCAGGGAGGCCCACCCATGAGGAGAGACCATGCCCACCCGTGACACCAACTGGCCCACCGGCACGCCCTGCTGGATCGACTACGGCGCCGCGGACATCGAGGCCGCCAAGAGCTTCTACAGCGATGTCCTCGGCTGGACCTACGAGGGTGGCGATCCAGAGTACGGCGGGTACCTGACCGCCCAGACCAACGGCCTGGCCGCCGCCGGCATCGCGCCGCAGCAGGATCCCAACGACCCACCGAAGTGGATGACCTACTTCGCGTCCGACGACGTGGACGGCACGGCGAAGCGCATCACCGAGGCGGGTGGCACCCTGCTGTTCGAGCCGATGGACGTCGGCCCGATGGGGCGCATGGTCATCGCGCGCGACCCGCAGGGACACCCGTTCGGGGTCTGGCAGGGCGCCGAGCACATCGGGGCGCGCATCTACAACGAGCCCGGCGCGCTGGTCTGGAACGAGGCCGCTGTCGACGACCCGAAGGCGGCGCAGGAGTTCTACAGCGCCGTGTTCGGCTTCACCTTCGAGGAGATCCCGGACATGGGCGGCTACGCGACGTTCAAGACCGACGGCGGTCCGCTCGGCGGCCTTGGCGGGCACCAGCCCGGGTCGCCGAAGGGGTGGACGGCCTGCTTCTCGGTGGACAACGCCGACAAGGCCGTCGAAGCGGTCGAGAAGGGGGACGGGAAGGTCACGATGGCTGCGCAGGACACGTCGTTCGGCCGGTTCGCGGTCGTCGAGGACGCGTGGGGTGCCGCCTTCTCGGTCATGCAGGAACCACCCAGTTGACCTAGTTCGCCCCTGCTTCGGCGTCATCTTTCTCAAGGGTTCTCACGGGCATCCGATGAGGAGGTGAGGACCCGGACCGAGGGAGACGCCGTGAAGCGCATCCAGATCGCCAAGCCCGTCCGTCGTCCTGCCGAAGCGCCGCTCGACCTGCGCTCGCCCTCCGGTCGTCAGCTGCCGTTCTAGGGGCTCTACGTTGGCGGCGTGACCGACTTCGCCGCCCCTGTCGTCGCGACGGCCGGCAGCCCAGACCCGGCTGCTCCGCTCGTCGTGCTGCTGCACGGCCGCGGCGCGACCGAGCAGGACATCCTCGGTCTCGCTGACCGGCTCCCCCGCACGGCGGCGTACGCCGCGGTGCGCGCGCCCATCGCCGAGGGTGACGGCTACGCGTGGTTCGACCGGCGCGGCATCGGTCAACCGGAGCCCGCGTCGCTGCGCAGCACGATGGACTGGTTCACCGATTGGCTGACGTCGGAGGCACCGCCAAGTCGGCCGGTCGCGCTGGTCGGGTTCAGCGGCGGCGCGGCGTTCGCCGGCGGGCTCGTGCTCGACGACCCGTCGCGCTACGTCGCCGCGGCGATCCTCTACGGCACGATCCCGTTCGACGCCGGGGTGCCCGTCACGCCGGGCCGCCTCGCGGGCGTACCCACGCTCGTCGCGCAGGGCGACCAGGACGAGGTCATCCCGCGCGAGCTCCTGGATCGGACGTGGGCGTATGTCAACGGGCCGTCGGGTGCACCTGCCTGGGCATTGCGCGACCCCGGTGGCCACGAGATCTCCGAGACCGTCGCCACGCAGCTGGGCGGCTGGCTGAGCGAGCGGCTGTCGTTCTTCGGCCAGCACGGGCACGGCTCGACCGTCGCACCCGCCTGGGTCGGTCTCGCCGAGCTGCCCGAGCGCGCCGGTGACTTCCCGCGGACGAGCACCAACACCCCGCAGGAGCAGCTCAGCCAGCAGGCGCCACCGGAGCTGCAGGAGCAGCTCTTCGAGCGGCTGGCCAAGCTGGAGGGCGTCGGCACCCGCGACTCCGCGATCTCCGTGCCGGGTGCGCGGGCCTTCGTCGTCCGCAAGCCGGGTGGTCCCGAGGACGCGTTCCTGGTGCCGCAGGTCGGCGAGTTCGCGCACCTGCATCCGTCGTACGACGGGTCGCTGCACCTCGCGCTGCCGCCCGCACTGGCTGCGGACGTGCTGGCGAAGCAGTGGGGCGTCGCGCACCCGCTCGCCGGGCTGCGCGCCACGCCCGGCCTGGTGATGGTCTTCGGTCCGCGCGACGAGGCCGAGCTCGAGGTGGTCGCCGCGATCGTCGCGACGAGTCACGCCTGGGCGACCGGCGCGCTCGGGACATGAGCGAGCAGGGCTGGCGGGCGTTCCTCGCGGCCGAGGGCGTCGAGGAGTGTGCGTCGCAGCGTGGCCGGACGGGTCGGTGCGACCCGCGACCTGAGCCGCAGCGACGGCGTTCGGCGTACGACGTCTGAACAGGTGTGAGGACGAACGCACTGGTCGTTGCCCTGCTTTCGCTGGTGTGGGTGACCGGGCTGCCGGCCGGGCCGGCGCTCGCGACGCACCCGTGCCCGCAGAGCACCGACGGGTCGCCACCCCAGGACCCGATGTGGTGGTCGGATCACGACGGGTGCTCAGGAGGCGGTCTCGGACCGCCACCACCAGGTGACGTCGCCGTCACGAAGGCCGACGCCGGGACCACCGTCACGGTCCCGCTCGGTCAGCACCTGCGGGTGGCGCTCGACGCCGGCAACAGCGGAACGATCTGGACCGATGTCGACGCCGGTCCGGTGCTGCACCGGGACTTCCTCGACGTGCAGCGACCATGGACGAGCGCGATCTTCGCGGCCAGCCAGCCGAGCGATGGCGTCGACGTGATCGCTGCCGACGGCCCTACGCCCTGGTCGATCCACGTCGTCGTCGGTCCGGAACAGGACTCGCCCACGCCGTCGCAGAGCTGCCCCACCCAACGCGTCTGGGGATCGTCGGAGGGCGCCGTCGCGCTGACCGACGCCGACAACGGCCGGACCATCCAGGTCAGTCGCGGGGACCGCGTCGGGGTGTTCTTCCCGGGCTGTCGCGGGTTCGACTTCCGGCCGGCCGTCGCGACCGGCGTACTCCATCGGTACCGCGCCCACGGATCGAACCCCGGTGGTACGTCTGCCGTGTTCAGCGCAGTGTTCCCCGGTACGGCGACGATCACGAGCACCACCGACGCCCCCTGCTTCCACACCGCACCTGCCTGCGCCGCGCCGCAGGAGCAGTGGCAGGTCACGGTCCAGGTGGTCGAGCCCTGCCGACTGGACGGCATGGCGAGCGTCCCGATCGGAGGCGAGACGCAGCTCGTCGGGCAGTTCAAGCCCGGTGCCACGGTGCAGATCTGGTTCCGTCCGTACGGCGGTACGACGTTCGTCGCACGCCGGATGCTGACGGCGGACCCGAACGGCTGGGTGTACACGTCCTTCCGCAGCCTGGTTGACCAGCGCTGGTACGCCACGAGCGACCAGGGCTGCACGTCCGCGCCCGGCCTCACCCAGGTCCGCCCGTACGTCGCCGGACCGACGTCGGTTCGTCGCGGCGCCGCGGTGCCGCTCGTCGTGCACGGCCTCGCCGGCGCACCGGTCGAGGTGTGGTTCCGGCGCGGCAGCGGGAGCTACTCACTGCGGCGGACCGGGCACCTTGACGCGGCAGGCACGTACCGGACCTCGTACGTCGCCGACGCCGACTACACGTACTACGCCGTGATGGGCCGGGACCGTCGGACCTCAGACCAGGTGCTCACCACGGCGCGGTAGTTCGGGCCATCCCACGCGCCTAGATGGTCGACAGGCCGCCGTCGACGGCGATGACCTGGCCCGTCACGTAGCTCGCCTCGGCCGACAGCAGGAACACGACGACCGCAGCGACCTCCTCGGCGGTGCCCTGCCGGCCGAGCGGCACGGGGGTACGCCCGCGGCTGGGCCGACCGGCTGTGGCAACTCGGCCCAGCGGGGTGTCGATCAGGCCCGGCGCCACGACGTTCACGCGACTGCCCTTCGCGGCGGCCTCGCGGGCGGCATGTCGCATCAGCCCGATCTGCGCGGCTTTCGAGGTGTCGTACGACGGGATGCCGCTGCCCGGCCGCAGCCCGGCGATAGACGAGATGAGGACGGTCGACGACCCTTCCGGCATCAGCGGCAGCGCGGTCTTCAACGACAGGAAGTGCGACCGCAGGTTGACCGCGAGGACATGATCCCAGTCGTCGACCGATGTCCCGTCGAGGCCGACGCCCTTGCCGATGCCGACGTTCAGCACCAGCGCGTCCAGGCCGCCCAGCGCTTCCGCGGCGTCGGTGACCGTGGCAACGCACGCGTCTGCGTCGCCCGCGTCGGCGACGAGGACGACTGCCTTGCCACCGGCCGCTTCGACGAGGCGCGCGGTCTCCTCCGCGGCTGAGCGGTCGATGTCGCTGACCGCCACCGCAGCGCCCTCCCGTGCCGCGGCGACCGCGACCGCCCGGCCGTTGCCGAGCGGCGAGTCGGGGTCGTCGTTGCGACGTGTCCCGCCACCGACGACAAGCAGCCGCCGTCCCGCCAGCCGCGTCATGCCCGCGGCGCCCGCAGTCGAGCGGCGGCACCGTCGGGCCACCCCGGCGTACCCGGTTCGAGCGCGACGCCGGCGCCGTTCAGCAGGCCCGACACCAACCGGTAGTAGCCGGCGAGGACGAGCAGCTCGAGCAGCTGCTCTGGTGACCAGCGCTTCGCCAACTGGGCCCACGTCGCGTCCGAGACGGCGTCCTCGTAGCAGAGCTCGTCGACCAGCGCGACGAGCGCGGCGTCGTCCGCCGCCCACGCCGGGTCGCCGACATCGGCGAGCCACGCGACCTCGTCTGCCGTCACCCCGACGCCGAGCCCGATTGTTGTGTGCTGCCCGAACTCGTACTCCGACTGCGCCCGCCAGCCGGTTCGCAGGATGACGATCTCGCGCTCCCGCGCAGGCAGGACCTCACCGCGCAGCAGATGCCCCCCGAGGGACAGGAAACCGCGGGCCAGCGGCTCGTTGTGAGCGATCGTCTTGAAGATGTTGAGCGGCGGAAGCCAGTCCGGCCCCCCGCCGTCCGCCAACGGCTCGATTCGCTGCTGCAGCTGCACGGTCAGCCTTCCCTGGTCGTCGCAAGACTCGGTTGCAGTGTGTCGAAGGAGTCCTCGTGTTGCTTCGCCGGGTCTGGCCGGCTGAGGCGCTCGAGCGGTCGCAGGGCCGGCCCCAGCGGGCCGTCGACCTACGCTGATGTCGTTTCTGAACACGTTCAGGAAATCTCTTGCACAGGAGCTCGTGCCGTCGTACCGTATCAGTACTGAACACGTTCAACTCTGAGGAGCCCCCAATGGACCCGCTCGTGCTGACCTACCTGGCGTACCTCGCCCTCACCATCCCGATCACCATCTGGGTTGGTTCCACGCTCCGGCGCAACGGCCTGGTCTTCCTGCTCGACGTGTTCGACGGCGACGAGGACCTGGCCAACGCCGTGAACCACCTGCTGGTCGTCGGCTTCTACCTGCTCAACCTGGGCTACGTCTCCGTTGCCCTGAAGACCGGGGCGGCGGTGACCGACGCGCAGTCGAGCCTCGAGGCGCTGTCGATGAAGGTCGGCACCGTCGTGCTGCTGCTGGGCGTCCTGCACCTGACCAACGTCTACGTCCTGAACAAGCTGCGTCGCCGCGCACACATCACCTCGGCTCCCCGCCCGCCGGTTGCGCCCGACCAGGTCTGGCTGGCGCCCGGCGCCGCGCGATGACCGAACGGCCGCTCCGGCGGATCGCCGTCCTGTACGACGCGCGCTGCAACCTGTGCCGCGCCGCCCGGGCCTGGCTCGAACGCCAGCCGCAGCTCGTGTCCATCGAGTTCGTGCCGGCGGCATCCCCAGAGGCGCGAGCCCGCTTCCCCTTTCTCGACCACGACACCACGCTCGAGGAGATCACCGTCGTCGGCGACGACGGCGGGATCTGGGTCGGCGCGAAGGCCTGGGTCGTCTGCCTGTGGGCGCTCGAGAGCAAGCGCGGGCTCGCGCACCGGCTCAGCTCGCCGGCGATGATGCCGAAGGCACGGGCGCTCGTCAGCTTCGTGGCGCGGCACCGGATGTCCCTCGGCACCTACGGTGAGGCCTGTGACTGCACCCCGGCCTGAGGCTGCCTCTCCCCCCAAGGGCGAGCGGACCAGGCAGCTGATCGTCGACACCGCGCTCGAGCTGTTCCGCGACCGTGGCTACGAAGCGACGACGATGCGGGCCATCGCCACCGCCGCCGGCGTCTCGGTCGGCAACGCCTACTACTACTTCCCCAGCAAGCAGCATCTCGTGCAGGCCTACTACGACCACTCCCAGTCCCTGCACGTCGAGGCGGCCCGTTCCGTTCTCGACTCCGAGCCGTCGTTCGAGACCCGGCTGCGTGGCGTGCTCACGACGCGCATCGACACGATGCAGGCGGAGAAGGCGTTCGCGGTGGACCTGTTCCGCTATGCCGCCGACCCGACCAGCCCGCTCAGCCCGTTCAGCGCTGAGTCGGCGCCCGCACGTGAGGCATCGATGGCGCTGTACGTCGAAGCGGTCACCGGCGCGCAGGACCTGAAGATCCCGGCCGAGCTGCGCGAGGCGCTCCCGGAGCTGCTCTGGCTCTACCAGATGGGCGTCGTCCTGTACTGGGTGCACGACAGGTCGCGTGGCTCGAAGAACACCTACGCTCTCGCCGAGCGCACCGTCCCGATCGTGGTGAAGCTCGTCGGCCTGGCCCGCTACCGCCTGCTCAAGGGGCTCATGAGCGACCTGCTGGAACTTGTGCGCGACCTGCGACCGAACCCCTAGCCGGCTGCTGCCGTCCGCTTCGCCGCGGCGCGGGTGAACTCCAGTCCCTCGAACGCCACCGGTCCCGGCCGGAACATCTTGCGGTCCAGGATGTAGTTCTGGTGCACCCGCCACGGCAGCACGTCGCCCTGCCGCGGGAACTCGTGGATCGACCGCAGGATGTAGCCGGACTTGAGGTTCAGGAACGGCGTGTCCGGCAGCTCTGCTGCCGTCCAGCGCGGGGTCACCTGGTCGACGCCGAGCCGGTCCATGTGCGCCAGCAGTCCGCCGACGTACGCGCAGATCAGGTCGCACTTGAGCGTCCATGACGCGTTCGTGTAGCCGACCGACGCCGCCATGTTCGGGATGCCGCTGAGCATCATCCCCTTGTAGCCGACGGTCTCGGAGATCTTCTTCTCCTCGCCGTCGACGACGAACTGCACGCCGCCGAAGACGAGCATCTGCAGGCCGGTCGCGGTGACCACAACATCCGCGGGGAGCTCCTCGCCGGTGGTCAGGCGGATGGCCTTCGGCGTGAACGTCTCGATCTGCCCCGTGACGATCGAGGACTTCCCGTGCCGCATCGACCGGAACAGGTCGCCGTCGGGCACGATGCAGAACCGCTGGTCCCACGGGTTGTACGGCGGACTGAAGTGCGTGTCGAGGTCGAAGCCCGGCAGCTCCTTCTCGAGTCCCTTGCGGACCAGCGCCTTCATCAGCGCCGGCCGACGCACGCTGAGCTGGTAGCTCAGCATCGTGAGGAGCACGTTCTTCCAGCGCAGGATCGTGTACGCCGCCTTCGCCGGCAGCTTCGCGCGCAGCAGGTCGGCGACCTTGTCGATGGCCGGCCGCGAGGCGATGTAGGTCGGGGTGCGCTGCAGCATCGTCACGTGCTCGGCGGTCTCGGCCATCGCCGGCACCAGCGTCACGGCGGTCGCACCGCTGCCGATGACGACGACGTTCTTGCCGGCGTAGTCCAGGTGCTCCGGCCAGTGCTGGGGGTGCACCACGTCGCCCTCGAACGAGCCGAGGCCGGGGAACTCGGGGGTGTAGCCCTCGTCGTACCGGTAGTAGCCCGAGCACATGAACAGGAAGCTGCACGTGACCTGTGACGTGCCGCCGGTGTGCTGCACGGTCAGCGTCCACTGCGCGTCCGGGGTCGACCACTCGGCCCGCACGACGCGCGAGTCGTAACGGATGTGCTCGTCGACGCCCTCGTCGCGGGCGGTGTCGCGGATGTACTCGAGGATCGACGGCCCGTCGGCGATCGCCTTCGCACCCGGCCAAGGGCGGAACGAGTAGCCGAGCGTGTACATGTCGGAGTCGGAGCGGATGCCGGGGTAGCGGAACAGGTCCCACGTCCCGCCGGACGCCTCGCGCGCCTCGAGGATCGCGTAGGTCTTGTGCGGCACGGCCTTCTTCAGGTGCACCGCAGCACCGATGCCCGACAGCCCCGCCCCGACGATCACGACGTCTACATGCATGCGCGTATCAAAGCGCACGACCCGTGCACATTTCGCCCCAGGTTGCGGGGCTGGTCAGCGGACGTGCACCGGGACGCGCTGGATCGCGTTGTTGGCCATGCCCTGCGCGTTCCAGGCGGGCTCGGTCGGCTGGGTCTCCCCCGAGTCATCGGTCGCCCGCACGCACAGCACGCGGTCACCGGGCTCGGCGTCCCAGGTCGCGGTCCATCGCGCCCAGGCGAACCGGCCGAGGGCCGGCTCGAGCTCCGCATCCAGCCAGGTCCCGCCGTCGTCGTACGAGATCTCGACCAGGCTCACCGCAGCGCGACCGGACCAGGCGCGGCCGGTGAGCGCGACGCGACCGGCGTCGACGATGCGCCCACGCGAGCCGAAGTCGGGGAACCCCGGCGGGATCATGAGGGCGCGCACCGCGATGCGGCTGACCGGCTCGCCCACGTCGTCGAAGTCGCGCTTGTAGCGGTAGGCGACCGCGTTCTGGAAGCCGTCGTACGCCGTGTCCGTGACGGTGATGGATGTCAGCCACTTCACGGACGTCATGCCGTACCAACCGGGTACGACGGCGCGCACCGGAAAGCCGTGCTGCGGCGGCAGGGGTGAGCCGTTCATCTCGTAGGCGAGCAGTACGTCGGATCGCGTGGCCTCGGCGAGCGAGAGCCCGCGGGCGTAGTCCTGCTCGACCCCGCGCTCGAGGCCGTGGTCGGCACCGGTGAGCACCAAGTCGAGGGCGGCAGCGCTCGGTCCGGCGTCGGCCAGCACATCGGCGAGGCGCGCGCCGGTCCAGACGGCCGTGCCGACGGCCCCTTCGAGCCACGGCTGGCTGACCGGCCGCGGCGACAGGTGGGCGCGGCCGTTGCCGGCGCACTCCATCGTCACCGGCAGGCTGACCGGCTCGTAGGACCGCAGCCGGTCGAGGTCGAGCGACATCGGATGCGCCACCTCGCCGTCGACAGTCAGCGACCAGTCAGCCGCGTCGACGTACGGCACGTCGTAGTGCACGAGCACGTAGTGCAGCCCCGGCGGCGTGATGTCGTAGCGCATCGCCTCGAGCAGCAGGGAGTGGTTGCGGCCGGCCAGAGCGAGCTCCTCTGTGGAGATGCCCTCGTCGGGGTCGGCGAGCCGCGACATCGCGCTCGGAAGTGCAGTGGTCATGCCGAGCAGCATCGCGCTAGGGGCGCGGCGCGTACAGGCTCTGCGTCGGGTCGCCACCGGCGACGTAGGGGTGCTGCGGGCCGGCCGCCTGGTTGGCGGTGACCCGCGGGGCCTGCGCCCTGCCGTACGCGACGATCTGCCCGATCGTCGCCCGGCCCGGCTTGGCTCCGGCCCTGCCCTGCAGGAAGCCCTGGTCCCAGACCAGTCCACCCCATACCGACTCGTTCCACTGCGGCTGCTCGTACGACGTCTCGCTGGCCTGCGAGGACCCGGTCACGAGCCGCTTGGCGGAGTGCAAGCCGACGTCGAACGCGCCGGACTCGCACCCGGCGAAGTCGAGCCAGGCCCGGCCCTGGACGGCACCGAGCACGGCGCCGACGGTGGACTCCGGGATGAACCGGTTGTCGAACCCCCACAGGTAGGTGTGACCGGGCGGGCAGCCGCCGCGGCTGGAGATGCAGACGTGGCCGGAGAAGTGGAACAGCGAGTAGGTGCCGTCGCCGCTGTGGTCGGCGAGCCAGGCCATGGCGTTGATGACGGCCTGACCGGTCGCCTGCCCGTCGAGGAGCGTGAGGATGTGGTCGCTGCGCCAGCCGCTGCGCAGCAGCGCGGTGCGGATCGCCTTCACGTCACCGCGGGCGCCGTACGTCGAGTGCGTCGTGCCGGCGTAGTCCTGTACGCCGATGAGCACGGCCCAGCGCTGGGCCGGCGCGATCGTCACCGGCTGCGGCAGCGGCCGGGTGAAGACCATCGCGATGCGTCCGCTTGTTGGCAGGGACGGCGAGCTGTCCGGGCAGGTGCCGGCGAGCGGCGTCACTCGGACGCCGGAGCCGGCCTTGATCCAGATGGTCGGCGTCTTGGCGCAGAAGACGCGGGAGGTCGAGGTGGTGGAGCTGCGGGGCTGGTACTCGACCTGGATCGCGACCGGCCGGCCGCTGTCGTCCGTGACCGTGACCCGGACCTCGTCCTCGGTCGCCTTGGCCGGCTCAAGCGGACCCTGCTCGGTCAGCACCGGCGCAGTCGCAGGCGTGACCACGCCGCCGGCCTTGTCGTAGGACGCCTGGACAGTCCGGGTGGCGGTCCGGGTGGCGGCCTGGGCGCTGCTCCCGGCGTACGCAAGCCCAGGGAGCAGCACGACGAGCGCGAGCGCCATCGCCCGACGTCGCGTCACCGTCCCCCTGGCCACCCGGAAGGCTTCGCTGCCCACGCCCCAACTCCTGCCAAGGGGCTCGGCGCGGGTTGGATGCCCTCGAAACCGCCCAACTCCCCGTGATCAACGCCGGCCGCGGTCATTTCGCAACTCGACCGGGGAGGGCGGTCAGCGGAGGGCATCAGTCCTGGAGGCGACGGGGGGCGGTGAGGTCGCCGGGGGCGTCGCCGGTGTTGACGGTGTCGCTCGGCTCGACGAGCAGGACCTCGGCCCCGTCGGCGGAGGCGGGCTGGTGGGGTACGCCGCGGGGCACGACGTAGACCTGCCCGGGTCCGAGCTCGACGTCGCCGTCATCCATCCGGATGGTCAGCGAGCCGCGCAGGACCAGGAACAGCTCGTCCGTCTCCGGGTGGCTGTGCCGGGTGAACTCACCCTTCGTCTTGACGACGCGCACGTCGTAGTCGTTCATCACCGCAACCGTGCGGGGTGACCACGGCTCCTCGAACGTCGCCAGCACTCCCGCAAGGTCAACGGCATCAGTCATCCGGCCATGCTGGCACGCGGTTGACCGCAGGGTCGCCGGGTCGCAGGCTGCCGCCATGAGCGAGCGATATCACGAGGGATCACGCGAGCTGCAGGACCGCAACGACACGCGCCGGTTGGCGGACCGCCTTGCCGAGCGCATCCACTCCGACGTCATCGACGACCATGCGAGGACGTTCATCGAGCGGGTGCCGATGTTCTTCCTCGCGACCGCCGATGCCGACGGCCAGCCCCAGTGCTCGTACAAGGGCGGCGACCCCGGGTTCATCCGCGTCCTGGACGAGCGGACGCTCTGCTTCCCGAACTACGACGGCAACGGGATGTACCTCTCGCTGGGCAACGTTCTGGTCAACCCCAAGGTCGGCCTGCTGCTCATCGACTTCGAGCAGCAGAACCGGCTGCGCATCGAGGGCGTCGCATCACTCGACGACGAGCTCACCGCGTCCTACCCGGAGGCACAGAGCGTCACGGTGGTGCGGGTCACCCGGGTCTTTCCGAACTGCCCGCGCTACATCCACCGGATGACGTTCGCGGAGCGCTCCCGCTTCGTCCCGCAGCAGGGCGTACCGACCCCGGTGCCGGACTGGAAGCGCAGCGAGCTGGCAGCCGGCGTGCTGCCGGCCGGCGACCCCGCCGCGGAGTAGCAGATGGACGTCCTCGAGCTCTCCGACCGGCTCTGGCGTGGCGAGACGACGGTCGAGGAGACGCACCCCTTCTCGCTCATCGGCGAGGCTCAGGAGGTCGCCGACGGGGTCGCGTTCGTGCCGTCGTTCGCCAACGTCAGCGCTTTCGCGACCGCGGACGGACTGGTGCTCGTCGACACGGGCAGCGCGCCACTCGCGCAGCACGTTCATACAACGCTGCGCCGGTGGAACACGTCTCGACTGAATACCGCGGTCTACTCGCACGGGCACATCGACCACGTCTTCGGCGTACCGGTCTTCGAGGCGGAGGCCGAGCAGAACGGCTGGCCCGCGCCCCGCGTCGTGGCGCACGAGGCGCTGCCGGCCCGCTTTGACCGCTACCTCCTCACAGCGGGCTACAACGAGGTCATCAACCAGCGCCAGTTCCAGCTGCCCGACCTGCGCTGGCCGCGCGCGTACCGCTACCCGGATGAGACGTACGCCGACGCGCTGAACCTCGACGTCGGTGGGTTGGCCTTGCAGCTCACGCACTGCCGTGGCGAGACGGACGACCACACCTACACGTGGGTGCCCGACAACAACGTGCTGTGTTGCGGCGACCTGTTCATCTGGGCCTCACCCAATGCCGGCAACCCGCAGAAGGTGCAGCGCTACCCGCGCGAGTGGGCGGCCGGGTTGCGGTCCATGGCGGGTCTCGGGGCGGAGCTCCTGCTGCCCGGGCACGGCGTGCCGATCGCCGGCGCGGACCGCATCCGGCAGGCGCTGAGCGAGACCGCGGAGCTGCTCGAGCACCTGCACGACGAGACCGTCGTGATGATGAACGAGGGCGCCTCGCTGGACGACATCGTGCACACCGTCCGGGCGCCGCAGCACCTGCTCGAGCGGCCTTATCTGCGCCCGGTGTACGACGAGCCGGAGTTCGTCGTACGCAACATCTGGCGGCTGTACGGCGGCTGGTGGGACGGTGACCCGGCGCACCTCAAGCCGGCACCCGCGAGGGCCCTCGCCGCCGAGCTGTCAGCACTCGCCGGCGGTGCGTCGGCCATGGCCGATCGGGCCCGTGCGCTCGCTGACGCCGGAGATCTTCGGTTGGCCGCGCACCTGGTCGAGCTCGCCCACCAGGCCGCTCCCGACGACGAGCACGTCGCAGCGGCGGTCGCCGAGGTCTACGGACGGCGGGCTGCGAGTGAGGCCTCGACGATGTCCAAGGGCGTGTTCTCGTGGGCGGCTCAGCGGTAGCGCGCGGAGCCGAAGAATCGCGGTACGCCGGCGAGGTCGGCGTCGAGCGCCGCGGCCGTCGCCGCGTCGATCTGCTCCAGCAGGTCGAGACCGCCGGCGGCGGACCACGTCGCGACGGCGCGTCCCTCGACCAGCGCGAACGCGCGGAACACACCGTTGCTCGTGACGAGTGAGCCATGCGGCCCGACGACGGGCGACCGGTCGGCCCAGCCGAGCAGCAGCGGGTCGAAGGGTCCCAGCAGCCGCGGCCTCGGCATCGCGGGCTGCGACGCCTTCGTCAGCGACACGGTCCCGTCGGCGCGTTCGGGCAGGCCGCGTACTCCCGACAGGCCGCGCCGTGCGTCACCGACGGCCATGCCGGCCCACGTGGCCAGGTCGCGATCGCGTGCAGGGCCGTGCCCGCGCAGGTAGCGAAGGGCGAGCTCGGTCAGGGCCAGGCAGGTGCGCATCAGGACGTGCACCAGTGCCTGCCCGGCCACGGGCACACCCGCAGACTCGAGGCGGGCGCGCAGCTGTGACCGGGTCTGCGGTCCCTCTCCGAGAGCCTTAACCACCACCTGGACGCCGCGGTCGACGTCACCGCCCAGCACTCCCTCCTGGGCGAGCCGGCGCAGGTTGCCGGTGTGCAGCTGCGGCGTGGTCAACGCATGCAGCAGCGGGAGGTCCTCGCTGCGGACGAGGTGCAGCGTCCCGCGGTTCAGCCAGGTGATCAGCAGGGATCGGTCCTGCGTGAGAGCGCGATCGACGTCAGCTGCCGTCAGACCGGTGCTTCGCGGCCCGAACAGCCAGCCGCGCGCCCCGCGGGTCCTGGCCCTGCACGGCCAGCAGCCGCTCGGCGACCTGCTCGGCCGATGTCGCAGGATGGCCGGACAGCAGCTGTGACCTGCACCGCTCCGCGACGAACCCGACCAATCCGATCCTCCCCGTTGTACGAACGCCCCGTCGTGATGATGGACGTAGAGGACTTCGCGGCTTCGAGCCGCCCCGTGCAGTACGACGACCTCGACCTGGAGCACGCCTTCCAGGATCGGCCGCTGTCGCCGGAGGGGCTCCGCTGCCTGCGCTACATGCATGACATCGAGAGCCACACCGTCTGCTACCTGCGCGACCTGCTGCTGACCGAGTCGCACCGTGACCCGCGCATCACCACATTTCTCACGACGTGGGCGTGGGAGGAGCAGTGGCACGGCATCGCACTGGCGAAGGTCCTCGAGGCGCACGGCGAGGTCGCCGGCAACGAGCGGATCTCGGCGGTGCGCAGCGCCCTCGGCATCAAGGACCGGTTCGGGCCGCTGCTCACAACCCTCGGCAGCGTGCTCGCCCGACGTGACTTCGTCGCGGTGCACATGACGTGGGGCGCGCTGAACGAGTGGTCGACGCAGGCCGGTTACGCAAGACTCGCCGAGCTCGAGGACCACCCGGTGCTCACTGAGCTGCTCGAGCGCATCCAGCGCCAGGAGTCGCGGCACATCGCGTTCTACGCGACAGAGGCCCGGGCCCGACTCGCTGCCAGCCCGCGCGCCCGCAAGCTCGTCCGGCTCGCGCTCGACCGGCTCTGGGCACCCGTCGGCAGCGGCGTCGTCCGGAAGGAGGAGACGGCGTTCCTCGTGCAGCACCTGCTGGCCGGCGACGGTGGCGCGCAGTGGGTCGGCAAGCTCGACCAGCGGTTGCACCGGTTGCCGGGAATGGACGGGCTGCGCCTCGTCGAGCGAGAGGTCGCGCGCTGGTCGACGGTGCCCACCGCTGCGTGATGACACAGTGAGCCCATGGCCGGCCTGCTGCTCAACCCGACGTCGTACGACCCCGCCGAGCTCGACCCGGAGGCCCGCCGGCTCATCGCGGCGACCATCGACTGGTTCGAGCAGCGCGGCAAGGTGGAGCTGAAGCGAGCCCATCACGAGCGCGAGTGGTACGCCGACTTCCTGCAGTTCATCGCGTCGGAGAACGCCTTCGCGACGCTGCTCACGCCGGGCGAGCTGGGCGGTCGGTGGGACACGGCGCGCATCTGCGCGTTCGGTGAGGTGCTGGCCTTCTACGGCCTCGGCTACTGGTACACGTGGCAGGTCACCATCCTCGGGCTCGGCCCGATCTGGCAGAGCGGCAACGAGACCGCGAAGGCCCGTGCGAAGAACGTCCTGGACGACGGCGGCGTCTTCGCGTTCGGCCTGTCGGAGCAGGCCCACGGCGCCGACATCTACAGCACCGACATGGTGCTCACGCCGGCCCCGCCGAGCGATGGCACAGCAGGCTTCACCGCGACCGGCGGCAAGTACTACATCGGCAACGGCAACGTCGCGGGGATGGTGTCGGTGTTCGGCCGGCGGGCCAACGTCGAGGGACCGGAGGGCTACGTCTTCTTCGCGGTCGACAGCCGGCACCCGTCGTACGAGCTCGTGCAGAACGTCGTGATGGGCCAGATGTACGTCAGCGAGTTCCGTCTGCACGACTACCCCGTGACCGACGCCGACATCCTGCACACCGGCCCGGCAGCTTTCGACGCCGCACTGAACACGGTGAACATCGGCAAGTTCAACCTCGGCTTCGCATCGATCGGCATCTGCGAGCACGCGTTCTACGAGGCCATCACGCACGCCGACAACCGGGTGCTCTACGGCAAGCGCGTCACGGACTTCCCGCACGTCCGCCAGGGCCTGACGGACGCCTATGCCCGGCTGATCGCGATGAAGCTGTTCGGTGAGCGAGCCATCGACTACTTCCGGTCCGCAGCCGCGAACGACCGTCGTTACCTGCTGTTCAACCCGGTCACGAAGATGAAGGTCACGACCGAGGGTGAGCGCTGCATCGATGCGCTCTGGGACGTGATCGCCGCCCGTGGCTTCGAGAAGGACACCTACTTCGAGCAGGCCGCGATGGACATCCGGGCGCTGCCCAAGCTCGAGGGCACCGTGCACGTCAACATGGCCCTGGTGCTCAAGTTCCTGCCGCAGTACCTGCTGACCGTGACCGATGTCCCCGACGTCGCGCGTCGTCGGGACGCGACGGACGACGCGTTCCTCTTCGACCAGGGACCCGCCCGTGGGCTCGGCGCGATCGGGTTCGGCGACTGGCGGACGGCGTACGACGAGTTCGCCGACGTGCCCAACGTCGCGGTCTTCCGCGAGCAGGCCGAGGGCCTGGTCACCCTGGTGACGACGGCCGGGCCGGACGCGGAGCAGGCAAAGGACCTGGACCTGCTGCTCGTGCTCGGCGAGCTGTTCACCCTCGTCGTATACGGCCAGCTGATCCTGGAGCAGTCCGCACTGACGAACGTCGACCGCCGGCTCGTCGACCAGGTCTTCGACGCCTTCGTGCGCGACTTCTCGGCGTACGCCGTCGATCTGCACGGCAAGGCCTCAGCCTCCAAGCCGCAGCAGATGTGGGCTCTCGATCACGTGCGGGCGCCGGCGCGGGACGACGCCCGCTACGGTTACGTCTGGCAGCAGGTCCGCGATCTCGCCGGCACGTACGCCATGCGAGCGTAACGAGGCGTCTGCTTGCCGTTCGCGCGTGGGCGAGGGGGCACGACGGGCCATGGCGCTCTGGCGCAAATGGCCGCAGACTGGACACATGGCTGTGCACGAGCAGGGGCACGGCGAGGCGACGCTGTCGCCACTGTTCTCGACGTCGCCCCTGCAGAGCGTCTTGAACCGCGGAATGGGTGACCACTGCGGTCACTGTCTCGTGTGTGACGCCTACAGCGACGACATGGCCGAGGACAACGCCTGGTCGTGGGTGCGCGAGCACCGTTGCGGCGTCGAGACGCTACGACTCGCCCTCGGGTGAGCGGTCAGGGCGTGCGCGGCATCAGGCCCGGCGCACCGACAGCTCGAAGCCTCGGGCCTGCAGCCGCTTGACCAGGTGATCGCCCATCGCAACCGCCGGCGTGACGACACCACCCGGCGTCGTGAGGTCGTCGGTGCCGAGGCAGAGCGCGCTCTCGGCGAACATCACGGCGGTTGCGGCGTAGCCGGGGTCCCCCTTCGCGGCGACGGTCGCGACGTAGCGCGCACCGGTCGAGGTGCGGGTGGTGATCTCGACCCGGAAGTGGCCGTTCTGCTGCACCTTCTCCGACGGTCCCGCACCGGGCTTCGGCAGCACCCGGTCCAGCAGCGCCCGCGTCGGCGGCAGGGACATGCCCACGGCCAGCGCGCCGAGACCGGCAGTGACACCGCCGGCGAGCAGGGGGGCAAGCGGACCCGCCCCCACGCTCATCACCTCTCGATAGCGGAAGCCGGGCCCGTAGGCGTGACCGAGGAGCGCGTTGCTGCGCCGGACGATGCGCGTGTTGTGCGACGCCATGACGAACGGCGCCACCCATCGGCCGAGCAGCGGATCACGGGTCGGGACCATGACGTCGCTCTCGTCGCCGAGGTCAGGCTCCGCGAGTCGGTCCGGGCTCAGCGCGTAGGGATCGGCCAGCACTCGGCGCAGGGACCGGTCGCTCTTCACCACGTCAAGCTGCGTGCGCATCGTGTCGATCGTGCCGCCGCTGACGCCGCCCTTCACCGAGACCATGAGGTATGCCGTTTCCGCGAGCGTTCCCTCGCCGTCAGCGGCGACCTGCTCGTGCAGCAGCAGCACGCCGAGGTCGGACGGGATGGAGTCGAACCCGGCCGAGTGGACGATCCGAGCGCCGGTCTCCTGCGCGAGCTTGTGGGCCGCGGCCGCGCTGTCACGGACGAACAGCACCTCGCCCGTGAGGTCGGCGTACGACGTACCTGCCTCGGCGCAGGCGAGGACCAGCGGCAGGCCGTACTTCACATACGGGCCGACAGTCGTCGCCACCGCGGTGGTCGACGCAGCAAGCTCCGCGAGGGACGTCGGGTCGGCGGCATAGGCGACGATGAGCGGCCAATCGACTCCGAGCTCGTCGCGCAGCCGCTCCAGCTTGTCCCTGGACCGGCCGCTCAACGCGACCTTTGCGGTGCCGGCGTGGGCCGCGAGGTGTCGAGCGGTCAGTCGACCGGCGAAGCCGGTCGCACCGTGCAGGACGACGTCGTACGTGCGTGCACTCATGGGGCCGACGCTAGCCGCCGTACAGTCGGGCCGTGCTCTACCCCGTGCTCGCCGCCACCGACGCTGCGCTGGCAGCGTCGGGCCGGGACGGCCTGCGCCGGCTCACCAAGCCGTTGCTGATGCCGACGCTGATGCGCGGCAAGCCCCGGCCGACACAACGCGCACTCGCCCTCGGCGGCGCGGGTGACGTCGCGCTGCTCGGTCACAGCGACGCGGCCTTCACCGCGGGTCTCGGCAGCTTCCTCGCGGGGCACGTCGCCTGGGTCGCCGCGCTGCGACCCAAGTCCGACGGCGTACTCCGACGACGTCCGGCGGCGGCCCTGCCGTACCTCGCGGCGTGGGCCGGTCTCAACGCCTACCTGTGGCCGAAGACCGGTAAGGAACGGATCCCGGTGCTGGTCTACAGCGCGGCGCTGCTCGCGACCGCGCTGGCCGCGCTGGACACCGGCGACAAGACGGTCGCAACTGGGGGCGCGTTGTTCCTCGTCAGTGACGCACTGCTCGCCCTCGAGAAGTTCGGCGACGTACACCTACCAATGCACGAGGGCGTCGTCATGGCGACCTACACGACGGGCCAAGGGCTTCTCGCCCAAGCCTGAGACGCTCCTGCGGTAGGCCCACAGCGAAATCTGTGGATAACGATTTCCCTTGTGGAATAAGGGATTGCTGTCCGAGCGTTCGGATAGTATTCGAACATACGTTCGACAATCGATCGGCTCTCGGGGGACGTCACGGCGCTGGCCGCCGTGCCGGTCTCCGGGCTGCCGGTCGCGTCGTTGCAGGAGCTGGTCGCGGCTGCCGCTGGTGCATCGCAGCGCCTTGCTGGGATCGCCTCACGGGCGGTCGCGGAGCTGCAGATCCGCGGTCAGGGAGTCGTGCCGGATCCGGTCGCCGAGAGTGCATCCCTGCCGACAGCGGCGTGGTTGCGGCACGCGGCCAAGCTGACCAGCACCGACGCCGGGCGCCAGATCCGGACAGCGGTGTCGCTGCGCGAGCTCCCGGATGTCGCGGATGCGATCGTGGAGGGCGGGATCAGCCCTCGGCACGGTCGGGCGCTGGCCCGGTTGGTGGGCATCATCGAGCCACAGGCGCTGCTGGACTCCCAGCCACAGCTTCTTGAGATGGCACGCCGCTGCGACCCGCACGCGCTGGAGAAGTGGGTGTCGCACTGGATCGCCACGCACAGCGAGCCGTTGCTCGACGACGAGGAGCGGGCGGCCGAAGACCGCAGGTTCCTGCAGATGCGCGACACCGACCGCGGGACGATCCGGGGCAGCTTCGAGCTGCCCAACGCGATCGGCGAGATCGTGCGCTCGGTCATCGAGCCGCTTGCGCGCAAGAACGGGGACGATGCGCGCACCGCCGGGCAGCGCCGGGCGGATGCGATGGCCGACGTGTTCGGACTCGCGCTGCGGTTCGGTGAGCTGCCTGATGCCGGCGGCAGCCGACCGGTGCTCACCTATGTCGTGCCGGTCTGGTGGTCACCCGGACTGGCGGCAACGATGGAACGCCTGAGCACCGATCCCCTCGCGACGCCAGGTGTCGGCGACCGGCCCGGCTCGCTGGGAGTCACGACCAGCTCGGACGGTTCGGTCGTCCTTGACCTGGACCAGCATCCGGGGCGGGACATCGCCACTGCGCCCTGGACTGGGCCGGCGACCCGCAGCCGCATCGACACGCTGCTGTGCGACAGCCGGGTCCAGCGCGTGGTCCTCGACGCTCACGGGCAGGTCGTCAGCCTCGAGTCCGTCAACGACGACATCACGGCCGCCCAACGACGCGCCGTCGCTGCGCGAGACAGGTGCTGCGTCGCCAAGGGCTGCACGCGGCCACCGGCGTTCTGCGACGTCCATCACCTGCGTGCCCGCGCCGACGGCGGTCGCTCCAGCATCGGCAATCTCGTCCTGCTCTGCCGCAGGCACCACGTCATGTGGCACCGCGACCAGATCGGGCTCAGCGACCTGCGCATCCCGTGGCTGCGCGTTCCCTCGCCGACCTCACAGCCCCGTGCCCCAGCCCTCGAATGACGCGGGCATGCCCGCCATCGCTTAACGAACTGCCCTCGCTCCTTTGCGTTCAATGCCCCGCGGAGGCGTGCCCGCCAGGCAGAGATCCGGCCCTACTCACTGTTCTTCGCTGCTTTCACCGCGACACCCCAGCACTCCTGAGGTCAGCAACCGATCGCCGCTCAGGCGGTGCGCCGGCGGCGTAGGACGACCACCAGTACGAGTGAGCCGAAGGCAGCTATCGGCAGCCAGGGGGTCGGGCCGGTCGCGGCCAAGTTGCTACCTGCGGTGGGGGCGGGGGCAGCGGCCGGTGGAGCGACCGGCGGAGCGACGGGCGGAACCAGTGGCGCGGGCGGCGCTGTCTTCGCGTCGGGCCAGGCACCGTTGGTGATCTTTACGGCGTAGAAGCCGGTGTAGGCCTCGGAGTACCAGACCTCCTTGCGCTCGGGCGCGAAGGTCGGCATCGAGTAGGCCCAGTTGGAGCCCTCCGGGAAGGCCCTCGGCTGCACCGGCGCCGTGAAGTAGGCGGCCTCGTAGGGGTGGTAAGGGTCCTCGATGTTGAAGATGCGCAGGCCCGAGACGGCCATGCCGCAGGCGACGATGGGCGGGTCGACCAGCGTCGGCACGTTGCAGAAGTGGCCGGTGTAGTCCTGCGCGAAGGCGAAGGGCGTGTTGACGCCCGGGTCGTCCTCCATGCTCGGGTTGGCCTTGCGGATGTCTGCCTGGTGCACCTGCAGCCGCAAGTTGGAGATGACGAACGGGTGCTTGTCGTTGCTGATGTCGATGAGCCGGGCCGCGCCGGGGCCGAACTCGTCGGACTCCAGGAGGAACGGCTTGCCCTTGATGGTGATCGGCAGGGTCATCTGCGGGATGCTCATGCTCTTCCAGGTCAGCGAGGCGATTTCCCGGCCCTGGGGGTTGGGCTTGCGGTTCTGGAAGTCACTGAAGTCGTAGATGCCGAGGCCGAAGCCGCCGGGGTTGCCGTCCGCGGCGACGTACGCCCGGTCCTTGGCGACGTAGGCCCGCGTGCCGTCCTGGGAGAGGGACAGTCCGTGCGAGTTGACCGATACGGTTCCCAGGAGCACCGGCACCGACGCGTTGCTGATGTCGAGCGCCACAATCGTCTTGGTGGAGAAGGACGCGGAGTAGAAGGTGTTGCCGTCAGGCGCGAGCCCGCTCTCGTGGCCGAAGATCCCCAGCGTCGTCGATGACTTCAGGATCGGGACGGAACAGCCGAGCTGGCCGTCGAGGTCGTAGATGTCAACGATCCCCGGCAGCACGGCCTGTGCGAGGTTGCCGGCGACCGCCATCAGCAGGCCGCGCTTCTGGCTGAGGACCAGCGACTCGTGCGGGGAGACCATCGCGACCGAGTCGAGGATCATCGTCAGCTTGGGGTTCTTCGGGTCGTTCATGTCCAACACGCGTACGCCGAGGTTGCCGTCGCCGGCGTTGGTCGGGGGCAGCAGAGACGTGTCGTAGTAGGCGCACTCGTTGCCCTGCTTGTCCTTGTACCTCAGGACCTTGTAGCCCCCGACGGTGCCGACGATCGTGCCGTCGACCCCGGCCTTCTCCTGGGTGTGCTTGCCGACGAGCTCGGCATTGCACTGCAGCCCTTTCGCGGCCAGGCCGCTCACGTGATCGGCTCGGCTGATCCGGCCCTGAATCCCGGTTTCCGGCCGGGCGTTGGGCCCGCAAACCGCCCTAGGAACCGCCTGCTGCACGGGTTCGGCGGGCACGGCGCTCAGCTGAGCGCGGGGCTGCGTCGACGCTGCACTGGTCGCCGACGCGCCGCCGGAGGCGGCTAACAGGACGTACGCCGTGACAGCGATCACCACCCGGACTCGTTGGGTCCGGCTCGACGCGATGTTTCTGGCGATCATCGTCCGACGGTACTTCAGCGGCTCCGGCGCGACCCAGGGGTAAGTGCCGCTACAGCACGTGCGTCGCGTCGCGCGTCACAGGCCCAGGTCGCGGCCGACGACCTCCTTCATGATCTCCGTCGTTCCGCCATAGATCCGCTGCACCCGGGCGTCCCGCCAGATGCGCGCGATGGGGTACTCCTCCATGTAGCCGTAGCCGCCGAACAGCTGCAGGCACCGGTCGACGACCCTCCACTGCAACTCGGTCGTCCAGTACTTCGCACCCGCGGCATCAGGCGCTGTCAGCGTGCCGGCGTTGAGCGCCAGCACGCAGGCGTCGACGTAGGTCTGCGCGACCTGCACCTCGGTGTGCATCTCGGCAAGCTGGTGCCGCAGCACCTGGAACTGACCGATCGGCTGCCCGAACGCCGTCCGCTCCCGGCACTGCTGCACCGCCAGGGCAAGCGCAGCCCGAGCCGAAGCGACGGCGAGCACGGCGATCGACAGCCGCTCACGCGCGAGCTTGGTCATGACGACCCGAAACGCACCGCCCGGCTCGCCCAGCAGGTTGCCCCGCGGCACCCGACAGCCGTCGAAGAACAGCTCTGCCGTGTCCTGGCCGTGCCGCCCGATCTTCGCGAGCGGCGACCCGTGCGTGAAGCCCGGCGTGCCGGCCTCGACCACCACGAGCGAGAGACCCTTCGCGCCGTCACCCTCACCCGTGCGCGCGAGCACGATGACGAGGTCCGCTCGTGAGCCGTTGGTGATGAAGGTCTTCGAACCGTCCAGCACGAGGTCGTCGCCGTCGTACCGAGCAGTGGTCCGCACCGAGGCGACGTCGGAGCCGGCGCCGGGCTCGGACATCGCGAGCGCTGTGATCGTCGACCCGTCGGTGAAGCCGGGCAGCCAGCGCTGCTGCTGCTCGGCAGTCGCGACGTCGAGGAGGTACGGCGTGACGATGTCGTTATGCATGCTGAAGCCGTCACTCGCGACCCCGAGCGCGACGACCTCCTCCGACATCACCGCGTTGTAGCGGAAGTCGCGAAGACCGAGACCGCCGTACGCCGTGGCCGCCTCGAAGCCGAGGTAACCCGCGGCGCCGGCCGCCCGCCAGAACGCTCGGTCGACCAGCCCGGCCGTCTCCCACTCCGCGGTGTGCGGCACCGCTTCGCGCAGCAGGAACTGACGGAACCCCAGCCGGAACGCCTCGTGGTCGGCGTCGTACAGCATCCGCCGCACTAGGCCACCCTCGACATCATGCGGCGCCGAAGATCTTCAAGGCGTAGTCGGCGTACGTGTCCATGACCCGGTCGATCGTGTAGTCCTCCGGCCGCATCCAGGCCGCCGCCTGCCTGGGGTACGCCGAGAGCGTCCCGGAGTCGGCAGCCGCGACGGGCCGGAACCACCACGCGATGCGCAGGCACATGCCCGCGACAGCGGACATGGGCAGCCACGGGTCGGGGCAGTCGAAGACCCCAGCGCTGTTACCGCGCTCCACCACTGCCGTGAGCAGGATCGCGGCGTCGTGACGCAGCCCCGCGATCACCGCGAGGTGCTCTGGGTTGAGCGCATGCAGCTCGGAGTTGGCGCTGATGGCCAGCAGCGGATAGGTGGCGTGGAACCAGACGTTGGCGCGGATCGCCGCCCGAAGCTGTTCGACCGGGTCCGGGCCGGCGCCGAGGATCGCGTCCCGCACATGCCGGTGGTGCTCGCGGTGGCCGAGCTCGGTGAGCTCGAACAGCAGCTCCTCCTTCGACCCGAAGTGCGCGTAGAACGACGCCGCCTGCACGCCGGTGTCCGACGCCAGGTCACGCACGGAGACCCCGTGGTATCCCCGCTCAGCGACCGCCACGACCGCAGCCTCGAGCAGGCGCCGCTTGCCGGGGGCCAGCTCGCCGACGCCAGGCAGGACCCCGACAGCAGCCGGGGCAGCCTTACGGGCGTTCGTCTTGTCGGCCATACAGCTCCTCGGCGGCAGATCGGTGGAAACCCTGCTGACAACCTCCCTTGACGGAACTGCAGCAGAGCGCGCACTGTACGCGGCCTAACGACTGTTCGCCATGATCCTTCCGGATCGATCTGCCCGAGACGAGGCCCCCGGATGCCCTTCCTCACCACCGACGACGGCACCAGGCTCTACTGGGAGGAGTCGGGCGAGGGCGCACCGCTGCTGCTCATCCAGGGACTCGGCTGGAGCGCCGAGATGTGGTACTCGCTGGTGCCCGAGCTCGAGACGGCCTACCGCGTGATCCGGTACGACGCCCGCGGCATCGGCCGCTCGGACGTCCCGGCCGGCCCGTACCCGATCGAGGTGATGGCCGACGACGCACTCGCGGTGCTGCGCGCGGCAGGCGTGGACCGCGCGCATGTCCTGGGTGTGTCGCTCGGCGGCATCGTCGCCCAGGAGGTCGCGCTGCGACACCCGGCCGCCGTGACCAGCCTGATCCTCGGCTGCACCCACCCAGGTGGCGCCGAGACGATCTGGCCCGATCCCGAGGTCCTCGATGCGCTGAAGAACCGCGCCGCGGCCAGCTTCGACGAGGTGGTCGCCCAGGCCCGGGAGTTCGCCTATGCCCCCGGCGCGACGTGCGTCGAGGAGGACATCCGCCGCCGGCTCGAGCTGCCGACGTCGAACGAGGGCTACGAGGCCCAGCTGATGGGCGGCCTCACCTTTCCCGGGACGACGACGCGGCTCCCGGCCCTCACCATCCCGGTCCTCGTGTTCACCGGCGATCTCGACCGGATGGTGCCGCCGACGAACTCCGAGAACATCGCGGCGGCGGTCAAGGACGCGACGCTCGTGATCATCCCTGGCGCCGGCCACGTCAACTTCACCGAGCAGCCGGCCGCGGTCGCGAAAGCGGTCCGCGAGTTCCTCGAGCGCGTCGACGCATGAGACTCGCTCGGGCACTGACGGCCGTGGCGCTCGTCGCCGCCGGGTCCCTCACGCCCACGTTGATGGCGACGTCCGCGCAGGCCGCCGACGCCAGCTGTCCCGTGTCGAAGGTGCAGCAGCCGACCACCCGCTGGCAGGGCACCTACTGCGGGGCGCTGACCATGCCGGCCGCACCGGACGGCGCGTGGCCGGCGCGGGACTACTACACGTACGTGCCTCCCGCGTCGACCTTGCCGCCGGCCGGCAGCCGGTCGCTGGTCGTCTACCTGCACGGCACGACGCAGACCGCGACGGACGCCGCACTCGCGGCGAAGTGGAACGACCTCGCGGACAAGGCCGGCCTCGTCGTCGCCTATCCCGAGGAGAGCGCCACCACTGACACCTCGGGCGCGGGACCCTCACGGGCCTGGGCCTGGGGCCGGGCTGCGTACGAGCCGCGCGGCCAGGGCGAGATGGAGACCATCGCCCGGATCACCCGCCAGGTCATGGCCGACTACGCAGTCGACCCGGCTCGGGTCTACATCAGCGGCCTGTCCGCCGGCGGGATCATGACGACGGTCATGGCGGCGACGTACCCGGACCTGTACGACGGGGCGGCGATCTGGGCCGGTTGCGCGTACCTCTGCAGCGACGCCGACGGAGAGCTGGGGCACCAGCGGATGGCCGACAAGGCCAGGCTCATCCCGGCGATCCTGTTCGCCGCCAGCACCGATGACGTCGTGGTCGCGCCGCTGAGCGCGGAGGAGATCACCGGCTGGACCGGCATGGACGACCTCGCCGACAACGGCGCCGCCGACCAGAGCGTGTCGCGGCAACCGAGCGAGGGACCGACCAACTACGACGCCGACTCGAGCGAGCTGATGCCCGCTCCGAACACCGGCCCGGACGACGGCAGCCGCGGCAACCTCGGAACGTGCGTCTACGCCTATCCCGACCCGCACGGCAACAACCCGTGCCCGGGATCGACGCTGGGGTGGGAGACCTACCCGCACACCGTGACGAAGTTCGCGAGCAACACGGGCGGCTGCGCTCCGGCGACCCGTGCGACCCCGCTGCCCGAGCGATGCGTTGCGGTCGAGAGCTGGCTGATCCACGGCCTGACGCACAACTACAGCGGCGGCAGCAACGAGGGCACCTTCGCCGACCCGATCGGGCCGGACACGACGCTCGCCGCCTGGCGGTTCCTAGACGCTCACGCGGCCACCACGGTCGTGGGGCCGACGGTGCCGGAGCTGCCACTGCTCCCCGCCGGCTTGATCGCCGGCGTCATCACTCTCCTGCTCGTCGTACGACGCACGCAACCGGAGGTGCTCCGTGCACAGTGACACCTGGATCTGGGCTGTCGTCGGTGGGCTCGCGCTCGCCGGCCTGCTGCTGTTCCACATCCTGCACGGGTTCATGCAGTCACTGCCGGCTGAGGTGCGCGCGCCCATCACCGCGTCCGCCAAGGCCAACTCACGGCCGCTCGCCGTGCTCGCTGTCATCGTGCTGTGGACCGCGTCGTACGCGCTGTACTCGATCGCACACCTCGATGACGGGACCAACGCGCTCGCGAGTGCGGCGCAGAACGGCACGGGTACGACGACGGCTCCCGGCACAGCAACAAATGGCCCCGCCGCAGCAGGAAGCACGGCCCCCCTGCCCGGCGGCGCCGCCACCGGCGCCGTCAACGGCCCGACGACGACAACGACCACGGGTGGCACGCGCACGACTACAACGACCACCGGGAGCAGCAACCCGACCGTGGCCAACTCGACGGTCTTCGGCGGCGCAACGACCAAGCCGGCTCAGAGCTACCACGACTCCACGATCTACCCGCCCGGAGCCGCGAACCTGCGTGGCATCAGCAAGGACACCGTCGTGGTCTGCGGCCACGCGCCGCTGACGCTGGGGTATGCCATCAACACCAAGCCGGAGGACGAGCTCGTCTTCTGGAACTACCTCAACGCCAACGGTGGCATCTACGGCCGCAAGTTCAACGTGACGCTCGAGGACGACCAGTACACCGCGACCGGCGGCGTGCCGGCCGCACAGAAGTGCCAGGCGAAGAACCCGTTCATGATCTTCGGGGCACTCGGTGACGACGTCATCCCGCCGGTGCGGCAGTGGGCCGAGCAGAACAAGGAGCTCTACCTCTACGGCTTCACCCTGCGGACCGGCTCCGAGAAGTTCCGCTACAGCTTCACCAACACGATCAGCTCCGAGGACCTGTCCTCCGTCATCGCCGACCTGGGCGCCGACAAGGTCCCGCACAGCAAGGTCGGCATCATTTGGCGCAACAGCACCAACTTCCAGCCGGCCCGCGACCGCTTCAAGAAGGAGGTCGTGAAGCGCGGCGGAACGATCGTCGCGGACATCCCGGTGATGCAGGACCAGGGCAACTACTCACAGGAGATCCTCACGCTCCAGCAAGCTGGGGCCGAGGTCGTGTTCGTCCTCGACGACGCGTTCTCGCAGACCAACATCATCAAGCAGGGCAAGAGCCAGCAGTACAACCCGCACTGGCTCGTGTTCGGCTTCAACGTGCAGACCAAGGGTCTCGGCAACGACGCGCTCACCCCGCCGCTGATGGGTTCGAACCTGGCGCCGCCGTACGAGTGCCACCACTTCGGCGGGCCGTATGCGTCGTACGGCGCGGAGCTGAAGGTGTTCGAGGCGGCGTACGCGAAATACTCCCCGAACACCGACCTGTGCGGGATCGCGGGTGACGTCGCCTGGCAGAGCTGGGTCTCGTTCAAGAACATGGCCGGGCTCTTCGTCGCCTGCGGCCGGGACTGCACGCGGGACCGGTTCGCCGGCATCATGGAGTCCGGCTTCAAGGGGACGACGGGGGCAGCGTGCCCGGTCGACTTCTCCGGAGACGGCCACCACGGTGGCTTCGCGGCCGACCTGTTCGAGGCGTACGCAGTGACGCCAGGCAACCCCGGCTGGCGGCCGATCCGCCGATGCGTCAAGGCCTAGCGTGGCGCAAGCGCTCGTCGTCGGTCTCGTCATCGGCGGCATCTACAGCCTGTTCGCGCTCGGCATCGTCCTGATCTACACCGGGTCGGGTGTGCTCAACTTCGCCCAGGCCGAGCTGGGCACGTTCACGCTGTTCGTCGCGCAGATCCTCATCGTCGAGCACCACTGGCCCTATGCCGCCGGGGCACTCGCATCGATCGTTCTCGCCCTAGCCGTCGGGGTGGCGTTCGAGCGCTTCGCGGTCTGGCCGCTGCTCGATGCGCCACGTGTGACCGTCGCCGTCGCGACGCTCGCCCTGCTCGCCCTCGCCGTGGCGCTCGAGATCACCCTGTTCGGACCGGTGGGTCGCAGCCTCGACCCACCGATCACGGGTCACAGCGTCAACGTCATCGGGGTCTACGTCAGCCCCAACCAGATCGCGTCGCTCGCCCTGGTCGCGCTGGTCGCCGGCGCGCTCGCGGCGTTCTTCCGCTTCACCGACTTCGGCCTGTCCGTCGTCGCCGCGGCGCAGGACCAGGAGGCGCTCCGCTTTCTCGGCATCCCGCTCGCTCGTGCGTCGATGTTCACGTGGGGACTCGCTGCGGTTCTCTCCGCCGTGGCGGCGCTGCTGATCCAGCCGGACATCGGGGTCATCTCACCGAGCGCCTACAGCGGGATCTTCATCCGCGCACTCAGCGCCGCGCTCATCGGCGGCCTCGGCAGCATGCGCGGTGCGTTCCTCGGCGGCGTGATCGTCGGCGTCGGCGCAGCGGCGATCCGGCACGCCACGGTGGGGACTTCGGTCACCGGACTGCCCGAGCTCTGCATCTTCGCGGCCGTCGTGCTGACCCTGGTCTTCCGTCCGCAGGGGCTGTTCGGCGCGCGATGACGACGACGACGCGCAGTCATCGCAGGAGCACCGACATCGCGCTGATCCTTCTCGCCTGCGTCGTGCTCCCACCGCTCACCGGCTGGGCGATGCCCGATCTGCTGTCGTCCGCGCATGCGCTGACCCTCACGTACGGCGTCAGCCTCGGCATCGCCGCGCTGTCGTTGAACCTGCTCCTCGGGTACGCCGGACAGCTCTCCCTCGGCCACGCCGCGCTGCTCGGGATCGGCGCGTTCGTTGCCAGCGTCATGGTCGACCGCTTCGCACTGCCGATGTACGCCGGGTGGGCCGTCGGTGGCCTCGCCGGCGGGATCATCGCGCTGGCCATCGGCATCCCCGCCCTGCGGCTACGCGGCCTCTACCTCGCCCTGGTCACGCTGGTCTTCGGCGCGACGATGCAGGCGTCCGTGCTGAGGTGGCGGTTCTTCTCCCATGGTTCCTCGGGCGCCTCACTGCCGCGTCGCTGGTGGTTCGGCGACCACATCCTGATCAACGAGCCGATCTACCTCTCGATGTGCCTGGTGGTCCTCGTAGGCGTGTGGCTCGTCGACATGAACGTGCTGCGGACCAGGCTCGGCCGCGCCTTCCTGGCCATCCGCGAGGACGAGACGACGGCACAGTCCTTCGGCATCGACGTCGTCCGCTACAAGCTCCTCGCGTTCGTGCTCTCCGGTGTCATGGCCGGAATCGCGGGCGCCCTGTACGGCGGTGGCATCGGCCTGGTCACCAGCGACGAGTTCGGCCGCGAGCTGTCACTGCGCATCGTGCTCATCGTCGTCATCGGCGGCATCGGCCGCCGGTGGGGCCCGGTCGTCATCTCCGTGCTGCTCGCCATCGCACCCACGCTGCCCCCGCCGTTCCGCCGCTACGACCTCGTCATCGCCGCTGCGATCACCCTCTACAACATCGTGAAGCTGCCGGAAGGCCTCGCCGGTTTCGTTGCCCGCCAGCGGGCGGCGCCGACCGGTCCCCCGGTGGACGTCGAGCAGCTGCGCGGCATCAACCTCGCCACCGCCGCCGGCCTGACCTCTCGCCCGCGGTCAACGGATCTGCTCGTCGTCGAAGGCATGTCCGTCACGTTCGGCGGCCTGCACGCCGTGGAGGATGTCTCGCTCACCGTTCCGGCGGGCCAGATCATCGGGATCATCGGCCCGAACGGCGCGGGCAAGTCGACGCTGTTCAACGCGATCTCGGGGTTCGTCCCGTCGACCGGCACCGTGACTTTGGACGGCGTCCCGGTGCACCGGCGCAAGCCGCACGAGCGGGCCGGGCTCGGCCTCGGCCGTACCTTCCAGAACATCGGCCTCGCCCGCGACCAGAGCGTGCGGCAGAACATCCTGCTCGCACTGCATCCCTTCGCCCGGTACGGCGACGTGGCCGCCCTGTCCTACGCGCGAGCGGCCCGCGGTGTCGAGTCCGTCCTGGCGACGATCGCCGACGAGGTCATCAACGGGCTCGCCTTCGGGCAGTACGCCGACACACCCGTACGGCAGCTCTCCGGCGGCCAGCAGCGACTCGTCGAGCTGGCCGCCGTCCTCGCCACCGGACCGAAGCTGCTGATGCTCGACGAGCCGACAGCCGGGCTGTCACCGGCCGCGGCGGAGAGCCTCGCGACGCGACTCGGTCAGCTCCGCGACGAGCACGGGCAGAGCATCCTGCTCATCGAGCACAACGTCCCGCTGGTGCTCGACCTGTGCGACTACGTGTACGTCCTCAACGCCGGCCAGCTCCTCGCCCAGGGCACGACCCAGGAGCTCGCCGCGATGCCGGAGATCCTCGACGCCTACCTGGGCGGGACGGTCCTCGCATGAGCGAGCCCGCCATCCAGGCCCGGCAGGTCGTGGCCGGCTTCGGCGCCAACACGATCCTGCACGGTGTCGACCTCACCGTCGAGCGCGGCGACTGCGTCGGGATCTTCGGGCTGAACGGCGCCGGCAAGAGCGTCACGATGAAGGTGCTCGCCGGGCTGGTCCCGGTGCGCAGCGGGACCATCGAGGTCTTCGGCGCGGACGTCACCCACGAGCCACCCGAGAGCCGGGTGCCCCGCGGCGTCGCCTACCTGCCGCAGGCCCGGCAGCTGTTCCCGCGACTCACCGTGGAGCAGAACTTGCGGCTCGGGGGCTACGTCACCCGTCGTACCGACAAGGCGAAGTACCGGCACGTCGTCGACGGCGTCTACGAGCGCTTCCCGCGCCTGGCCGAGCGACGCAACCAGCTGGCCGGCTCCATGTCCGGCGGTGAGCAGGCGATGCTCGCCCTCGGTCGGGCGCTGGCCAGCTCGCCGGAGGTGCTGCTGATCGACGAGCCGTCGGCCGGACTCGCACCGTCGGTCGTGGACCTCGTGCTCGAGATGCTGCTGCAGCTTCGCGCCGACGGCCTGACGATCGTCCTCGTCGAGCAGAACATCGGCTTCGGCTTCCGGCTCGTCGAACGCGCCGCCATCATGCAACGCGGCACGGTGGTCTACGAGGGCGACGTCGCGCATCTGGACACAGCGCGTGTCGCCGAGCTGCTCGGCGTCGGGCGGCTGCTCTCCCACCAGCTCCGTCAACCAACGAGGGAGACCTGATGTCCAGCTCGCTGTGGGAGACCCTGCGTCGACCCGAGTCGCTGTACGGCGACCAGCCGGCGTACGTCGACGGCGACGCTCGGCGGACGTACCGCGAGCTCGCCGACCGCTGCCGGCGGCTGGCAGGTGCGCTGCAGGGCTCCGGCGTCGGCGTCGGCGACCGCGTTGCGGTGCTGATGGCGAACGGCCACCGCTACCTGGAGTGCTACTTCGCGCTGCCCGGCATGGGCGCAGTCATGGTGCCGCTGAACAACCGGCTCGCGCTGCCGGAGTTCCGCTACATCCTCGAGGACGCCGCGGTCCACACACTGATCGCGGACGACACCTACGCGGAGACAGCGGCGCAGCTCGAGAACTCGGTGAAGCAGGTCATCGTCGGCGCCTCGGCGTACGAGGCCTTGATCTCGGACGTGACCCCCGCGACGCTCCCGGTGGCGGTCGACGAGAACGACATCGCCGGACTCTTCTACACGGGCGGCACCACCGGCGCGTCGAAGGGCGTGATGCTGTCGCACCGCAACCTGCTGGCCAACGCCATGCACATCACGATCGCCCTGGAGTACAGCTCGTCGGAGATCTACCTGCACACGGCGCCCATGTTCCACCTCGCCGATGGCGCGTCGACGTACTCCGTCAGCTGGGTCGGCGGGTGCCACACGTTCCTGCCGTCGTTCGATGCCGGGGCGACGATCGACGTCATCGCCCGTGAACGCGTGACGGCGACGCTGATGGTGCCGGCGATGCTGACCGCCATCTGCGAGCACCCGTCGGCGAAGGCGGCCGACTTCTCCTCGATGCGGATGGTGCTGCACGGCGCCGCCCCGATCTCGACATCGCTGCTGCGCAGATCGATCGAGGTGATCGGCTGCTCGTTCGCGCAGGGCTACGGCATGACCGAGGTGGCGCCACTCGCCACCGTGCTCGACCACGAGGAGCGGCTGGTCGACTCGCCGAGGCTGCGCTCCGCCGGCCGCGAGATCGTCGGCGTCGAGGCAACCGTGCGACGCGAGGACGGCACGGTATGCGACGTCGACGAGGTCGGCGAGGTCGTGCTCCGCGGACCGAATGTCATGCTCGGCTACTGGAACAAGCCGACCGAGACCGAGGAGGTCCTGCGCGACGGCTGGTACTGGACCCGCGACCTCGGCTACCTCGACAGCGAGGGCTTCCTGTTCCTCGTCGACCGCGCCAAGGACATGATCATCTCCGGCGGCGAGAACGTGTACTCGATCGAGGTCGAGGACGCCCTCTGCAAGCATCCCGCAGTGCTGGAGTCCGCCGTCATCGGCGTACCCGATGAGAAGTGGGGTGAGCGGGTGCACGCCGCTGTCGTCCTGCGTGCGGGGGCGACCGTCACGGAGAACGAGCTGAGCGCGCACTGCCACGAGCTGATCGCCGGGTACAAGTGCCCGCGCTCGATGGAGTTCGTCTCGGAACTGCCGCGCTCAGGCGCCGGCAAGGTCCTGAAGCGCGACATCCGCGACCGCTACTGGGCCGGGTCCGACCGAAGCATCAACTGAGCCGCGGCAACACCTGAGCTGATCGGACCATGGCGGTTTTCGGACGATTCCGGCATGGTGTCCACAGGTTGACTTCTCAAGGGGGACACATGGCTGGGTTCGTGCAGATCATCGAGTTCACGACATCACGACCCGAGGAGGTCAAGGCGCTCGGCGAGGAGTACCGCGCCACCCGAGGCGACTCGCCCGTCGTACGCGGCACGTTCACGGCCGACAAGGACCGGCCGAACACCTACCTGAACATCGTCGAGTTCCCGTCGTACGAAGCGGCGATGAAGAACTCCCAGGACCCGGCGACGTCGGAGTTCGCCCAGAAGATGATGGTGCTCTGCGACGGCCCGGCGAAGTTCTACAACCTTGACGTCCTGGACGTCTGGACGGCCAACTAGTCACAAGCGCGGAGTCGCGCAACACGCACAGCCGTTTCGGTTGGGCGGTGCTCCTGGCTGCCTGTGTCGCGGTCTCGCTCGGGGTCTACGGCCGTGCACATACCGCCGCGCAGCGACCCCTGTTCGACCTCGGCTTCTCGAGCATGCTGCCGATGAAGGCGTGGCTGACGACGGTCGCGACCGCCCTGCTCGCCGTACAGCTGATCACCGCGCTGTGGATGTGGCGCCGCCTTCCTCTCGCCGGCCGACCGCCGGCATGGGTCGCCGGCGTGCACCGATGGAGCGGCACCGCCGCGTTCGTGACGACGCTGCCGGTCGCCTTCCACTGCCTGTGGTCGCTCGGCTTCGTCACGACGTCGCCCCGCGTCGCGCTGCACGGGTTCACGGGCTGCCTGTTCTACGGCGCGTACGCCGCGAAGATGCTGTCGCTGCGGATGCGCGGTCTGCCCGGGTGGGCCCTGCCGGTGCTCGGCGGCACGGTGCTCGGCAGCCTCGTGATGCTGTGGCTGACGGCAGCGCTGTGGTTCTTCACCAGAAGCGGGATCCCGCTCACGTGACCGACACCCCGACGCGCCGTTCCGTCCTGCGCGGCCTTAGCCTCGCGGTCGTTGCCGGTGTCGCCGGGTTCGTCGTCGCCCGGCGCAGCGACGCCGCCAAGGCGCCGTCATCGACGTCTGCAGCCAACGCGTACGGCACGACACCCACCGGCGGTCAAGGGCAGCTGCTGACCGCGCTCGATAAGGTGCCCGTCGACGGCGGGCTCGTCGTCGACGGTGTCGTCCTGACCCGCGACGCCGGTGGCGTCTTCGGGTTCAGCGCGACCTGCACGCACCAGGGCTGCACGGTGAGCACCGTCCGCAACGGCCGGATCCAGTGCCCCTGCCACGGCAGCGCGTTCCATGCCAGCACCGGGGCGGTGCTCCACGGACCGGCCACGCGGCCGCTGACGCCGGTGCCCGTCATCGTCGGCAACGGGAACGTGTACGCAGAATGAGCCGGCTCCGTCGCGCCCCGACCTGGATCTGGCTCATCGCAGCCGCCTTCACGATCGGCGCGCTCATCGCCCTGTGCTGACTGACAGTCTTGCCGCACCGCGTGTCGGCTTTGTACGGCTGCCAGCCGTTTCGTCCGAAGTCCCGGCCTTGAATTCACCCGCGGTTGCGCCGAACGATCGCAGGAATCGACGCGACGCCCGCGAAGTCGCTACGTGCGCCTGACGGGCGCCGTGCGCAGCACTCGGGCGCAGCGTCACCCCAGCGCAGCGAAGGCGGACAGGCATGGCTCGGCTGCGCGCTCTTGCAGTGACGGCCGCGGCCGCGATGCTCGCGCTACCGCTCACGCCGACGGTCGCGCAGGCCGCAACCGGCGCGTGGGCTGCCGGCCCGTCGATGGCGGCCGCGCACACCGCCGCTACCGGCCTGAACGACGGCCGCGTGCTCGTCCTCGGCACCGGTACGGCGGAGACCTACAACCCGGTGCTCAACCGGTTCCTCCCGGCCGCGGCCGATCTGCTCGGCGGGACGCAGGCCGTCCTTGTCACGCTGACAAGCGGCACGGTGCTCGCCGCGGGCGGCAAGGCCCAGTTCACGGACGAGCGCACCGAGGCCGAGCTGTTCAACCCGCTGACCGGCACGTGGTCGACGACCGGAGGCATGCGGACCCCTCGACTCACCACGCTGGGCGTTGCGCTGCCCGACGGGAGAGCCCTCGTCGTCGGCAACGGCTACGAGATCGGGCCGAACACGAACAAGGCAGAGGTCTACAACCCGCAGTCCGGCACCTGGGCGCCGACGGGCGACACGATCGCCACGCACAGCCGGGGGTCCGCGCTTGTGCTGCCGAGCGGAGACGTCTTCGTCGTCGGCGGCACGGCGCCACCGGTCGCCGAGGTCTGGAACCACCTCACCGGCATCTGGTCGCGTGTGACCGCGCCGCCCCGCAGCATCTGCTGGACCTCCGCGACACTCGTGGACAGCACCCACATCCTCGTGCTGGCCCGGTTCGCGTGCACCGACCACGAGGACACCCGCCCCCAGTTCGCGCCGTACGTCTACAACATCGCGACCGACCGGTGGCGCGCCGTCGCAGCGCCCCCGATCGAAGACGGGGTCGGCGCGCCCCTCGTCACGTTGGACGACCACCGCGTGCTGATGGTCGGGTCCTCACACCAGTCCCCACCCGCGTCGGGGCCGTGGACGCGCGAGGCCGAGGTCTACGACATCTCCACCGACCTGTGGTCGTCAGCCGGGACCACGACGTACGGGCACTGGGACAGCACCGCGACCAAGCTGCAGGACGGCCGCGTCCTCGTCACCGGGGCGCGCGAGTCCGGCACCGTGACAGAGCTCTACACCCACACCGCCGGCGGCACCGCCGCGGCGCCCGCCGACAGCGGGACGCCCACTCGGCTGTGGTCGACCCTCAGCTCCGCCCCGGCGCGCACCGGGCGGCGAACTGCCGTCGCCGCCCACCTGCTGACCAACGACGCCGACCGAACCCCGATCGCGGGCGAGCCGGTGACGCTGTGGTCACGTCCGCAGGCCGGCGACAGCTGGACGTTGATCGACACGCAGACGACGGACGCCTCCGGCGGGGTGGCCTTCCAACCGGTCGTGTCCGGCCCGACCCGCTTCGCCGTCCGCCACCCCGGTACGGCGGCCGCCGGGCCGTCAGGGGGCACGGACGAGCTCGTGCTGCCGCAGGCGGTCACGACGCCGTGGATCCCGGAGCTGGTCGGAGCCGTGCCGACCGACGGTGGCGCCGACGTGTCCTGGGCCGCGCCGACCGACGACGGCGGCAGCGACATCACGTCCTACAAGGTCGTCGTCGGATCGCAAGAGGTCACCGTGCCGGCCACGGCAACGACCGCTCACGTCGGTGGCCTGACCAACGGGCAGACCTACGACGTCTTCGTCGACCCGATCAGCGCCGCCGGGCTCGGTGCACCGGCGCGTGACAGGGTCACGCCGAGCGCGAACCCGACGAGGCCGTCAGCAGGGACGCTGCTCTGCGGTCGGCTGGACGGTCGCACCACGGCGCTGACCGCCGGCGGATCGCCGTACCGGCTCTGCCGGGCAGGCCTGCTCATCGGCCTCGGCGGCGCGCTCACGGTCGACGCGTCCGGTGGTCCGGTCGTCGTGCACGGAGACGGGAGCAACGGCATCGTGCTGCGCGGCGGCGACCTCACGACCCGTGCCACGGCCCCGGGCCGCGGACTGCTGATCGACGGTGGCGCCGCCAACTGGTGGGGCGGCATCACCTCGGACGGCACGAACTGGGACTACGGCTGGATCCAGACGCCGCGCCCCACGATGGTCAAGCTCGACAACGTTTCCCTGCTCGCTGCACGTGGGGTCGACATCCGCGACGCGCTCTCGGCGCGCCTCACCGGCGTCACCGTCAGCAGCGCGGGCGTCTTCAACGACGTGCTCTTCACGTCCGGCACGCCGACCTGGCTCGACGGCGTCGACGTCACCGGGTCGTCGTTCGAGGGCGGCATCTCCGTCCGGTGCACGTGCGCGGCCCACATCACCAACACGAGAGTCCATGACGCGGGCGAGGCCGGCATCCGGGTGAGCCAGTCGCAGGACCTCGTGCTCCGGGACGTCACCGTGACCGGCAGCGGGCATCAGGGCCGTCGCGGTGCCGAGCCGGCGGTGTTCCTCGACAACGTCGTCAGCGAGATCGGTCCGGGCCGCGCCGTCGACCGCGTCATGGGCGGTGGCAACGCCATGGACGCGATGGTGCTGTCCGGCACCCTGACCTCGTCGCTGGCCTGGGTGACGCCGACGAACAGCACCGACGTGCATCCACTGGGGCACCTGCTCGACAACCTGGCCCTCGCTGCTGGAGCGGACCTGACCGTCCCCGCCGGCGCAGTGGTGAAGACGACCGAGACCAACTTCTACGAAGCGGCCGGCGCTCAGCAGTGCCCGTTGCCGCAGGGCAGCGGGGTCTGCGAGGGCAACCTGACCATGCAGGGGGGCACGCTGCATGCCGAGGCAGGCGGCGCCATCTTCACCTCCACCGCTGACAGCTCGGCCGGGTTGAGCACGTGCCCCTCGTCGATCGCCACGACCTGCAACACGGCCACCGGCTGGGGCGGCGTCCACGTGGAGGGGACGGGCTCGGCGCTGCTCACCAACGCCGACGTCCGGTACTCGCGGGACGGGATCCTGGGCGCCGACTCGGCGACGCTCGTCGTGCAGCGCACGACGTTCAGGGACGGCGGCATCGGAGTCACCGGTGCGCCGAACGGCAGCACGACCGTCTCCGACTCCACGTTCCAGCGCCAGGGTGGCGGCATCGTTGCGGGCGCCCGCACGAGCGTGGCCGGCAGCTCGTTCGTCGACATCGCCGGGAACGGCGCGCACCTGGTGAGCGGCTCGCTGCTGGCCAACGCGACGTTCACGCGCGTGAAGGGAGTCGCCGTCGAGGCAAGGGGCGACCACCCCCGCATCCAGCACGTCGTCGTCACCGACAGCGGCCACGACAGCGAGCGCGGGATCCCCGTGCTGCACCCCGCGGTCGACCTGGACACCGCGACCTACGGACTCGGCCCGGGACAGGACGTCGACGACGTCACCGGCGGCAACAACGCCATCGACGCCATGCGGCTCGGTGGCCTGCTGACGAGCGATGCGACCTGGGTGTCGCCGACGCACGCGCCGCAGGTCCGTCCCCTGGGGCACTACCTCGCCGCGGCGACCGACCGGGACCACTCGCTGTTCATCAGCGCCGGTCACACACTCACCGTCCCCGCCGGGGCGCTCGTCGCATCCGAGGGTCGGGCCAGCGTCATGCTGGAGGGCGCATCCCTCGACGCCTCGGCCGGTGGCGCGCTGTTCACCGACTTCGGCGACCCCGCGGCGGTCGCCGTTGGCGCGTGCACGGGTACGACGGCCGGTGCCTGCGGGCCCGAGCCGGCGTCGTTCGGCGAGATCGCCGCGACCTGGGGTCCCGACAACGAGGCGGGTGGGATCCGGCTGCATGGCGCGGTGATGCGCGGCGGCACGCTCCGGCTCACGCGATTCACCCGCGACCCGATGCAGTCGTCGAACTTCAAAGGCACCCTCGTGGTGGACGGCGGCTCATCGCTCGACCGCGGCGACATCGTCGTCGACAGCGCCGACAGCGTGACGGTCGACCACACCAGCATCAAGGCAGGCTCGATCAGCGTCGAGCAAGCACAGCACGTGCGGATCAGCGACAACGACATCGTCAAGCCGTTATTCACCGGCATCACCGTCACCGGACCCGATGGCCCGCTGGCGCCGAACGACATCAGCGTGCAGCGCAACGTCGTCACGCGCGGCGCGACCAACGCGCCCTGGGGCATCTGGCCCGCCATCGCGCTGCGCAGCATGGGCGTGACTGTCGGACCGGGGCAGCAGATCGACGGCAACCTCGGAGCGCTGAACGCCCTGGACGTGCTTGACCTCGACGGCGTGCGGGTGTCCGGCACCCTGACCTGGGTCACGCCACGCAACGGTGCAGCCCCGCACCTACTCGGGTACATCGCCGGCAGCGTCGGCAATGCGGCCGGAGCAGGCAACGCGGCGCTGACGGTCCTCGACGGCGCTGTGCTGAGACTCCCCCACGACGCCGTGCTCCGTGCGTCTCGCGACGTCGTGCTCCAAGGGGGATCCCTTGATGCATCTGCTGGCGGCGGGGTGATCACGTCGACGGCAGACGCGTCCGTGGGGCCCGTGCTCTGCTCGCAGGTGTTGGCCAGCGAGATGGAGTGCCCAGCCATGCCGCCGGATCTGCGCGCTGTCGCGCACGGCACGGCCCGGGGATCGGTCGATGTCCACGGCGCGACGGTGCGGCTGCCCGTGCAGAGCAGCACGGGCGCAACGGCGGCAGGCTCGGACGCGCAGCACGGCCTGGTGGTCGCCCACACTCGACTCGGCCGGCTTGCAGTGTCGGACACCGCGTCGTCGGTCGACAGCACGGTCTCGGACCAGACCGTGACGCTGGCCGGCTCGGTCTCCACGCCGCCGAGTGCGGTCACGAACACCCGCATCGCCGGCGCACCCGGCAACGGCCTGGAGCTCACCGGCCTGCGGGCCGACCTGTCCGGGCTCGCGCTGCGCGACAACGGACACAACGATGCGGAAACTGTCGGCGCCGGCCTGGTCGTCAACGGCAGCACCGGCTCGTGGTCGTGTCTCGACATCCAGGACAACCGCACCGGGCTGCGCGAGAACAACGCGCCGCTGACGCTCATCAGCGACAGCACGTTGCGCGGCAGCACCGGCAGTGACCAGCGCGGTACGACGTACGACCTGGACAACGCAGACTTCGTCCAGGCCAGCGGCATCTACTGGGGTCAGGCGGGCGGCCCGCGCGCAGGGCAGGTACGCGACGGGACGAAGCTCATCGAGGTCAACACCGCGGCTGCCGCCCCGGCGTGCGCGAAGGCGACGCCGACGGTTCCGCCCGGGCCGGTCAGAGCGCTGGCCGGCACGCTGCGCACGGACGGGGCGGTCGCGCTCTCCTGGTCGGCACCGGCCGACGACGGCGGCAGCCCGGTCACGTCGTACGTCGTCACGACCCCGGCCGGCACAGAGACGGTCGTCAACGGCACCAGCGCCGTCATCGCGGGCGACGGGCTCGGCCCGTCGACGTACGAGGTCCGCGCGCGCACTGCGGCCGCGGACGGCCCGCCGGTGACGACTCCGTCCATCGGTGTCCCGCTGCCGGACCCCGTCGACGATGGCACCGGCGGGACCACAGGCGGCACGACAGGCGGCACGACAGGCGGCACGACCGGCGGGACCACAGGCGGGACCACAGGCGGACCCACCGGCGGAACCACCGGCGGCACGACCGGCGGGACCACAGGCGGAACCACCGGCGGAACCACAGGCGGAACCACCGGCGGAACCACCGGCGGAACCACCGGCGGAACCACCGGCGGAACCACCGGCGGAACCACCGGCGGAAGCACCGGCGGCAGCACCGGCGGCAGCACCGGCGGAACCACCGGCGGAACCACCGGCGGACCGACCGGGGACACCCACCAGGCGCCCGAGCCGACCGGAACGCCGACTCCCCAGCCGACGCCGACGCCAACGCCCACGCCCACGCCAACGCCCACGCCAACGCCCGCACCGGGCCCCACACCGACGACGAGCAGCCAAGCGACGGCGACGCCGACCACCTCACCGGCGACCGCGCCGGCCCCGAGCCGGCCGACGTTGCAGATCACCCCGGTGCCGCTCGTTGCCGGACACACCGCGAACGTGACGGGCACCGCCGACCCCGGCGTACACCTGGAGCTCTGGGCTCGAAGCCGCCCCGCCACGGTGTACCACCTCGCGCGCACCGCCACCGCAGGATCTGACGGTCGCTACGCGTTCACGGTGACGCCTTCGACGACGACCGACCTGTACATCCGAGCCGTGCGCGACGGCCGCGAGAGCAGCAGTCCGACCTCGACGCTGCCGGTTGCCAGTGCAGTCTCGTTCGCCCTTCGCCGTACCTCGACGTTGACGTACCGGTTCTCGGGCACGCTGTCACCGCAACGTGGGGGCATCCGCGTGTCGATCTACCGGCGTAGTGCGGCGGGCACCGTGCTGGCCGCCACCGCCACCACGACCTCATCCGGCAGCTGGGCCGTCACCAAGCGGTTCAGCAGGGGCGGCACGTTCTCGCTGTACGCCGTCGCGGCTGCGACCTCGACGAACACCGCCGGCATGAGTGCGAGCTACCGCACGACGTTGCGTTGACGTCGGTCACGACGGCGCCAGGAACGGCACGCTGCTGAGGACCAAGGCGTCGATGTACGAGGCATCACGTTCGGCCGCGCCGCCCGGTAACTGACCGGCCAGCTCGAGGCTGACCATCCCGTGCGTCACCGCCCACAGGAACGACGCCACGCGCTCCGCGTCACCGGGGACCATCGCCTCTGCGTCGATGCAGCGCTGCACGGCATCGACCAACGGCCGGTACGACGCCTCCGCGATCTGCTTGACCTCGGGATCGGGCTCGAAGCTCGCCACCGGCCGGCCGAACATCAGGTCGTAGAGGTGCGGGTTGGCCAGCGCCGCCCGCCGGTAGGCCAGCCCCAGCTCGGCCATCGCCACGAGCGGGTCGTCGATGCCTTCCACCGCCGCGGTCATCGCCTGGCCGAGCCGCTCGAAGCCGGCCCGGTACATCGCGGCGAGCAGTCCCTGCTTGTCCCCGAACCGGGTGTAGACGGCCATCGTCGACGTGCCGGTCGCGCTCGCCAGCCGGCGCAGCGTCAGGGCCGCGGCGCCCTCCGCGGACAGGATCCGGCCCGCCTCGTCGACGAGCCGCTCCGCGAGATCAACGGGCGTCGGGCGGCTCTTGACGGCAGACACGAGCCACACTATAACAGCGTTATCAGATTTCATAACAACGTTATAGGACGCGCCGGATGGACCGCTGGAACCTGCTCATCGCCGCGCACGCCGTGGGCGCCACGCTCGCCCTGCTGCTCGGCGGCTACGTCGTCGTCCGCCGGCCCAAGGGCGACCGGCTGCACCGGCGGCTCGGCCGGATCTGGGTCGCGACGATGTACTGGGTCGCTCTCAGCTCCTTCGGCATCAAGCAGCTCACGCCCGGCCACTTCAGCTGGATCCACGCCCTGTCCGCATGGACGATCGTGTCGCTGACGGTGGCGATCTGGGCGGCCCGCACCGGGCGCGTGCGCACGCATCGCCAGTACGTCGTCGGCTCCTACTTCGGGCTGGTCGGTGCCGGCGTCGCAGCCGCCGCGTTCCCCGTCCGACTCGTCCCGCAGACGCTCATCCACGCACCGGTGCTCTTCTTCGCCGTGCTCGCCAACATCGCCCTCATCGCCGTCGGGATCGTGATGCTCAGCGGCCGCGACACCGGTCGCGACAGAATGCCCGCATGGAACAGGTCGCACCCGGCATCTGGCGCGCCGGCACCCGCTACGTCAACTGGTACGTCGTCGACGCCGGTGCCGACGGCCTGACCGTCATCGACGCAGGCTTCCCGCGGTACGCCGACCACCTCGACGCATCGCTGCAGCAGATCGGCAAGAGCCGCAAGGACGTCCGTGCCGTCGTACTGACCCATGGGCACATCGACCACATCGGGATGGCCGCGACCTTCGCGAAGTCCGGCGCGACGGTGCACCTGCACCCGGCGGACGCGACGCTCGCCGCGAAGCCGAAGACCAATAAGCCCGAGAAGACGCTCCCCTACCTGCTGTTCCCGGCGACGATGGCGTTCGTCGCGCACGCCATCAAGAGCGGTGCGACGAAGCCGGATGCGATGCCGGTGTCGGTGCCGCTCGTCGACGGCGGTACGGCGAACGTTCCGGGCTCGCCGCTCGTACGGCACGTCCCCGGCCACACCGACGGCAGCTGCGTGCTGGAGTTCCGCGAGCACGGCGTCACCTTCGTCGGTGACCTGCTCTGCACCGTCGAGCCACGACTCGGGCGACGCGACGACCCGCAGCTGCAGAGCCGCGGCTCCAACAAGAACAGCAACGTCGCTATGCAGTCACTCGACAAGCTGGCCGGTATCGAGACCAGGGTCGTGCTCCCTGGCCACGGCACGCCCTGGACCGACGGGATCGAGGCCGCAGTCGTGACGGCGCGCCGCATCGGCTGCCGCTGACGTCACCTCGGTGCAACCGGGTCGGCCTGCCGGCGCGCCGACCCGGTCGCTCCGAGATCAGCCGACCTGGGTCGCCAGGTAGGCGGCGAAGCGGTCCAGGGAGCTGTTGAACCCGGCCCGTGCCTCGGGAGCGCGGAACATCGCCGGCACGTTGGTCTGGTGGATGGTGACCTCGGTGCGACCGTCGCCGAGGTCGACGAACGTCGACCGGTTCGCCATGCCGCTGGGCTCCTCCCACGCGAGCACCGACGGCGGGGCGATCTCGGTGAAGACGCCCTTCGACGGGTACTCGTCGCCGGTCGCGTCGTTGACCATGACGGTCTCGAAGACGCCGCCGATGCGCAGGTCGAGCGTGATGTTCTCGATCGGCGTGCTGACACCCGTCGGTCCCCAGAAGTGGGTGAGGTGCTTCGGGTCGGTCATGCACGCGTAAACGAGCTCGCGGGGTGCGTCGAAGACGCGGACGACGGTGACCTCGCCGAGGTCCTCGGGGGTAGCGGTGGCGGTCATGACGGTGTGCCTTTCGTCGAGGGTGTCTTCTGCAGCTCGCGCAGGTGCGCGGAGAGCTTGTCGAAGCGGTCGGTCCAGATCTGGCGGTTGTGCTCGATCCAGTCGGTGGCAACGTCGAGGCCGTCGGCCTCGAGCCGGCACGGCCGGAACTGCCCGTTGCGACCGCGCGAGATGAGGCCGGCGCGCTCGAGCACCTTCAGGTGCTTGGAGATCGCCGGCAGGCTCATGTCGAACGGCTGGGCCAGCTCGTTCACGGTCACTTCCCCGTGCGCGAGCTTGGCCAGGATCGCCCGCCTGGTGGCGTCGGCCAGTGCCGCGAAGGTCGCGTCCAGCTGGCTCTCGTCCACGGCAATAGTTAACCGTTAGGATAATTATCCGTCAAGTTAAATCTTGAAGACAGTGAGAGCTGCAGCCCTAGCTGATCGAGTAGGTGCGCGCCGGGCTCGTCGTACCCAGGTTGTACGTGTCGCTCGCCGTCCGCACCTGGAAGCTGAACGTGCCCGCAGCGAGCGTCTTGGTCATCGTGTAGATGCCCGACGCGTCGGTCCTGGCCTGCGCGGTGAGTGCCCCGTTGCGGTACAGACTGACCAGCCGCCCGCCCCGCGCGGGGTAGACCCGGCCGGTGAACGTGTAGGTGTGCACGCCGACCCGCTTGGCGTTGATCGACGCGACGGACCGCACCTGGATGAGCGGCTGCGTGCTCGACGTCCCACCGAGGGTCTGCGCCATGATCCGTGTGTTCTTCGTCGGCGCGTGGCTGGTCGCGCCCACGCCGGACGCGTCGAGTGCGACCGCCGTGATCACGCTGTACGACGTGGCCGGCTGCGTCTTGGACAGGATGCGCAGCGTCGTGTTCGGAGCACCGTGATACGTCACCGTGACGTGCTGACCCGCGCTGATGATGCTGCTGCCGAGCGTCACCGTCGGCGTGATCTCCGGCGTCGGGCTCGACGTGGGACTCGGACTAGACGTGGGACTCGGCGACGCGCTCGGCGATGATGTCGCGCTCGGCGTCGGGCTCGGGGAGGCACCCGGCGCGGCGTCGGAGTTGGACTGAGCGACGGCGACATACGAGGTGTACGCCGGCGTCGCGCTGATCGTCTCGTCGATCCTGGACGTGCCCCCCGGAGCAATGGTGTCGTCGTCGACGAACTCCGAGGCCGCGTTCACGACCTTGCCGGCCGCGTTGTAGAAGGTCAGGGCGACGGAGACGAAGTCCGCCGGGGTCGTGTTGTCGTTGCGGACGGTGCCGACGAGGTGGGGCTGCCCGAACGCGTCGGTGCTCTTCGACAGGGCGGTCGTGAAGTTGTGGTTGGGCGGCGCGGCAACGTCGCTCCCGGACGCCGTGATCGAGGCGTGGTCGTAGCCGGCCGGCGCGCTGAAGGTCAGCAGGAAGGGCGACTTCTGACCGGGCGCGATCCGGTTGACCATCGCGCTGGTCGAGTCCGACCCGAGGACGTGGTTGGTGGAGTCGAGGAACTGGAAGCTGAGCTGGACCTGCTCGACGTTCGCGCTGCCGTCGTTGCGCACCTCGCCGGCGATGTTGTCCGTGCCGGCGCTGTCCACGAACGCGGTCTGCGACACGACGCTGAGGACAGGCGCGGCCTGCGCCGAGGGCGCGACGAGCGCCACTGCTCCCCCGGCCACCAGCACCGACGACGCAAGGGCAGCCAGCCGGCACAGCACAGCACGGTTCACAGGACATCTCCTCCGCAGGGTGGGGGCGCGGGACGTTGCCCGACTTGCGTAAATCGTCGGCTGCCGGGCCGTGCCCGCGAAATAGTCCGATCGGACCGTTCGGCGCCTAGCCCAGCCGGTCCTTGGTGGCCGTGATTCGCCACGCCGCGCCCGAGGCGAGCACGCCCTCGTCGGTGGCGTGGGCCTCGAGCGCCGTCCGCAGGGTGTCCATGGCGCGCTGCCGGGTCTCCTCGTCGAGGTCAGCTGTCAGTGCGCGGGCGACGCCCATGGTGCCGATGAACGCGTAGGCGTCGTCGGCGCTCGCGCCGAGCTCCATCGGTGCGTCGATCGGCTCGAGGCCGACGTCGACGAAGCCGGCCTGGCCGAGCACCCGGCGTACGTGATCGGGATCGGCGAACGCGAACGGCCCGGGCGCGTGGGGCGGCGGCGACGGCAGGTCCCGGCCGACGGCGAGCGCCTCTCGCACCGTGCTGATCCACGCGTTGCTCGCCATGTCGCGCCAGGCGAGCAGCGCCAGCCGCGCACCGGGCGTCAGCGCCCCGCCGATGTTTCGGTAAGCCGCCACCGGGTCGGCGAAGAACATGCACCCGAAGCTGCTGACCACGAGGTCGAACGCGCCGGCCTGGAACGAGTGCACCTGCGCATCCGCCTGGTCGAACCGCGCGTTGGCGAGGCCCTCTTGGGCGGTCCGCTCGCGGGCCAACTCGAGCATCCGGGCGGACAGGTCGACGCCAAGCGCCGAGCCCTCGGTTGCGCGGCGGGCCACCGCGCGCGTCGACTTCCCCGTGCCGCAGCCGATGTCGAGCACGTCCGCGTCGGCGGCGATGGGCACTGCCGAGAAGAACTGATCCCAGAGCCGCGAGCTGGCCTGCTCGTAGCGGTCGGCGTTGGCTGCCCAGTGCGCGCCCTCGTCGCCGTCCCAGGCCGCCGCCATGTCGGTGTTCGCGATCGTCGCCATGCGGCACCCCCGGCGCGGACGGTACTCCGGTGACGTCGGTGGGCTGTAGCGTCCGCGGCGATGACCACCACGGGTCCCGCTCCGGCTCGCCGCGCGAGCGGCGGCCGGACCCCGCTGATCGTCGTCACCGTCCTCGTGCTCCTCGCCGGAGTGGCCGCCGTGCTGCTCGCCGACCACCACACCGGCCGACCCGACGACAGCCCACCGGCCGCTGCCTGCCCGAGAAGCAGCGTGACGGCGCAGGTGTCCCTGGTCGCGGGTGCAGCGGCGACGCCCGACCAGCTGGACGACGCGGCCGGCATCCTCACCCACCGGCTGGCCGTCTACGGCTGCGGCGACGTACGGGTCGCGGGCGACCGACTGGCGGTCAGCACCTCAGCGGCCGGCGAGCGTCACATCGATGACCTGATCACACCGGGTGTGCTGCAGCTGCGCGAGGTCCTCGAGGCACAGCCCGGCACCCGCTGTCCGACCGCCACGCGGGCCGCGCCGGTCGGTGAGCTGGCCTCGGCGTGCTCGACAGACCACTCCGAGCTGTACCGCCTCGGTCCGGCACAGGTAGGGGGCGAAGACGTGAAGGGCGCGACCGCCGAGCGGGATCAGCAGCTGGGCGAGTGGCAGGTGATCATGCACTTCACGGACGCCGGGCAGCGCAGGTTCACCGACCTGACCAGCCAGCTCGTCGGCAAGCAGATGGCCATCGTCCTCGACGGGGAGGTCATCGCGGCCCCGCGGATCATGGAGCAGATCGACGGCGACGCCCAGATCACCGGCTCCTTCACAGAAGAGAGCGCGAAGGCGCTGGCAAGCACGCTGGAGTACGGCGCGCTGCCGATCCTGCTGCAACGCGGCTAGCGACGGCGCAAGGTCAGCCGCCGGCCATGGCGCCGACGACGAGGAACGGCTCCGACCCCTCCAGCACAGCATCGGGTAGCGGCTCGTCGTACGACGTGTGCGACAGGTCCTCCTTGCAGGCGAAGAACCGCACGAAGCTCCGTCGCTTGCCGGTCGCCGGGTCGCGCATCGTGCCGATGAGCACCGGGTGCGACGCCTCGAGCGCGTCGAGCACCTCGCCCACCGTTTTCGCCTCGACCTGCACCTCGCCCTGCACCTGCGCGAGCGAACGCAGGTGGTACGGCAGCACGACCCGCGTCATGCGAGCGTCTGGACCTCGACCGACAACACCGCCGGCAGGTCGCGCACGATCGCGTCCCACGTGTTGCCGCCGTCGGGCGAGCAGTAGACCTGGCCGCCCGTCGTGCCGAAGTAGATGCCGCAGTCATCGAGCTTGTCGACGGCCATCGCGTCACGCAGGACGTTGACGTAGCAGTCGTTCTGCGGCAGGCCCTTGGTCAGCGGCTCCCACTCGTTGCCGCCGGTCTTGGACCGGTAGACCCGCAGTGCGCCGTCCGGCGGGTAGTGCATGGAATCGGACAGGATCGGGACGACGTAGATGGTCTCCGGCTCGTGCGCGTGCACGTCGATCGGGAAGCCGAAGTCGCTCGGCAGGTTGCCGCTCACCTCGGTCCAGTTGGCGCCGGCGTCGTCGCTCCGCATGACGTCCCAGTGCTTCTGCATGTAGAGCGTGTCCGGCTTCGACGGGTGCAGCGCGAGGTTGTGCACGCAGTGCCCGACGTTGGCCTCCGGATCGGGGATCTCACCCGACTGCAGCCCGTTGTTGATCGGCTCCCACGTCGTGCCACCGTCGTCGGTGCGGAAGGCGCCGGCCGCGCTGATCGCGCAGTAGATCCGCTGTTCGTCGGTCGGGTGCAGCAGGATCGTGTGCAGGCACATGCCACCGGCACCGGGCTGCCAGTGCGGCCCTGACCCGTGCTCGCGCAGCCCCTGCAGCTCGGTCCACGACTCGCCACCGTCGGTCGTCTTGAACATCGCCGCGTCCTCGACCCCGGCGTACACCGTGTCGCGATCGGTCAGCGACGGCTCGAAGTGCCAGACGCGGGCGAACTCCCACGGATGCGGCGTGCCGTCGTACCACTGGTGCGTGCCCGGGACCGAGGCGTAAGAGAAGTCCTTGCCGACGGGGTTCCAGGTCAGGCCACCGTCGTCGGAGCGCTGCACCTGCTGGCCGAACCAGCCGCTGGTCTGCGACGCCCAGATGCGGTCCGGATCGACCGGCGATCCCTTCAGGTGGTACATCTCCCAGCCGCCGAAGTGCGGCCCGTCGACCTTCCAGTCACGCCTGCCCTCGTCGCTCGTGAGCACGAAAGCGCCCTTGCGCGTCCCGACCAGAACCCGTACACCAGCCATCTCGATTCCCCTCGCGTCATTGCCTCGGTCGGACCCTACGACGGGCGGCCGACATTGACGCATTGGCCGGCAGGTCTGTCGTCGCTAGGTTGCTGTCGAACAGACCCATCTGGGCGGCGGGAGCAGCAGATGACCCTGACGAACCGGCTCGCACATCGATCGGTCGCACTGAACGTGGTCCTGGTGGGATGCCTGGCGGTTGGCGCCGGCCAAGCGCTGTCGCTCGCCGGCTTCTCCGGCGTCACCGGCTCCCGCCAGATCCTGGCCTGCATGAGCAACACGCACTACACGCTGCGCATCGTCGACCACCCGGCCTGCGCGACGTCCGAGACCCTCGTGGCCTGGAACCAGAAGGGCCCGGTCGGGCCGGTCGGGCCGGCCGGTGCCGCCGGCCCTGCCGGAGGGCCGGGCCCGAGTGGGTCGCCCGGCCCGACAGGCCCACCCGGCCCAGCCGGCGCACCCGGCTCCCCGGGCAGCCCGGGCAGTCCGGGCACTCCGGGCACGCCGGGCGCGCCGGCCGCAGCTGGGCCCGCGTGGCGCGTCCCCACAGCCGCGACGAGCTACCCGACGACACAGTCCGCCTGCGGCAGCGCCGCCCTGGCCGACATACCGCTGACGCTGGCGCGACCGGCGGTCATCACCGCATTCGCACGGGTGAACCTGTACAGCAACAACCAGACCGGCGGGCCCAACGCGCCCGGGTATGCCGTGAGCGTCACCCTCCTGTCCGGCAGCACCGTGGTCGCCACCGGCGACCCGATCGTGTCGAACGCGGCCGAGGTGCCCAATGGCGCGCAGTCGTCGTACGCCTTGCAAGGGAGCACGCCGCTCTCCACCGGCGGCCAGCAGGCACCGGATGCCGCACCCGCCGCGGACCTCGTTGTCCCGAGCGGCTCCTACACCGCGCGGATCACCGTCTTCGGTGGCTACTGCGGATACGCCACTCCGATGAGCGTCGCCACGAACGGCGGGTCCTTCACCATCACGACCGCTTACGCCGGCTGAGGGCTAGCGCGCGCCGGCTCCGGTGAGGGGGATCTCGATCAACGCCGACTGGCAGGGCTCGAGCCGGATCGAGTACGCCGACGGCCCGACCGGGTCGACCGTCGTCGGCGTCCAGGAGAACGCGCCCTGCGTCGGCAGCCGCGCGCCCTCGATGTCGCTCTTCTTCCCGCCGCAGCCGCCCGGGTCGCCGATGCGGCTGACCGACGCGGCGCCGGCGTACTGCACCGGTGTTGTCAAGGTCACGTCGCTGGCGGCGCCCTCGGCCTTGTTCACGGCGTACACGAACAGGCGGGACGTCTCTGGATCGATGAGCGTCCAGCTCTTCACGTCTTGACCGTCGGGCACTGCCGTCAGCGCGTTGCAGAAGCGCTTGCCCGGCAGGTCCTTGAGCAGCGCGAGCGAGTAGAACGTCGGCCGCGGGTAGACGAGGCCGCCGCGGACGACGAACGGGGTGTACCAGGACTCGCGCTTCTCCTTCGGGAAGTAGTAGCCGTCCCACGCGTGCGCGTGGTAGCCGGCGAGACCGGCAGCGGCGCCGGTGACCATGGTGTCGAGCTGCCAGGCCGCCGACCCCATCACGTTGCTGACCCGGTCCATGCCGCCCGTGCCGACGCTGTTGCCCTCGTCCATCCGAGTGGGGAGTACGCCGGCCGCCGCAGTCGCAGCGTCGATCCGGTCGCGCCACTCCTTTGACACGTCCTCGGCGAGCAGCCGCGTCAGGGTCGGCCGGTTGGCGTAGTGGTGCCAGGTCGCGAACGGCAACCGCGTCCCGTAGGCCTGCCGAATGCTGGTGAGGAAGCCCAGGTCGGCCCGGTTGGCGAGCGACGGTCCGGCGATCGGGACGTGCTGCGTCACCGGGTCGGCATCGAGCGCTCGCACGTAGGAGTAGATGCGGGCGATGTACGCCGTGTTGTCGTTGCCGAGGTAGACCGTCGGCTCGTTGCCGAGCTCGACCGCGAGCAGCTTGTGCGTGCGGTCCCGGCTGATGGCGTAGCGGGTGAGCGCCACCGCCTCGGTGGGGTTGTCGTCGCGCAGGTTGACGCCCAGGACGACCTTCCAGCCGGACCGCTCCGCGACGGTGAACAGCGCATCGATCATGCCCTTGTTGATCACGCCCTCGAAGAGCTTGTTCTTCGTCGCAGGCGTGTCCGGCCGCCACACGTGCAGGTCCTGGCTGTTGCCGCCGATCCGCAGCACGCCGGCGGTCTCGGGCTTGGTCTCGAGGCTGTCGAGCAGGTTGACGGTCGGCTGGACCGCGCCGGCCGCGCTGGTGCCGAACCAGTGCGGCACCATGCTCCACTCGATGCTCAGCCCGAGGTAGTCGTTGGGGACCTGGACGCCGTTGCTCGGGCACCCCGTGACAGCGACCGTCGCGACCTGGGCAGCCGGGTCGGCGTGGGCAGATCCGGCCGCGACAGCTGCGAGCGCGCATGCCGCCAGCGCGGCCGTACGGCGGCGCAGCAGACGGGTCAGGGTCACGCTGTCGACTTCGACTCCGCCGCCGCGACTCCTGCCTGTGGCACCCGGAAGCCCAGCAGCGTGCAGGCGCCGACAACGACCGCGCTCACCACCAACGACGTCCCGAACGAGCCGTGGTCGATGAGCAGACCCGCCGCGACCGGGCCGATGACCGAACCCAGGTCGCTCGCCATCTGCCACACCGCGACCGCCGTACCGCCCTTGCCCTCGAGCACGTCGCCCAAGATCGCGGCCGGGGCGACCCCCATCACCGCGGCCCCGAGCGCGAACAGCCCCATCGCCAGCAGCAGCGAGACCGGCCCGGTGACCAGCGCCAGCGCGACGAGTGACCCGGCCGTGAGGAACCCTCCGACGATGAGCATCGGCCGCCGGCCGATCTCGTCGACCGCCTTGCCGGCAGGCAGCAGGAGCACGCCCTGCACCAGCGCGGCGACAACGAACGCGGCCCCGATCCAGCCCGGCGCGAGGTGCAGCTTCTTCACCACCAGGAGAGGTACGACGGTGCTGCGCACGCCGAGGACGCTGAACCCGACCGCGAAGTTGCCGGCCAAGGCTGCTTGGTACGCCGGCTTCGCCAGCGCCGTCTTCAGCGTCGTACGCGGCGCGGGCACCACCACCTCGGGCGCGGCCGACTCCTCCGCCACGCCGAGCGACACCTGAGCCGGCTGGTCGCGCACCGCGCCCCGCGGCAGCATCGTGATGGCGACGAGCGCGGCCAGCGCGAGCGTGCCGGTGTAGAGGAAGAACGGCGCCCGCAGCGAGATGCCGATCACCGCGCCGCCGAACGCCGGCCCAATGATGCCGCCGAGGAGGAACCCGCCCCGGTAGACGCTCTGCGTCTGGCCGCGCTGGGCGGCGCTCGCGACCCGCAGCAGCAGGCTTGTGGACGCGATCGTGAAGATGGCCGACCCGATGCCGCCGATCGCCCGGAACACCAGCAGCTGGGGGTAGTTGACGGCGAGTCCGGCGAACAGCGACGACACCGCCACCACGACGATGCCGACGATCAGCGCGACCCGCTCCCCCGCCCGGTCGACGAGCCGCCCGCCGCCGATCCCGGACAGCAGCCGCATCAGCGCGAACGCCGAGACCACCGCACCTGCCGCCGTCGGCCCGACGCCGAACTGCAGCGCGAACAGCGGCACCGCCGGCACGACGATGCCGAACCCGAGCGCGACGCAGAACGCCACCAGCGCAAGCACGAACGTCTCGCGCGGCAACCCTCGCAAGCTCGCCGGCATCCTCACCGCCGCATCGTCCCCGAGCGGTCATCCACAGCAGCCCACCGACCCCGGTTGCTCTGCGCGGCCACCCGCAACTCGCCGGTTCGGCGATATATCCATATGCTCGGCGATCGGATATACTCCCGGGATGACGAAGCGGCTGGTCGAGATCGACGATGACGTCCTGGATGCAGCACGTACGGCGCTCGAGACCCGCACCATCAAGGGCACGGTCGACCGCGCACTTCGCGACGCCGCAGCCGCAGACGCCAGACGACGCTTCCTCGTCCGGGCGCTCGCGGATGGCCTCAGCGACCTGCGTGATCCCGGCGTCATGGCGGATGCGTGGCGGTAGCGCGGTATCTCGCGGACAAGAGCGCGACCGCGCGACTTCACCAGCCCGCCGTGCAAGCGCGACTGGCCCCGCTCGTCGAAGCGGGTCTCGTCGCCACCTGTTCGCTGGTCGACCTGGAGCTCGGATTCAGCACCAGGAACAGGAAGGAGTACGACGAGCTCCGGCGCGAACGAGCCGGCTTCGAGCGACTCGACATCGACCAGGCCGACTGGGACCGCGCGTACGACGTCCAATCTCAGCTCGCCGGCACCGGACGCACGCGCGCAGTCGGCATCGCGGACCTCGTACTGGCCGCCGTCGCCGAGCGGCATCGAGTGACGCTGCTTCACTACGACCGAGACTTCGCGTTCATCGCGGACACCACGTCACAGCCCACCGAATGGGTCGTCCCGTCGGGCTCAGTGGCCTAGACCCACACATCTCATGCCGCCACCTGCCGGACCCAGCCATCGGGGCCGAGCAGCCGGCCGTCCTTGAGCAGCAGCGTCTTGCCACCCTCGTGCAGGTCGTGATGCGACCCGGGACAGAACATCACCGTGTCGTAGAAGCTCGTCGTCTTGCTTCGCGCGTAGGCGTCGGGATGGTGCGGAATCAACGGCGTTCCGGGCGGCGGATGACACCCGGCGGCTTGGCAGACTCCTCCTGTCTCCATCTCCTTGGCTTTTCGCTCGTGCGCCTTCAGGGTCCGAGCCGTGTGGCTCATCTCGATGACCTTGTTGCCCAGTCCCATCACGAACCGCGTCATCGCGCTGTCGCACGCCCACCGCCGCACCAACGACGCGGGCAGCGACCGTCCGGACCGACCGACCGCGGGCAGCGCACCCGGCGCGCCCTGCAACGCATCGAGACCGACCCGCACCAGCAGGTGCGGCACGACCTTGCCGCGCGAGCCCGCGATCCCTGTGCCCAACCAGTCGGAGAGCACGGTCTTGAGTGCGTCATGGCGGCGCTCCCACACCTTGCGCGGCTTCGCGCCCGGCCCGGCCGCATAGGGATCGCGTCCCTCGGCTCGGAGCTCCGCAGCCACCGCGGTGTCGGTGACGTTCTCCGGATCGGTCGCCATCGCCGCGGTCAACGTCGTGTGCAGCAGCTCGCCGGTCTCGTCGTCGAGATCCGCCTCGAGCCGCCAGCCGCAGCCGTCGCTGTTGCGCTCCAGCGCCAACCCGCGTCGCGCGTGCGCCCGCGCCGCCAGGTCTTCGAGCCGCTGCGGCAACAGCGCGTCGACCAGCTCCTCCAACGCCGGCCGTAACGACCGCGTCTCCACCCGCACGGCGAGAGCGACGAAGGCTTCTTCCACCCGGGCGACCTGCGACCGACCTGACTCCTGCAGCGCAACCATCTCCGCGAGCAGCCGGCGCAGTCGCAGGTCATCGTCGGACAGCCCGCCCAGCGCCTCGCCGAACAGCTGTGGCACGCCGCGCAGGATCACGCTGTCGAGCACGTCCTCAGCCGGCAAGCCGTCGATCAGCCCGTCGCGCTGGTCGAGGAAGCCGCGCACCTTCTCGACCGCCGCGCTCACCCGCTGGGCTGCGAGCATGGACAGGCGGCCGGACTCGAGCTCCCGTCGTACCGAAGGAAGGTTGTCGAGGCGACGAGCGAGCGCGACCTGCCGGCGATCGACCGACGTCGTCTGCGCCTCCACCCAGGTGCCCACCGACGGCATCGCGTCGAGCTCGTGCAGCTGCCGAAGCTCGATGTCGCGCACGCGGTGCAGCAGGTGCGCGTCGAGCTGCTCCTTCACGGCGAACAGCGCGCGGGTGTCCGCGAGCGCGACTGGGCCGGGCGCATCGACCGGCGCGAGGTCACTCAGCGCCGTCATCGCCTCGACGACCGCGCGCACACCAGGAGAGAGCAGCGTCGGGTCCACGTCGACCTTCATCCGCACCTCCTCGTTATTCGAACGTATGTTCGATAATATGACATGTCCGACATAGGCGCAAGCCCTTGTGCACAAGACTTTTCAAGCAGTACGTCGACGCACCGCGCGCGGCCCGAGCACGGGCTGACCGCCAGCGCCACCGCGGTAGCCGCGCGACCAGGGCCAGACCCCGCTCTCGTCGGCGTGCACCGGTTGAACCGCCTGCAGATCGGGGCCGTACACGTCATCCGCGAACAGCAGATGCGCCTCCGGACACGGCAGCTGGACGATCTCGACGCGCCGGCCAGCGACGGCCACCCGCTGTCCGTGCTCGAGCCAGCGGCGATGCAGAAGCTCACCGCCCGCGTTCAGCAAGGCAGCCGCCTCGTTCGGCGTCACTCCGGTCGCAATGAGCTCCGGATAGCCGTGCTCGGTCAGCCCGATCGTGTAGGCGTAGGACGGCACGCCCCGTGTGCCGATCACGTACTGGACGTACCAGCCGCAGCGCTCGATCGTCGGCCGGATCACTCGCGCGTAGAACTCGTCCAGCGTCTCGTCGTTGTCGTCGCAGTGCTCGCACATCGCAGCTCCTCGGTCGGGTGCGCCGACCATGACGAGCCGCTCCGACAAGCTGACGACGGCTGTCCACACACGCTGCACCGGGTCCACAGATCTACGACGTGAGGAGGGCAGTCCGCGAAAGCCGCCCACGATCACGACATGACGATCTCCTCGTTCTGCCACGAGCAGCTGCGCACACAGGGCCCGCTCGCCCTCGACGTCCTCGCTCGCCTTGCCGTCGCAGAAGGCGTCACCACGTCGCGTACGCCGGAGGCGTCCGTGCGCGGCGCCCTCATCCACAACGCGGTCGAGCTGCGCGACAAGCGCTGGGCATCACCACTCGCGCTGCTCGAGGGACGCTGGCTGACGACCCGGCGCTACGGGAGCACCTGGTACGGCGAAGAGCCGGCGAGCCACGACCTCGCACCACTGCATCTCGCCGTACGCGCGGAGGACATCCCGCTCGCCACCGGTGGCGTCCTGAAGCGCGGGTCCTACGGCTACGGCTGGAAGGCTCCCGACAGGTGGCCCGGCCTCGACTGCCACGAGGGACAGCTGTTGTCACTGCACGTCGAAGGCGGCGTCCTGCACGTGGAGGTCATCGACGAGACGCCGGCCGTGCGCGCACGTGGCAACGCCTTCGCCCTCGCCGTCGGCCGGCTCGAGGAGCGCGGTAGCACCTGGTACTCCGGCTCCCGCGCAGTGTCCGAGAACCTGCAGAAGCGCATCTGGGAGCTTCTTGCGGGCGAGTCTGCTGTCCTCACCGAACCGGCGTCGCCGCTGAGCGAGTGCGTTCCCGCGCTGGCCGCCGCCCTCAAGGCCGAGTGGGATGCACACCGAGAAGCGGAGCGGCACTGGCGGCCGACCCTCGACCTGTCCGCCGACCATCAGGACATCGCCATGGCAGCCGCGCGCGACGCCGACGTCTTGGTCCACGAGTGGCTCAACGACTTCGTCGACCGCTCACTGCTCGCCCTCGAGACCGGGACGATGTGGCAGCCGCTGTACGACGAGCGCGTCCGTCCGCTCCGACGCCGCATATAGACCGCCGCAGGTATGAGATGCAGTTCATGATACCAACGCGGTACCATGACGCCATGGCGATGACGCTGCGCACCGACGACGAGCTCGACGCTGCCCTCACCGCACTCGCCGAGGCAGAGGGCACGTCTCGCCAGGAGGTCATCCGGCGCGCCGTCCTCGACCGCTACGCACGCACGACCCGGCGCGCGAAGATCGATGAGATCCTGAACACCGAGCTCGAGCGGTACGCCGACGCCCTCGATCGCCTGGGCCAGTGATCTACCTCGATGTGGATGACATCGTGCACATCGCGCGGAGAACGCTCGGATCCGTCGAGGTCCGCGATCTCGGACTGCTCGCGGCGGCAGCAGCTCGTCCGCAGGCCTCGGCGTTTGGCCTCGACGCCTATCCGACGCTGCACGAGAAGGCGGCCGCGCTCGTGCACTCGCTCGCGCGCAACCGCCCGCTCTTCGACGGCAACAAGCGACTCGCACTCGCGGCGCAGGTGACGCTTCTCGGTCTGAACGGATGGCGGTCCAAGCTCGACAACGACCAGGCTTACGACCTCATCATCGCCATCGCCTCGGGCGAGCTGGACGACGTACCCGGCATCGCGGGCCGCCTTACCGAGGCGACCGAGCCGGTCTAGCGCTCGCCGTTCGACCGCCAGCTCCCGAGTGGTCGCCGAATGTCTTTGCGTGTCACGGTCTCCAGCTCGACAGGTCCCACGGGGTGCGCGAGTACTTGAGCTGTACGCCGGCTTCGCCTGCGGTGATCACCTGTCCGAACACGGTCGCGTAGACACCGCCCTCGAACGGATGCCGCACCACCAGCGCGGCCCGGTCGTCCTCAGGGTCGTGACGGGCGACCAGCGCCGGCCACTCCCCCGCCGGCGCCGCCGCGAAGTCGGCGAGGTAGCGGTCCGCCTTGCCGTCCTCCTCGCCGCCCGACGTGACCATGTGGATGCCCGACCCCAACGACGACGACATCAGCCGCTCCCCGTCCCACACCCACTGCGTCAGTGCGTCCGGCGCGGCGAGCACCAGCGCGAAGCTCGCCATGCCGCTCATGTCGATGTACGACGGCCAGTCCACCCCGTGCGCGACGCCGAGCAGCGGCAGCGCGCCACGCGACGGCGTACCAACCCGCTTCTGCGGTCGGTTCAGCACGAGCGCCGTCACACCCGACGCCGTGTCGGTGACGCACCAGCTGCCACCGGCCACCCGGTCGCGCCCACCCACGACAGAAGGCTGCGCCGGCCACCACGGGCCGGGGTCGTCGAACTCCCGCCCGACCAGCTCGTCGCGCAGCGCGAGGATCTCGACAGACCCGCCCCACCGCACCACCACGGTGCACATACCGCGCCCCATTCGTCGTTACATTGCCCAGCATGCTCGATCACCTGGGTGTGCAGGCAGCTGACGTCGAAGCCGCGGTCGCGTTCTACGTCCGGGCGTTCGGTCCGATCGGGATGCACGAGATCATGCGTCACGACACGCCGGCCGGTCCCGCGATCGGTCTTGGTGGTGCGGATGGCTTTCCGCACTTCTGGTTGAGTCCGGCAAACGGAGCCGAGACGCGCGAGATCCATGTCGCGTTCGTCGCACCCAACCGGGCGGCCGTCGACGCAGTGCACGAGGCCGCCGTCGCGATGGGCGCCAACGTGCTGCACGCGCCGCGGGAGTTCCCGGAGTACCACCCCGGCTACTACGGCGTGTTCCTCCGCGACCTCGACGGCCACAACGTCGAGGCCGTCCACCACGGCTTCTGAGCTGCTTCAGCCGGCCCAGGTGGGTGTGCTTGAAGCACACGACATGTCCGGGCATGCCGTTTCAGCCCGGTTGCTGTCGCACTGCCAGCGGAATCACAGGTGCCTCCCAGCGTGGCTGCAGCGGCGCGGCCGAACGTGGGCGCATGACGACGACGGACGTTCACGAGCCCTGGTACGCCGAGCCGCCGACCACCCCGGACTGGTCCCGTCCCGAGTTCGCGCTCCCTCCCCCGCCAGTCGTCCCCCCGCCGGCGCCTCCGGTACAGCCGGAGCCGACGTCGCCGCTGTCCCGGCCGCGTCGGCTCGCCCTTCTGGTCGCCGCACTCGTTCTGGCCGGGGCAGCCGGCGGGGGGATCGTTGCCCGCTTCGACCGGCCAGCGGCGCTCACCACGACCGCTATCGGCGCCTCCGTCGCCCGGTCGACATCGGCAGTCGCTGCGAGCACCGCCACGGCCGGTACGCCGGAAGCCGCCGCTGCGGTCATCGGCCCGAGCGTCGTCACCGTCGAGGTCAGCGGCACCGACGTCGTCACGTCACCCTTCGGCCAGCGGTCACAGCAGGTGTCGGACACCGGGTCCGGCATCGTCGTCCGCGTCGACGGGTCCACCGGCTACATCCTCACGAACAACCACGTCGTGTCCGCCGCACTCGCCGGCGGATCGGTGCACATCACGCTCAACGACGGCCGGACCGTTGCGGGGACGATCGTCGGCCATGACACGACCTCCGACCTCGCGGCCGTGAAGGTCACCGGAGTCACCGGGCTGACGGCCGCGGTCTTCGCCGACAGCGACGCGCTCAAGGTCGGCCAGGCAGTGCTCGCGATCGGTGCTCCGCTCGGCTTGTCCAACACCGTGACGCAGGGCATCGTCTCGACCCTGCACCGCCCGGTCGCAACCGGTGAGAGCGGCGCAGGAGCGCAGGCGGTGCTCGACGCCGTACAGACCGATGCCGCGATCAACCCCGGCAACAGCGGCGGTGCGCTCGTCGACCTCGCCGGCCGCGTCGTCGGCATCAACAGCGCGATCGCGTCGACAGGTTCGAGCTCGCAGTCCGGCAACATCGGCGTCGGCTTCGCGATCCCCTCGAACGACGCAGCAGCTGTCGCCGACCAGCTCATCGCCACCGGTCACGCGACCCACGCGCAGATCGGCATCTCCGCGCAGGACGCCGCGAGCAGCACCGACGGGGCACCCGGCCTGGGCGCCGCGATCGGTCAGGTCACGGCCGGCGGCCCCGCTGCGAAGGCAGGGCTGCAGCAAGGCGATCTGATCACCCGGATCGGTAACCGCGTGGTGACGGATGCCGACAGCCTCATCGTCGCCGTCCGCGCCAACGCACCCGGTATGACGGTGACCGTCACCTACCAGCGCGGCGGCCGGAGCCACACGGCAGCGGTGACCCTCGGCGCGGCCGGGTCGAGCTGAGCCGACCCCACCCGACGGGCAGGATCGTGGCGCGGTGCGAAGAATGATGGGGTGAAGCTCTCAGCCAACCCCTGGAGACGCACTGATGCCGGCCCGCCGCTCCCTTGCCCATCGCCGAGGTCGTCGACTGGTCGCGCTCCTGTCCCTGGTGCTGGCCCTGACCGTCATCGTCTCGATGTCGGCACTGACATCACCACCGGCCCAAGCAGCCGGGGGCGGCGTCACCATCCAGGTGCTCTCCAACCGGGCCGACCTGGTGTCGGGCGGCGACGCGCTTGTCCGAGTGACGGTCCCGGCAGGCGTTCCGGCGAGCGATGCGCAGATCAACGTCAACGGCCGGCGCACGACCTCGCTGCGGGCAAGCGGGTCGACACTCACCGGACTCCTCACCGGCCTGCGGGTCGGCGGCAACGAGGTCACCGCTGCTCTCGCGGACGGCCGCGCCGCCCGACTGACGATCACCAACCACCCCTCCGGCGGCCCCGTGTTCGCGGGCCCCCAGGTGCTGCCGTGGATCTGCGACAACGCCTCCGGCGACAACACCGCACCGACCGACGCGAAGTGCACGACGAGGCCGTCGTACGAGCTGCTCTACCAAGCCGCACCCGAGCACTTCGAGCCCTACGACCCGAGCTCGCCACCGGCGGTCGTCCCGACCACCACCACCGACCAGGGCAAGACCGTGCCCTACATCGTTCGCGTCGAGCGCGGCACGATGGACCGCGGCAACTACGCCGTCGCGGTCCTCTGGGATGTCGCGAAGAAGGGGCCGGTCGCCTGGAACCACAAGCTGCTGGTCCCGTTCGGGGCGAGCACCGCCGTGCACTACGGGTCAGGCGCCCCGACCGGCGTCACCGACGACGTTTCCGCGGGCGCTCTCGCCTTTCCCTACTCGACCATCGCGCTCGGCCGCGGCTTCGCCGTCGCGACGAACAGCCTCAACATCCACGGCCAGAACGCCAACGACGTCGTCTCCGCCGAGGCGGTCATGATGCTCAAGGAGCGGATCGTCGAGCAGTACGGCCCCATCCGCTACACGATCGGCAACGGCTGCTCCGGCGGAGCCATCCAACAGCTCATGCTGACGTCGATGTACCCGGGCCTACTCAACGGCATCCAGCCCAACTGCAGCTTCAGCGACGTCTTCACGACCGCGCCCGACGTCCTCGACTGCCACCTGCTGCTCAACTACTTCGACAACACGGCGCCGACAACGTTCCCCCTCGAGACGCAGCGCGCCGCCGTCGACGGCCACCGCGACGCGAGCGACTGCGAGGCGTGGGACGCGACCTTCTCCGGCGCGCTCGACCCGAAGAAAGCCAGCAACTGCAACCTGCCCCAGGCGCAGGTCTACGACCCGGCGACAAACCCGACTGGGATTCGCTGCACGATCCCGGACTACATGGTCAGCGTCTTCGGCCGGCGGCCGGCCCCGGACTGGACCGCCGTGGAGAAGAAGATCAAGCGCGGCTTCGCGCAGATCCCGCTCGACACCGTCGGGATGCAGTACGGCCTGAAGGCACTGCAGGACGGCACCATCTCCGCCGCCCAGTTCGCCGACCTCAACGAGAAGATCGGCGCGATCACGATCGACGACGTGCTGACACCGACCCGGCTGCACGGCGACCTCGGCGCCATCGCCACGCTCTACCGCACCGGCCAGGTCAGCGACCCGTACCAGTGGGCCAACGTGCCGATCATCGACCTGCGCGGCTACAGCGAGAGCAGCGAGATCCACACCAGCTTCTACACCTACGCCTCCCGCGCGCGGCTCGACAAGGCGAACGGCAACCACGACAACCAGATCGTGTGGACCTACGCCCCTGTCGCGCCGATCGGCCCGATCCCGACGCGGATCCTGGCCGAGAAGTCGTTCGACCTGATGGACCGTTGGCTCACGAAGATGGAGACCGATCGCCGCGCCGTCCCGCTGGCGCGGAAGGTGCGTGACGACAAGCCGACCGATGCGCACGACGCGTGCTTCCTCGCCGACCAGGAGCTTCCCGCGACCGGGTGCGCCGCGGCGTACCCGCCGTACGCAACGCCCCGGGTCGAAGCCGGCGGGCCGCTCGCCAACGACATCATCAAGTGCGCCCTCAAGCCGCTGCGCAAGGCCGACTACAAGGTCACTTTCACCGACGCGGAGTGGGCGCAGCTGCAGAAGGCGTTCCCGACCGGCGTCTGCGACTGGACCAAACCGGGCATCGGGCAGCAGCGCTCGGTCCCGTGGCAGACCTATGCGTACGGTGCCGGCGGCCGCGCTCTGGGCGCGCCGCCGGTGTCGATCGCCTTCCGCGGCGACGTGGCCGCGCCCGGCTCTACAACCGCGCGCGGCACCCTGCCAACCACCGGCGGTACGCCGGCGCTCGCCGCCGCCCTGCTGCTCGCAGCCGCTGGCCTCGTGAGAGCGGTCAGGGCAAGGACAGCGCGTCCACGTCGATGACGAGCGGGTACGGCGCGGGCATCGCGACTGATCCCTGCGTGGCACGGGCGGTTTCCCGGTAGGCGCCGTCCGCCAGCTCGTAGCCGATGACCTCCACGGACGGCTCGATCTCGACGCGCCAGAAGAACGGCACACCGGCGGCGGCGTACTCCGCGGGTTTGAGGACTCGATCCATCCCCGTGCTCGTCGGGCTGACCACCTCCACCAGGAGTGCGAAGTCAGCGGGCGTGTAGGCGACCTGTCGAGGTCGGACCGGAAGCCCGGCACGTACGACGGCAAGGTCCGGAACACGTCCGTCGGTGCGGACCCGGAACGCGACCTCGTAGACCGGCTCCCACTCAGCCGGCGCCTGGCGATCCAGCTGCCGGAACAGCCGTCGGCCGACAGCTTGGTGGAGGTCGGTCGGCGGAGGGGTCATCAGCAGCGCGCCGTCGACGACCTCGTAGCGCCACCCGTCGTCGGGCAGCTTCTCCAGGTCGTCGAACGTCCACGGGCCGACGTGGTCGAAGTGCGCGACGGACATGGGGCCTCCCATCGGCTCATCGTGACATCGTGTTGGCGCCACTGCCAGCACAGCCGTGCTCACCGGTCTGCTGTGGACTACGTGGTGATGCTGTGGACAGCCGTCGCCTGGTCGCCGCGACAGAGCTCCAGGACCATCAGCGCAAGGCGCGCACCGGCGGAACCGAGCCCGGACGTGTAGCGACCGATGATCTCGTTCTCCCGCGCGTACTGGATGCCGGGTGAGCCGGCGACGCGGCGCAGGTGCTGGATGCGTCGCGAGGCGTCCCGGCGCTCAGCGACCAGCCGCAGGATCCGGGCGTCGAGGTCGTCGATCACCGCGCGCCCGGCGGCGACGTCGGTGATGTCCTCGGCTGCGAGGCGGTTCATGGTGCTCCTTTGCCTGGTGGGCATCACCCAGGGCAACGAGCAATCCCGGGCGAGCGGCCCGGGATGGTGTGGTCAGCGCGTGAGATCGCCGGCCGGCCCATCGAGGGCCCGGCCGAAGAAGTACCGATTCGCACAGCGCACCCGGCAAGAGTAGGCCACCTGCTCGTCGGCGCCGGGTCGGTTTGCCCCGGGCTTCTGGCAGGGAGCATGCTCGGGTCATGACGACCACCGTGACCGCGTACGCGACCCCCGCCGCCAAGGCGCCCTTCGAGAAGACGACGATCCAGCGCCGCGACGTCGGTCCGAAGGACGTCCGGATCGAGATCGCGTACGCCGGCATCTGCCACTCCGACATCCACACGGGCCGCGACGAGTGGGGCGAGGCGATGTACCCGCTCGTGCCCGGCCACGAGATCGCCGGCATCGTCGCCGAGGTCGGGTCGGAGGTCAGCAAGTACGCCGTCGGCGATCACGTCGGCGTCGGCTGCCTGGTCAACTCCTGCCGGGAGTGCGAGAACTGCAAGCAGGGCCTCGAGCAGTACTGCCTCGGCAAGTCCGTCGGCACGTACAACTCGATCGACGTCGACGGCACCCCGACGTACGGCGGCTACAGCAAGGAGGTCGTCGTCGTCGAGGACTTCGTGCTGCGGATCCCCGACGCGCTGCCGCTCGACCAGGCCGCGCCGCTGCTCTGCGCCGGCATCACGGTGTTCTCGCCGCTCAACCACTGGAACGCCGGCCCCGGCAAGAAGGTCGCCATCGTCGGCATGGGCGGCCTCGGGCACATGGGCGTGAAGATCGCGGCCGCGATGGGCGCCGAGGTGAGTGTCATCTCGCAGTCGCTGTCGAAGCAGGACGACGGCCTGGCGTTCGGCGCGACGTCGTACTACGCGACGAACGAGCCGGCGACCTACAAGGAGCTGCGCAACCGGTTCGACCTGATCATCAACACCGTCTCGGCGCCGCTGCCGATGGCGAAGTACCTGTCGATGCTGCGCCTTGACGGCACCCTGGTGAACGTCGGCGCCCCGCCGGAGCCCCTCGAGGTGCCGGTCTTCACGCTCATGAGCCAGCGCCGCAGCTGGGCCGGCTCCGGCATCGGTGGCATCCCGGAGACCCAGCAGATGCTCGACTTCTGCGCGCAGCACAACATCGGCGCGACGATCGAGACCATCGGGGCGAAGGACATCGACGCCGCCTGGGACCGCGTCGTTGCGAGCGACGTGCGCTACCGCTTCGTCATCGACACCGCCACCTTCTGACGGGCACCCGTACGGCGGAGCGGTGACCGGGAGCGGCCGCACGGTCGTGCTGATGGCGATGGAGCCCGAGCTCGCCGCCCTTCGCGCGCGGATGACCGGAGCGACCGAGAGCTCCGAGCACGGTGTGCGGCTCGCGCGCGGCGAGCTCCGCGGCAAGCCGATCACCGCGGTGCTCTGCGGTATCGGCAAGGTCGCCGCCGCGACCGCCGCGACCGCCGTCGTGGTCAGGGAGCATCCGCGCATCCTGATCTCGGCCGGCGTCGCCGGCGGGGTACGACGCGACGTCGCGACGGGCTCGCTCCTCGTCGTGTCCGGTGCCGTCGAGCACGACTACGACCTGCGGCCGTTCGTCCCCGAACGGGCGCACGGCTTCGGCGGCCCGCGGCTCTGGCGCGCCGACGAGGAGGCGGTCGCCGCGCTGCACGCGGCAGCCCGCACGACGAGTCACGCCCTACCCGAACCGGTCGCCGTGCTCGATGCGTGGACCGCGACCGGGGACCACGTCGTGACCGACCGCGAGAAGCACACGGCCATCCGCCAGCTCGGGGTGGCCGTTGCCTGCGTCGACATGGAGACGGCCGCAGTCGCCTACGTCGCCGACGCTCTTCGCGTTCGGTGGGCCGGGCTGCGGGTCATCTCCGACGAGGCCGACGAGCACCTCGAGGTCGACCCGGTCCTGACCCGCGCGCTGGACGCCGGCACGTTGCTCGCCGACGTTCTCGAGCACTACGTCAGCGGTTAGTCGCGACGCATCGCCAGGGCGGTGATCGCAGCGGCGACGGCTGCCGCCGAGGCCAGCCACCAGCCGCGGTGGAACGCCTCCAGCGCCGCGACAGGAGTCGTCGGCGTACCGAGCGCCGCGACGAGACCGGACACACCCAGCACCGCGCCAAGTTGCCGTGACGCAGAGCCGACCGCGGTGCCCACGGCGTACGACTGCGGTGGGAGTGCATGCGCACCGGCCGCACCGAACGTCGCGAACGCGAGGCCGACGCCGATGCCGGTGAGCACCGCTCCGGGCAGGTAGTGCGTGAGGTACGACGGGTCACCGCCGACCCGCAGCGCGAACCACGCCGTACCTGCGGCAAAGGCCAGCCCGCCGGGCACGATGACCACCCGATGCCCGAAGCGGTCGGCCAACCGGCCGGCCTGCGGCGCGAACGCCGCGGCGATCAGCGGTCCCGGCAGGATGGCGAGCGCCGTACGAAGAATCGAGTAGTGCCACACCTGCGTCAGGAACAGCACGTTGCACAGCACCATCCCGAAGAAGCCGGCCGCGAAGAGGAGCACGCCGGCCGTCGCGGCCGAGAACGTTCGGACCCTGAACAGCCGCACCGGGAACACCGGATCGGGGTGGCGCAGCGCATGCGCGATGAGCACCGGGACGCCGATCGCCGCGGCCGCGAACGCGCCGAGCACGCGCGCCGACGTCCAGCCCCACGTCTCCCCCTGCACCAGCCCGAGAGAGAGCAGCCCCATCACCGCAGTCACCAGGAGCACACCGACGTAGTCCGGTGCGCTGCGCAGCTCCGGGCCCTTCGACTCGCGCAGGACATGCCGACCGAAGAGCACCGCGCCCGCGCAGAACGGCACGTTGACCAGGAACACCCAGCGCCAGCCCGGCCCGTCGACGAGCACGGCACCGATAGACGGTCCGCTCGCCGCAGCGAGCCCGCCGACAGCGCCCCACAGACCAACGGCCGTCGCGCGCTTCGCGAGCGGGAACTCCGGCAGCACCAGCGCGAGCGACGCCGGCACCAGCAGCGCGGCACCCACCGCCTGGACGGCGCGGGCGGCGACGAGCATCGGAACGGTGGGCGCGATCCCGCACAGGGCCGAGGCCGTCGCGAACAGCACCAGCCCCCACAGGAAGACGCGCTTGCGACCGCGGTCGTCGGCGAGCCGGCCGGCCGTGACGAGCAGCGCGCCGAACACGACCGCGTAGGCGTTGAGCACCCACGACAGCCCGGCCCGGGTCACTCCGGAGAACTCCGCCTGCAACGCAGGGAAGGCGATGTTGATGACGGTCGCGTCGAGGAAGACGACGAACACGCCGGCCGCTGCGACCGCGAAGACCCGCCACGCGTCGGCGCTGATCTCCTGGCGCTGCTCGAGCGCGACGGGCTGGGTCAGCGACGGGGTGGCGGTCGGCATGGCATCCTCCAGGGTCTCGGCTAGCATTACACTCGTTATAACGACCGTTGGCAAGCCCTCTCCGGCAGGATGTGTCCGATGAGCGTCGACCTCGACCTGCGCCGTACGACGGTGCTCGAGGCGGCCGCGCGGCTCTACGTCGACGAGGGACCGCACGCCCTGTCGATGCGCCGGGTCAGCACCGCGGCGGGCGGCTCCACGCAGCTGCTCTACACGCTGTTCGGCGGCAAGCGGGGGCTTGCCGATGCGCTGTACACCGAGGCCTACGACCGGCTGGCGCGACACATGGACGAGGCCGGGTTCGACGACTACGCGGCGGGGGACCCGGCCCGGCTGTACGCCATCTGCCGCGCTTACCGGCGCTTCGCGGTCACCGAGACCGGCTTCTTCTCCTTGATGTTCGGTCGGGTCGTCACGGACTTCCGGCCCAGCCTGCAGGCCCGCAAGGCCGGGCGGGCCAAGACGTTCGGCCGCGTGGTGCAGACGACGCAGGAGTGCATCGACGCGGGCACGCTCAAGGCCGACAGCGCGTTGCTGCTGGCGGCGTCGTGCTGGGCCGCCAGCCACGGCCTGGCCTCACTCGAGGCCAACGCGATCATCGGCGTCGACGACGCGATGTTCGACGGAAAGCAGGCCGACGCGATTGCCGACAACCTGATGGAGCTGATCCTCGGCGCGCACCGCCCCTGACGGGTTACCGCAGCACTCTGTCGAGCAGTCCGAGCAGCGCGTCCCAGTGCCGTTCCTCGGCCGCTGCGTCATGCACCCGCATGTCGCTCATCGTCCAGCCGTGGGCCGCGCCGGCGTACAGCTCCGACGTGTAGCGCACACCCGCCGCGTCCAACGCGGCCTCGAGCCGCGCGATCGCCTCCGGCGGCATCGAGCCGTCGTTGTCGGCATGGCCGAAGTACAGCTCGGCGCTGATCTGATCGGCGAGGGTGTGGGGCGCGCTGTCACCCTCCGCGAGACGGCCACCGTGGAAGCTGGCGACAGCGGCCACGCGGTCCGGGAGCTGCGCCGCGGCGCGCATCGCCAGCCCGCCACCCATGCAGTAGCCGACGGTCGCGATCGGCCCGCCGTCGGCGTGCTGATCCAGGACTTCGACGTACGCCGCCGTGTCGCGTGCGGCGGCCTCGGGCGTCAATGCCGTCATGTGGGGCATCAGCTCGCCGAACACAGCCGGACGGTCCTCGCCCTGCAACCGCTCGACGATGTTCGGTACGACGGGTGACCGGCCGGCGCGGTAGAAGAGGTTGGGCACGAGGACCGCGTAGCCGCGGTCGGCGATCCGGTCGGCCATCTCCTCCAGCCGTGGCCGCAGCCCGATGGCGTCCATGAAGATGAGCACCCCCGGATGCTTCCCGGTGGCCGGCCGGCTCAGGTAGGCGTCCGCGCTGCCGTCCGGCATCGCGATGTCGAGGGTCCTGCTTTCGAGGTCGGTCACCCCGGCAGCGTACGAGCGGGGTGTTACGCAAGGATCAGCCATGCCGACGTACACGACCCTGACGTACGACGTCCGCGACGCAAAGGCGTACCTGACCCTGAACCGGCCGGATCGGCTGAACGCGATCGACGACGTGATGCCCGGCGAGATCCGGGCCGCGGTCGATGCGGCGAACGCCGACGACGACGTGCGGGTGATCGTCGTCAGCGGTGCCGGTCGGGCGTTCTGCGCCGGCTACGACCTGAAGCAGTACGCCGAGGGCAGCCTCGACGATGGAGCTGTCGGTGACCGCTGGCGCAATACGACCCCGTGGGACCCGGTGCGCGACTACCGCGAGATGCGCCGCAACACCGACGACTTCTTCACCTTGTGGCGGTCGCTGAAGCCGACGATCGCGAAGGTGCACGGCTATGCGGTCGCGGGCGGCAGCGACATCGCGCTGTGCTGCGACCTCATCGTGCTGGCCGACGACGCCCGGATCGGTTATCCGCCGGCACGCGTCTGGGGTTGCCCGACCACCGCGATGTGGGTCTACCGGATCGGCGCCGAGCGGGCGAAGCGGATGCTGCTGACCGGCGACACAATCGATGGTGCGACCGCGGCGTCCTGGGGCCTCGGCGAGTCGGTGCCGTCGGCGGAGCTGGACGCGGCGGTCGACCGGCTGGCCGACCGCATCGCAGGCGTACCGATCAACCAGCTCGTCATGCAGAAGCTGATGATCAACCAGGCCTACGACAACATGGGGCTGCAGGGCACGCAGCTGCTGGCGACGCTGTTCGACGGCATCGCCCGGCACACGCCCGAAGGCAACTGGTTCAAGGACCTCGCCGAGCGCGAGGGCTTCCACGCCGCCGTGGAGTGGCGCGACTCCGGCCGCCGCATCCCCGACGGCGGCTGAGCTTCCCACCGGTCAGCCGGCGAGCGCGGTCACCGCCCGGTCGATCAGTGCCTGCCGCGTCGTGACGCTCAGGTTGCCGCGCACCTGCACGGAGAACCACAGCCGCTGGCCGGTGCTGTCGATCAGGTACCCGGTCAGCGCTGACACCTGGGTGACCGTCCCCGTCTTCGCGTGCACCCGCCCGGTCAGGTTGCAGAGCCGCTTCTTCAACGTTCCGTTGGTGCACGAGGTCGGGAGCTCGGCGAGCAGCGTCGGGCCGACGTCAGAGCTGCCGAGACCGCGGGTCGTGCTCAGCTCCTGCGTCGCGTTCTTGCTGTCGAGCTGCGACAGCCCGCTCCCGTCGTACGCCACTCCCAGGTCTCCCCCGGCCACCGCCACCAGTGACCGCACCACCTGCAAGCCGTGTCGCGTCGAGCCCTCACCGTCGGATGCGCCGACGTCCTTGAGGAGCACCTCCGCGTAGGTGTTGACGGAGTCGCGCAACGTCGTCGCACCGAGCGTCGACAGCGGATCGGACTCGACCGTGGCCAGCGTGCGCAGCACCCCGGTCGGCCGCCCGACATGCAGGCCGCCGTAGACGGTGATGCCGTGCGCCTTGAGCCAGTCGCCGAGGATCGCGACGTTGCCGCTGTCGGGGTCGTCGAGGTACGCCGAGTCGCTGCGGGTCAGGTTCTTGCCGTACATGAAAGCCGACAGCGGGCCGACCTCCGTGCCGAGCCACTCGGCCTTCCAGCCGGGCGCCGTGCGCACCGAGTCGAACAGACTGACGTCGAGCCACAGGCCACCGCGCACCGACTTGATTCCCGCGTGCTGCAGCGGCGTCAGCAGCGACGTGACACCGGCTGCACCGAGACTGGGATCTCCACCGCCGACGACGACCAGCGCTCCGCCGTACGCACCCTGCGTGAGGCCCTGCCAGAGCGCCGACTGCGGCAGCGGCCGGGTGCCCTGCAACGCCGTGGTGAACCGGTGCGTCGAGCCGAAGACCGTCAGAGCAGCGCCGACCGTCGCAATCTTCTCGGTCGAGGCCGGCGGCAACGACGTCGACGCAGAAACGCTGGCCAGCGTCACGCCGCTGTCGTCGACGACTCCCGCCGTCACGGTCGCGCTGGTGCTGCTGAGCGCCTTCGCGAACGCCGCCGCTTCCTGCTGCGGTGTGCTCGCGGCGTACGCCGGCGTCGAGGTGACCAGCGCCGCCAGCCCGGCGAGCAGCGGTGCGCCGAGCAGCCGCAGTGTCAGGGCAGGGCGGGACACGTCGGCTCCAGTGGTCGTGCTGGCGGTGCGTCGACCGTACGTCGAGACAGCCGCTTTGCGCGGCAGAACCGCCGCGCTGCAAGCCTGAATCGCCGGCCGTAGGTTGTCGCCCGTGGCCACCCTCGTCTACACCACCAACGTTTCCCTCGACGGGTTCATCGAAGACCGGCACGGCCGCTTCGACTTCACCACGCCCGCGGACGATGTCTTCACCTTCATCACCGAGCTCGAGCGGTCCGCCGGCACGTACCTCTACGGCCGCCGCCTGTACGAGACGATGGCCGTCTGGGAGACCGAACCCGCGCTGGCCGCGCAGTCCGAGCTCACATCCGACTTCGCCCGGATGTGGCAGGCAGCGGACAAGGTCGTCCACTCGACGACGCTCAAGACGGTCACCACGGCGAGGACCCGGCTGAGCCGCCGCTTCGACGCCGACGCGGTCCGGGCGCTGAAGTCCACGCACCCGGGCCACCTGACCGTGGGCGGCGCGAACCTTGCCGGGCACGCGTTCGAGGCCGGGCTCATCGATGAGTGCCGGCTGTTCGTCAGCCCCATCGCGCTCGGCGCCGGAAAGCCCGCACTTCCACGCGACCAGCGCATCGACCTCGAGCTCGTCGAGGAGCAGCGGTTCAGCAACGGGACCGTCTACCTGCGGTACCGCACTCTCACGGCACCGGGCGGACGGCGATGATCCCCTCCGGCGCGAAGTTGCGCTCGTCGTCGCGCAGCCGGCACCAGCCCTCCAGCAGCCCGCCGAGGTCGTGCAGGTCCTCGACCACCCGGGTCGTGAGCCGCCGCCCGGAGTCGACGTAGTCGATCTCGACCGGCCCGCCGTCGGTGATGGCGCGGGCGAGCAGGATGCGCTCAGCGGTCGGCAGGTGGTCGAACCGCGCAGCCGCTCGTGGCGCCGGATGCAGCTCGTGCACGGTCGCCAGCGAGGCGTCGTCCGGCACGGCCGCTTCCCGCAACGCGCGCACCACGTCGGCCGGCGTGGCGGTCCGGCCGGCGTACTGCCTGGACTGGTTCTTCGTCGCGGCCGGCCGCCGGCGCGCGGTCTCGGGAGGTCCCGCCGGCGCGTAGCCGGCGGCCCGCAACGCGGCCAGCACGTCGGCCGGCTTCTTTGCGCTGGTCAGCACCCCCGGCTGGACCTCGGCAAGCCCCAGTGCCTTGAGCTTGCGATCGCGCAGCAAGGTGATCGCGAGCGGCTCGTCGTCCACCCGCAGCAGCGTCGACGATGCTCGGACGACGATCCGGCCGTGCTGCCCGCCAACGTCGTGCACGAGCCGCTCGACGACCTGCGGCACCGCGTGACGCGAGTGCGCCCTCAGCCGCTCGACCAGCTCGTCCGCGTCGGCGCCCTCGTCGATCGCGGCGCGGACGCAGTCGGCCTCGATCCGCCAGGTGCGGTCGGACTCGCGACGGGCGATGCGGTCCAGCAGCCGGCGCAGTGCAGCCGACGGCCGACCCGCCACGACCGCGGTGCCGTCGGCCTGCAGCACCACGTCGTCCTGCTCGGCGGGCAGCACCGACTCGATGACCTGCACCGCGGCGACGGCATCGCCTGCGACCAGTGGTGCCGCCCACGGCTGAACGCCAGAGGTCGTCGCCAGCCCGAGCCACTCGAGCTCCGCCACCATCGATGCGAGCTGGTCCTCGTCGGCGCCGTACCAACGCCAGGTCAGCCACGGCAGCGGCGGCCGATCGGGATGGTCGACCAGCGCAGCAAGCGCGGTGCGCAGCGTGGGCCGAGTGCGCACCCAGCTCGGACCCCAGAGCGGCGCCGCGCCGTCCGGCCCGATGCGCCCGGCCTCGATCGCAGCCAGCGCGAGATCGACCGCCGCCGGCACGTCGGCCTGCTCGAGCCACGCCATCCCCTCGGTGGTCACGAGAGCCGGGCGGCTGCCTGTCGACAGCAAGCCGGCATCGCCGCCGAGATGTAGCAGCCGGCGTACGACGTCTGGTTCGGTGTCGAGCGCCTTCGCAAGACGACGCTGTTCCTGTACGCCGATGCCGCCCGACTGCAGCGGTTTGACCGTCGACCGATCGAGCAGCGCGAGCAGCGCGCGCATCCCGGTGGCGACCGCCAGCAGCGGCGCGGGATCGTGCGTCGCCGCGGCGGCACTGGGACCGGGCTCGAGGCGTACGACGCCGACGAGGCGGTCACCGCGGGCGAAGGCGACCAGCTCCGCCGGCACCGTCACAGTGTCCGGACCGGACTGGACCAGCAGACAGCGCTCCGCCAGCCACCGCGCCGCGTCGTCGTCGAGGGACCGCACGGGACCGTGCACGGCGATGTGCTCCAGCGCCTTCCGCACGGACGCGGGGGCCTTCTTCACCGCCGCGGCGACTGCCTTCTCCTCCCGAGCCCAGGCCGACAGCGTGAACACCGCGTCACGGGCCGACCGCGCATCATCGAGACCGAGCGTCTGCAGCGCTGTCCGCAGAACGAAGAACTGCGTGCGCTCTGCGGTCGCCAGCACCGGTGGGCCGAAGCCGCACAGCCCTCCCGCCTTCGCAATGATCGCCTTCGGCACCTGCCACCGCTTGCGCCCGTCCGGCCAGGCCAGGCCGCTTCGCGTCAGCCGGTCGAGCGCTGCCTTGACGTGGCCGCTCGGCACGTCCCCGCTGCGGACCAGAGCGGCTTGGACGTCGGCGGTCGACGACGGGCCGAGCGTGCCGATCACTCCGGCGATCTGCACCGCGCTTCGATCGAGCTGGCGTAGGGCCTCGTCGACCGAGATCGGGTTGCTCAGCAGGCCGGCCAGGTCGTTGAACGAACGCAGCTGCCGGGCCAGCGTCTCCGGGCGGCGGGCGAGCAGGGCGGCCAGCGCCGCATCGTCGAGGGACGCGAGCCAGGCCGAGTAGGAGATGCCGTCGGGCACGGTGCCGACCATAAGCGCCGCTGGCGACAGGCCCTGGCCGTGGACGCGCCCCGAGCCTGTGCGGGCGGTACCTTCTCGGGCTTACGAGAACTGCCGATCCGGGAGTGGCTATGGCGCTGTTCGGCAAGAAGGGCCAGCCGGGCGCTGTCCCCACCAAGCCGGATCCGGCCAACCCGCTCGCGCCGCCGGTCGACCTGTCGGTGCCGGTGACCAACCCGGAGCTGCTGGCCGCGCTGACCGATCCGGAGCAGGACACCAAGCGGCTGCTCCAGGCCCTGGTGCGCGCGACGTTCCTGATGGCCGTGCAGTACACCCACCCGGACGGCCGGCCGGCCATCGAGGACGGGATGATGCGAGTCGGTTCGCGGATCACGATCCTGAGCGTCCGCGACGAGGCCGACAACGACCTGCTGGCGCTGTTCACCGACGCCGACGCGTTGCACGCGAGCGTCGGCCCCACCGGGTGGGGCGGTCAGGTCATCCAGGCGGTCGAAGCGCTGGAGCTGGCGGCCGCGCAGCACGGCGGCCGGGCCGTCATCAACCCAGACGGTCCGGTCGCGACGTGGCGGCTGGAGCCGGACCAGGTCGCACACCTGCTCGCCGTCGTCCGCCCCACATAGCTGCTACGAGACCCTAGAACGTCTCGTCGGCGTACGCCGGCTCAGCAAGCGGACCGGCCGCGCCGACCGCATCGAGCGCCGGTCGTCGCTGCCCACCGCGGGTGCGTGGGATGACCAGCGCGACCAGGCCGGCGACGACGGCGATGACGGCCGAGACCGCGAAGGCGTGCGTGAAGCCCGAGTCGCGCGGAGACCCGTGGACGGCGCTGCGCGCCAGCAGTGTCGCCGACACCTGTGATCCGAGGGACGACCCCACCGAGCGGACCAGCGCGTTGAAGCCGGTCGCCTCACCGGTCTGCGAGGGAGGCACGGCCTCGAGGACCAGGTTGGGCATGGCGGCGAACGCCAACCCGATGCCGCTCGACATGACGATGCAGAACAGCAGCACCTGCAGCTGCGAGCCGTGGGCGACGGCAAGCAGGGCCAGGCCGGCACCGGTGATGAGACCGCCGGCGGCGAGCGGCACCTTGTTGCCCAGCCGGCTGCCGACCATTCCGGACAGCGGACCGAGCACGAGCATCGACAGCGACCCCGGCAGCAGGAGCAGTCCCGCGTGCGTGGCGTCCGATCCGAAGCCGTAGCCCGTCGACGTCGGCGCCTGGGCGAGGGTCGGGATGAGGATGAACGAACCGAACATCCCGAAGCCCACCAGCAGTGTCGCCACGTTGGTGATGAGCACCGGCGCGGAGGTCAGCGTCGCGATGCTGGCGAGCGGCTGCTCCGTGCGTCGCTCGACGACGACCCATACGGCGAGTACGACGAAGCCACCCGCGATGAGACCGAGCGTGCGGGCGCTCCCCCAGCCGACGTGACTCGCCTCCGAGATCGCGAGCAGCGGCAGCGTCAGGCCGATGGCCAGCAGGATGGCGCCGGGCACGTCCAGTCGCGACGGGGTGCGGATCGGGGACTCCGGCACGAACAGCTGCGCGCCGACCGCCGCCGCCCCGCCCATCACCGCACCGACCCAGAAGATCCAGTGGTAGGAGACGTGGTCGACAAGGACGCCGCCGAGGATCAGGCCGAGACCGCCGCCGATGCCGGCGATCGCGGACATCAGCCCCACCGCGCGACCGATCCGCTCGCGCGGGAACTCGTCGCGGATGATCGCGAAGCAGAGCGGGAAGATGCCGCCGCCGATGCCCTGCACGACCCGCCCACCCACGACGACCCACAGGTCGCCGGACACCGCTGCGATCACCGATCCGACGGCGAACGCGAGCAGCGAGGCGACCAGCAGCCGGCGCTTGCCGAAGATGTCGCCCAGCCGACCGACGAGCGGAGTGAAGACGGCTGCCGAGACGAGGTAGGCCGTCAGCGTCCACGTCACGCCGCTCTGGTCGGTGTGCAGTCCCCGCATCAGGTCGGGCAGCGCCGGCACGAGCGTCGTCTGCGCGAGCGCATAGGCGAGTGCGGCGAGGCTCAGGATCAGCAGCGTGCGGCTCGCGTGTGCGCGCTCCGTGTGAGCCTCGGTCACGCGGTCCTCCGGGGGCAGGGGAACTACCCCGGCGACTCTACGCAGACCGCGCGCGTCAGCCGACGGGATTCTTCGTGAGCCATCTCGTACGACGGGTCCAAGACGGCCTGCCTTCTCAGTACTCGCCCTTGATCACGAAGTAGGAGCCGCGGATCGTCCCGGCCAGCTTGGACTTCTGCCGGGCGAACTTGAAGCTGCCCAGCTCCTCGGGCACGTCCATCCCGTCGGAGAGCTTGAAGCCGACCGCGCGCTTGCCGCCGTCCTCGACGGCGTACATCACGTTGATCGACAGGCCGGACTCGTAGAAGACGTACGCCATCCGCAGCCCGTCGACCTCGAACGCCGTCGCCTGGAGCGGCGGCGACGAGATCACGATGCCGCGCTCCTCTTTGAGGATGCGGTGCACGTAGTCCACGACATCGGCCGACTCGGCCGCCGGCGACACGGAGAAGTCGTGTTCGTACTTGTTCTTGTAGTAGCGCGCCTCGTTGGCCCGCAGTCCGGCCAGGGCAGGTGCGACCGGAGACGACTCCAGCCCGTCCTCGGAGACCTGCTGGAAGTCGACGACTGTCGGCATGTGCTTCACCCCTTCGCTCTCGTTGCTACGAGGCTATGGCGACCGACGCGTCCGCGCTTCTTCGATCCTGATCGGTTTCTGCGGCGGATGCTTTGTCGACGTGCACTTTGGTACGACGGGTCACCCTGATGTCCCGCTCAGTCCCGGGCGCTGCCGCGGTGCCAGGCCTCAAGCACGTCACGCTGCTTGCGCTGACGTACTCGAGCCAGCCCACCCGAGCGCGCGGCGTACGTCAGCGCCTCTTCGAGCCAGGCGAGCCGCTGCTGCGGCGTCAACGCCGCCTGCCGCCGCCGCTGAGCGCGCTGGTTGCCCGCGTATGTCGCCCCCGCCCACTCGTCAGTCATCGCGTTCGAGGTCCTCGAGAGCTGCGATGTCGGCCAGGTCCTGGGGTCGACCGGCAAGCCGCTTCATCGCGATGAGCTGCCGGCGCGACGCGACCGCAACCGGGGCCCCGCCGATCTCCACGATCAACGCGTCTGCCAGCAAGCTCTCCAGCGGAACCGGCTCGGTGGCAAAGATGTCGACCTCGATCATGGGGTTCGCCGGGTCGTAGAACGAGAAGACCTGCAGGTTGCGCTCGGCCACCCAGGTGCGCCGGATCGCCGGATCAGCGAAGTCCATCGCAGGCACCGGCAGCCGCGGCGTGAAGCCGAGATCCGTCAGAACGGCGACAACTTTCGACGCCGCGTCGACCTCCAGATCGACCACGAGGTCCAGATCGACGGTCGTGCGCACATGCCCCTGCAGCACGACGGCGACGCCTCCGACGACGACATAGCGCACCCCGGCGCGGTGCAGCCCTACGAAGACATCGTCATACAGGCCCACGTCGGCAGACTAGAGCTGACCGAGGCGCTTCCAGAAGGCCCGCCCACTTTCTGTCGGACGCTCCTTCTACGGTCCCCGGTATGACGAGCCTGACCGACCGGCAGCAGCGGATGCTGGCGTTCGAGCGCCAGTGGTGGAAGCGCGACGACACGCGGATCGCGGAGCTGTTCGGGTGCGCGATGGCGCAGTATCGCTGGGAGCTGGCCGAGCTGCTCGCCTCCCCCGCGGCGCTCGCCCACGACCCCCTTCTCGTACGCCGCCTCCGCCGCGAGGAGGTGGGCGCAGGCAAGCCAGGCCGGCGCCGGCACGGCTGACCGCGCCGGCTTGGCTAGGGTCGGGCCGACGTGGCCAGCCTTCCGCTCATTGACATCGCGCCGCTGCTCGACAGCACGGCCGGCAGCGCGGCGTGCTCGGAGGTCGGTCGCGCGATGGACGCCGCCTGCCGGGACACCGGCTTCTTCCTCGTCACCGGTCACGGCATAGACCGCTCCTTGCGCGACGGCCTCGAGCGGCTGTCCCGAGCTTTCTTCTCGCTGCCCGAAGAGGAGAAGGCGCAGATCGCGATGCAGCGCGGCGGGATCGCCTGGCGCGGCTGGTTCCCGGTCGGCGCGGAGCTCACGTCCGGCAAGCCGGACCGCAAGGAGGGCATCTACTTCGGCGCGGAGCTGCCAGCGGACGACCCGCGCGTCCGCGCCCGCACGCCCCTGCACGGTCCGAACCTGTTCCCGGCGGAGCCGCCGCAGCTCGCCCCCGTCGTACTGCAATGGATCGAAGCAGTGACCGCCGTCGGCCAAGCCGTGCTGAGCGGCATCGCACTCGGCCTCGGGCTCGAGCGTCACTGGTTCGCACAGCACCTCACCGCAGAGCCGACCGTTCTCTTCAGGGTCTTCCATTACCCGCCCGGCGACGACGAGTCGTGGGGCGTCGGCGAGCACACCGACTACGGGCTGATCACACTGTTGGCGCAGGACCATCACGGCGGGCTGCAGGTGCGCAGCAACGACGAGTGGATCGATGTGCCGGCCGATCCTTACGCGTTCGTCGTCAACATCGGCGACATGCTCGAGCGGATGACCCGCGGCGGCTACCGCTCCAACCCGCACCGGGTGCGCAACCTCAGCGGCGCCGACCGGCTGTCCTTCCCGCTGTTCATCGACCCCTCATGGGACGCGACGGTCACTCCCCTGCCAGACGCCGCCTTCGCGGGCGACAACAGCGAGCAGCGCTGGGACGGGCGGAGCGTGCACGCGTGGGACGGCGTGTACGGCGACTACCTGACCGCCAAGGTCGCCAAGGTGTTTCCGCAGCTCGCCGCCGCCCTGCAGTAGGCCAGCGTCTGCCCGATTACGGCTGCGGGACAGCGTGTACGACGAGACCGTCGATGCCGGCGAAGTCTGCGGGATTGCACGTGTAGACGGGCAGCCCTCGCGACAACGCGGTCGCAGCGATGAGGGTGTCAAAAGCGCGTGCCTTCGTCTTGCGACCTCGGCGCCGCAGGCTGGCGGCAACGGTTGCGAAGGCTCGCGCGGCATCCTCGTCGAAGGGCAACACCGTGAGATCGGCCTCGGCTTGCTGCAACCGTTGTTGACGCAGCGCGGCTTCGGCGCCGCGTGCAACCAGCGGCCCGACGGCGAGCTCGGCGAGCGTGACCGCCGAGATGACCGGCCGCACCGGAAGGACGGACGCGTCGGCCAGCCGATGCAACACGATGACCGCACTCGTATCGAGGACGCCGACCTCTGCCGTCACAGCGACTGGTCGAGCAATCCGTCGACGTCGCGGCGGAAAGCGTCGGCATCGATGGGTGGCACGTGCTGCCAGCGCTGAATGAGTTGAGCGCTCGTCAGCGGCTGCTTGACCGGCCGGAGCTCCGCAACCGGTTTGCCGGAACGGGTGATGACGATGCGCTCGCCGCCGGCAGCGCGATCAACGATTTCTCCACCGTGGTTGCGGAGGTCGCGGATGCTCACCTCGCTACTCACAGCGCGAGTGTATCACGCGTGATACACTGAATCGCGCGCTCGCTGAAGCTGGCGCGGCTGCGCTAGGCCGGCAGTTCGTCGCGTGGGAGCGGTGCCGGCCATCGTGCCTCCTGGTGCAGCAAGTGCAGCAGTCTGCTAGACCTTGCGGTTCGCGGGCTTCCTCAAGAGCCGCGGTGGCTACTGTCGATTGACGCGCCCGCCGATCGTCGTACAGCTGACGGGTCCTTCCCGGGCTCGCGGAGCAGAGATGAGACGGCCATGAGCGAGGACGCCAAGACCTGGTCGCAGATCCACGCCGGGCGCGCGCGGATCGCCGACACCATCGAGGGCCTGACGCCCGAGCAATGGGTGACGCCGTCCCTGTGCGCAGGCTGGAACGTCGGAGACATGGCGGCGCACCTGCTCTCCAGCGCCGAGCAGACACCCGGTCACTTCCTCGGTGGGATGATCACGAGCGGCTTCAGCTTCAACCGCAACATGCAGCGCGACATCGACGCCCGCGCCGACCTCACCCCGCAGCAGATCGCCGACCGGCTTCGCCAGCGCACGACGACCACCAACAAGCCGCCGGCGCCGACGCTCGCGATGCTCGGCGAGGTCGTCGTGCACAGCGAGGACCTGCGCCGGCCGCTCGGCCTGTCGGCACCGGTGGACGCGGACGCGGCGAACGCGTGCCTCGACATGTACACCAAGGCGAGCTTCCCGGTCGGCGGCAAGAAGCGGATCGGCGGGCTTCGCCTTGTCAGCACCGACACCGGCTGGTCGTACGGCGATGGTCCGGAGGTCACCGGCGACGCGATGTCCCTGCTGCTGTCCATGACCGGCCGGTCGGCCGGGCTCGATGGCCTGTCGGGCGAAGGGGCACCGGCGCTGAGCGCCCGCCTCTGAGACCGACTCAGCCGATCAGCGACCTCGGACGATCAGAAGCGGCGTACGGCGCCTCGATCGTGTGGCGGAAGACGGGCTCGTTCTTCTGACGTCCGATCAGATATCATGAGCATCATGGATGCCGCCCAGCTGCTGCGTTCGGCTCGCGGCCATGCCGGGCTGACCCAGCGCTCGCTCGCGGCCGCCGCCGGCACGTCGCAGGCCGCAGTTGCCGCGATCGAGTCCGGTCGCAAGCAGCCAAGCGTGGCGACCCTCGATCGCCTGCTGCGAGCGGCCGGCACCGAGCTGGTCACGGCCGACCCGGAGCAGGCCGCCCTGTTGCGCCGCTCGCGCCGGCTCGAAGACGTGCTGGCACTTGCCGAGGCGCTGCCGTTCCGCCGTCCCGGCGGCTTGCGCTTCCCGCGGGTGCCCGCGTGACAAGCCTGGTCGACAAGGTGGTGGCCCTGTCGGACGCGTTGACGAACGCGCACATCCCGCATGCGTTCGGCGGCGCCTTGGCTCTCGCCTACTGCACCGAGGACCCACGCGGCACCCGCGACATCGACATCAACGCCTTCGTTCCCGCCGCCCGCGCCGAGCCGGTCCTCGCGGCGCTGCCTGCCGACGTCAGGATTCCGGCCGGCACTGCTGAACGCATCGCCGCGGAAGGCCAGGTCCGCCTGTGGTGGGACGACACGCCCGTCGACCTGTTCTTCGACTACGCCCCGCTTCATACCGAGGCCGCGCGCGGCACGCGTGAGGTTCCCTTTGCAGGCCGTCAGATCCGGATCCTGGGACCGGTCGAGCTCGTGCTGTTCAAGGCGCTGTTCGACCGCCCCAAGGACTGGGTGGACATCGGCACTGTCGTCGCCGCCGGCGCAGTCAACAGCGGAGTCGTACGCCGACGGCTGGTCACGCTGCTTGACGCCGACGACCAGCGCGTCGCGAAATGGGACGCCCTGTCGCCCTGACCACGAGGCATCCTGCCTGCTTTCCGCCACCCAGCGCCGACCACGTTCACTGCAGATCGGCCACCTGGTGCCGGGCGACCCCGAGGCCCTGGGCGGCGAACTGGCAGCGCTCACCCGGCGCCACCCGCACATCGACCTCGTGGGCGGCTGCTGCGGCACGTGGACCGACCACCCCCGAGGCGGCTGCGTCGCAGATCCGCGCGAGCGAACCGGCGACGCAGTCGCGCCGACGGCCGCTCAGCCCGTGTCTGGCTGGGGCACAGCATCACGCGACGCGGATCTCGGGCACCCAGCCGTTGGGTCCGAGCAGCCGGCCGTCTTTCAGCCGCAACGTCCTGCCGCCGACATGAATGTCGTCATGGCTCGGATCGCAGAGCATGACGGTGTCATAGAAGCTCGTCGTGCCGCTGCGCGCATACGGATCCGGGTGATGCGGGACCAAGGGTGTCCCTGGCGGCGGATGGCAACCGGCCGCTTGACAGACTCCACCTGTCTCGATGACTTTCGCTTGTCGTTCGTGCGGTTTCAGCGTCCGGACCGTATGGCTCATCTCGATCACTCGCCCCCCGATCCCCATCACGAACCGGGTCAGCGCGCTGTCACACAGCCACTGCTTCACCAGGGTGTCCGGCAACGTCCGCCCCGACCCGCCCACCGCCGGCAGCGCGCCGGGCCGGCGCTCGAGCCGCTCCGGCGTCACACGCACCTGCACATGCGGAACGCACTTGCCACGGGTGCCGGCGACCCCGCTGCCGAGCCAGTCACGCAGCACGATCACCAGGGCGTCGTGCCGACGCTCCCAGACCCGGCGCGCCGCGCCTTCCGGCGTACGGACGTAAGGATCGCGACCCTGTTCTCTCGCCTCGGCTCGAGCGGCGGTGTCATCCACGTTCTCGGGATCGGTCGCCATCGCGGCCGCAAGCGCCGTGTGCAGCAGCTCGCCGGCTTCGTGGTCGAGATCGCCCTCGACGCGCCAGCCCGACCCGTCCTCCTTGCGCTGCAGCGCCAACCCGCGCCGCGCGTGCGCCTCCTCGGCAAGCTTGTCCAGCCGCAGTGGCAACAACGCATCGACCAGCTGCTCGAGTGCGCGCGGCAGCGACCCTGACTCGATGCGCGTCGCCAACGCGACGAATGCTTCCTCCACCCGCGCCACCTGCGAGGTTGCCGACGACTGGATCGCCACCAGATCACGCATCAGCGCCCGCACGCGGAGATCGTCGTCGGCGAGTCCGCCGTGCGCCTCTCCGAACAGCTGCGGCACGCCGCGCAGGATCACGCCGTCGAGCACGTCCTCCGCGGGCAGCCCGTCGATGAGCCCGCTCTTGTGGTCGAGGAACCCGCGCACCTTGTCCAGAGCGACGCCGATGCGCTGGCCGCCAAGGATGGACAGTTGCCCGGACTCCAGCTCCCGTCGTACGGCAGGCATGCGATCCAGCCGACGCGCCAACGACACGTCGCGACGCGTGACGCTCGTCGTCTGCACCTCGACCCAGGTGCCGACCGTCGGCATCGCGTCGTACTCATGCAGCTGGCGCACCTCGACATCACGCACGCGAGCGAGCAGGTGCGCATCGAGCTGCTCCTTCGCCCGCAACAACGCCCGCGTCTCCTCCAGCGCCACCGGCCCGGGCAGGTCGGCGGGCGCGACGGCGCAGACCGCCTGCATCGCCGTGACCAGCGCCAGCACCTCAGGAGAGAGCAGCACCGCGTCCGTCGCGACCGCCATGCTCACCTCCCGTTGTATTCGAACTGGTGTTCGATAGTATGCCATGATTCGCCCGGACGCAACCGCCTTTGCACAGATGTTTTCGCGGGCTGCCGTGACTGTGGACGAGCGCCGCGGCGGGCGTCGCCGTCAGCTCACCCTGGCAACACTCACGTCGTCGTCCGGCTCATCCGAGTCGTCCTCATCAGCCGGCACGTCCACCCACAGCTGCGTCGGCTCGTAGTCGAAGACGTCCGAAAGCACGCGCTGAAGCTGGCCCCTCACGTGCAGCCCGCGGCGATGCCGCGCCCGCCATCGACCGGGGCGCTCTGTAACGCAGATGGCGAGCTCAGTGCGGTCGAGCTCGAGCCGCCCGGTCTCGTCACGCACCTCCGCCCACGCCACGCAGTTCGACAACAGCGAGTGCCAATCGTCGAAGGTCAGTTCGTCGAAGAAGTCCATGCCTCAGGTAGTAGTGGCGAGCCCCGACAGTTCACGCGGGGCTCGCAACGGCGGTTGTGGACAGCGCCGGCGGATCGGCAGGGACGCGAGCTGAGGTCAGGCAGCCAGCCCGAAGCCCTCACGAGCTGCCGCCTCGCTGAGGTCGGCGTCGAAGCACAGCACCGTGTCCACCTCCGGACCCGCACCCCGAGCCGGGCTGCAGGCCCTAGGGCGAGGCGGTGCCGGAGGGGGTCGGCGTCCGAGTCGGCGAGGCGGTGCCGGAGGGGGTCGGCGTCGGAGTCGGCGAGGCGGTGCCCGCCGGGGTCGGCGTCCCAGTCGGCGAAGCAGTGCCGGACGGGGTCGGCGTCGGGCTCGGCGAGGCCGACCCCGAAGCGCTCGCGGAGGGCGTCGACGACGGCGAACCGCTCTGCGAGCCACTCGTCAGGTACCCGGTGACGTCGACGATGACGTGACTCTCCGGGTCTGCACCACCGCCGACGAAGACCGTCACAGTCCGATCCCGCCCCAGCCCGACGATGACCTCGTTCGCCTGGTCGGCACCGGGCCGGAAGTTCACGTTGGACGTCCCCGGGTTGCTGGAGCCACCGGGGTAGGCAGCGACGAAGCCACGGGCCGAGGCGCCGGTCGCGGTCACGTTCAGGACAACCGCCCGCGCGTCCGCGACAGCGGGCGGCATGGTCACGACCCGCTCTCCGCGGAAGCGGCCGGCCGGGCCACCGACGTTGCTGCCCGGGCGGGTGTCGAGAACGCGGACCGGCGCATCCAAGCCGACGTACGCCGACCCGCCGGCGGCCGGCGGATCGACGACGCCGACGAGGTCGACGATGAGCCGGCCGGCGGGCGGGGTCCGACCGCCGAACGTCAGGGAGACCCGGCCGTTGGCGACCCGAGTGACGACTTCGTTGGCCTGGGTCTGCCCGCGGTCGAAGTTGACGTTGGAGGTGTCAGGGCTCGTGCCCGTCGGGTGGACGACGAGGTAGCCGGGTTGGGTCGGGCCGTCGACGGTGACGTTGAGGACAACCGACGTCGCCGTGCCGATGCGCGCCGACAGGTCGACGACGGTCTCGCCGCTCCGCTTCACCTGCGAGGTCGTGCCGCTGTCGAAGGCACGCTGCGGCGTCAACGCCCTCATCGACCCGCCGCTCGCGTCGCTCGGCGAGAAGAACCCCACGACGTCCACGATGACCTCCACCGTCGCCGGCGGGGTCGTTCCCGATTGCACATCGACGACGAAGCGCTTGTCCGAGGACAGCCCGGTGATGACCTCGTTGGCCTGCTGAGCCGCTGAGGTCGACGTCGCCTTGCGGAAGTTGACGTTCGACGTCGCGGGTCGCGCCTGACCGGCGGGATAGACGACGACGTACCCGTTGTTGGTGCCGTTCACGACGGTGACGTTGAGAACCGCCGCCGTCGCGGTCGCCGATACGCGACTGGAGAGGTCGAGCACCGTTGGACCACGCCGGTACGGCTGCGTCGTCCCGCGGCTGTCGAACAGCCGGACCGGCGAGGCGAGGGCCACGTACTTGCCGGCGGCGCTCGGTGCCGACGTGGCGGTCGGACTCGCACCGCTCCCCTGCGTGATGCTGAAGCAGCCGACGCAGGCCGAGCTCGACTGGCCGTCCGTGGTCATCGCCGTGACGTCACGCTTGCCCGGCGACGCCGACGAGGAGATCTCGAGCGTGGCGGTCGCGTGCGCGCTGTCGACGTACACGACTGAGGTCGTCGTGACACCGGCCCCGAACGAGAGCACCGTCCCGCGCGAGAGCCCCTGGCCGGTCACGGTGACCGTGCGCGTCTGACCTTGGCTCCCGTTGTTGGGGTCCACGTTCGTCACGGACGGCGACTGCAGCTGCACGACGGTCAGCCGGCACGAGCAGGTGTTCACGCCGCCGTCTGCACCGACGAGCTGGGGCTGGTAGGCCTCCGAGCCGGGCGCGGCGCCGCCGACGTGGAAGTCAGCCGACACCGAACCGGACGTGTACGTCGGGTCGGTGCCTTCGATGGTGAGGTCGCGGTTCGCCGAGCCGGTCTTGCCCACGAAGACGAGTTGCGGCTTCGCGCCGGCGGGCAGGTTGCTGCCGTAGAAGGTGAGCCGGGCAGTCGCGTTATCGGGGTCGTTGCGCACGGTGTTGGGCGTGACCGCCTGCAGCGGGGATCCGTTGACGCTGAAGCAGCTCTGGCAGACGTACGTCGCACCGTCGGGGTTGGTAAGCCGGACGTTGCGAGCTCCGGTGATCGCGTCGGGGGCCACCTCGACGCGCCGGATCATCGAGGTCGACGTCGTTCGGGTCTTGATCTCGATGTGGCAGGGAGCCTGCTGCGGTGGGATGTCCTGAGCGCACGCCTGCTGCCCCTCCTGGTTGTCGCTGTACGCGTCGTACGGGACGACGTTGGGGTCAATGCGTGTGTCGACGGTTCCGTTCGGGAGCAGCATCTCGATGCGCGTGCCGCGGTTGAAGCCCTTTCCCGTGAACGTCGTGTTGGCGGCGCCGCCCTGGCTCAGCGCGTTGGGTGACAGCGACATGAGCGCGAGCGGTTCCGCGTTGAACACGTTGAAGCAGGCTTTGCAGGAGTCGGTCGTCGCACCGGGCGGTACGACCTGGGTGAAGGGGTCGACCGGGCCGTTGTAGATCGTCACGTCGTACACACCCGGCTTGGCCGGACCGTCGTCGTAGCCGCTCCCCTCATCCGTCAGGTCCACGGTCACCGTGGGGTTCTTCGAGGGGGTGTTGTTGTCGGTGAAGCCGGTGATCGTGTCGCCGCCTTGCGATGTGCTGGCGGCACCTGCCCGCTCGAAGACCACCATCGACGAGGGGTTCATCAGGTCCTCGGTCGTCAGTGTGATGGTCAGACTGCTGTTGTTGTTCAAGCCGTACGCCGGCGACAGTCGCGTGATGCTGCCCGCGGAAGCAGGCGGCGCGAGGACGATCCCGACTGCGACCGCGACGACAGTGACGCCGGCCCCGGCCGCCAGGCGCCGGCGGGTGACGATGTTCATGGTTGCCCCTCAGTGCGGACCGCGCTGCCGTCGTTGGCGGTGGTTGCTGAGGTGCCGCACGACCGCCAAAGGCTCGCGACGCAGGTGGCGAGTTCCCGCCAAGGACGGCGTCACGAAGATCGACGAAATCGAATCGATGACATCTCGAACCTTCTGGCCGGCTCCGGCGCCTGAGCAGTACACGAAAGGCGCCTGCATGAGCACCGAGATCGTCGTCGGCGAGGCCGCGATCGAGGCCTGCGCCGTTCGAGCGGTGCTCACGGCACGCAGCACGGTGCGCGTCCTGCGAGACACCGGGGTGCTCGCCGCGGCCGCCGACTCCGTGCTGACCGGTGACGCAGCCGTCCGCCTGCTGGTGTCCGCCAACGCCCTGGACGGTCCGCGCATCAACCCCGAGCTGTGGGCCCAGAGACGAGGCGCCGACCGCGTCCGGTTCCTGCGCGGCTCGCACCCGAGCGTGGTGATCGTCGACGACCAGCTCGCGCTGCTGCCGGCAGATCCGGCATCGTCGGAGCCGGCCTGTCTGTGCGTCACGGACCGGGACGTCGTGTGGGCGGTGTCGCTGCTGTTCGACGCGCTCTGGGAGTGCTCGTGGGAGCTGACCCCTGTTGCAGCGAGCGGCGCGCTTCTCGACGACCAGGAGCGTCAGCTGCTCGCACTCGTGGTCGCCGGCATCAAGGACGAGACCATCGCCCGTCAGCTGGGCATGGGCAGTCGGACGGTGCAGCGCCGGATCAGTGCGATGTCGCAGCGGATGGGCGCGCGTAACCGGCTGGAGCTCGTGCGGACAGCGATGGAGCTGGGGCTCGCATGAGCACAGTCAGCAGGTCACGTCTTGTCGACGGTCAGGGCCTGGTGGTCGCGCACTCCCGACACGGGCGCGGCGGTGGTCCAGGCCTCCAAGGTGTACGACCCGGGCGGCACCAGCCGATCGCTGTCGTCGCGGCGGTCCCACATCAGCTCCCACGCGACGCAGTCCCCGGTCAGGACCGACTCCTGCCGTGCAGCCTTGTAGTGCTGCACCGCAGGCCGGTACGTCCACACCACCTGGCCGCCGCGGTCGACTACGCGAAAGCCGACTTCCTGGTTGGAGGACCAGGAGAGGCTGCCTGGCACCTCGTTCTCCGACCGGCACACGGCCAGCCGCAGGGACTGTCCCTGCTGCTGGCCGTCGAGCAACGACAGCTTGCCGACCTGGCCGATGATGCACCAGCCGGGCACCGTCTCCGAACCCGCTCGTCCGCAGTTCACCGGGCGGTTCACGCCGGTGGGATCGAGTCGGGTGGCCGGCGGATCAGGCTTGTGCACCGCTCCGCGCGAGCTCGGCTGTGTCAGCGTCGTCGGCGTACGGCGAGTTGTCGTCGTACGCCGGTGCGACTGCGAGCTCACCGCGTGTCCGTGGCCGTACTGCTCGCCGACAGAGGTCGGGCCTGAGGTCGTCGTCGAGACGGGTCCGGGCGCGTCCAGGAGACCGGAGACCACCGAGGGATGCCCGGCCGGCGGCAGCAGCGACTCCTGACCACTCCCGGCGAGCGGCCCCAGGGCCACCCACGCACCCACCGCGAGTGCGAGCGCTCCACTGCCGACACCGACAGCGCGTCGCGTACGCCGGCGGTGGGCCCGTTCGCGGATGGTCGGCAGTGCCTGCGCGTCGAGCGGCAGCACAGGCAGGTACCGCCCGGGGGGCAGCAGTTCGAGGTCAGGCACCGGGAGCCTCCAGCACGGCCTGCAGCTGGGCGCGGGCCTCGTGCAGCCGACGCTTCACGGTGCCGAGGGGCAGATGCAGCTGCTCGGCGACCTCAGCCACCGGGAGATCGGCGTAGTAGTGGAGCAGGACCGGCACCCGCAGCCCCTTGGGCAGTCGGTTGACCAGGTCCCACAGCCACGGGTCGTGCGGCCCCACCGTTGTCGGCGAGATCCGGTCGACCGTTGCCAGCGCGCGGCTCTCGCGTTGTCGCCGACGCCAGTGCGAGCGCGCGAGGTTGGTGGCCGCGGCGTACACGTAGGCCCGTGGGTGACGCACGGTCCGCCAGCGTGCGAACAGGTCCACGAACGCCTCCTGTGCGAGGTCCTGCGCAAGAGCGACGTCGCCGACGAGGGTCACGAGGTAGCCGACGAGTGCGCCGTTGTTCTCCTGATAGCAGGCGAGCAAGGCGGCGGTGCCGGTGTCGCTGGCCGCGCGGGTCACGACTGACCCGCCGACCACCGCTGGGACGGACACCGGCACCTCCTCGTTGCTGAGTCGACGCAGCAGGGTCGAAGGTTCGGTCGATGTTCGACCGCCCGCTACGGGCTCAGTGGCGAAAGGTCGCAAGGACCTCTCCCGACACCGGGACGCCGGCGGCGCCGGAGCAGACCGCCGTCGCGACGACCCGGACCACGACCTCCGTGCGGGCGGGGTTCAGCCGGACGGCCGGCGACTTCCCGCAGAACGTGCCGAGCGGGAGGTCGCCGTGCAGCGTGCGCTGCCACACCTCGATAGCCACCGGCAGGCCGGTCACATCCCGGGCCGCGACGGTGACGCTGTACTCACCGGCGAGGGCGACGAACGACGCGGTGCCGAGCGGTTGCCCCGCGACAGCGCCGCCGGCCGTCTCCCCGACCACGTCGACCCAGGTCCCCAGGTACGCCGACCGCGCCGTGTGCCCGGGCTCGGCCCCCGCGGAGGCGGGCAGGACGGCGAGGACAAGCGGTGCCAGGACCAGTACCGCCCGCGCCCTGCCCATCTGGCCTCCAGCGGGTTTCCTTACGGTGACTACTAGACCGAGGAGCCCCGGGAGCACTGCGAGGTTCGCCGATGGCGAGTTCTCGCCACCCTTGCCGGTGCCGCCCCGGCTGACCGACGGCCCGCGAGCAGTTCAGGTCAGTGCGAGACCGCGGCGGCGTTGAGCACCTGAGCGATGGCGGCAGCCGCCCGCGCTGCATCGGGTCCGTCCGCCCACACCGTCACCGTCTCACCGGCTCGCGCGCCGAGGCCCATCACCGCGAGGACCGAACGCCCGTCAACAGAGCGGCCACCGGTCAGCAGGGAGACAGCGGCCTCGAAGGTCGCCGCGACTTGAGCCACTTGCCCGGCCGGGCGCGCGTGCAGGTCGGCACCGAGCACGACTTGCAGCGTCGTGCCGGCGCTCTCAGGACTTGCGGGCATGGCGCGCCTCCTCGGCCGCAGCGAGCACTGCCTCGATCGGCGCACCGGTAGACGCGACGACAGCCGCTGCAACGGCGCCTTCGACGAACGGTGCGTCGGCGAGATGCACACCAGGTACGGCGTACGACGGATCCGCGAGGTAGCTGCGCGAGGTGAGCACCGAGCTGCCGAGGTCGGCGATGATGACGACGCCTGCGCCGTCATCGGCCTTCTCCACAGCGGAGACGAGTGCCTCGAGGCTCGTGCCGAGCTGCCCGTCCTCGGTGCCGCCGATGCCGATCACCCGCGCTCCGTCCTGGCACACCGACAACGCGACGTCCGCCGCGCCTTCGGCCAGCGCGCGACTGTGCGAGATCAACACGATTCCTACGCCGCTCATCGGGCACCTTCCGGTATGTTCGACCATGCTGAACAGCGGTCAGCAAGAACGAGTCGGGGAGTGACGTGATCCAGTCGGTCGATCGGGCGGCGCGGATCCTGCACGAGCTCGGCTCGGGCAGCCCGTCCCTCGGCGTCACCGAGCTCGCCTCCCGCCTCGGGCTGGCCAAGCCGACCGTGCACGGACTGCTGCGCACTCTCGAGGACTGCGGCCTCGTCAGCCAGGACATCGCGACCGGTCGCTACGCGCTCGGTCCCGGCGTGCTGCAGCTGGGCAACGCGTACCTCGCCGGCTCCGAGCTGCGCGCTCGCTCCATGCTGCGGGCCCGCGCACTGGCCGGCCAGGTCGACGAGGTCGTGTGGGTCGGCGTGCTCGCCGAGGCCGAGGTCATGGTGGTCCACCACGAGTTCCGGCCCGGCGACGGCGTACAGATCCTCGAAGTCGGCGCCACCATCCCGTGGCA
>JAWWOH010000137.1:0-6526 GCA_033851845.1 Actinomycetota bacterium
GAGCGCCTCGAGGTCGTCGGAGCTGCGCGGCACGACGGCGGCCGCGTCGGGCTCGTGCCGGACGACCTCCCAGCCCCGCGGCGCTGTCAGCCGGCCGGCGTGCGCCTCGCACAGGTCGTAGCAGTGCGGCTCGGCATGGGTGGCCAGCGGGCCGACGACCGCGGTCGAGTCGGCGTAGACGTAGGTGAGCGTGGCGACGGCGGGCAGGCTGCATGCGGTGCGCGAGCACCGCCGTACCGGGCTCACAGCGCGAGCCCCGGCGCTGCCCAGATGTCCACGGCGGGGACGGTAGCGCGATTAGCCTGCCGGGTCGTGACGACTCCCCGAAGCCGGCCGGGCCGCCGTGACCGGCGCGGTCGCGGCCTGCGCGGCCAGCTCGTGCCGCCCTCGGTGTCGGTAGGGGGCCGCGACGTGCCGGTCCCGCTGTCGCAGACCCGCGGGGAGCGCTTCGACGACCTGGTCCTCGACGCGGTCGAGCACCTCGAGGAGCGCTGGGCCACGCAGCTGGAGGGTGTCGAGTTCGCGGTCGAGGACGTCCCGTCGCTGCCGCTGGGCGACGGGACGACGTACGACGACGACGTGATCGCGGACGAGACCGCGGGCGGGTCGGTACCGCTGGGCCGGCTGCTCGGCCCGGCTGTCGACGACCTCGGCCGGCCGTCCCCCGCCCGCATCGTCGTCTACCGCCGCCCGCTCGAAGCCCGGGCCGTCGACCGGATCGACCTCGCCGACCTCGTGCACGACGTCGTGGTCGACCAGGTTGCCCGGCTGCTCGGCCTGGACCCGGACGAGGTCGACCCGTCTACCGGCTGACGGCCACCTCGGGGTCGCGTCGCACGGCCGGCACCGGCACCCGCTGCGCCGCCCCCTGCAGCACCAGCATCGTCGTGAGCGGGCCGCGCGACCCATGCTCGCGCAGGTAGCGGGCGGCGTAGACGGGCGCCGAACCGGGCGCCGGCCGGACCTCGACGGCGAGCCGACCGGTTGCCCCGGGCGGCAGGAAGGTCGACAGCTTCACCAGCGTCATCCGACCACCTGGCACGGTGACGCGCTTCGACGGCGGCAGCGGGCCGTCCCGGCCGACGATGGCGACCGGCGTGACGTCGACGGTCGCGGCGGCACCGAGCGCCGTGAGGAACAACGTGCTCTCCGTGGGTCGATCGATGACGAGGTCGGTGAGCAGCGCCGGGCCGGACAACGGCTGCGCGGAACCGGCGTACGAGATCTCCCGGATCGGCCCGTCCTGCAGGTCGTAGACGAAGGCGCCGGCGATCACCGGACCGCCGTCGGACACGACGGTGACCGTCGCGGGTGCCTTGTCGGTCAGCGGTGCGAGCTCCGTCGCCAGCGTCGTGCCGGCAGGGACCTCGAGGGCGTCCATGCCGGTCGGGACGTACTGCCCGTCCGGCGTCGTCAGGTGCAGCGACACGATCGTCGGGTCAAGGCCGGGGTTGGTGACCGAGAGGATGCGCCGGCCCGGTCCCTGCGGCAGGCCTGGTACGACGACGGTGGTCGCCGGCGGTTGTGCCTGCGGGACCCACTCGACCCCCTTGGGTGTCTTGCCGTCGAGCCGGGCGTGCCGGATGGCGGCGGCGACGCGGCCGCGCTGCACGACGACGTGGACCGACAGCCATTCCTTGTCCGGAGCGATCTGGTCCAGCGGGAAGGCGGCGCGCTTGCGGGGCGGGATGACGATCCCTCGCCCCGGTCGGGTGTCAGCCGGTCCGTCGCTGGTCCACACCACGACGTCGGCCAGCGCCGGGGTGTCGTCGGGGTTGGCCATGACCAGGGTGAGCGAGTCGCCGACCTGGGTCGAGCCGCCGACGAACCACGCCTGCGTCTTGGGCGCTTCGCACCGCAGTCCGGCCAGCCCACGCGAGCTGCCGCCCTCGCCGCGGGTGACCTGCTCGAGCTCGAGGCCGGCCGCCAAGGGCCCTCGAGCCGTCACCTCCAGCGCATCGCCGGTCAGCGTCGACCCGAGGTCGACGGCGACCTGACCGGGTCGGTCCACCGGCAGCCGGGCCGGGGCGCCGTGGGCGGCGAGCGGTTGCGCGAGCAGCCGGCCCGTCCCCGTGACGCCCTGCGCCGCCACGGCAACCCCCGCGCTGACCCGGGTGCGCAGCACGTCGCGGTCCTGTCGCAGGTCCGGGCAGATCGCACTCGCTCCCACGACGTCCGCGGTGGTCGCCGTCGTACCCGCCGTGCTGGTGTGGACCGGAAGCGCATCGGCGGCAGTGATGCCCGCGCCGAGCAGCGCCACCACGATCAGCAGGGACAACGACGGCCGGCTCATGTGTCTGCTTCCTCGTCGACGACCTCGAGTCCGCGTCGGCGACGGGCGGCGGGCGCGGCGAGCACGAGCACGAAAGCAAGCGCGAGCAGCTGACCGGCCAGCGCGCGGTGCCGCGGGGCCTGGTCGTAGGACACGTCGAGGCGCCCACCCTCGGCCGGGAGGTCGAAGGCCTGCGCCCAGCCCCAGGCCGTTCGCCGGGCGAGCGGCCGGCCGTCGACGGAGGCCCGCCAGCCGCGGGTGGCAGCGTCGGCAAGGACGAGCAGGCGGCCCGGCGGGCCGGCGGGAAGCGCGGCTCGCGCGCTCTCCCGGCCGGCCGGCAACGTCGCGGGTGGAGCGACGCGCAGCAGCTCACGGCTGGGACCGCGGTCACCGCGCAGCGCGGCCGCTGCCAGCCCTGGCCGCAGCACCGTCAGCCGCGCGGTCGGCGCGACCACGCGCCAGAGCAACGTGCGGCCACTGGCCCGCCGCGACAGCCCGGACTGCGCGTCGAGTGCGGCGGCGTACGGACCGGCGGACGGGCCGGCGGGCAGGGCGACGTAGCGGACCGCCCGGGTCGCCAGGGCCTCGGCTGCGTCGCTCCCGCGGGCGGCGAGCAGGTCCGCGACGATTGCGTCGAGCGCGGCCGCCTGGGCCGTGGGCAGCGGCGCGTCGCCGGTGCCGAGCAGGTCGGCACCCGCGCCGGTCAGCTCGTAGCCGACGACGCCCGGCCGGACCCGCAGCACGAGTGCGCGCAGCCCTGACGTGGTCGCCAGCTCCGCGCGCGCGAAGGCGGGCAGCACAACCGGGCCGCCGCGACGCACCGGATCGGCCGCGCCGCGGTCGACCCACGAGACGGCGGCCGCCGACGTGCCGACGGCGGCGCCGACGACGACGGCAGCGGCCGTGACCTGTCGCCAGCCGAAGTCGCTGTGCGCCAACCGGTTGCGCAGCTGGTCGCCGCCGACGAGACCGGCCGTGAGCAGACCCGCGCCGGCGACCTGCAGGGCCACACCGGGCCAGTGGCCCCGGCTCTGCAGGACCGCGGCAGCGCCGATCCCGGCGAGGGCAACGCCCCACCCGGCCAGCGCGATGCGGTGCGCATCCCGGCGCAGGAGCCCACCCAGTCCGGCCAGCAGCAGGCCGGCAGTGACCCAGAGCGCGGGTTCGGCCGGTCCACCGCTGTGCAGCAGGAGCAGGTGCCAGGCGGCGGTCGGCGCACCGGTCGGGGCGATGCCGGGACCGTCGAGCAACCGCTCCGGATGGTGGACCGCATCGGCGGACCAGGGCAGCAGGAGCAGAGCCGGTACGACGGCGACGACCACTGCGCACAACACGCGTCGCAGCGAGAGCGTGACCGTGGCGGCGGCGAGCAGCAGCAGTCCGGCGAGCAGCCAGAGCAGTGGAGCGAAAGCGGCCGTCATGGCCAGCGCGAGACCGAGGCCCCAGGCCCGCCGCCAGGCCGGCCGACGGCGAGCGAGCAGCCCGGCAGCCGCCACCAGCAGCGGCGGGATGGCGATCTGCGCGATAGCGCCGTCGAGCCGGCCGGCGGCGATCGAACCGGTCGCGGTCGGCAGGAGCGCCCAGGTGACCGCCGCCCAGCCGCGCAGCAGTCGGTGGGACGTCAGCCGGCCGGCCGCCGCATAGGCCACGGCCGCGGCGATCGCGGGGCCGGCCAGCACCAGCACGTCGACCGCGAGCCAGGCCTTGCCGAGCAGCACGGTCGACAGCGCCGCGAGCACCGCGGTCGCAGGGTGAGCGGCGGCTGCGGTGCCGACCACGGCCGGGTGCCAGGCGGCGGCGTACGACGCCCACAGGTCCCCTGCCCCAGGCGGCGCCGGCAGCAGGCCGCCGCCGAGCAGGGCACCGCGGCGGACCGGAAGCAGGTCGCGCTCCGCCACCGCGGAGAGCAGCGCAACGGCCAGCGTGACCAGGACCCCGGGGCGGAGAAGCAGCCGGCGGAGCGCCCCACCGCCCGGCGGCACGAGCTCGGCGAGCTCCTCCGGGCCCTCCGGGCCGGCGTCGCCCAGCGCGCCGAGCGGGTTGGCGCCGGGCGCCGCTCCACCGGACAGCCAGTCGGCCACCGCCTCGAGACGGGCTCGGGCCCGCCCACTGCGGCGAGCCAGCAGCGGCCGGATCGCCCGAGGCGGCACGCTCCGGCTGCGCGCCCGCTCGCGCCGGGCGGCGTGCAGTCGGCCCGGCCGGCCGAGCACCGATCCCAGCCCAGCCAGCTCGTCACCGGCCGCGGCGACCTGGCGGGTCAGCAGGTAGCCGATCGCCCGCAGCAGGCAGGCGATCACGAGCCGGGGCAGGGCAAGCAGCAGCCGGGGGCCGGCGGCGTGCGCGAGCAGCACGTACAGCGCATTGCGGCGGTCGATGCCGCCGGGCCGTCCGCCCGCCGACTGCAGCACCCGGCGGCCGGTCGTCGCCGCTCTGGCGTGCCGGATCCGCGCGGTCGGGACCACAACGACCCGGTGGCCCGCCGCGTTGACGCGCCAGCCCAGGTCGAGATCATCCCGGAAGACGGCGAGGTACGCATCCAGGCCGCCCAGCTCGTCCCAGACGTCTCGGCGGACCAGCGCACCAGCGGTGCCGACGGCGAGCACGTCGCGGACGGTGTCGTGCTGGCCCTGGTCGTACTCCCGCCGATCGAGACCGGTCTCGCGGTGGCCGGCCGGGTCGGTCGTCAGTCCGACCTCGACCAGGACGCGCGGATCCGCCCAGTCGCGGACCTTCGGGCCGAGGAGGGCCGCGGACGGTGACTGCGCGGCGTACGCCAGCAGCGCCTCCAGCGCATCGGGCTCGACCGCGGCGTCGTCGTGGAGCAGCCAGATCCAGCGGGTCGCCGGTGCGCTGCGCAGCGCCGCCTCGACGGCCGCCCCGAAGGAGGTGCCCCGTGGCAGCTCGAGCACGCCGTCGTACGACGCCTTCAGCAGGTCGGCACTCGCGTCGGTGCTGCCGTTGTCGACGCACACGACGTACGCCGGCGAGACCGTTGACGCTGCCAGCGCGGCGAGCGCCTCGGGCAGCCAGCGCGCGCCGTCGGCGGCGACGAGCACAGCCGTGACGTCGACCGTCGACCGCGAGGGGACGACCTTGGGCGCGCGCGTGCGGGGAGGCATGAGGGGCGGACCGTGGTCGGCGGAACGCGAGAACCCACCGGCCGACAAGGCCTCGCGTGGACGGTGTGGGTGCCGGGGAAGAAAAGGTCCTGCTGGACTGCGGTTTCGAGCCTAGTGGCTGGCTGCCGGCGGTGGCTTACATCGCCTCGCGCTTGAGGCGGCGGCGCTCCCGCTCGGACAGCCCGCCCCAGATCCCGAACCGCTCGTCGTGCATCAGCGCGTACTCCAGGCACTCGCTCTTGACCTCGCAGCCGACGCAGATGCGCTTGGCCTCGCGGGTCGAGCCGCCCTTCTCCGGGAAGAACGCCTCGGGGTCGGTCTGGGCGCAGAGCGACTGCTCCTGCCAGGACAGCTCGGTGTCGTCGTCGTCGCTGTGGACGGCGGCCAGATACAGCGGCTCGCTCATCTCGTCTCCTCGACCCGTGCGCGACCGGCGTGCGCCGGCCGTCGGATGTCTCCGGGAGAGCAGATCGACTGCGCGACCGGGGGGAACGACACGCGTGGAATTACACGCGTGTCGTGCTACCGCTGTCAAGGGGTTCGGTGGTATTCGGGGAAACTTCTTCCGTACGCCGGGTGGCCGGATGATCACACTCCGGGTCCGCATTCGCCGCAAACCGGACACCTCCCGGCCACCTCGGCCGCCGGTGGCGGCCTGGCCCTGCGGCCGCGGCCTCACCGCCCGAAGCCCACCTCTGGAGCGCCTCGGCGCCCTCGCACGATCAGGTTGGAGAGTCTCCGGCCGCCTGTGAGCGGGTCAAGCTCTCCAACCTGATCGTCAGGCGAGCCGACGACGGACCACCTGCCGCGAGGGACGTTCTGGAGCGCTCGCTTCCGCGGAAGCGGCCGGGACGCAACACCTTTCCGCGGCCAGCCAGGCCGGATCCGGCCCACGTTTCCGTCGACAACGTCGCCAGGTGGGAGGCGGACCGGAACAGAAGGTCGGCTCTGCTACTTGCGGCGGCGGAAGAATCCTCGCTTCTCGGTGCCGGGCTCGTCCTCAGGCGGCTCCGGACGCGCGCCCCAGGAGCTCTCACTAGGTGTGGCAGGTGCGGTCGGGCGGCCGGCCGCCGCGGGCGCAGGTGCCGCTGGACGGCCAGCGGGGGCTGCCGGTGTCGTCGGGCGGCCAGCGGGC
>JAWWOH010000016.1:0-58405 GCA_033851845.1 Actinomycetota bacterium
CGCCGCGGCGCTGCCGGCCGGCAGCGCGCGGGCGGCAGGTCGTGCGGTCGCGCGCGGCGCCGCACCGACGGTCGACGCCATCAGCCTCGGCAGCTGGCTCGCCGGAGACACGCACGTGCACGACGACCACTCCTCGGATGGCTCCTTCATCCGGCAGATCGTGAGCCAGCAGGGTCCCGGGACGCTGTCCGTCGCCGACCAGATCGGTGAGGGGGAGCGCACCGGCCTGAACTGGATGCCGCTCACCGACCACCGGACCTACGACCAGCACTGGGATCCGCAGTGGACGTCGTCGAAGCTCCTGCTGGTGCCCGGCGAAGAGTGCAACGGCGCGCCGCACGCGACCTGTCTCGGCGCGATCGACGTGGTGGTCGACGGCGCCAACCCGCCCGGCGCACCCTTCCGGCACGTCCAGCAGTCCATCTGGGACGCACACGCACAGGGCGCCAGCTGGGGGATCGCGCATCCCACCGACCCGGTGAAGATCGAGAACGACTGCGTCATGGGCGCGCACACCGTGGAGACCTGGAACCGCGCCACCGAGGCGGACGTCGAGGTCGACTGGGCGGAGAACGCCTGGAACAAGGGCTTCCGGTTCGGTGCCGCGGGCGCGTGCGACTGCCACTTCAAGGAGCTGTGGGGCGTTGCCGGTCCCGGCATGCCGACCACCTGGGTGCTCGCGAAGACGCAGACCGAGCGCGCCGTTCTGGACGCCCTCCGAGCCGGTCGTACGACGCTGTCGTCGTCACCGGTCGGCGCTTTCGTGACGATCGAGGCCGACGCCGATGGTGACGGCATCTATGAGGGCGTCGGCGGCGACGAGCTCGTCTCCACGGCTTCGACCGTCACGCTGCGGGTCCGGGTCCAGCGCGCGCCCGGCATGACCCTGCTCGTCTACGAGGCGCCGGGTCGCGCCGCCGCGCCGGTCCTGCGGGCCGTCATCACGTCGGCAGACGAGACGCACACCGTCGAGGTCCCGATGCACGGTCCGACGCACTGGTGGCGGGCCGAGGTGCGCGGTGACGGTCCGCCGTCCGGCATGACCACGAATCCGCAAGCCGACGTGCCGAAGTCGGCCGACCAGCTGCAGGCGATGACGTCACCGGTCTTCGTGACCACCGGCGCGCCCGCGGTGCCGCAGCCTGCCATCGAACTGCCGCCGTTGTCGGGTGACCCGTCCGGCGCTGCCCTCGAGCTCGGCGGTGGGTGGCATGGCTTCCCCGACGTCGCGGTCAGTGGGGCTGGTGCGCACCTCGTTGCCGAGGAGCACGGCGACGGGGTGACGTCCGTCGTGTACGTCGACCCGTCCGGCCGTCGTACGACGATCGCCGGCGGTGCGGCCCGGCTGCCGAAGGTCACCGCGAACGGCGACGACGTATGGATCGCCTACCAGAACGAGGCCGATCAGCTGCCGCGCAACCCGCAGGTCTTCCTCGTGCACAGCACGGACGGCGGCCGCAGCTTCGGCGCGCCGCAGCGGTTGTCGGACGGTCGTGGCCGGCAGGAGCGCGTCGCACTTGCGCTGCTTCCGGACGGCCGGCCCGTGGTGGCCTGGCAGGCCGCGACCGGCAGCGCCGTCGAGGTGCTCGTCTGGTCGGCCGGCGACGGGGCACCCGCTGTCGTGTCGCTGCCCGGCAAGGTCATCACACCGCCCAACGCCGCCGACAGCCGCAGCGCTCGTTACCCCGCATCGCTGTTCCCCGACCTCGCCGTGCTGCCGGACGCCGTCGTCGTGTCATGGCAGGACAACCGCAACGACCCGGACCCGCTGTGGACCGGCCACCTCGACCCGGCCGGGATCACGGACAACGACCCGACCGGCGTGACGCCGAGCACGATCGCGCCCAAGACCGACCCGGATCGGTGGGAGCCGATGGTCGCGATCCGTCGGCTGGGCACCTCGACCTGGTCCGCACCCACCCGCGTCGCACCGCGGGACGACCGAGCCCAGTGCCACCCAGCAGTCGGTGCGGCCGGCGACGGGACGCTGGTCTGCGCGTGGGACAGCCGCGAGCTCAGGAGCAGCGGCACCAGCCCGGTCATCACCGCGTCCACGTCGAGCGACGGCGGGCAGACGTGGACCGCGCCGGTCACCGTCGACGTGACGCCACCGCTGCACCCGACGGACCCGCCGGTCGACTTCTCCCAGCGACCGCGACTGGCTGCCGATCCCGATGGCACCATGCGCCTGGTCTGGTACGACGCCCGCGGCGAGGACTGGCGCTGGGCGGTGCGCAGCGCTGTGCTCAGTGACGGTGCATGGCAGCCGGTCGGCGAGGTCATCCGCGGCGGCAACTGCACCTGGCCGGCCGTCGACGGCGGCCTCGTCGTGGCGGCCACCGACCGGGCGGCGCAGTCCCAGCGCGACGCCCGCCAGGACATCGTGCTTGCCACGGCTGCCGGGACGCCCGGTTCCGCAGTTCCAGAGGTCCCGCTCCCCGTCGTGCTACCGCTCGCCGCCGCCGCGGTGGCAACCCTCGTCGCGAGAGCGCGGAGGAGAGCGGCCGTCGACACCTCGGCCTGACGGCATGTCCAACTGCTGCAACTTCTTGCCGCATGCGCGTCGACCGAACGCGAGCTCCAACCCCGCTGCAACATCTTTCGGCAGTTCGACATACGCGCGGCACGGGTCAGTCCTTCCCGCCACCTGAGAGCGCGCCGAGCCCGTGACGCTGGGGTGCGCGGCCGGCACGGTCCGCGGCCCCGCCCGCACGTAGCCTGGTGTCCGTGAGCGCGGCGCGGACGTACGAGGTGCGCACCTACGGGTGCCAGATGAACGTCCACGACTCCGAGCGCATCTCGGGTCTGCTCGACCAGGCCGGCTACGTTCCCGTGCAGCCGGACAGCACTCCCGACGTCGTCGTGTTCAACACCTGCGCAGTTCGGGAGAACGCGGACAACCGGCTCTACGGGAACCTCGGGCATCTCAAGCCGGTCAAGGACGCGACCCCCGGCATGCAGATCGCCGTTGGCGGCTGCCTCGCCCAGAAGGACCAGGGACTCGTCGCGCAGAAGGCGCCGTGGGTCGACGTCGTCTTCGGCACGCACAACGTCGGCAGCCTGCCGGTCCTGCTCGAACGTGCGCGCATCGAACAGCAAGCGCAGGTCGAGCTGCTCGAGTCGCTCGAGGTCTTCCCGAGCACGCTGCCCGCCCGGCGTGAGTCGTCGTACGCCGCCTGGGTGTCCATCAGCGTCGGCTGCGACAACACCTGCACGTTCTGCATCGTGCCGTCGCTTCGCGGCAAGGAGCAGGACCGGCGACCTGGCGACGTGCTGCGTGAGGTCGAGATGCTCGTCGAGCAGGGCGTTGTCGAGGTCACGCTGCTCGGTCAGAACGTCAACAGCTACGGGCGCGCGTTCGGCGACCGCGACGCGTTCGGCACGCTGCTGCGGGCCGTGGGGCAGACCGGGGTCGAGCGCATCCGCTTCACCAGCCCGCACCCGCGCGACTTCACCGACGACGTCATCGCCGCGATGGCCGAGACGTCCGCCGTCTGCCCGAGCCTGCACATGCCGCTGCAGTCCGGCAGCGACGCGGTCCTGAAGGCGATGCGCCGCAGCTACCGCGGCGAGCGCTTCCTCGGGATCCTCGATCGTGTCCGCACGGCGATGCCCGACGCTGCGATCACGACCGACATCATCGTCGGCTTCCCGACCGAGACCGAGGACGACTTCGCGGCAACGCTGCGGGTCGTCGAAGCGAGTCGCTTCGCCGGTGCTTTCACCTTCCAGTACTCGCCACGCCCGGGCACCCCGGCAGCCGACCTGCCGCCGTTGCCCAAGCAGGTCGTGCAGGAGCGCTACGAGCGGCTGGTCGAGCTGCAGGAGCGGATGACGTACGCCGGCATGCAGGCCCAGGTCGGCCGCCCGGTCGAGGTGCTGATCAGCCAGGGGGAGGGCCGCAAGGACACGGCCGAGCAGATGACCGGCCGGGCCCGGGACAACCGGCTCGTCCACCTGCCGCGGGTGGCCGGCGTACGCCCCGGCGACGTCGTCGAGACCATGATCACCGGCGCGGCACCGCACCACCTGCGGGCCGACGGGCCGCTGCAGAGCCACCGGCGCACGCGGGCGGGAGATGCGGCGGAGGCCGGCCGGACGCCCTCCACCCCGGGCGTGTCGCTCGGGATGCCCACGCTGCGGCGGGAACAGGCGTAACGCCGAGCCGGTTAGGGACGAAAAGGACAAAGAGCGCGAACAGCGCGAGGTTCTCCCCGTTCGGCCGTTGCCCAGGAGAGCCCACCCCCTCCGACTCCCCACCCTGGAGCCCTTCTGTGGCCACCCGCCGCCGTCTCGTCCCCGCCGTGCTCGCCGCCGCCACCCTCGGCGCGGCGGGCATCGCCCTGCTCAGTGCCCCGCCCAGCGCGTCCGCCAGCCTGGCCGCCCCGGTCTTCACCAACCTCACGGCGCCCTCCTCACTGGGCAATGCCAACAACGCCGGCGAGCCGAGCCTGGGGGTCAACGGCGGCTCCGGCGCCCTGATGTACCAGTCCTACGCCAGCACGTACAAGATCGTCGTCAACCCGGCGACCGGTGCCGCCTCCTGGTCGGACGTGACGCCGCCGACGTCGAACTTCAACATCGACCCGATCCTGGCGACCGACCGGGGCACCGGCCGCACGTTCGCCGGTGGTCTCGCGGGTGAGTGCAGCGCGCTGTCCTACAGCGACAACGACGGCGGCTCCTGGACGCAGATGGGCAACGCGTGCGCGGGCGTCGTGGACCACGAGAGCATCGGCTCCGGTCCGTGGAAGGGCGCGGCGCCCCTGGGTGCGACGTACAGCCGCGCGGTGTACTACTGCGCGCAGAACGGCAACGACGCCTGCGCGACGAGCTCCAACGGCGGTCTGACGTTCGGTGCGCCGGCGCTCGTCGGCGGTGCCTGCGGCAGCCTGCACGGCCACGTGAAGGTCGGGCCCAACGGCACGGCGTACCTGCCCAACGCGCACTGCGGCGGCGTCGCCGGCGGCGCCATCACGACCAACAACGGCAGCAGCTGGGGCTCGTACACGATCCCGGGTTCGACGGAGCCGGCAAACGGCTTCGACCCGTCGGTGACGGTCACGCCGGACAACACGGTCTACGAGGCGTGGCAGCAGGGCAACAACCACCCGTACGTCGCGCGATCGACCAGCAGCGGCTCGAGCTGGGACCGGGTCACCGACCTCTCGACGACCTACAACCCGCCGATCGTCAACAGCACCTTCCAGGCCGCGACGTCCGGTGACAACGGCCGGGTCGCCGTCGCCTACCTCGGCAGCACCACGCCGGGCGACCCGTTCTCGAACGCCTGGCACGGCGTGTGGGACCTCTACGTCTCCACGTCGTACGACGCCGGCCTGACCTGGACGACGGTCAAGGCGAGCAACGACCCCGTGCAGCGCGGCTGGATGTGCGCCGGCGGGACCAGCTGCGGCAGCGGCCGCAACCTGCTCGACTTCATGGACGCCAACACCACCAAGGACGGCCGGGTGGTCGTGGGCTACGCCGACGGCTGCATCGGTGCCTGCGCGGCCGCGAGCGGCACCGAGGCGCAGTCGAGCTCGGCGTACGCGACGGTCGCCTACCAGAGCGACGGCAAGAACCTGTACGCCGCCAACGACGGCACCGCGCCGAGCCCGAGCGCCTCGCCGACGGCGAGCGCCAGCCCGAGCGTGTCCCCGAGCGCCTCGTCGAGCGCGTCCCCGAGCGCCACCCCGAGCGCCTCGCCGACGACCAGCCCGAGCGCGTCCCCGAGCTCGTCGCCAACCCCGGCGGGTGACCCGGACCCGAGCACACCCACGCTGACCAGCGGCGTCGCGACGAGCGGCACCAACGCGGCAGCGGGCGGCTACGTCTACTACAAGGTGTCGGTGCCGGCCGGCGCGACGAAGCTGACGCTGAACCTCACCGGCCCGTCCTGCTCGATCATCTCCTGCAACCCCGACATCGACCTGCTGACCAAGAACGGCAGCAAGCCGACCACCGGGAGCAAGGACGCATCGAGCGAGACCGGCAGCAACACGGAGAACGTCACCGTGACCAGCCCGGGCGCCGGCTGGTGGTACGTCGGCGTCTACACCTACAGCGGGTCGGCCGGTAAGGCGTTCACCGTCAAGGCGACCGTCGGCTAGCACCGGACGCCCGGGCGTCCGCCGGATTGCCGGCAGCGCCCGGGCAGGATTTCGGACATCGCTGTCGAAACCGGTCAACATCGTGCGAAGAACGTGCGGAATGCGTTTTTCGCCGGTGCATCCGGGAGACCCCCCGGACATCCCTGTCCGCCACCCAGCCATCCCCTCTGGAGCCTGTTCCGTGGCCCTTCGACGTCGTGCGCTGCCCGCACTGCTCGCCTCAACCGCCCTGGCCGCTGCCGGGCTCGCTCTGGTCACCGCCCCGCTGACCGCCACCGCGGCCACGACGGCGCCGGCGTTCACCAACTGGGCCGCGCCGTCCTCGCTCTTCGGCTCCGACAACGCCGGTGAGCCCAGCCTCGGCGTCAACGGCAACAGCGGCGCGATGATGTACCAGTCCTACGCCAGCACCTACAAGGTGACGGTCAACGCGACCGGCGCACCGAGCTGGAGCGACGTCACTCCGGTCACGTCGAACTTCAACATCGACCCGATCCTGGCGACCGACCGCACGACCGGCCGCACCTTCGCCGGCGGTCTCGCCGGTGAGTGCAGCGCGCTGTCCTACACCGACAACGACGGCGGCTCGTGGACGCAGATGGGCAACGCCTGTGCGGGCGTGCTCGACCACGAGAGCATCGGGTCGGGTCCGTGGAAGGGCGCCGCGCCGCTCGGTGCGACGTACAACCGCGCGGTCTACTACTGCGCGCAGAACGGCAACGATGCCTGCGCCACGAGCACCAACGGCGGTCTGACGTTCGGCGCGCCGGCGCTCGTCGGCGGTGCGTGCGGCAGCTTGCACGGCCACGTCAAGGTCGCCCCGAGCGGCACGGCGTACCTGCCCGACGCACACTGCGGCGGCGTTGCCGGCGGCGGCATCACGAAGAACAACGGCAGCAGCTGGTCGTCGTACACGATCCCCGGCTCGACCGAGCCCGCCGATGGCTTCGACCCGTCGGTGACGGTCACGCCGGACAACACTGTCTACGAGGCCTGGCAGCAGGGCAACAACCACCCGTACGTCGCGCGCTCCACCACCGAGGGCAGCTGGGACCGGGTCACCGACCTGTCCACGACGTACAACCCGCCGATCGTCAACAGCACGTTCCAGGCCGCGACGTCCGGCGACAACGGCCGCGTGGCTGTCGCCTACCTCGGCAGCACGACGGCGGGCAACCCGTTCTCGAGCAGCTGGCACGGCGTCTGGGACCTCTACGTCTCCACGTCGTACGACGGCGGCCTGACGTGGACCACGGTCAAGGCGACCACTGACCCCGTCCAGCGCGGCTGGATGTGCGCCGGTGGAACGTCCTGTGGCAGCGGGCGCAACCTGCTCGACTTCATGGACGCCAACACCACCAAGGACGGCCGCATCGTCGTGGGCTACGCCGACGGCTGCATCGGTGCCTGTGCCACCGCGTCCGGCACCGAGGCGCAGTCCTCGTCGGCCTGGGCGACCATCGCCTACCAGAGCGACGGCAAGAACCTGCTCGCGGCGTACGACGGCACGGCGCCGTCGCCGACCCCGAGCCCGAGTGCCAGTCCCTCCGCGAGCCCGACGCCGAGCCCGAGCGCGTCGCCGAGCGTCAGCCCGACCACCTCGCCGAGTGCCAGCCCGTCGTCGAGCCCGAGCCCGAGCCCGACCGCCACGACCGACCCGGACCCGTCGACGCCGACGCTCACCAGCGGTACGGCGACGACCGGCACGAGCGCGGCCACCGGCGGCTACACCTACTACAAGGTCAGCGTTCCGGCCGGCGCCGCGTCCCTGAAGGTGACGTTGAAGGGCCCGAACTGCAACGGCAAGAACGGCTGCAACCCCGACCTGAGCCTCTACGGCCTGGCCGGGTCGAAGCCGACCACCACCTCCAACACCGCGTCCTCCGCGACGGCCGGCAGCAACGCGGAGACGTTCACCGTGTCCGGGCCCGCCGCCGGCTACTACTACATCGGCGTCTACACGGCGGCCGGCAGCAAGACGGGCAGCTTCACCCTCACTGCCACGTAGGGTCAGCCCGTGGCCCGGGTCGTTGCTGTTGTCGGGCCGACGGCGACCGGAAAGTCCGACCTCGGTGTCGCCCTCGCCCAGAAGCTCGGCGGCGAGGTCGTCAACGCCGACTCCATGCAGCTCTACCGCGGCATGGACGTCGGTACGGCGAAGCTGACGGACGCGGAGCGCCGCGGTGTGGCGCACCACGTGCTGGACGTCTGGGACGTCACGCACACCGCGACGGCCGCGGCCTACCAAGAGCTCGCCCGAGCAGTCATCGACGACCTGCTCGCGCGCGACGTCACGCCGGTCCTCGTCGGCGGGTCCGGGCTCTACCTGCGTGCCGCCCTCGACGAGCTCTCCTTCCCCGGCACAGACCCCGAGCTGCGGGCGGTGCTGGAGGCAGAGCTCGAGCAGGAAGGCGCGCTCGCATTGCACGCCCGGCTGGCCGCGCTAGACGCCGCGGCCGCGACCCGGATGGAGCCGACCAACGGGCGACGCGTCGTGCGTGCGCTGGAGGTGGTGCTGCTCACCGGTGGCATGCCCGGCGAGCTGACGGCGTACGAAGGTCACTACGACGTGACGTACCTCGGACTGGACCGCGACGACCTGGCCGACCGCACCGACGCCCGGGTGGACCGGATGTGGGCAGCCGGTCTCGTCGACGAGGTGCGCGCGCTGGAGGGGGCCGGGCTGCGCAACGGGGTGACGGCGAGCCGGGCACTCGGCTACGCCCAGGTGCTGGCGATGCTCGACGGGAGGTACGACGAGGCCGGCGCGATCGAGGCGACCAAGGCTGCGACGAGGCGGTTCGTACGACGGCAGCGCGCGTGGTTCCGTCGTGACCGACGGATCGGGTGGCTCGACCCGGACAGCGATCTGCTGCGGCAGGGGATGGCCGCGCTCGCGTCGAAGTAGTCGGCATGTCCCGCCGTGCCCGTCTGCGCAGCTCCGCGCTGCTCGCCGCCGCCGCCCTGCTCGTGCCGCTCTCGACGTCCGCGGGTGCCGCGCCCGCGTCGATCCCGCAGCCCGGCAACGGCACCTCGACCGGCCCGACGCACGGCCTGCACGCCCAGCCCGGCACCGCGTCGACGAAGCCGCTGCCCGACATGGACAAGCTCGACCCGGTGAAGTACTCGTACGCCGACGCCATCGTCGAGCACGCCCTCGTGCCGAGCCGCAACGGGCACGACACCATCTGGGTCGACATCATCCGGCCGAAGACGAAGCCCGGCGTCAAGGTGCCCACGATCATGGACGCGTCGCCGTACTTCAACACCCTCGGCCGTGGCTGGAAGGGCGACTGCAAGACGCCGCACTCCACGACGGTCCCGACGCCGTTCTCGTGCGTGTCGTACTCGAAGTTCCCCGAGTTCTACGACGAGTACTTCGTGCCGCGCGGCTACGCCGTGGCGCTGATGGATCTGCGCGGCACTCGCAACACCAGTGGCTGTCAGGTCTACGGCGATCGCGACGAGGTCTACGACGCCGTCGACGTCGTCGACCACATCGCCGACCAGCCGTGGTCCAACGGCAAGGTCGGGCTCACGGGCGGCAGCTACGACGGCACGATCGCCACCGGCACCGCTGTCGAGCAGCCGATCAGCGGCCGGCACAAGAACGCCGTTGCCGCGGTCATACCGATCCGCGCGATCGACCGCTGGTACGACTACCACTTCCTCAACGGCGTCGCGTCCACCGGTCACGCGGCGACGCCCGCGGCCTTCACCGCCGAGTACGCCGCGGAGGACACGCAGAACTCCGGCACCGACGACCCGCTGCTGCCCGCGCGCATCGTCGAGCGCAAGGCCTGCATCGCGACGCTCGGCGCGGCGACCGATGCCGAGTACGCGCCGACCTACCCCGACGCGAGCCTGCCGTGGTGGACGGAGCGCGACTTCGCCAAGGACGCGCACGGGACCAAGGCTGCCTTCTTCCTCATCCACGGCCTGTACGACTTCAACGTGAAGACGCTCAACGTGGGCCAGATGTGGGCCGCGCTGCCCCAGAGCGCGCCGAAGAAGCTGTGGCTGGAGGACGGCGACCACGTCGACCCCGACACCCCCGACCCCGACGTCGCGAAGAAGGAGGGGCACCTGTTCCCCTTCACCTTCCAGACGGCGTACCGCACGGCCGTGCACCGGTGGTGGGCTCAGTTCCTCAAGGGCCTGCCGGCGGGCGCGCTCGACACCCCGACGGTGGAGGTCCAGGACGGCAACGGTCGCTGGACGGCCAGCCGGTCATGGCCGGTGCCGACGACCGACCAGGTCCTGCCGCTGCGGTCCGACGGAGCTCTGCCGTACGCCGACGGCGGGAGCGGGCCGAGCAGCCAGCAGGTCGTGCTCGCGCCGGTGAAGAAGGCGACCCGGCTCTCCGGCCAGATCGTCTTCGACCTCGCCTACACGCTCGACGGCCCGGACACGAACTTCGCCGTACGCATCGACGACCTGAGTCCCGGCACTGCCCCTGACGCGAAGGTCAACGTGACGGCCCTCGAGGGACCGGTGGAGGGCGCGTTCACGATCTCCTACGGCTGGGCGAAGGCCCTGTTCCGCAGCAGCCTCAAGCCGCGCGGCCGGTCGACGCCGAGCAACGGGCAGCCGGTCACACCGGGCGCGGTGACGCGGACGACCTTCGGGTCGCTGCCCTTCGACTACACCCTTGCACCGGGTCACCGGCTGCGGCTGACCTTCTCGCCCAGCGAGGGCGGCACCCTCGCCGCCAACACCGGCGGCACCGTCACGCTGCTGACCGGCAAGGGCATGTCGAACGTGCGGCTGCCAGTCGCGAAGTAGGGGCGACCGCCAGGTAGTCCCAGCGGGCTATCCGGCCCGGCTCCGTCGTGCCATGGCGGCGAAGGCCGTCGAGGCGGACATTTGCGGCTATGACGGCACTCACCTTCCGGGCCGACGATCTCGCGGCCCTGCATCGCTCCGCGACCGACGGCAGCCTCGAGCTCCTCTACCAGCCCGAGGTGGACCTCCAGACCGGCGCGATCGTCGCGATGGAGGGCCTGCTGCGCTGGCACCACGGTCCCGACGGCATGCTCGCGCCGCTCGCCTTCCTCGACCTGGCTGAGAACAGCGGCGAGATCTCGGCGATCGGGTCGTGGGTGCTGCGCGAGGGCGCCGCCGAGGCGGCCCGGTGGCAGCGGATGAACGGCACCGTCCGCCAGCTCTTCCTCAACGTCAGCGCCTCGCAGCTCGTCGCCACCGGCTTCGTGGCGGAGGTGCGCGCCCTCGTCGAGGAGTTCGAGCTGCCGGCGGGCAGTCTGGGCATCGAGGTCACCGAAGGCGCGCTGACGATGCTCGGCAACCGGGCCATCCCGCTGCTGGTGGCCCTGCGCGAGTGCGGCATCACCCTCGCGGTAGACGACTTCGGCACCTGGTACTCCACCCTCGGCGCGCTCGACGAGCTGCCGGTCGATGCGGTCAAGCTCGACCAGCGCTACGTCCGCGGTGTCGGCGGCGACCTCGACGACGACACGATCGTCGCCAGCGTCATCAGCCTGGCCCACGCGCGCGGCCTGTACGTCGTCGCCGAGGGCGTCGAGTCCTGGGCCGAGAGCGCCCGGCTGATCGAGCTCGGGTGCGACCGCGCCCACGGCTTCCTCTACGCGTCGCCGCAGCGCGCCGACCGGGCCCGCTGGCTGCTGCAGCAGGGCACCGGCTGGCGCGGTGGCCTGCTCGAGCCGGGTGACTCCGCTGCCCCGGCGATCCCGATCCCGCGGGAGTCCTGACCCCTACGCTGGACCCGTGCACTGGCTGAAGGGTCACGGGACCGAGAACGACTTCGTCCTGATCCCGGACGTCGACGGTGCGCTCAAGCTCGACGAGGACGTGGTACGCCGCCTCTGCGACCGCCATGCCGGCATCGGTGCCGACGGCATCCTGCGCGTCGTACGGACCGCTGCCGTTCCCGACGCAGCCGGTGATGCCGAGTGGTTCATGGACTACCGCAACGCCGATGGCTCTATCGCGGAGATGTGCGGCAACGGGGTGCGGGTCTACGCGCGCTACCTGGTCGCCGCGGGTCTGGCATCGCCCGGGCACCTGCGACTGGCGACGCGGGGGGGCGTCCGCGAGGTCGATGTGCCTGCCGTCGGAGACATCGCTGTCGACATGGGACCGGCTGCCGTCGGTGAGCCAGTGGACATCGACGGTGCGACGGCGACGTTCGTCGACATGGGCAACCCGCATGCGGTCGTGCCCGTGTCTTCCGTCGACGTTCTCGGCTTACTGAACCCGACGCGCAAGGACCTCAACGTCGAGTACGTCGAGGACGTCGGTCCGGCGCACATCCGCATGCGCGTGCACGAGCGGGGTGTCGGCGAGACGCGGTCGTGCGGCACCGGCGCGTGCGCGGCCGTCGTCGCCACGGCGCTCCGGCTCGACTCACCGCGCGGCACGGCGTACACCGTCGACGTTCCTGGCGGCCGGCTCAGGGTGACATGGCGCGACGACGACACCGTGCTGCTGTCAGGCCCGGCTGTCCTCGTCGCGTCCGGCGGGCTGGCTGCCGGTTGGTTGGAGGGCGCGTGACACCGGAGCAGACAGCAGCGGCACTGAAGAAGCCGATCGGCGAGCTCGGCATGCAGTTCATGGCCGACCCGCTTACTCGCGACGGCGCGAAGGAGCTCGGCCTGCGCGGCCGGCAGATGTACTACCTGGGTCGCGGCGGCGCTCTCGGTGACGTGCCGCCGGAGATCGTCTGCGCGACGTTCGCCTTCATCCCGCTCGAGGTCGTGACCGAGCACTGGAACGCGGCCCGAGCGGTGATGTCGCCGGCCGAGGGCGCGCTGGCCTATGCGCGGTTCTGCAACGAGTGGGGCCGTCGCAACCTCACCGACCTCCCCGGGACCGACCGCGTGCTCGAGCTGCTGGAGCGCGTCGTCGACGGCGCGCAGGGCGCCGGGCTGCCGCTGTTCGTGGGCTGGCGGCTGCTGCCGCGTCCGGACGACGTGCCAGGACGGCTGGCGCAGGTCATCAACGTCATGCGCGAGCACCGCGGCTCGGTGCACGCGTGCGCGATCGCGGCTGTCGGGCTGGGCCCGCTGGAGGCCAATCTCGCCGGCTCGTACGGCGCCCTCAGCGCGAAGTTCTTCTCCTGGCCGGAGCCCTATCCGGATCCGGAGCCGTACAAGGCGCAGTGGGAGCAGGCTGAGTGGCTCACCGCGACCGGCGCCACCCCGCCGTACGCGCTCCTGACCGATGACGAGCGTTCCGAGTTGGTGACCCTGCTGACCGAGATCCACGCCCACCTCGGCATGGCCAACCCGCTCGGCTGAGGCCGTCTCCTCAGGGCAGAAGTCGGGCGACATCTGCGCCTTTGCGTGTCACGCTGATCGGGATGACTTCGCCCCGCAAAGACGTTGATCCAGTGATGACTTCTCCTGCCTCGACCCCGCTCACCTCAGACACGGACGTCGTGCTTGACGACGCACTGACACCTTTCCACGAGATCGAGGGCGAGGGCTTCGACCTCGAGGAGCGCCAGGCGCTGCGCCGCGTCCCGGAGATCCGCACCGATCTCGAGGACGTCACCGAGGTCGAGTACCGCCAGCTGCGCCTCGAGCGCGCCGTCCTGATGGGCGTCTGGACCGGCGGCGACGTCGTCGACGCCGAGAACTCCATGCGCGAGCTCGCGGCGCTGGCCGAGACCGCTGGTGCTGCTGTTCTCGAGGGGCTGATGCAGCGCCGCTTCAAGCCGGACCCTGCGACGTACGTCGGCTCCGGCAAGGCCCGCGAGCTGCGCGATGTCGTCGTCGAGACCGGCGCCGACACGGTGATCTGCGACGGCGAGCTGACGCCCGGTCAGCTACGCAAGCTCGAGGAGATCGTCAAGGTCAAGGTCATCGACCGGACCTGGCTGATCCTCGACATCTTCGCCCAGCACGCGTCCTCGCGAGAGGGCAAGGCGCAGGTCGAGCTCGCGCAGATGACGTACATGCTGCCGCGGCTGCGCGGCTGGGGTGAGTCGCTGTCCCGCCAAGGAGGTGGCGCGGGTGGCTCGGGCTCCGGCGGCGTGGGCACGCGCGGTCCTGGTGAGACCAAGATCGAGACCGACCGCCGGCGCATCCGTGCTCGCAAGTCGAAGCTCACCGCCGAGATCAAGCTGATGAAGACCGCCCGCGACACGAAGCGCCAGGAACGGACCCGCAACCGCGTGCCGTCGGTCGCGATCGCCGGGTACACCAACGCCGGCAAGTCGGCGCTGCTCAACCGTCTCACCGGCGCCGGCGTACTGGTCGAGAACGCTTTGTTCGCAACACTCGATCCGACGGTACGACGGGCGGCCACTCCTTCGGGTCGCGAGTTCACGCTGGCGGACACGGTCGGGTTCGTCCGGCACCTGCCGCACCAGCTCGTCGAGGCGTTCCGGTCGACGCTGGAGGAGGTTCAGTACGCCGACCTGATCCTGCACGTCGTCGACGGCTCACACGCCGACCCGGAGTCGCAGCTGGTGGCGGTGCGGTCGGTGTTCGCGGAGATCGGCGCATCGGCGATCCCGGAGATCGTCGTGGTCAACAAGGCCGACATCGCCGACCCGCTCGTGCTCGGCCGGCTGCAGCGACGGGAGAAGCACTGCGTGCTCGTCTCGGCGCTGACCGGCGAGGGACTGCCGGAGCTGCTCGACCTGCTCGAGACCGAGGTGCCGCATCCGGAGACGCTTGTCGACGTCGTACTGCCCTACTCCGAGGGATCGCTCGTCTCACGCATCCACTCCGAAGGCGAGGTGCTCACCGAGGAGCACCTCGATTCGGGGACGCGCCTGCAGGCCCGCGTCGGCCCGGCCCTCGCCGCCGAGCTCGCCAACTACCCCACCGCCTGACCCCTCGTGTCCGACTGACTGCGGGCCCTGACGCTCGTTCAGTCGGACGTCCCATCGACCGCGGCAGCGTCCTCGTACGCCGCGTTCCGCGGCCTTCGACGACTATCTGCGTGACGCACCATCGTTGATCCAGCCTGCTCCGGGCCGGATGACGCCAACATGGCCGGATCCGGCCGTTCTTCGGCTGGCACATAGCGCGTTGCGCCGCCGGAGCTGAAGCCCTAGCGACCGCTGCTCAACGACTCGCCGCTCCACCCGGCTGAGTTCGAGTTGAACACATTCGCACCGCTTTGCGGTGCGCCGATCAGACCTTGCGCAGCACGGTGACGACGCGGCCGAGGATGGTCGCGTCGTCACCGGGGATCGGGGCGTAGTTGGGGTTGTGGGGCAGCAGCCACACGTGCCCGTCGCGCTTCTTGAAGGTCTTGACCGTCGCCTCGCCATCGATCATGGCTGCGACGATGTCGCCGTTGTCGGCGCTCTGCTGCTGCCGCACGACGACCCAGTCGCCGTCGGCGATCGCGGCGTCGATCATGGAGTCGCCGACGACCTTGAGCAGGAACAGCGTGCCGGTGCCGACCAGCTCGCGGGGGAGCGGGAACACCTCCTCGACGGCCTGCTCGGCCAGGATCGGACCGCCGGCGGCGATGCGACCGACGACCGGGACGTAGGCCGGCTTCGGGTGCGCCGCCCGCTCATCCGCCTCGTCCTGTGCCGCGGCGACCTCGCCGGGCATGCGGACGTCGACCGCCCGCGGCTTGGACGGGTCCTTGCGCAGGAAGCCCTTCTTCTGCAGCGTCATCAGCTGGTGGGAGACGCTGCTCGTGCTGGTCAGGCCGACCGCCTCGCCGATCTCACGGACGGTGGGCGGGTAGCCGCGACGCTCCACGCTGTCCCGGATCACCTCGAGGACCTTGCGCTGGCGCGGGGTCAGGCCGGTCTCGTCGGCCGGCCCGTCCGGGATCTCCCGCACGTTGCTTTTGGTCGCCATCTGGCCCTCCCACGCTCGGATCGGGCCTGGGCCGGCCCGTTCGACTGCGGGGACCGTAGCGCTGACCTGGGTCACAAATCAAACACATGTTCGAGCGTGTTGTGGATTCTGTCGGCGGCAGGGGGTACAACTTCGCTCAGGCGTTCGATCGAACGACCGTTCGACCCGAGGAGCACCGATGAGCACAGCGACCCTTCGCCCCGTGGCCCGCCCGCATGCGTCGGGGTACGCCGGGTTCGGCGAGCCCGTCCGCGGTGTCCGCCCGCTGTCCGCTCCGGGCCCGCTGGCGCTCGACCGTCCCGCGGTGCGGCCGCAGGCGGTGCGGCCGGCGGCGGCGCGGACGCGACTGACTCGCCGCGGCCGGCTGGTGCTGCTCGCCCTGGCGATCGGCCTGCTGCTCGCCGCGATCTCCGTCGACCGGGCCGGCAGCCAGGCCGCGACGGCGACCGAGACCGGGCCGGCGCTGCAGCAGACGACAGTGCAGCAGGGCGAGACGCTGTGGGCCGTCGCCCGCCGGATCGCACCGGCCAACGACCCGCGCGAGGTGGTCGCCCAGATCCGCCGGATCAACCACCTGCAATCGTCCAGCCTGCGCGTCGGCCAGCAGCTCCTGCTCCCGGTTGCCGCCCGCTGACGCCGGCCTCGGCCGCCGCCTTCGTCGTACCCAAGAATTAGCCCTTGCTAATATAAGTAACAGCGCATACAGTCGCGTGATGCACGCGTTCGACGTCCTCGGTGATCCGGTCCGCCGGTGCCTGCTCGAGCTGCTCGCCGAGGGCGAGCACTCAGCCGGTGAGCTGACCGCCGTCGTGCAGGAGCGGTTCGGCATCTCGCAGCCGGCGGTGTCGCAGCACCTGCGGGTGCTCCGCGAGAACGGGTTCGCGACGGTCCGGGCGGAGGGCACGCGGCGGCTGTACGCCGTCGATGCCCAGCCGTTGCGGGAGGTCGACGCGTGGCTCGACCCGTACCGGCAGTACTGGAACCAGCGCCTCGACGCCTTGGCGACCGAGCTGGCGCGCGGCAAGCGGGAGCGGCACACGGCCGCCCCATCGACGAAGGGCAAGGGCGCACGATGACCGCTGTGACGCAGGACCACACCGCGACGGAGCACGAGCTGCGGCACCCCACGATCCCGGCGGGGCCGGCCCGGTCGGCGACGTTCCGGCGTACCTACGACGCCTCGATCGAGGACGTCTGGGACGCGTGCACGAACCCGGAGCGGCTGGCTCGGTGGTACCAGCCGGTGCAGGGCGACCTGCGGCTCGGCGGTGAGTTCACCCAGGGCGAGATGGGTGGCGGGCGGATCGTCGCGTGCGAGGCGCCGCGGCTGCTGCGGCTGGCGCTCGGCCCGGGCGACCCCTCGCCGGACCAGCTGGAGGTGCGGCTGTCGCCCGGTGCGGACGGCGGCACGGTGCTCGAGGTGGAGCACGCGACGACGCTCGACTCGCACGAGATCGGCGGGCAGATGTACGACGCCGTCTACTGCATGGGCGGCGGCTATGGGCCGCGGATGCTGGCGCTTGATCTGTACCTGCATGACGCGCTGCCGGCGGACCTCGACGTGACGCAGATGCACATGCGCGAGGAGTTCCGGCCGGCGATCGAGACCTCGATGGCGGAGATCCAGAAGCTCCTCGACGCCGACAAGGGCTGACGCGTTCCCGCGGGAACGTCTCGCTTGTCTCCGCGGATTGTGGCCGCCTTGTGTCGCGGCGCGCCGGCGTGTCGCGACACGGCCTCGACACATTGCTCGCGGCGGCGTCAGGGCGAGGCGTTTCCGCGGAAGCGCCGACCTGTGGATAACGCTCGACGTCGAATGGCCTGACGCTCGTAACGTCCTCGCGTGCAGACGATCCAGGTCCTCCCGGATGAGCTGATCGCTGCAGCGGAGCCGCTGCGCCGGGCCGCGGAGGCGCTCGAAGAGGTCGCCGACAGCCGCCGGACTCTGCTGGGTCTTGTACAGGCCAGCCCGTCGGCGCGGTTGGCCGAGGCTTTCCACCAGTTCCTTTCCGCGTGGGAGCTGACTGTCTGGTCGGCGGGCGACGACGCGTCGGGGTTCGGCGACCACATGGTTCTCGCCGGCGCGTACTACGCGCAGCGCGAGGACGCGATCGCCCAGCACATTCCCGTGATGACGCCGTGGGGGGACATGCCCCCGCTGCGGGATCCCGTGGCGCGAGTCGAGCTGCCACATCCCGTTGCGCAAGCCGCGCCGGAACCGCAGTGACGACCCTGACCTCCTGCGACATCGGAGCAGTCGAGCGGGCCGCCTGGGTCCTTGCGCAGTGCGCAGATCGGACGGCGGACGCCACGACCGCGTGTGCGCGTGCCGCCCGAGCGACCTGGCACTGGCGCGGTCCGGCACAACGCAGCTTCGATGCCTCGCTGACCGACCTGCAGGGACGGTTCAAGGCGATCGAGTCAGCGCACCAGGAGGCCGCCGGTGTCATTCGGCAGTACGTCGGAGCGCTGGCGCTGGCGATGGACCGGGCGCGGAGCGCGGATGCCATGGACCGAGAGGCCGATGCGCTGAGTGCCGCGTTCCGGCGGGCGTCGGCTGCCGCGAAGTCGCCACTCTGCGGTCCGGATCCCGGCGAAGCGGTGCGCGCCCACGCGGCAAGGTTGCGCCGTGAGGCCGTCGACCAGGAGGAGATCGCCGCCTCGCTGGCCGCGGAGCAGCTCGAGGGCCTCGCGCGGAGGGCCCCTGCAGCGCGCAGGTTCGACGGCGCAAACCGCTTCGGCCATGACTTCGCGCATGCCGTTGGTGGCTCATTGCTCGGCCTTGCCCAGCTTGCCGTGCTGGGTGGCGAGTCCGTCGGCATCGGCAATCGCGAGAACGCGGCTCGGGGCGAGCTCTGGCAGGCGACGAAGGACAGCTGGAAGCTCTGGCAGCCCTTCGAGGACATGTGGCACGACGGCACTGGCGGGCGTCCGGGGGCAGCCTTTGGCACCGCCGCCACGATGCTGACGACCAAACAGCGCCTGCGGATGTCTCGATGGATCAGGGATCCGCACATTGCGCATCTCGAAGCCGTTCGGCAGCTCCGGCGCGAAGCCCTCCTCGAGGGACACCTCCCCTACACGCAGACGGCCGACGACATGGGCCGCAACGGGATCTCGCTCATCAACGAGGAGAAGCGCGGCGGCCACGTCATTCGCGAGCACGTCGGCGCGGGTGTCGGCTACCTCAAGCACCGCATCAGCGTTGGTCGACCGGCGGCGAGCACCTTCGACGATCTGGACATCGCAGAGCGCGCCGTTAACGCGGTGCTGCTGCAGAACAAGGACAAGCTCCACGAGGTGTATGCGCTCACGGATCGAAGATCGCTTGAATTGACCGGATACACCTGGGACGACGTGGGCGATGTCCTGCTTCCCGGGGCTAGTCATACCGTGCGGAGCAACAAGATCCTTGTCGTGCTGCAGTTGAAGGGAGGTGAGCCGTATGTCGTCAGCGCCTACCCCGAACTCTGACCTCGCCGGGCGTTTCCCTGGACTGGACACACTCGCGCGCCATTTCGTTACAGAACGGCTGGACTATGAGTACGGCGAGCCGGAGGACGCGGTCGAGGCATTTCGCGAGGTCGAGCCGAAGGAACTGGCGCGCTCGGCCGCTGACGGCATCACCGCACTGCTGACGGAGTTCGCTACTGAGGAAGAGCGGTACGCGGCGCTGCGCGAGATGCGCTGGGGACACAAGCCGCGCGCGGGGATGCTCGACGAGTTCCTGATCTGGACGCGGGCGACCCTGCTCGAGGACCTGACGTGACCCCTGCATGGGACACCTCGCTCATCGGCGCCGGCAGCTACCCCGACGTCGCAGCCCCGGCAGCGCCCTGGTCATCGCGTCGGCCGGCCGTCGACGCGCCGGCCCTCGCTACAACGTGAGCACTACCTCGGTCACGCCTTGACTCGTGTGCGCTTCCATCTCCAGGCCGCTCGACCGGAACAGCTGCAGCATCGCCTTGTTCTCGGCCAGCACGTCGGCCGTCAAAGCCCGCACCCCGGCGGCCCGCGCGTACGAGATCAGCCGCTCCTGAAGCGCCGTACCAAGACCGAGGCCCTTGTACGCCGGATCGACCATGTACGCGACGTCCGCGGTTCCAGAAACACGATCCAGGAAGTACGACGCAGTCCCGACGATCTGCTCCGAACCCCAGTCACCCACCACCGCGAGGAACGTCACCTCGTCCTCGAACGACACGCTCGTCAGGTGCTCCGCCGTCGACAGCGGCAGCGTCGTCAGGTGTCGGAAGAACCGCGTGTACACATCCTCCGGCGGCATTCGATAGAACAGGTCTTGCAGTGCGAGCGCATCGCCGGTCCGCGCCGGCCGCAGCAGCACGACTGAACCGTCTGACAGCACGACCGTCCGCTCCTCGGACCCCGGATACGGCCCGCGCGACCGCAGCGTCTGCGCGACCGGCACCAGCCCCAGCGCAACCGCGGACTTCAACAACCCCTCACGGTGTGACGGGTGCGCCACCTCGATCAGGGCAACCGCCCGGTCGCGCAGCGATCGACCGAACAGGTACGCCGTTCCGTACTCGGTCGTCACGTAGTGCACATCCGCGCGAGGGATCGTCGCCGCCTCCTCGGGACGCAGGACGTCACGGATGCGCGACGACCCGTCCGGGAACTCCGTCGACAGGCAGACGATCGCGCGACCACCCGGCGAGCGGGACGCCGCGTAGTGCATGACCGGCTGCGCAGCGACGCCGCCGTACAGCACCCCGTCATCGGTGTCCGCGCACACCTGCCCGGTCAGGTCGACCGCAAAGGCTTGCGTCACCGACACCAGTCGCTCGACGTGCGTCAGCGCCCGCAGGCTGCACACCGCGTCGATCGGCCGGAAGTCGACGATCGGATCCGACAGCCGCTCGAACAACCGCGACGTCCCGACAGCCATCGACGCGACGACCGACGCCGGCTCGTCACGGACAACATCAGCGTCGAGCAGGTCCACCAGCCCATCGGTGACGACGTCCGAGTGCACGCGCAGGTCACGCCGACCGCGCAGGTGCTGCAGCATCTCGTTGGGCACTCGGCCGAGACCGATCTGCAGCGTCGCGCCGTCGGGAACGAGACGTGCGACGTACGCCGAGATCCTCGTGGCCGCGTCACCGACCGGCTCGTGCACGTACTCCCGGACCGGGCCGTCGACCGGCACGAACGCCGCGATCCGATCGACCGGGATGGTCGACGACGGACCGGTTCGCGGCATCGCCGGGTTGACCTCGGCGATCACCACCCGCGCGGCCAGCGCCGCCGAAAGCGTGACGTCGACGGACACGCCGAGGCTGCAGCTGCCGTCATCGTCCGGCGGCGCGACCTGGATGAGCGCCACGTCGACGCGGTGCTGGCCACCCGCGATCAGCGCAGGCAGGTCGGCGGACGACAGCGGCACGTAGTCGACCTCGCCGGCCCGCACCCGCCCGCGCAGCTCACTGCCGACGAAGAAGACCTCTTGTGGGTACGCCGAGCCGGTGCCGTCGGCGAGGAAGTGCACGAGCCGTACGCCGGGGACGAGCGGCCGGCGCGCCTCGAGGGCGGCGAGCAGCGTCCGCGGCACCGCACAGGCCGAGCCGACGAAGACGCGATCACCCGGCTGGACGAGCGCGACCGCCTCCTCGGCGGTCATCTCCTCCGGCACGCCGCCAAGTCGAGCACACGCAGATGACCGCGGTGTGTCGTACCGTCGAGCGGTCGAAGGGAGCGGCCGTGACGACGACCGAGGCACCGGTACGGCGGGGGCGACAGGTCGTCCGCGTGCGCACCCTGCCGGACGCAGCGCGGTTGTTCGTCCGGCACACCAGCCCGCGCATCCTGCTCGTCGCCAGCACGGTCGTCATCGCCGCGCGCATCGCGGTCGGTCACTGGTCACTGGCGGACGCGATCGTCGCCGGTGTGATCGTGGCAGCGCAGCCGTTCAGCGAGTGGCTCATCCACGTCTACATCCTTCACGTGCAGCCCGGCACCGGCCGGCTGAACGACGCCTTCGACCGGGCTGCCGGCATCGCGCACCGGCTGCATCACCAGGACCCGTACGACCTGCGCTGGCAGTTCATCCACCCGCGCGTGGTGTTCGGCGGTCTGGTCTTCGACGCGCTCGTCCTGGCGGCGTTCCGCAACGCCGCAGCCCTGACCGGCGTGCTCGCCGCAATCGTCCTCACGGCCGTCTACGAGTGGGTGCACTTCCTGATCCACACCGATGTGCCGGCCAAGCACGCGCCGTACAAGCAGCTCCACAAGGCGCATCGACTGCACCACTACCGCAACGAGAACTACTGGCTCGGCGTCACCAACCACCTCGGTGACCGGGTGCTTCGGACCTACCCCGCCAAGGACGCCGTGCCGGTCTCGCCGACCGCAGTGACCGCCCTGGCCGGGTTGAAGCGGTAGGCGTTGGTCGTTGCCGGCAGCTGCACCGCTGTCGACGGCTTGAAGCGGGTCGCGTAACGCAGCGCCGGCGCCTCGACGTACCGCCAGGACAGGAACGTGCACAGCAGCGCGCCGGAGACACCGAGCGGCATGCCGTACGACAGCGGCAGCGGGTGCGTCCAGGTCGCCCAGAGGTAGTGCCAGAGATACAGCGCGTAGGAGCGCTTGCCCACCCACGTCAGCGACCGGAACGACAGCGCGCGTCCCATGATCGAGGTCGGGTGGTCGATGAGGTAGGGCACGACCTGCGCGACGGCGAGGCCGAGCAGCGCAGGCGCGACGACGAACTTGGCCGGCATGTTCGACAGGTACGCCGCGACGCCGGCAACGAAGGCGACACCCGCCCAGGCGCGTACGCCGGGCAGCTTCGCTGCCAGGCCCCGCGACCGGCGCCGGTGCCAGATCAGCGCGGCGGCGGCACCGAGGAGCAGGCCGACGGCGCGGGTGTCGGTGCCGAAGTAGATGCGGTTCTTGCCGGCACCGCCGTCGTACAGGAAGAAGGGAAGCGCCGCCGACGCGAACGCCAGCATCAGCACCGGCCAGACGCGTCGCGCCGACGGCAGGCGCAGGAAGACGAGGAGCGTGAACGGCCACACGATGTAGAACTGCTCCTCGACCGCGAGCGACCAGAGGTGGCCGAGCGGCGCGTGGCCGTGGAAGAGCGCGTGCACCCAGTTGATGCCGTAGGTCAACACGAGGGCGACGTGGCCGAGGGCGGGACCGACCGCGACTGTGCTGCCGGCCTTGTCGCCGTTGGGCACGGCACCGAACCAGCGCTGGTCGTGGAAGACGAGGAGCAGCAGGCACCAGACGGCGAGCATCACGAGCAGGGCGGGGAGCAGGCGCAGTCCCCGGCGGGCGTAGAAGCGGCCGAGCGCGACCCGTCCGTGCAGCTTGCGCTCATCGAGGAGCAGGCCGGTGATGAGGAAGCCGCTCAGCACGAAGAAGACGTCGACACCGGACCAGCCGCCGGGCAGCGGGCCGGTGACGCCGGTGAAGTGGTAGACGAGGACGAGGATCAGCGCGATCCCGCGCAGTCCGTCGAGGGCGGCGGAGTGGCCGAGGATGCCGCGCCTCGTGCGCCCCCGCGGCGTGGTGGCGCGCGGGAGCAGCGGCGTCTCGAGGACGGGAGGCGCTGTCACTGGGTGGGTCTTCCCCCTCACCGCGCCGGGTTACGCCCCGGATAGGGCATTCGCCCTCATTCGTGTGGCGAGAGAGACGAAAGTCACGTACGTCGGCGGCGCGACGTGCCGGCTGCGCCGGAGCTGTTCTTCGCCTGGATCGCGGGCCGGATCCAGCCACGGGCCTGATCCGGCCCCGCTTTCGGCCGCATCAGGCCACATCGGCCGGATCAGGCCAACTTCCCAGCGCGGCAAGCCTGTGGGCGGCAGGAATCACCACAGAGCGTGACGAATACGATCCGCACTATGCGCGCGCTGGCCCTGACCGTGGCTGCTTCAGCGGCCCTGGTGTCGGCTTGCGGCGGCTCCTCCGGCGAGCCCAGGACCGCGCCTCCGGTGAGCACCTCCCCGGCCGCCGCCTCGTCGCCGGCTCCCTCGGGCATCGACGCTGCTACCCCAGAGGGCGCGTCGGAATTCGTGAGGTTTTTTTACGCCGAGATCTCCCGCGCCTTCCAAGCGCGCGATCCGGAGATCGTCCGCAGACTGGTTCTCCCGACGTGCAAGACGTGCAAGCTCTACATCGACTCGATCACCGGCATTCGGGATGAGAACCAGCGCTTCGTAGGCGGCGGCTTCGCGATCAAGTTCGCGGTGGCGCCGGCGGATGCGGGCTCAACAGGTACAGCTCGTGTCGACGTTGGTTTCGACTACGCCGGAGGTCAGTTTGTCGACGCGGCGGGCAAAGTCCTGCTCAGTGAGCCTGCTGAGAAGAACGTCGAGGAGCAAGTTGCGCTTTCCCGCGTAGACGGGCGCTGGAAGGTCGCGACTGTGAAGACGGTGACGAAGAAGTGAAGCGCGAGGGGTTTCTTGTGCTTGCGGCGCTGGTCGCCGGTCTCTTGTCGCCTGCCTTCTCGGCGGAGGCCGCCGACGCTCTCCCCAAGTGCGGCCACTGTCAGGGCGGTAACGGAGGGGACGGCGGCAACACGGGAGCAGTGGCCGGCGATCACGGCATCGACATCCACCACAGTGAGCCGGTGACCGGCCGCGGTGACGGCAGCTACGGTCCCGCTCCCGGTCGCACGACGTGGCGTGAGATCGAGGAGGACATGACGCCGACGTGCTGGGCCAACAGTCGGCAGGGGGCCGATGCGTTGTGCGGCGCGGCCGTGAACACGTGTCCGGGCGGTCTGATTCGGTTCTGGGTCTGGCACCGTGTCTTGGAGTACACGAAGCAGAACGGCCAGACCACGTCGCGCGTCCTTCGCGACTGGTACCAGGAGGACGGGACCTTCTGCCTGGGTGCCGACGACCCGCAGGTGCCAACGATCGCAAAGGTGATCGACCAGGTCCGGACCGACTTCGCGCACCTGCCGCTTGTCGCGGCCCAGGTGCAGAGCGACCCAGGCCCCACGACCATCGTGAACATGGACACGGCCTTCTCCGCCGGCAGCACCCAGCCCCAGACGTTCGACCCGGTGCTGCTGGGCGTGACCGTGCACGTCACCGCCAAGCCGGTGGAGTGGGACTGGACCTGGGGTGACGGCACCACCTCGGTGACGACGACGCCCGGCGTACCGAAGCAGCCGGTCGTGACGCATGAGTACAAGCGGGTGACGGATGCGCCGGTTTCCGTCGTTGTCAAGTTCGCCGGCACCTTCTCCGTCGGCGCCGACCCGACGCAGTTCGACATCCAGCAGCCGGCTTTCTCGCCGCCGTCCGCGCCCGTGATGGTCCGCGTGCGCGAGGCGCGGTCGGAGCTGGTCAGCCACTGAGCTCGGATTCGATCAAGGTCGGACGGGACATATCTCCAACCAGGAGGTCGCCATGAAGCTCGGCTCGGTGCTCGTGCTCGTCTGGCTGCTGATCGGCGTACTCGCCGCGAACCAGCGCCACTACTTCAGCGGCAGCGACACGAACTGCGCGAAAGCCGGCACCATCGCGGCGACCGTGCTGGCGGGTCCGCTCAACTACTTGGGCGCCAACCCGAAGGTGAAATGCACGTTGCCGCAGCCCAGCAAGTAGGGTCCCGGGCGACCGAGGGAGCACGATGACCGACATCCTGGAGACGACCGCGCGCGGCGCGAGCAAGGCGACCGCCAGCCTCGGCGTCATCGCGATCGGTGTCTCGGCGGTCCTGGTCGCCGGCATCGGCACGGCCGTCGCGGTCGGCTCGTCGATCGGCGGCGGGCAGCAGCCCGAGGACGTCCTGCCGAAGAACGTCATCGCCCTGGCGAAGGTCGACCTCGCACCGTCGCTCGGCCAGCGCAAGGCGGTCTACGACCTGAGCCGCAAGTTCGACAAGGTCGACGTGAAGAGCGCCGACTCGGTGAAGGACGACCTGCTGAAGGCGCTGTTCGAGAGCGACAGCACCGTCGACTACCAGAAGGACATCAAGCCCTGGCTCGGCGACCGTGCCGGCATCGGCGCTATCCGTGACGAGAGCGCGGACCACGTCGCGCCGATTGCGGCGGTCCAGTACACCGACAAGAACAAGGCGACCCGCACCCTCAAGGACGCGCAGAAGGACTCGGCGGACAACCCGTTCGCGTTCGCCTTCTCCGGCGACTACGTCATCATCGCCAACACGCAGGATGAGGCCGACAAGTACGCCAAGGCCGACAGCCACCTCTCGGACAACGACACGTTCAAGAACGCGATCGACGCACTGGACGGCGACCAGATCGTCACCGGGTGGGCCGACGTCAAGGGCGTGTACGACGTGATCCCCGCCGAGCAGCGCGCCCAGATCAAGCTCGACGCCAACCCGTCCGGCTCCTTCGTCGTCGGTGCGCACGCCGACAGCAACTACCTCGAGATCGTCGGCAAGGCCGTCGACGTCGGGGACAGCCTCAAGCAATACGGCTCGGGGACCTTCGGCAACGGCCGCGGCCACAACCTGATCGCCACCATGCCGATCGAGTCGACAGTCGCGCTCGAGCTCACCGGGCTCGGCGACACCCTCACCAAGGCCTACGACAAGCTCTCCGTGGAGCCGGGGTTCACCGATATCGAGGGCCAGGCCCAGCAGTACGGCCTGCACCTGCCGCAGGACCTACGGACCGTCCTCGGCACCGATGTCGGCGTCGGCGTCTTCGGCAACCTCAACGACAACCCGCGTGTCGTCGGGCATGTCCTGACCGAGCAGCCGGACGAGGCGATCAAGATCCTCACCAAGGTCCCGAGCCCGGAGGACACCCCGCCGTTCGCGCTCGAGAAGGAGAGCAGCAACAGCTACTTCATCGGCACCGACGCCGGCGCGATCGCCCTTGCCCGCAAGGGAACGCTGGGCGACAGTGCGCCGTTCAAGCGGGCGCTGCCGGATGCGCAGGACGCCGGGTTCGCGCTCTACGTGAGCATCGGCCGTGCCGCCGAGCTCGGCGGCGACCAGGTGCCCGCGTGGGTCAGCCACCTCGAGGCGTTCGGGATGACGGCGAGCGGCACGACGGGCGAGTTCCGGATCCGGCTGACCGTCAGCTGACGACGGTCGACCGGGTGTTCGGCTGCAGCATCACCCAGGTCGCACCGGGCTTGAGCGGGATGTCACGACCCTTGTCGTCGACGTAGTGCGTCCCGCTCTTCACCGACGCCCGCTTCCACGTCGCGTGGACGAAGCGGCCGTCGCGGAAGATCAGCGCGCTGCCGGTGCCGACAGTCGTCGCGTAAGGCGATGCCGCACCGAGGACGTCGACGTACCGCCCTCGCTTGATGGGCACCGACTGCACGATGACGTTGGCCGGCGCGACGCCGGGCATGACCCGGCCGTCCTGGTAGACGCTCCACATGCCGGTCGACGCGTTGTAGCGGACCTGCACGACCATCATGTCGGAGAAGCGGATCACCGCCGATGAGGCCGGCCTGCCCGCCGTCGCCGCCATCGGGCCGAACCGAAGCCCGATGTCGGTCGGGGTCGCACCGTTCGCGGAGGCGGCAAGACGAGCCGGCGTGCTGTAGAAGTTGCGCGCATCGACGCGTCGTTCGGCCAGCCGGTAGTCGTGCGGCAGGACGTCGTACGACGCATCGAGCAGCTTTCCGCTCGCGACCGCTCCGCGGAACTGGCCCTTGATCCCGCTGTTGCCGCCGGAGAAGGCGACCGCGACCCGGCCGTACTGTGGCAGCAGCTCGAGGTCGGTCTCCCGCACCGAGCGGATCGGGCCGACCTCGCCGTCGTAGGCGTTGTCGTAGACCGCGGCGAACCGGGTCTGGCCGCTCTCCACCAGCTCCTGGTAGACGATCGCGGCGTGCCCCAGCCCCTTCTGGTAGCGGCGGGCCGTGGTCGCGTTGTCGACCTTGATCACGACGATCGGCGTGTGCTGCACCGCGAGCCCGGTCAGTGGGTCGGCCGTCGGGGCGGACGGGGAAGGCAGCGCCGCCTTCGACGGGGAGGGCGCGGAGCTCGACGGCAGCGCGCTGGGGGCGGCGACGTTCTTGACGACGGCCTTCGAGCCGCCGCCGCAGCCGGTCGCGAGCAGCCCGACGAGGCCGAGCACGGCCAGTGATCGCTTGGTCACGCATACGACCATAGGGGCCGGAACCGGACACCGCGGCGTTTTGGCGAAACCGCCGATTCCGGGCCAGGGGGAAGCATTTGCCATGTCGAGTCCATCGCCCATGTCCCGTCGGTTCTTGAGCCTGTTGCCGCCCGCGCGCTGCCTGCCCCGCGGCCTCGGGGTCAGGACGACCAGGTGAAGGACTGGCCCTTGGGCTGGAGCAGGACCCAGGTCGGGCCGGGCTTGAGCGGCACGTCCCGGCCCTTGTCGTCGAGGAACCGCGTCCCGGTCTTGACGGTCAGCCGTCGCCACGACGCGGTGACCAGTCGGCCGTCGCGCATCAGCACGGCCGAGCCGCGACCTGTCGTGATCGTGTACGGCGTCGGCGAGCCGAGGACATCGACGTACCGACTGCCCCTGATCCGCACGCTCTGGACGAGGACGTTGGCCGGCGCGACGCCCGGCATGAGATGGCCGTCCTGGTAGACGGCGTACCGGCCGGTCCGCTTGTTGTAGCGGACGATGACGAAAGCGTGCGGGGAGAAGCGGATCGTCGCCGCCTTCGCGGGGCGGCCGCCGCCGCGATGCAGCGGCGCGAACTGGAAGCCGACCGCCTTCGTGCCGACACCGGGTCGGGCCATCCGGAAGCGCGTCGGCGTACCGAAGAAGTTGTACGAGTCCTTACGGCGCGGCCCTTCCCGGTAGAGCGACGGGAAGTTCTCGTGCGAGGCGTCGATGAGCATCTGCTTGTGCGCGGCCGCGAGCACGCTGTGCATCACGCCGTGGTTGGCGCCGGAGAAGGCGAGGGTGACGCGGCCGTACTGCGCGAGCAGCGCGATGTCGGTCTCCCGCGCGCTGCGGATCGGCCCGACCTCGCCCGACCAGCTGCCGTCGTAGACCGCCGCGAAGCGCGTGAGCCCGCTTTCGACCAGCTCCTGGTAGACGACGACCGCGTGGCCGATGCCGCGCTGGAACGGCCGCGCCGTCGACGCGTTGTCGACCTTGATGACGACGACGGGACCTCGACGCGGCGCGAGCCCGGTGAGCGGGTTCATTCGCGGTCGTGGGCGTACGACGGGGACGGGCGCGACCGCGATCGGCTCCGGGTCGGGGGAGACCTCGATCGGGCTCGGGTCGGACACCGTCGCGGCCTGCTTCGGCGGCGACGACGCGCACCCGGCGGCGAGCACGCCGGCCACCAGCGCGAGCACCAGCGGCTTGGGCACGCATCGACGGTAGGGCCCGCCGACCTTGATCACCGCTCGACGCGCGGGCGTTCACACGGTCGGCTCAGGCCACGTCGACGGCGAGCAGCGGCGCGGAGCTCGGTCGCGGCTCGGCTGCTGCGATCGCGGCGGGCAGCACGCACTCGGGCAGGCTGCCGGCGGCTGTGAAGATGCGCTCGGCGACGAGCGGCAGCTCGAGCAGCTGCCGGAACCCACGGGCGCCGAAGCAGAAGACGTGCGCCTGGGTTGTGGTCGAGACAGAGGCCGTACGCCGGGTGCGGCTGAGCATCGACTGACCGCCCAGCAGCGTCGCCGGCGGCGCCGTGGCAACGGCGTGGTCCCCGACCCGGACCTCGGCCGCACCGTCGATGAGCAGGAAGCACTCCTGGGCGAGCTCCCCCTCGCGCAGCAGGGCGAACCCTGCCGGCACGATGACCTCGTCCGCGAACCGGCCGAGCATCTCCAGCTCTTCGCGGCGGCATCCCTCGAACAGCGGCATCCGCCGGAACGCGTCGACCGTCGGGTTGATCCAGCGCTTGCGAGTCATCTCGTCCCCCTCGTTCGTAGGAGACCGAGACTGCGGGTGCGCAGGCCGCCGGACATCGCCCAGGTGGCTAGGCCTGGGCGATGTCCTGGGTGAGATCGCGCCGGCTGACCTGGGCGGCGAGCTCGGACCGGTTGGCGACGCCGAGCTTGGCGTAGGCGTGGGCGAGGTGCGCCTTCACAGTGTTGCGAGAGACGAAGAGCTGCGCGGCGATGTCGGGGTTCGACAGGCCCTTCGCGACGAGCGCGGCGACGTGGCGCTCCATCGGCGTCAGGCTGTCCCAGCCCACCGACGGGCGCTGCCGGGGACCTCGGCCGCGACTCGCGTAGCCGATGGCGTCGTCAACGGACAGACGCGCGCCGTCGGCGGATGCGTCGTCGTAGTCGGCACCGAGTGCGCCCCGCAGCCGCCGTACGACGTCGTTGTCCTGTTCCTGGTACGACGGGAAGCGCACGTAGCCGATGTCTTTCGCGATGGCGCCGGCAGCACCGAGCAGCCGGGTGGCCATCGCTGGGTCCTCGTCGGCGAGCAGCTCCGCCAGCGCCCAGAGGACGTCGATGACGAGAATGAGGTCGTGAGCTGCGTGGGCGAGCCGCAGCGCGTCGTGCGCGTGGTCGAGTGCGGCCGCATGTCCGCCTTCCAGCTCGGTGAGCTGAGCGAGGACCCACAAGGCGCGCCCGCGCCCGGCAGGGTTGTTCACGGCGACCGGGAGGGCGCGTTCGAGCTCGGCCCGCGCACGCGTCAGATCACCCATCCGCATGGCCGCATAACCCGCCTCGGACAGCACCTGGGCCGCGATCAGGAAGGAGCCGGTGTCGGACATGGTCGCGTACGAGCGCGACGCGGTCTCGAAGGCTGCGGCGTAGTCGCCCTCGGCGATGTGGAGCAGGCTCTGGACCGCGGCGATGTGGCTCTCCGTCATCGGCGTGACCGACCGGCGTGCGGTCTCTCGAGCCTGTTGCAGCCTCAGCCGCGCATCGTCCAAGGCACCGCGCTTCATGTCGATGTGCGCGAGCTCGGCGAGTGCCACCGGACTGAACGCGTCCTCGTGTCGCGCCGCAAGCAGCTCATAGCCCTCGGACAGGAACGGCAGCGCTGCGCGAAGGTCTCCGCCTGCATGCGCGACCACGCCCCGCCAGACCAGCGCCCAGCCGAGCTGAACCGGTCCGCTCGTGCGGAAGATCGTGATGCTCTCGTCGAGCATCGCGATCCCCTCGGCCGGCTGTCCGGTCAACCCCAGGGCAGTGCCGAGCCACTGCAGGCCGCGGCCGATGTGCGTAGGGTCGCCGGTCTCGCGGGCGAGGCGCAGCGACTCGGCCATGTACGGCAGGCCGGCGCCGCCGAGCTGGAACTCCGCCTGCGCGACCCACGCGAGGGCCTGTGCGCGCATCCCGTCGTCGCCGACCTCGTCGGCGATGCGGCACGCCTCGTCCGCGAGGGGACGGGCGGCGCGCCAGTCCGTCGTCATCAGCAGCATCATGGTGGCGAGCAGCACCTTGAAGCGAAGCCGCGGGTCGGCATCCGACGCCACATCGAGCAACCCCCGGAGCCGTCGCAACCCCTCGTCGTGGCGGGTCCGGATGAACCAGTAGATCCACAGGGAGCCGGCGATCCGCAGCGCCTTCGCCGGATCGCCGGTGGTTGACGCCCAGTCCATCGCGGCCCGCAGGTTGTCGACCTCGGCGTCGAGGTCGTCCAGCGCTCGCTGCATCGCTGGGCTCTGGATGTCGGCCTCTGCTGCCGCTGCGAGGGCGACGTAGGCGTCGAGGTGACGGTCGCGGGCCGCGGCGACTTCGTCCGCCTCGATGAGCCGGCCGAGGACATAGGCGCGCACGGTCTCGAGCAGTCGGTATCGGGCGACCGGACCGGCGTCGTCCACCTGCAGCAGTGAGCGCTCCACCAGCCGACCGAGGATGTCGAGCAGCTGCGGCGGGCCGGCAGCGCAGACGCCGAGCGCGCCCTCGAGAGCGAAGCTGCCGGAGAAGACGGCGAGCTGGCGCAGCACCCAGCGTTCGTCCTGGCTCAGCAGGTCGTAGCTCCACGCAACCGATGCCTCGAGGGTGCGCTGGCGCGGCATGGCCGTCCGTACGCCGCCGGTGAGCAGCTGGAAGCGGTCGCCGAGCCCTGACGCGATCTGGCTCGGCGTCATCATCCGCACCCGCGGCGCCGCCAGCTCGAGCGCGAGCGGGATGCCGTCGAGCTGCCGGCAGATCTCCGCGACCGCGTCACCGGTGTCCGCCGTGACGGCGAACCCGGGCTTGGCCTTCGCGGCACGGTCGGCGAAGAGCGCAACGGCCGCATAAGACTGCAGGTCGATGGCGCCGGCCGGCGGGACAGCCAGCGACGGAACGCGGTAGCTGGTCTCGCCTTCGACACCGAGGGGTTCACGGCTGGTGGCGAGGACGGTCAGCTGCGGGCAGCCGCGGAGCAGTCGCGACACGAGGTCTGCGCACACGTCGACCAGGTGCTCGCAGTTGTCGAGCACGAGCAGCAGCACGCGGTCGGTCACGGCGGAGACGAGCCAGTCCACCGGATCGGCGCCGGGCCGGTCGGCGAGGTGCAGCGCAGCACCGACGGCTTTCGGAACCAGAGCAGGGTCGGTGATGGCCGCCAGGTCGACCCAGCAGACCTCGTCGTACTGCCCGGCTCGTTCGTTGGCGACGGTCAGCGCCAACCGGGTCTTGCCGCAGCCGCCGGCCCCGGTCAGCGTCACGAGGCGGGAGTCCGCGAGCAGCTCGGCGACCAGCCGCAACTCGTCGTCGCGCCCGAACAGGCGCGTGGCAGGGAGCGGCAGGACCGTGTCCGCCATCGAAGCCCCCCTCCGAACGCGGCGTACCCCGCATTCTGGCGCAAATGCTGCGGTTGCGGGGGACCGGGAACATCACCCAGTTGGCTATACCGCCGGCTGGTATCGGGTCAGCACGACGCCGTTGTCGAAGGCGCGGTGCTCGACGAGCTCGAGCGGCACGGTCGTGTCTTCGGGGAAGAGCCGCCGCCCGGCGCCGAGGACGACGGGGTGGACGTAGAGGCGGTACTCGTCGACCAGGCCGTGCCGCAAAAAGCTCGCCGCCAGGTCGGCCCCGCCGAGCCCCAGGGCCCCACCGGGCTGGTCCTTCAGCGCCTGCACCTCGGCCGGCACCACGTCGCGGACGATGGTGTTGCCCGGACCGACGTCGTCGAGCGTCCGCGAGTAGACGACCTTCGGCATCGCCCGGTAGATGGCGCTGAAGGCGACCTCCGACGGCGACGCGTCGGGCTGCTGGTCCGCGGTCGGCCAGTAGGCGTCCATCATCTCGTGCATCACGCGGCCGTGCAGGAACGCGCTCATCGGTCGCAGCACCTCGTTGAACTCGTCGTGCAGCTCTGGCGTGATCCGGTGCCAGCTCAGGTCGCCGTCCGGCCCTTCGAAGTAGCCGTCCAGCGACACCGAGAACATCACGACGATCTTGCGCAAGGCGCACCCCTCATCCCGCTGGTCGACCCGATGACCCCCCGATCATCGTGGATCGTGTGCCGGGATGAGGGGTGCGCGCACTAGCGGGCCGATGCACCGGCCGGGGTGAGGACGGGCGCGGCCGTCGGGCGCGCCTGCGTCGGCATCTTGGGTGTGGTCTGGAGGCACTCGGGCACGACGTCGCGGCCGCTCAGCACGCGCTCGGCGACGAGCGGCAGGTCCATCAGCTGCGGGAACTCGCGCACGCCGAAGGCGTAGACGGTCGCTTCGCTGGTGGTCACAACGCAGGCGGTACGACGGCGGTTGATGCGCAGCGACTCCGCACCGATCAGCGTCGGCGCGCTGACGGTCGCGACGGCCGTGCCGTCGATGCGGACCTCGGCGGCCCCGCTCACCAGGACGTAGCACTCGTTGGGGACTTCCCCCTGGCGGGCCAGCGCGGTGCCGGCTCGCACGTCCACCTCGTCGGTGAGCTGGGCGACGAGCTGGAGCTCGCGGCTCGTGCATCCCTCGAACAACGGCAGCGTGCGCAGCGTGTCGACTCGCGGATCCATCTTCCGGCGGCTCATGTCGGGTCCCCTCCGTGGCGTTTCCTGGTGACTCCGAAGGTCGCGCACCACGCACCGCCGGTATGTCGCGCAGGCGACAGTTGGGCCGTCTACCCGGCGACACTCAGTCGAGCAGCAGCGCGACCGCGTGGATCGCCACCCCGGCGAGGGCGCCGACGACAGTGCCGTTGATCCGGATGAACTGCAGGTCGCGGCCGGCGAACAGCTCGACCTGCCGAGCCGCCTGGGCGCCGTCCCACCGGTCGATGACATGCCGGATCAGCGCGGTGAACTCCGCACCGTGCTGCTCGACGGCCCACACGACGCCGCGCTCCAGCATGGACTCGAGCCGCGCCTGCAGCTCCGTGTCCTCGGCAATGCGCTGCGCCAGTCGGACCAGGGCGGCAGACAGCCTTTCGGTGAGCGGGCCGTCGGGGTCGCTGAGCTGCGCCCGTAGCGACGACAGGGTGCCGCCGACGACGGTGCTCAGCCACGCGGCGGTGGCCGGGTCGTCGATGACCTGTCTGGCCATCGCGTCGACGCGCCGGGCGAGAGTCGGGTCGTGCTGTAGGTCATGCGCGACCTTGCGCAGCCAGTCGTCCAGGACCCCGCGCAGCTCGTGATGCGGGTCGGCCTCGATCTCGGCCATGAACGCGATCGTCTTGTCGATCAGCTTGCCGGTGCGCCGGTCGGTGGCGAGCAGCCAGCCGAGGAAGCCGTAGCGGTCGCCGAAGTGCTTCAGCTGTGCCTTCAGGACCTCGCGGTTGTCGATCATCGACGTACGCAGGTAAGGCAGTACGACGTCGAGCAACGGCCGGTGCGCGCCGCCGTTGGTGATGTCCTGCATCAGCCGTCCGGCGATGGGCGCGTAGGAACGCGACGCCGCGTCGCGCCGGGCCAGGTCGAGGAAGAGCGTGGTGACGTCGTCGTCATTCACGGCCTGCAGGGCAGCGGTGACCGCGACGGTGGTCTCGCGGCTGATGCGGTCGGCGACGTCGGGAGTGGCCAGCTGCGCGGCAAGGGCTGGCACGAGGTTGGCCACCCGCAGCCGCTCCACGACGTTCTGGGTGGTGAGGAAGTTGGTGGTGACGAAGCTGCCGAGCTGCGCCCCGAGCTGGTCCTTGCGGGTCGGGATGAGCGCGGTGTGCGGGATAGGCAGCCCGAGCGGCCGGCGGAACAGCGCGGTGACGGCGAACCAGTCGGCCAGCCCGCCGACCATTCCGGCCTCGGTTGCGGCACGGAGGTACCCGACCCAGGTGCGGTCGGGCATCGCAAACGTCGCGACGAAGACCGCAGCGGTGACCGCAAGGAACCCGGCCGCGGTGAGCTTCATCCGCCGCAGGTCGCGCACCCGCGCCGGGTCCTCGACCCCCATCAGCACTGTCATGGCTTGACCGTAGGGGAGGAGGGACCGGGACCGACGAGCCTGTTGCTGCGATCGACGACGCGCTGTGATCGACGACTGGCCCTCCCGAGCTATGCCAGCGGCACCAGTGACACCCCTCTGCTCGGCGACACGATCGGCGAGAGCCTGCGCCGCACCGGCAGGCGCTGGACGTACGCCGAGCTCGACAGGGACATCCCGACATCGCGGACGTGCAGGTCGTCGGCGTACCGGATCAGAAGTACGGCGAGGAGCTCGCCGCCCGGGTGCGGCTGCGGCCGGGCGTTGCCGAGCTGACTGCTGAGCAGGTGCGCCGCCACCGGCAAGGTGCGCAAGGTCGAGATGCGCGAGCATTCGACCGAGCTGCTCGGACTCAGTCAGACGAGAGCGCTGTAGACGAGCTGCCGCAGCTCGGTACGCAGGGCGTAGCTGCTCGACGGGATGAGCTGCGTGTAGAACGCGGCCGTGATCTCCTCCTGCGGGTCGACCCAGAAGGCGGTGCTCGCGACACCACCCCAGGTGAACTCGCCCGGCGATGCCGCCACCTTGTAGGCGACCGGGTCGACGAGTGTCGCGAAGCCCAGGCCGAAACCCATGCCGTCGTACGCCGTCTCGGCGAACTGACCGCGCGCGAGTGAGGTGAGTAGCGCGCCACCCGGGAGGTGGTTGCGGGTCATGAACTGCAGGGTCCTCGGCGAGAGGATCCGTACGCCATCCAGTTCGCCGGCATGAAGCAGCATGCGGGTGAAGCGGTCGTAGTCGTGGGCCGTCGAGACCAGCCCGCCACCACCGGACAGCCACTGCGGCGGCCGGAGCGCCTCGTCGCCGAGCGCGTCGTGACGGACGGCTCGCCCAGTTGGCCCGGGCGTGTACAGCGCAGCGAGCCGATGACCTTCCGACGGATCCACCGACCATCCGGTGTCGTTCATGCCGAGTGGCCGCAGGACGCGCTCGGCGAGCACCGCATCGAGCGGCTTGCCGGTGATGACCTCGAGGACCCGCCCGAGCACGTCGACGGAGACCGAGTAGTTCCAGCCGCTACCGGGCTCGAACAACAACGGGAGCGAGGCCCACAGGTCGCACAAGGCCGCGAGGTCCATCCCGCCGGGCTGCAGCAGGTCGGAGTCGTGCAGCCGGTAGATCTCGTCGACGGGACTCGACCGGGTGAAGCCGTAGGTCAGCCCGGAGGTGTGCGTCAGCAGGTGCCACAGGCGCATCGGCTCCGTCGCCGGAACGGACTGGGGCTTGTCCGGGGGACCGCCGCGGTAGACGCGCGGGTCGCGGAACGCCGGCAGGTAGCGGCCCACCTCGTCATTGAGCGAGAAGGCGCCCTCTTCGTACAGCGTCATCGCCGCGACCGAGGTGACCGGCTTCGTCATCGAGTAGATGCGCCAGCGCGTGTCGGGCTCGACGGGCAGCCCCGCTTCGATGTCCCGCATGCCGTACGTCGAGCTGTGCACCCGCTTGCCCCTGCGACTGACGACGACCTGGAAACCAGGTAGGCGGCCGTCGTCGACGTAACGGCCCAGGTGCCGGTCGATCCGCGTGAGCCGACCGGCGTCGAAGCCGACGTGCTCCGCTTCCACCTCGACGGGGAGGACGTCGCGGGAGAGCAAGCTCGTCATCGTGCACCGCGCAGCCGTGCACCCGCCACGAGCACCGCTGCACCCAACAGCGGGAGGAGGACGGCGTACGGAACCTCTGGTACGGCGGACCCGGGCTCGTCGGAGGGCACCGACTGCGGCGCCGCGCCGAGCGGCTGGCCGCCGGGGCCGTCCGCGTAGGACAGCCACGGGATCGTGCCCTGCTGCGCGACACCTGTCTTGCCCCAGTCGCAGACGCCGCTCGGGAAGGTGGCTTGGATCTGCGCCCACTGCGCGTCGGTGACGAGCGGGCCGTAGTCAGTGCGGGCGGGCGACTCGAGCCGGCACTTCGCGGTGTCGTACGCCGCGCCGTCGCCGGCGGCCTGCCGCGGGTTCTCCGTCGGCTTGAACAGCGTCGGGCACAGGCTCTGGTCCTGGATCTCGCCGCCGAGCCCGTTGTAGCACTTGTCGACGGCGTCGGCCGGCTTGGCGGCGATGAGCTTGTCGCGTAGCGGCACGTCGCGGGTGTCGTGCTCCATCGCCGTCAGCCAGCGATCGATCAGGTCAGGACCCTTGGTGGGGAACTGGTTGTCGCCGTTCGGCGTCGCCGGGTCGGGGCCGGGGCCCACCCAGTAGACCTGGTTGACGTGGTTGCCGAAGGCGCGGTCCAGCCGCGCGCGGGTGGCGAAGCTGTAGAGGTCCTGGTGGATGTCCTCCGTCGTGTGCCCGCGCATGTCGACGATCGGTACGCCGCCGAGGTTGTTTGCCTCGTTGATCGCACCGGACCGGTAGGCCACTTGCAGGCCGAACGGGTCGGCCTCCGCGCGCTTCGGCGACGGCAGGTAGTTGATGTCGTTCGAGCCGATGTTGGCGTTGAGGTCGACGAACTGGTCAACGGTGATGAGTCCTGCTTGCAAAGCGTCGAGGCCGTACTGCACGCCGACGTTGTCCTCGGGCCGGTTGGCGAACCCGTCGGAGGCACGGTGGCCGAACTCGTTGACCATGTAGTCCTGCAGCGCGCAGCGGACGCCCGTCGGGTTGGTGGACTCGTCAAACGCGGCTGCGGCGGGGACCCCGCAGTTCTGCTGACCGAGCAGGCCAGGCTTGTTGTGCGGGTCGTAGAGCCGGTTGAAGGCGTAGACGTCCACCCAGTTCAGGCACGGCGACTCGCTCTCGTGACCAGCGACGGCTGCCTTCTGATTCGTCGCCCACGGAACACCGCGCGCCGTGGCGGCATCCCAGTACTGCATGAGGATAGTGCAGTCGTAGGTCTCGGTCAGACCGGTGAAGCTGTCCGGGAAGCTGCATCGCAGCGACAAGCCGTCGACCAGTCCGGGGTAGGCGTTGGCCACCTGCTGCAGCATGATCGCGCCACCCGAGCAGCCGTCGCCGATGTTGTAGCGGACCCGGCCGTACGCGTCGCCGACGTGCTCGCGAAGCATCATGAGCGCTTCGGCCTGCACGACAAGGTTGCAGTTCTGGCCGTTGTTGAGCAAGCCGCCGGACGCGACCACGAAGCCCTTCGCAAGGCGCTTCTGGTCCATCACCGCGATGGACAGGCTGCTGCCGTGCTTGGTCCCGCAGCCGGCTCCCCCGAGGGTCGTCATCTTGTGGTTCCACGCGCCGAGCCGGGCCGCCGCCGTCGGCTGCGTCGGGTCGAACAGCACGGCGACCTGGTAGATGCCGCGGTCGGCCGACCCGGTCTCCTGCCGCACGACGAACGGCACGGTCTTGTTCTGGTCGGTCTTCGTCGACGCGACGTCGGTCGCCGGCGCCGCGGGGTCGTAGGGCTGGAAGCCAGACTTGCTGGAGTCGGTCGAGATGTAGAAGTAGGCGTACGTCGTGGGGATCGCGCACTGCGGGTCGGGCGTCGCGACGATGCACGTCCACGGTTGGATCTGCGGGCCGGAGAAGATCGGTCCGCGGACGTCGTGGTTGACGACGGTGAGCTGTGCCCCGCCGCCTTCGTCGGTGCGGGCGGTGATGACGTTGGGGCCGACAGCGAGACCGTCCACCACGCCGACGTAGTGCAGCGGGTCCGAGGCCGCGAACGCCGAGGTCACATCTCTGTCCCCGGCCAGCACGCGCAGAGCCGTCGTGGGCGCGGCGAGCGCCACCTCCATCAGCGCGTCGCCGTCCGAGACCAGGTCGGCGCGGTTGCTCAGGGTGCTCAGGACGACCGACGGGGGACCGGCGGGCTCGGCGGCCGTCGCCGCGGCACTGAGGCCGATGCCGGCGTACAGAGCTGCGACCGTGAAAAGGACGGTGGACGTACGACGGCGTGCACGGAGCATGCTGGGCTGCCTCCCCCTGGGTATGGCTGTCCCGTTCTGCGCGGAGAGGGGCGCACCTGCCCGCACTGCACCAATCTTTGGGGCTTGTCTTTGCCGATCCGTCAAAGCAGGCTGACGCGGTGACGAGGATCCCGGAGGTCGTTGATCAAGCCACGCAGCGCCTCGACCCCATCTCGGAGCGGGCCGTTCGACGAATCCTCAGTGCGCTGCCGTCGTACCAGTCCGTCGGGACGGTGGCGATCGAGGACCTGCGACAGTCGGTACGGCGCAACATCGAGGCGGTGCTCGACTGCCTGCGCGACGGACGGTTGCTCGGTGACCAGGAGCTGGCCGGCAGCCGCGAGCTGGGCACCCGCCGAGCCCAGCAGGACATGCCCGTCACCGATGTGATGCGGGCGTTCCGAGTGGGCTACGTGGAGCTGTGGGAGGAGCTGCTGGCGATCGCGAGCGGCATCGGTCACGAGGCGGAGATCGAGCTGCTGCAGGCGGCCAGCCTGGTCTGGACGACGCTCGACCAGATCTCCTCCGCGGTCGCCGAGGCCCATCGCGAGACCGTCGCCCGCGTCGAGACCGACACGCGGCGGCTGGCGCTGAGCCTGTTGGAGGGGCTGCGCCGATTCCCGGTCGACCACGACGGCACGACGGAGATCGCGCGGCAGCTGGGCATGGACCCGTCGGCGTCGTTCCTGATCGCTGTGTACGCCGGTCATCCGCATGCGGTCGCGCTGCCGGACAGCCTGGTCGTCGAGGGACCGCAGCAGTCGGTCGTGGTGCAACAGCCGGGCGTCGGAGCCGTTGCCGCCGAGGCTGGGCTGCTCGGTGCGTTGGTCGCCGCCGAGCTGCGCCGCGCGGGCGTGGGTCTGCTGCTGCCCGGCGTCGAGGGAGCCGCCGCCAGCCTTCGGCAGGCGGAGCGGGCGCTCGCCGTCTCCGCGGGCTGCGGGGAGCCGGTGTCGTTCCGACAGGAGTGGTTGCCTGCGCTCGCGCTGGCCCAGCTCGCGGACGTCCTCGGTGTGCTCGGCCCCGCCGTCGATCACCTGCGCGATGACGAGTCGCTGCGCGCGACCGTGTCGGCGTACCTCTCGAACAACGGGCAGCTGGCCGCCGCGGGTGCGCAGCTGTTCGTGCACCCCAACACCGTCGCCTACCGCCTCGGCCGGTTCGCAGAGCGCACCGGCGTCGACCCGCGTACCAGTGATGGCGCCCTCTCGACGCGGCTCGCGCTCCGCCTCTCGCAGCTGACCGGCGCATAGGAGCACTGCCCGCACGTCGGCACACCCTCCTAGTCGCGTTGGGCATCCGCCATCAGCCCGAGCGACCACAGCAAGCGACCGGAGGGGGTTCCGGGATCGTGCCCGGTGAGCGTGGCGATCCGGGCGGCCCGGTGGATGACGGTGTTGCGATGGCAGTAGAGGCGCTCGGCAGCGCGGCTGAACGAGCCGTTCTCCGCGATGAGCGCCTCGACGGTTCGCAGCAGCACGTCGACGTCTGACGCCCGCTCGCGCACCCGATCCGCCGTCTCGGCGAGGAGCACGGCAGCGAGCTCGGGCGCCGCGCGGACGAACGCCTCCGGCAGTCGCTCCTCGATCCCGGCGACGTGGTGGCCGGCGGGCATGGTGCGCGCGGCCAGTGCGGCGAGCCGGGCGGCACCTGCGGTCTCGCCGAGCGCTCTGTAGACCGAGGACAGGCCGACGCGCTGGCGCACGTGCGATCGCAGTACGTCGACAAGCGACGTCCGCGGGCGGTCGGCCAGTCGCACGAGCCCGACCTCCATCCCGGACGTCAGCGCCCAGACCGCGTGAAGACCTGATGTGGCGACGCTGTCGGCGACACCGAACAGCGGCTGGTCGGGGTCGTCGAGCAGGACGCTGACCGCGACGGTGGGCTCGCCATCGGGAAGCCCGAGGCGGTCGGAGAGCCGTTGCAGCTCCTGCGGATCCAGTGGCCCGGCGAGGAGAGCCGCGACGTCGCGTTGCTGCTGATGGCGGTGCTGCGAGCGAAGCCGTAGCTCCTCGTCGCGATAGGCGCTGGCGAGGGCCGAGGAGAACCGGTCGATCTCCTCCCAGACCAGGCCGGCTACCTGAAGCAGCATCCGGTCGCCGGGCTGGACCGGGTCGTCGCCCGCCAGGTCGACGATGCCGTCCCACACCACCCGGCCGCCGAGCCGGTAAGAGTGCAGTACCGCCTCCAGCGGCATGCCCTGCGCCGCCCGGCGCCTTCCGGTAGCGGCGGGTGCGTCGTACGGGTCGACGTCGGGAGGTACGACGCGTCCAAGTGACTGCACGATCCGCTCCAGGTTCGTCCGGCACGAGAGGCGCAGGTCCTCCAGGGCGACCGTGGAGACGGCGGCGTACGCCGGCTCATTGGCCATGATCCGGCCCACCAGGTCGTCGGTCAGCACCTCGACGCGGGCCAGCAGCTCCCGGGCGATGCGCTGCACGTAGGCGAGGTCGGGGTCCGTCGCGAGTGTGCTCTTGGGGGATTCGACAACGTCCGCCATCACCTTGGCCCACCTCTGCCGCCGTACTGTCCTGAAACGTTGGAGGAAGTGTGACAGGACTCGGGCGCAAAGGGGGCGAAACAACTGTCACGAGCCGCGGCGGCTTCGCGGACCATCGGTCCGACGCCCCGGCAGCGGGGGACCCATGCGCCTGCACGTGCCTGTCCGGCTTGCCATCGCCCTGACGCTCCTGACGGGCGGGACGGCCGCCGCCGCGGGTGCCGACCCGGCGACCGGCCTGCAGCTGCGCACGCTGTCGAACCGCGCCGACCTGATCTCCGGCGGTGATGCGCTGCTGGAGGTGGCACTGCCCGCACCGGCCACCGGGCTGACGGTCCTCGCCGGCGAGCGCGACGTGACCGCCGCGTTCAGAGCCATCGATGCGACGCACTACCGGGGCGTTGTAGACGGGCTTGCGAATGGGCCGAACGTCATCACCGCGCAGACGGCTGACGGCCAAGGCGCACGCCTCACTGTCGTCAATCACCCGACCGGCGGCCCGGTGTTCTCGGGGCCGCAGATCCAGCCCTGGTACTGCCTGCCCGGCGCTCTCGACGCACAGTGCAACCGGCCGATCACCTACGCCTACCAGTACATGTCCTCGTCGTCCGGCAGCTTTGCGGCGTACGACCCGAGCAACCCGCCGACCGACGTCGCCACCACGACGACCGACCAGGGCAAGACCGTGCCGTACGTCGTACGGATCGAGAGCGGCGACGTCGATCGCAGCGCCTACTCCATCGCGGTCCTGTACGACGGGAGCCAGCCGTTCGACCGCTGGACCGGCCCGCCCGCGTGGAACCACAAGGTGGTCATCACCCACGGCGGTGGCTGCGCCGGCATGCACACCGAGGGCGTGACGCCATCCGTGCTCGACAGCAACTCGCTCGGGCGCGGGTTCGCCGTCATGTCGACCGCGCTCGAGGACAGCAACCAGGACTGCAACCTCACCGTGCAGGCCGAGTCGGTGATGATGACCAAGGAGCACCTCGTCGAGGCGTACGGCGACATCCGCTACGTCATCGGCATCGGCAGCTCGGGCGGTTCGCTTGCTGCGAACCAGATCGCCAATGCCTACCCGGGCCTGTACGACGGGCTCATCGTCGGCGCGACCTTCCCCGACATGATGATCACGGACATGCTCGACTGCCTGCAGATGCACCGCTACTTCGACAGCCCGCAGAAGTGGGGCGTCGGCGTCGCGTGGGGCGAGCCGTTCGAGGCGGCCGCCGAGGACAAGCAGAGCACCTCGGTGTGCCGGCTCGAATCGCTGCCTTTCGGGCCCGAGGACTACGCCAACATGTACAACCCGGCTTCCGCGGCGTGGTGCGGCATGGACAGCCACGAGCCGGAGACGGTCTACAACCCGACGACCACCCCTTCCGGTGTGCGCTGCGCCATCCAGGACTACATGGTCAACATCCTCGGCACCCGTGCACCGCAGTACTGGGGAGCCGTCGAGAAGCAGATCAAGCGCGGTTTCGCCAACCGGCCCTACGACAACGTCGGGCTCCAGTACGGCCTCAAGGCGCTGATGGCGGGGACGATCACGCCTGCGCAGTTCGTCGACCTCAATGTCAAGGTCGGTGCGACCGACATCGACTTCGGTTCGCAGGCGACGCGCGTCGCGGCCGAGCCGGACGGGCTCGAGCGCGCCTACCGGTCCGGGATGGTCAACGAGGCGAATAACCTCGACCAGGTCCCGATCATCGACATCCCCAACCCCGGCGACAACTACGACATCCATGACAGGTACAAGAGCTGGGCGATCCGGGCGCGGCTCGATGCCGCCAACGGCAACCACGACAACCACGTGCTCTGGTACGGCCCCGACCGGTCGGGGATGGCGTTCAACAACGGCGACGGCAACGCCTTCGTGCTGATGGACCAGTGGCTGACGACGATCGAGCACGACAAGCGCGCCGTGCCGCTGGAGCAGAAGGTCCGCGATGCGAAGCCGGCCGGCGCACACGACCGGTGCGACCTGCCGGACCCGAGCACCTGCTACACGATCAACGGCCCGTACGGCAGCGTCCGCATGGGGGCCGGCGACAGTCCGGCATCGGACGTCATGAAGTGCCAGCTCAAGCCGCTGGTTCGCACCGACTACGCAACGGTGCAGTTCACGGACGCGCAGTGGACCGCGTTGAACGCGGCGTTCCCGTACGGCGTGTGCGACTGGTCCAAGGCCGGCGTCGAGCAGAAGCAGACAACGGCGTGGCAGACCTACGACGTGACGGGCGGGCGGCCACTCGGTGCCGCGCCGGTCTCCGAGCCCTACAACGATCCGGGGGTCTCCGTGCCTGAGGTGCCACTTGCGGTGATGCTGCCACTGGTGGCAGCTGCCCTGCTCTTCGCCGCCGTCCGCTTGCGGGCCTCCCGGTGACGCGGGTCGTGCGGCTGGTCGCCGCTATCGCGCTCCTCCTCGGCGGGCTGGTCGTGACGCCCGCGCTCGCGGACAGCCCGGCGGGCACCCTGCAGCTGAGCACGCTGTCCAACCGGGCCGACCTGATCTCCGGCGGCGACGCCCTTGTCGAGGTCGAGCTCCCTGCGCCGGCGACCGGGCTGAAGGTCCAGGTCGGCGGCCGTGACGTGACCAGTGCGTTCACGGCGAAGGACCCGCTGCACTACGACGGCCTCGTCGACGGTCTCGCCGCGGGCCCCAATGTCGTCACCGCGCAGACGGCCGACGGCAACGGCGCACGGTTGACGATCATCAACCACGACATCGACGGCCCGGTGTTCTCCGGGCCGCAGATCCAGCCCTGGTACTGCAACGCCGGCGCGCTCAACGCGCAGTGCCGCCGGCCGGCGACGTACACGTACCAGTACAAGTCCTCGTCGTCCGGCAACTTCGCGGCGTACGACCCGAGTAACCCGCCTACCGACGTCGCGACGACGACGACCGACCAGGGCAAGACGGTGCCCTACATCGTGCGGATCGAGAAGGGCAACATGGACCGCGGCCCGTACGCCATCGCGGTGCTCCTCGAGCCGGGGACGACGTTCAGCCGCGACACCGGACCGCCGGCGTGGAACCACAAGGTCTACGAGTGGTACGGCGCCGGCTGCTCGATGGCGCACCAGGAAGGCGTCGCGCCGGACGTGATGCAGGACCTCGGGCTGTCGAGGGGCTTCGCGGTGATGTCGACGGCGCTCTCGGACAACACCTGGAGCTGCAACATCGCCGTGCAGGCCGAGTCGATCATGATGGCCAAGGAGCACCTGATCGAGACGTACGGCGACGTGCGGTACCTGTTCGGCTACGGGTGCTCGGGTGGCTCCATCGCCTCGCTGCAGGTCGCAAACGCATACCCCGGCCTGATCGACGGGGTGCTCGTGTACTGCACGATGCCGGACGTCCCGACGCTGGACCTGCTCGACTGCACGTCGTTCCTGCGCTACTTCAACGACCCACGGCAGTGGAAACCCGGGGTCGTCTGGACCGAAGCCAGCATGGCGGCGGCCATGGGCATGGCGAGCACCTCGGTCTGCCACACCTGGGTCGAGGCCTATCACTACCCGGAGGCGTTCAACCCGGTGACCGGGGTCGGGTGCGGGGTGACGGCGAACGAGCCGGCGAAGGTCTATGACCCGGTGACGAATCCGACCGGTCTGCGCTGCTCGCTGCAGGACTACATGTCCAACGTCTTCCCGACGCGGCCCGAGTCCATGTGGGAGGCCGTCGAGAGGTCGATCGGTCACGGCTTCGCCGGACGCCCGTACGACAACGTCGGCGTGCAGTACGGCTTGCGGGCGCTGCAGTCCGGGAAGATCAGCGCTGCCCAGTTCGCCGATCTCAACGCGAAGATCGGCGCGGTCGGCATCGACTGGACGCAGCAGGCGTCGCGCGTCGCGACGGACCCGGCGACGCTGGCGGCGGCGTACCGAAGTGGCTTTGTGAACGAGGGCAACTTCCTCGACCGGGTGCCGATCATCGACACCCCCGGCTACATCCCGGGCGACCGCTACGAGATCCACGACAACACGAAGAGCTGGGCGCTGCGGGCGCGGCTCGACCACTTCAACGGCAACCACGACAGCCAGGTTCTCTGGTACGGCCCCGAGGGTCGGTTCCAGGACAACTTCGGGACGATGGACGCCTGGCTGAGCAACATCGAGAAGGACAAGCGCGACGTCTCGCAGGAGCAGAAGGTCCGTGAGGACCGGCCGGCCGCTGCGACCGACGTCTGCTACTACCCCGATGGGAACCAGCTCGGCGGGTGCGACGCGGTGTTCGGGCCGGCTGGGAACCCGCGCTGGGCGGCCGGCGGCAGCCTCGCGCAGGACGTCATCAAGTGCCAGCTCAAGCCGCTGGTGCGCACGGACTACGGGTCCACGGCTTTCGCTGATGCTGAATGGGCGGCGCTGCAGACGGCGTTCCCGAACGGCGTGTGCGACTGGTCGAAGGATGGGGTCAGCCAGCAGCCGACGGTCGCGTGGCAGAGCTACGAGAAGGGCCCCGGCGGCGTCGGGCTCGGCGACCCACCATCGTCACAGTCGACCGACAGCCCGCCCAACGACGTCCCTGAAGTGCCGTACGCGCTGCTGCTTCCCCTCGTCGCCGCAGGCGTCCTCGCCGTCGGGCTGCGCCGCCGAGCGGCCCGCTAGACACACCGGGCGGTGCGGACCAGAGTCGGGCCATGCCTGTGCAGCTGCCGCCCGACCTGGCCGACCTTCGTGCGCGGATGAAGACGTTCATCGACGACGAGGTGATCCCCGCCGAGGAGGTGCTGCTCGGCCGGGACGAGGGCGCGAAGGACAAGCTGGACGAGCTCAAGGCGGAGGCGAAGAGCCGCGACCTGTGGGCCCTCGGCCATCCGGCGGAGATCGGCGGCGGTGGCCTGCCGTTCATGGACTTCGTCTACCTCAACGAGATCATCGGCCGGTCGGAGTGGGGCCAGATAGCCGTCGGCAGCGTTTCGATGCAGGACTCGATCATGCTGCACCTCTACGCGTCGGAGTCTCAGCGCGAGCGGTTCCTCAAGCCGATGGTCGCGGGCGACATCTACCCGAGCGTCGGTCTGACCGAGCCGGAGGTGGCCGGCTCGGACCCGACGCAGATGCAGACCACCGCCGTGCTCGACGGTGACGAGTGGGTCATCAACGGGCACAAGTGGTTCACGACCGGTGCGCACCGGGCGGCGTACACGACGGTGTTCGCGATGACCGACCCCAGCGCTGCGTCGCCGTACGCGAAGTTCTCCGCCATCATCGTGCCGACGGACACGCCGGGCTACGAGATCGTCCGCGCCGTGCCCACGATGGGTACGACGAACGGCGACCACTGCGAGGTCTACTACCGCGACGTGCGGGTGCCGCAGGACCACCTGCTCGGCGAGCGTGGCAAGGGCTTCCTCATCGCGCAGAAGCGGCTGGGGCCGGGCCGCATCTTCCACTGCATGCGCTGGCTCGGGCAGGCGCAGCGGGCCTTCGAGATGATGGTCGCCCGGGCCAACACGCGGCACGCGCACGGCGGGCTGCTGCGCGAGAAGGGCGAGATCCAGCGTTACGTCGCCGAGTCGGCGGCGGAGATCCAAGCGGCCCGACTGATGACGCTCGACGCCGCCCGCGCGATGGATCGCGGCGACGAGGCGCGCGTCGAGATCAGCCTCATCAAGTTCTGGGGCGCGACGATGCTGCACAACGTCATCGATCGGGCGATCCAGGTGCACGGCGCGCTGGGCGTCACGTCGGACACGCCGCTGGACCGGATGTACCGCGAGGCGCGCTACGCACGGCTGTACGACGGACCCGACGAGGTGCACCGGATGGTCGTCGCGCGCAACCTGCTGTCGAGCGAGCCGTCGACGTGGCCGTGGGCCTGACTGCGTGATCGACGTCGCTGCCCTCGGCCGGTTGCTCGGCGGCGATGTCACCGACCTCGCGCCCATGCTGGGTGGGGCGTCCCGCGAGACGTGGTCCTTCGCGCGGGACGGTCGCCCGCTGGTGCTGCGACGTGATCCGCCCGGCGCGGTACGCGGCGGTGCGATGGAGCGCGAGGCCGCGCTGCTGCGGGCGGCCGCGGCAGCAGGTGTGCCCGTACCCGAGGTGCTCGCCGCGAGCGATGACCCGTCGGCACTCGGCTCGCCGTGGCTGGTGATGGAGCGGCTGTACGGCGAGACGATCGCGCGGCGGATCCTGCGCGATGAGCAGTACGCCGACGCGCGTGGGCGGCTGACCGGGCAGCTCGGCTCTTCGTTGGCGGCGCTGCACTCGGCGGCTGTCGAGGTGCCGGGGCTGCCGGAGGACGAGGACGTGCTCGCGTCGATGCGCGGGCTGCTCGACGCGGCGACCGAGCCGCATCCCGCACTAGAGCTGGGGCTGCGCAGGCTTGCTGCGAACCGGCCGGCGCCGACGGGCCGCACCGTCGTGCACGGCGACTGCCGTCTCGGCAACGTGATGGTCGACCGCTACGGTCTTGTCGGCGTCCTCGACTGGGAGCTCGCGCACGTCGGTGACCCCGCCGAGGACCTCGGCTGGCTCTGTGTGCGGTCGTGGCGCTTCGGCGGGCAGTTGCCTGTCGCTGGTGTTGGGACGCGCGAGGAGCTGCTGTCGTCGTACGCCGCCGCGGGTGGTCGCGAGATCGACCTCGCCACCCTCGCGTGGTGGGAGGCCTACGGCACCCTGCGCTGGGCGGTGATCTGCGTGCAGCAGGCGGCCGCGCATCTGACCGGCGCGGTGCGGTCGGTCGAGCTCGCGACGATCGGCCGGCGTGTCTGCGAGGTCGAGCTCGATCTGCTCGACCTCGTCCTTGGGCCGGCTGCGATCGAGCCGGACCCGGCGGCAAAACCCGTCCCGGGACCGCACGACCGGCCGACGGCGGGCGAGCTGCTGGAGGCGGTCCGCGAGTGGCTCGGCGGGGTCGAGCTCGGCGGCCGAGATGCGTTCCTCGCACGGGTGGCCGACCGTGCGCTGCAGACGGTGGAGCGGGAGCTGGCGCTGGGTCCGGTGCTGGCGGAGTGGCACGCGCAGCGGCTGGCCGGGCTGGGCATGGCGTCCGACGACGAGCTGGCCGCGGCGATCCGCGCGGGTGAGACGTCCGCTCAGGTCGCTGAGGCAGTGCGGGATGCCGTCATCGACAAGCTCCGCGTCGCCGACCCGACGCAGCTGCGCGACCGCTAGCCCCGACCGGTCAGCTCCAGCGGGTCCAGTCCTCGATGCTCACGAAGCCGAGGCCTTCGTAGACGGGTTTGCCCATGTCGGACGACTGCAGCAGGGCTCGGCTCACGCCGTTGCGCTCAACGGCGTCGGTGACGAGCTTGGCGGTCAGGGCAGCGCCGAGTCCGCGGCGACGGAAGGCCTCGATGGTGGCGATGATGAAGACAGCGACCCATTCGCCCGCGACGACGCTGATGCCGGTGCACGCGGGCACTCCATCGACCTCCGCGATCAGCCCCGCGCCGAACTCCTGGTCGAAGAGGGTGGACGGTGCGAAGCCCTCGAGCACCTGGGGTTCCATCCCGTAGCCCACTGTCGCGACGTGGACGTGTGCCCGCATCTCGGCGGCGGTCAGACTGCGCAAGGGGATGCCCGTGTCGGGCGGCGCGTTGAGGTCGGCCGTGGCGCAGACCATGAGCGGTACGGCGGGAACCGCCACCGTCATTCCCTGGCCGCGACACCAGTCCTCGAGCGCAGTGGCGCCCGGACGCGACTCCACCATGTGCGGCAGTCGCTCGTCGACGAGCCGCTGGCGGAGCGCAGCGACGTCATCGAGGTCGACGTCGAGACGCTCCCCGATCACGCGGTTGAGAGGTGTGGCCATCGACCCGGTTGCGGCAGCCGACGCTCCGCCGCGCCTCTCGCCCCAGCCGTTCGGCAGTGTTTTCCCGAGCGCGGCGAGCATGTCCCCGAGGGCGATCGTTGCCTCGTCTGCTTCGGTCATCCGAGGTCCTTACCCGGCGCGCAGACAATGATGGGTGGATGGCCGTGAGGATCGAGTTGGTGCGCGGGGACATCACCCGGGAGCACGTCGACGCGATCGTCACCGCAGCCAACGCGGAGCTGCGCGGCGGCGGGGGAGTCGACGGTGCCGTGCACGCGGCGGCGGGTCCGCACCTGCTCGAGGCATGCAGGCCGCTCGCGCCGTGCCCGGCCGGCTCGGCGGTGATCACGGCGGCCTTCGATCTCGCGCCGGTCACGTGTGATCCACGCGGTCGGCCCGATCTACTCCGGACCAGCGGACGCGGTCGTGCTCGCGTCGGCGTACAAGACGGCTCTGCAACGGGCCGACGGCGTCGGTGCGAAAACGGTGGCGTTCCCCTCGATCTCGACGGGCGTCTACGGCTATCCGATCGAGGCGGCCGCGCATGTCTCGGTCGAGGCGCTGCGGAGCGCGAGCACGCAGGTCGAGGTGGTCCGGCTGGTGGCGTTCAACGATCCTGTCTACGCGGCCTGGGCAGAGTCGCTGTCCGACCGAGGAGCTCGCTGACGTATCCCCTCGTCACCAGACGACTGCGACGCACGACGGGCCACGGAACTCGAAGCCGCGTTCCTCGACGCGCACTGCCGGACCGAGGCGAGGCGTCGTCGCGAGCACCGCCTCGACCGCGATCCGCGCCAGCAACCTGGCCAGGCCGGCTCCTGGGCAGCTGTGTCGGCCCAGGGCGAATGCCGCGTGCGACCCCTCCTCGCGGTCCAGCCGGAACTCGTGCGGGTCGCGCCACCGTGCCTCGTCGCGGTTGGCGGACATGAGTGCCGCGGACACGGTCGCGCCGACCGGGATCTCGACGTCGGCGAGCACCACGTCTCGCGTTGCGCGACGGGTCGCCGTGCCCACGGGAGAGTTCCAGCGCAAGCACTCCTCGAGGAAGCGCGCCAGCAGCCCCGGGTCAGCCCGGACGGCCGCCTCGACGTCGGACTGCGTCGCCAGCACGGCGAGCGCAGTCCCGACGAGGTCGCGCGGCTCCTGCATGCCGCCGATGATCATCAGCTTGACGATCCCGCGCACTTCATCCGCTGACAGGTCGCCGGTCACCAGGGACGCCAGCAACGTGCCCGCGGCAGCAGGGACGTCGCCGGACAGGACCGGCGCGACCGCATCGTCGACCGCCCTCGACGCAGCGTCGCCGACTTCTTGTACGACGGGGTCGCGCCGGAAGTTCGCGGCACCGGCTCCGATCCCGTTGAACCACGACCGCAGCACGAGGTCGGGCTGGGCGGGCAGCCCGAGCAGCTGCTGCAGCACCCTGACCGCAAGCGGCTCGGCGTACGACGCGATCAGCTCCACCGGCTCGCCGTGCGGCAGCACGTCGAGCAGCGACATCGCGACATCGGGTACGACCCGCTCTGCCCAGGCCCGCAGTGGGCCCGGCCGCAGCACCGGTGCGATCGAGTCGCGCAGCACGGCATGCCGCGCTCCGTCGCTGTGCAGCATGTTGGGCCCGATCGTCCGCGACAACGGCGAGTCGGGCAGCTCTGCGGTGAAGGTCTCGGCGTCGGCCTCGACACGCTCGATGTCGACCCAGCGCGTCACCAGCCACGAGTCGAGATCCGGCACCCAGACGACAGGTGCTTCGACCCGCAGCCGCGCCAGCACGCCGTGCGGATCGTCGTCCAGCTCGGCCAGCGTGGGTGCAGTCACAGCTGTCCATCCAGCAGCGCTGCGTGCAACCGGAGCGCCACGCCACCGGGATCGCAGCCGCCGCCGATGGGTGCGGGTGAGACCGCGACCCCGATGCCGATCCCCGAGGAGCTCCCGAGCATGGCGGTTCCCCAGAAGCCGAGGTGGCCCCACAGCTCGGCTGGTCCCGGCGCCCGCACGATGCCGAGGCCGTGCGCCAGCAGCCGGTCGAGGGCATTCGTTGAGAGGACCCGCCCGGTGAGCAGGTCGCGTCCGAAGACCGCGAGATCTCGGGCGGTCGACACCAGCCCGCCACCACCGAAGAGGTCGACCGAGGCGTCGATGTGCCAGACGTCGAGGGTCGCGTCCACGCGCTGCGGGAAGCGGGGCTGTGCGACCTGCTCGACCTCCCACACCGTGTCGGGCGTGCGGATGGCCAGGTCGAGCGCGTCGGCAACAACGTCACCGAGTGGTCGTCCGCAGACCCGCTCGAGGATGTCGCCGATCAGGACGTAGCCCGTGTCCGAGTAGTGGACGACGGCGCCAGGCACGCCGAGCGGGCCGCCCTCGCCGAGAGCGATGGCGAGCTGCTCCGCGCGCGTCCATACGTGGCCTGGATCGGCGCGGACCGCAGCGGTGAATGTCGCGCTCGTGCTGTGGTCCGGGAGCCCGGCGCGATGCCCGAGCAGGTGCTCGACGGTGATGCGTCCCGGGTCGTAGCCACCCTCGACCAGCTCGGTGAGCAGCTCGGGGTCGAGCAGCTCCTCCGTCGGCTGCGCGACATCGAGCAAGCCGCGCTCGGCGAGCACCAGCGCCGTCGCCGCGACGAACGTCTTTGTCACCGATGCCGCCCGAAAGCGCAGGGCCGGGCCGCTCGTCCAGACGCGGTTGTCTGTCGCGACCGCCGCCGTGACGTCGTGCCCCGGCGGGACCAGCGTCAGGGCCATGCGAGCAGCCGCTGCGCGTTGCCGCCGCACAGCCGCGCGAGCGTTGTCGGCTTCAGGTCGCTCTCGCGCCATTCCTGCAGGCAGCGCTGCGGGGTGAGCGCCGGCCAGTCGCTCGCGAACAGCACCTGGTCGGCGAGCACGTTGTCCATCAACGACCGCAGCGGCTCCCAGCCGGTGCCGGGGCGGTTGACGTACTTCGGGGCGACGCCGCCGAACTCCACGTAGACCTGCGGATGCCGACGCGCGACCGCCGCGAGCTCCGCGGTCCACGGCCAGGCGGCATGACAGGCGACCAAGCGGAGGGACTCGAACGCGCAGGCGATCCGGTCCAGGCGCACCGGCTGCTCCCCGTCGATCGGGTGGGCGCGTGAGTAGTTGACGCCGGTGTGCACGGCGACGACGAGACCCGCCTCCTCGGCGGCGGCGTACACGGCGTAAAGCAGCGGGTCGTCGATGGCCCGGCCGAAGAAGGACGGCTGCAGGTTGATGCCGCGGAGTCCAAGGGCCTCGACCCGACGGACCTGGCGCACCATCCGGGAGGCGCTGTGGGCGTCGAGCGACACCGTGCCGAAGCCGATGCGCGACGCGTCGTCCGCGCAGACCATCGCCGTCGTCTCGTTCAGCGCATCGGCGACGTCCCCCAGCTCGTACTCGGCGTGAACGACGGCATGCGTGACCCCGGCGGTGGTGAGCTCACGATCGAGATCCGCCGTCGTCTTGTCATACGTCGAGCCCATGCCGAGCACTGCGTCGTAGCCCTCGCTCAGCGATGCGGGGACCTCAACGGCCGGCCGGCGGTCGTGCGGCAGTCGGACCCGGAAGTCGACGACCGGCGCGTCAGAGAGCGGGGGCGTCGTCACGGCGCAGGTACCGGAAGTTGAAGAAGTACGTCGGTCTGCCGGCCTCGTCGAAGTCGTCAAAGCGCACCGTCAGGCCGCTCTCGTCGTCGGTGAAGACGTGCGCGTCGACCGGGCGGACCCGCAGCGTGCGCGGCGGCAGCTGCAGGTCGGGGTACATGGGGTCCTCGACGACGTCGAGCTCCAGCGCGTCGTCGGCCGGCCGCACCGTGACGGTCGTCGTCCGTCGTACGAAGCGACCGGCGTACGGCGTGAGATCGGCGGGCGGTGAGCCCTGCGCCACCGGCGGTGCGTCGGTGATGTCGGCGCCGGCGAGGTGCTGCATGGCCCGTTCCGCCAGCCGGACGCCGGCCATGCCCCCGCCCAGGGAGTTGGTGACGACCACGACCGCGAGCCGCTCGGCCGGAAGCACCTGCAGGATCGACAGCTGACCCAGGGTGCCGCCGCCGTGGCCTATGACGTCGCGGCCGTCACGGGCGGTGCGGCGCATCCAGCCGAGGCCCATGCTCTGCGCGCCGCCGGTGCGCGGCCGGTCGACCTGCCACGAGGTCATGAGTGCGGCGGTGTCCGGCTTGAGCACGTCCCGGCCGCCGTCGAGGTGCAGCTCGATGAAGTCCAGCACCTCGTCGGCCGTGGAGACCATGACGCTGCCCGCCGGCGCGCAGGCGGGGAACTGCACGTAGACCGGTGCGACGACGTCGCTGCCGTCGGGCCCGGTCGGCAGGTGACCGACGGCCGCCCGGTGCAGCAGGATCTCCTCCGCGCGGAACAACGTGCGCTGGGCACCGAGCGGCTCCAGGACGAGCTCGCGCAGCGCCTGCTCGTAGGTCGAACCAGTGGCCTGCTCGATGACGCGACCCAGCAACACCCAGCCGGAGTTGCAGTAGGACCACATCGCGCCGACGGGGTGCAGCAGCGGCACGTCGGCGAGGGCAGCGACGTAACGGGCCAGCATGTCCTCGCCCCAGCCGATGTCGGCAGGCCCGGTGACGTCGCCGTCGATGCCGCTGGTGTGGGTGAGCAGGTGCCGCACGGTGACCTGCTCGGCCGCACCCGGTGTTGCGAGGCGCAGCTCCGGGACGAGGTCGACGACCGCGGTGTCGAGGGTGAGCCGTCCCTCGTCGACGAGCCGCATGGCCGCCGTCGCGGTGTAGAGCTTGGTGTTGGAGCCGATCTGGAAGACCGTGTTGCGGGTGACCTCGACCTGCGTGTCCACGCTCGTCACGCCGTGCACGGAGACCGCCCGCTGGTCGCCGTGCACGACACCGGCGACGAGTCCGGGCACGTTCGCCTCGGTGGCAAGAGCACCGACCTGCTCGTCGAGCCAGGACTGGAGGGTCACTGCAGCCGCTCGACCGCACCGGCAGGTCGGTAGCAGTCGCAGCTCGTGACGTAGGTGATGGGCTGCCAGGCCGTCACGCCCTCGTGCCGACCGGGGGAGCGCAGCGAGGCGCCGGTGATCGCGAACGGGTCGTCGAACCCCCGACCGAGCCGCTCGCCGGCGGCGATGAACGACGAGCGCGTGAGCTCGGGGCCGGCCGCCCGCGCGATGGCCGCGAAGAGCTCATAGGTGGCGCAGAAGCCGAGGTACTGGTTGAGCTGGCCGCGGTCGTTGGGTGGCGCCACCCCGGCCTTCTTGTAGACGGCCAGGCACCGCGCCACGGCCGGGGACATCTGCGCCTTCGGCACGTCGGTGAAGTCGTCGTACGGTCCCCAGCCCACCCCGCGGCTGCCGTCGAGCTGGGCCGCGGGCGCGTTGCCACCCACGAGCGCGACCGGGCCGTCATGCGAGGACAGGCCGTAGTCGGGGCGGTAGCCCTGCTGCTCAGCCTGCTTCATGAAGGCGATGTCGAAGAGCGCGCCGTTGGGCTGCGCGAACAGCACCCGGTCGACGCCGGCGCTGGCGAACTGCAGCACGGCGGCCTGCGCGTCGCGCACTGCGGTCGCCGCATCGCTGGTGCCCTGCACGGGCGTGACCCGGTAGGTCTTGGTGATGTGCAGGCCGGTGCGGGCGAGTTCGCGCTCGATGCCGTCCTTGCGCACGCGGTCGAAGTCCGGCGTGTCGGTCTGCAGGACGCCGATGACCGAGGTCTTGGTGAGGAAGCGCTCTTGCACGAGGTCGCGCACGGTCAGCGCGAGGGCGGTCGTGTAGTCGAGGTCGCTCACGGTGAAGATGCTCGGGAATCCGCGGGTCACCTTGTCGGACCCCACGACGCGTCGCTCGATGCCGACTGTCCCGCGCTGCTGCATGCACGCGAAGAACGTCTCGTCACTCACGACGTTCAGGTGCGCGAAGACCTTGTTGTCCTCGGTGTACGTCGCACACGCTTCCTGCGACTGCTCGGCGTACGGGCGTGTGTCCGCAGCGTCGATCGTGTGCCAGACCGGCACCAGCTTGCGGCCGAGGATGCCGCCCTGCGCGTTGACGTGGTTGATCATCGCCTGAATCAAGGGCTTCTCCGGGGCGGAGGAGAAGCCGGCGACGCCGAACGCCTGTCCCACCTGCTCGCCGGCCCCGCTGCCGGTGCCGCTGACGCTGACCGCGATCGAGATCGAGCTCGCCGTGACACCGGGGTACGTCGCACGCAGCGCGCTGGCCGTCGTACCTCCGACCGAGCCACCACCGGTCGAGGTCGTCGTCGTAGCGCCCGGCTGTGTGCCACTCGTCCCGCCGCCGGAGGTGGTCACACCAGGCGCGCCGCCCGTGACCCCGGGGGCTGTCGCCGGGCCGCCGGCGGTGAGCGGGGCACCCGGGCCGCCGAGGCCGCCGGTTCCCTCCGCGGCCGACGTCGACGACGACGTCGCGCCCGGCACGGTCGTTCCGCACGCCGACGTGACCAGGGCGAGCACGGCGACGCCGAGGCGCTTCACGCGGTCACCACCGCGCGCGCGTCGTACGTCTTTAAGGGGTCGCTGACGAGCAGGTGCTTCGCGACCCGCGAGCTCGGCGTGAGTGGCAGTGCGTCGACGACCTCGACGTAGCGCGGCACCTTGAACCTCGCCAGCCGCCCGGCGACGAAGGCGACGAGCTCGGCCGGGTCGATCTGCTGCTCGGGACGAGGCTGCACGTAGGCCTTCACCTCCTCACCTCGCAACCGGTCGGGCTCGGGCACGACCGCGGCCGCCGCAACGGATGGGTGCTGGACAAGGACCGCCTCGACCTCTGCTGCCGCGATGTTCTCACCCGCACGGCGCACCATGTCCTTCTTCCGGCCGACCAGCCGCAGCCGGCCGACGTCGTCCTGCTGCACCAGGTCGCCGGTGCGGAACCACCCGTCGACGTCGAACGGCGACGGCCGGTTCCAGTAGCCGCGGAACATCGGCCGGCCGCGGATGAGCAGCTCGCCCTCGTCGACGCGCACCTCCTTGCCCGGCGCAGGTACGCCGAGCCACCCGCAGCCCACCGAGTCGGTGTCCTCGACCGGCACGGCGAGGTCGACGCCGGTCTCGGTCATGCCGAAGGCCTCCCGCCACGGCACGGCCCACCGCTGCTCGAACGTCGCGTGCAGCGCGGGGTCGATGCCGGAGCAGACGACGAGGCGGAGCCGGTGCCCGCGCTCGACGGCCGGCCGCTCGGGCTGTTGAAGGAGGAACAGCGGCATGGCGCCGACGAGGTAGCAGAACGTGGCTCCGGTCTCGACGACGCTGTCCCAGAACGTGGAGGGCGAGAAGCGCGGGAGTACGACGAGAGGTGCCCCGGTTTGCAGTGCGACCAGCAGGTTCCACTGCGGGTCGATGTACGAGCACGACTGCGCGGTCAGGAGCACGTCGTCGGCGGTGAGCCGGCTCAGCGCGGCGACGGTCTCGCCGAGCGCGAGCCAGTAGTCGTGCGTCAGCACGCACGCCTTGGGCAGACCGGTCGTGCCCGACGTGTACTGCAGGCTCATCACGTCGGCACGGTCGACGACCGGTAGCGGTACCGCCGGCGCCGTCAGCAGCTCGGCGGGGCGCAGGACGGGTACGCCGCATCCCGGGCGAGGAACGTCGGACACCACCAGCACCGCCCCGGAGTCGGCCAGGACGTGACCGAGGTCGTGACTCCCGCTGGTCGGGCTGACCGGCACGACCACGGCGCCGGCCTTGGCGGCGGCCAGCCACAGGAGCGGGAAGTCGAGTCCGTTCGGCAGCGCGAGGACGACCCGGTCGCCGGGGCGGACGCCCTTTCCGACCAGGCCGTGGGCGAGCGTGGTGCTCCGCGCATCCGCGACGGCCACGGTCACCGAGGCAGTCCCGAAGCGGACCAGGTCCCGGTCGGGGTCCGTGGTTGCACGCTGGCGCAGCAGGTCGCCGATGCCGGTCATGTTCGGACCGTAGAAGCGAACCGCCCCGGGCGCCTCGTCGGCGGGCACAGCGTTGGCAGGGCCGCGACCGGTGGTTTCTCCAAGTCACGTGCGGCAGGCTGCCCCTGTGACCGAGGGAACGCGCGCTGACGTGCTCCGCGCCCTGGTCGCACGCGCGCCGGCGCTGGCGGAGGAGGCCGTCGGCGTGCTGCAGCAGGCCTTCCCGGCCTACGCACCGGTGACGGTCGACGCGCTGCTCCCCGGCGTACTCGCCGACCTGGAGCGCGGCCTGCAGGCACTGGAGCAGCGGCGGGCCCCGAGCGATGACGAGCTCATCGAGGTCGAGCGGGTCGCGGACCTGCGGGCGCGCCAGGGGGTGCCGCTGGAGGAGATGCTCCAGGGTTTCCAGGCGGTGTCCCGTCTCGTCTGGCGGGCCGCGCAGCGGGAGGCGGACCTGGTCGGTCTCCCCGCCGTGGAGACGCTTGCGCTCGTCGACGAGATCTGGAGGTGGCTCGACGTCGTGGTGGTGCGGGCCGCCGAGGCCCACCGGCGGGTCGAGGTCGAGGCGGCGCGGCGCGACGAGGGGCAGCGGGTTGCCTTCCTGCGCGGGTTGCTGCACGGAACGCTCGCGCCGCCCGAGATCCGCACCCGGCTGGCCACCTGGGGGCTGCCGGCCGAGCTCCCCTTGGTCGCCTTCCGGGCCCGGCCGCTGCGCGACCTGCCGACGCGCGAGTGGCTGACCCGGCTCAGAGGACCGTCCGGCCTGGTGGCGGTCGTCGACGACGCCGTCATCGGCGTCTCGACGCACCGGCCCGATGTGGCCGCGGACGATGTCGTCGTGGGCGTCGGCCCGCCCGTCGACGTCGCGCACCTGCCGGAGGCGTACGCCGCGGCGAGCAGGGCCCTGGACGCAGCCGGCGCCCTAGGCGTGACAGGCGACGTGAGCCTGGTCGACCTCGGTCTGCTCGCTGCCGTGGTGTCCGAGCCCGAGGTCGGCGACGCACTGGTGCGCCGCTACCTGGAGCCGCTGGCCGAGGCGCGCGGGGCGGCGGCCGAGCTGGAGCAGAGCGTGCGCGGCTACCTCGCTGCCGGCATGTCGGTGGAGACCGCTGCCCGGGAGCTCGTCGTGCACCAGAACACGCTGCGCTACCGGCTCAAGCGGGTGCAGGAGCTGACCGGTCTGGACCTGCGTGACACCGCGTCCGTCGTCGAGATCTGGTGGGCCTTGGAGCGTCGCCGCGTGCAGCCGGTGGCC
>JAWWOH010000023.1:0-3382 GCA_033851845.1 Actinomycetota bacterium
AGGACTTGCGCATCTTCGCGAAATATTCTCGCGCATCCAGCAGGATGACCTTGCCCCGGTGGTCTTTGGTCTTGCGGCTGGTCAGTATCCAGAAGTACGTGGAGATGCCGGTGTTGTAGAAGAGCTGATCAGGCAGGGCGACGACGGCCTCCAGCCAGTCGTTCTCGATGATCCACCGGCGGATCTCCGACTCGCCCGAACCGGCCGCCCCGGTGAACAGCGGCGAGCCGTTGAAGACGATCGCGATGCGGGAGCCGCCCTGGTCGACCGGTTTCATGTGGGAGATCATGTGCTGGAGGAAGAGGAACGAGCCGTCGTTGATGCGCGGGAGGCCCGCGCCGAAGCGGCCGGAGAAGCCCTGGTTCTCGTGCTCTTTGGTAACGGCGTCTTCCTCGGGCTTCCACTCCACGCCGAACGGCGGGTTGGCGAGCAGGTAGTCGAACCGTCCGCTCTGGTGGCCGTCTTCGCTGAAGCTGTTGCCGTAGGCGATGTTCGTCGCGTCTTGGCCCTTGAGCATCATGTCCGAGCGGCAGATCGCGTACGACTCGGCGTTCAGCTCCTGGCCGAAGACCTCGAGCTGCCCGTCGGGGTTCAGCTCGCGCAGGTATTCCTCGGCGACGCTCAGCATCCCCCCGGTCCCGCACGCCGGGTCGTAGAGCGTCTTGACGATCCCCTTCGTCCGCAGCTCAGAGCCGTCGGTGGCGAAGAGCAGGTCGACCATCAGCCGGATGACCTCGCGCGGCGTGAAGTGCTCGCCGGCCGTCTCGTTGGACTGCTCGCTGAAGCGCCGGATCAGCTCCTCGAAGACGTAGCCCATCTGGAGGTTGGTCACGGCGTCCGGGTGCAGGTCGACATCGGCGAACTTCCCGATGACCAGGTAGAGCAGGTCGGCCTCGTCCAGGCGGGTGATCTGCTCGTCGAAGTTGAACTTCAGGAAGGTTTCCGCCGCCCCGGCCGAGAAGGCGCCGATGTACTCGCGCAGCGACCCGGCGAGCTGCTGGGGGTCGTCGAGCAGGCGGCGGAAGTCGAGCTTGCTCGTGTTGTAGAAGCCCAGGTTCCCCGCCGCGTGGCGCAGGATCACCTCCGGGTTCGCGCGATGCCGGTGGCGCTCGAACGCGTCGAGCACCGCCGCCTTGGTCGGCGCGAGCACGCAGTCCAGCCGCCGCAGCACCGTGAGCGGCAGGATGACCTTGCCGTACTCCGACTGCTTGTAGTCGCCGCGCAGCAGGTCGGCGACCGACCAGATGAAGGCGACGTGCTGGCTGTGGCCCTCCATCACGCGACCCGCTCCATCGTCCGTGCATCCGAGCCAGGCGTCATGCGTTGCAACGGTACCGGGACCAGGAAGCGGCCGAACCGATGCGACGAGACCGCCGGCGGCAACCAGTACACAAACGGTACACGCCACATCCCGCGGCACCCGTCGAGCCCATCAAAAAACCATCGCCTGAGCAGGGCTTTCCTTCGATCGGGGAGACAGGATTTGAACCTGCGACCGCCCGGCCCCCAGCCGGGTGCGCTACCAGACTGCGCCACTCCCCGTGGCCAAGCAAGCGGGCGACGGGAATCGAACCCGCCCTAGAAGCTTGGAAGGCTTCTGTGCAACCACAACACTTCGCCCGCGGGACAAGGCGGATGGTACCCGGGCTCGGGGCGCGGACTAGCTTCGAGGGTCCTCGGTTCCGAGCCCGGACTGGCTCCGGCGCTCCTCGGTGGGGACCTCGCCCTCCCGGGTCAGCTCGGGCGGCGGCCACGGTCCCATCCAGTTGTCCAGCGCCCCGTCGATCGTCACGACCGAGCCCGAGAAAGCGCGTCCCAGCTCCGAGGCGAGCAGCGCGACCAGCCAACCGTATTCCTCGACCTCGCCGAGACGCTGGAGCGGGACCGTCTGGGCCGCCCGTCGCCACAGCTCGGCGGGGTACTTGCGCAGCGACTCGGTGGCAAACCGGCCGACGGCCACCGCCGCGACCGAGATGCCGTCGGCGCCCCACGCCTGTGCCAGCTCGCGCGTCAGCGCCTCGACCTCGGCGCGGGCCGCCCCCGTGTGGGCCATTGCCGGCATCCCGTGATGCGGGGACACCGTCACGTTGACGATCGTGCCCCGTCCGGCCGAGCGCATCGCCAGCTCGTAGGCGGCCTCGCACATGTTCAGCGTGCCGCCGACGTTCAGGCGCTGCACCGCGCGCCAGCCCTTCGTCTTGATCCCCTCCGCGGGCACGAAGTACTGGCCTCCGGCGTTGTTGAGCAGGAAGTCCAGCCGGCCGTGGCGCTCCAGCACGGCACGGATGATCTGCTCCGCCTCGCCGCGGTCGCGGATGTCCCCGGCCGCCCACGAGCACCGCTCGCCGATCTGGCTCGCGGCCTCCTCCAGCACCTCGGTCCGGCGTCCGGCGATCACCACCGAGGCACCGCAGGACGCCAGCTCCTCGGCCGCCGCCTTGCCCAGGTTCGTGCCGCCACCGGTCACCAGCGCGACCGTTCCCGCCAGCGCCCCGTCCGCGAACACGCGCGAGGCCTCCATCCCTACTCCCCCAATACCTTGATGACCAGCCGCTTGCGCCGCCCGCCGTCGAACTCGCAGTAGAAGACCTGCTGCCAGGGACCCAGGTCGAGTTGCCCTTCGGTGACCGGCACGATCACCTGGTGGTGGACGAGCAGGTTCTTCAGGTGGGCGTCGCCGTTGTCCTCGCCGCCGCGATGGTGGCGGTAGTCGCCCGGATTCGGCAGCAGCTCCCTCGCCACCTCCCCGTCCGGCGGCTGCCAGCTCGGCGGCGCGAGCTTGTCGAGCCACTCGAGCGCGTCCGCCTGGAGTCCCGGCTCGTCATCGTTGATCCACACGCCCGCGGTGATGTGCATCGCGCACACGAGGGCCATCCCCTCGCTGATCCCGGCCTCGCGCACGGCCTCGGCCACGTCCTCGGTGATGCGGACGAACTCGCGGCGTTGCCCGGTCTGGAAGGTGCGGTAGACGGTGTGGGATTTCATCGGATGGATCGTATGGGGTGAGGGTCGCGCTCGTAACGGCTACCTCTAGACTCCAGCGAGCCTGAAGGGGAGTAGCTCAATTTGGCAGAGCACCGGTCTCCAAAACCGGGGGTTGCAGGTTCGAGTCCTGTCTCCCCTGCTTCTCGCTTGGTCCGTCGATTTTCCGTCCTGTCACGAACGTATGTTCGTGTCTGTGGCGCGCACGCGTTCTCCAGAAGACGTCCGACTGGTCCTGGCTCTGAAAGCCGCCGGTCAGACCGACCGCGAGGTCAGCCTCCTTACGGGCGTGCCCGTGAATACGATCCGGCTCTGGCGAAGGCGTGGGCTGTCCCGGCGTGCGGCGCGAGCGGTGAGCGACATTCCGTTCTGCGCAGCGTGCGGCGAGGCCGTCCACGAA
>JAWWOH010000029.1:0-18595 GCA_033851845.1 Actinomycetota bacterium
GACGCGAGCAGTCCCGGCCCGAGCTGGGCTACCGGCTGCTGCAGCGCCTCGGCGAGGACGTCCAGGAGCTCGGCTTCGTGGAGTCCGCGCCGAAGCAGGACGGTCGCAACATGATCATGGTGCTGGCACCGCACAAGAACGCCGCCGACCTGAAGAAGGCATCCCAGACCAGTCAGCAGACCGAGAAGCCGGCGGTCACGGAGAACCCCGAGACCGCGTAAGAGACCACGCACCGCGAGACCGACGAGAGAGACGACGGCAGACATGCCCAAGCAGAAGACGCACAGCGGCACGAAGAAGCGCGTGAAGGTGACCGGCAGCGGCAAGCTGCTGCACCAGCCGACCGGGATGCGTCACAACCTGGAGCGCAAGTCCAGCGAGCTCACCCGTCGCCTCAGCGGGACGAAGGAGATCGCGAAGGCCGACCGCAAGACCATCAAGAAGCTGCTCGGCCTCTGATCTCCGCCGGCCACCCGGCGTTCCCCCACCAGCCCAGATCGACCGACAGGAACAGGTGCAGACGTGGCACGCGTTAAGAGGGCCGTCAACGCCCACAAGAAGCGTCGCGAGGTCCTCGAGAAGGCCAGCGGTTACCGGGGTCAGCGCAGCCGGCTCTACCGCAAGGCGAAGGAGCAGCTGCTCCATTCGGCGACGTACGAGTACCGCGACCGCAAGAAGCGCAAGGGCGACTTCCGGCAGCTCTGGATCACTCGCATCAACGCCGCGGCGCGCGAGAACGGTATGACCTACAACCGGCTCATCCAGGGCCTCAAGGCGGCCGGCGTCGAGGTGGATCGAAAGGTCCTCGCCGACATCGCGGTCACCGATGCGCCGGCTTTCGCGGCGCTCGTCGAGGTCGCGCGGGCCGCCTCTCCGGAGTCGCGGGGCGCGTCCAAGCCCACGACAGCAGAGAGCCCGGCCGCCTGAGCATCACCTCGACCCACTCACCGCGGGTCGCAGCAGTACGACGTCTGTCCCGGCGCGCGGCCCGCGTGGCCGAGCGCCGGTTCGTCGTCGAGGGGCCACAGGCAGTCCGCGAAGCCCTCGGCGCGGGTGGGCTGCTCGAGCTCTTCTACGAGCCAGGACGCCAGGACGAGCTGGTCGCGGCGGCTCGCGCGCTCGGCACGCCGGTCACCGAGGTGACCGCGGCGGTGCTCGCCGCCATGGCGGACACCGTTACGCCGCAGGGGCTGGTCGGGATCGCGCCGCTCCTGGACGTCGACCTCGACTCCGTGAGGCAACCGCGGCTCGTCGCCGTACTCGAAGCGGTCAACGACCCGGGCAACGCGGGGACCGTCATCCGCACCGCCGACGCTGCTGGCGCCGATGCGGTCGTGCTGACCGCAGGCAGCGTCGACCCGCACAACGCCAAGTGCGTCCGCGCGACCGCGGGAAGCCTGTGGCACCTTCCCGTCGTCAGCGATGCAGACCTCACCGCGGTCGTACGCCGGCTGCAGGCCGATGGCGTCCAGGTCCTCGCCACGTCCGGTGCGGGAAGCGACGACCTCGACGACCTCGTGATCCGCGGAGCCCTGGCCGGCGCCACCGCGTGGCTGTTCGGTCCGGAGGCCGCGGGCCTGTCCGAGGAGGCCATGGCGCTGGCCGATCGCGTGGTGCGGATCCCGATGCGGGGCCGGGCAGAGTCGCTGAACCTGTCCGCCGCCGCCGCCGTCTGCCTGTTCAGCAGTGCCCGCGCGCACCGTGAGTCGTACGCATCAGGGCCCATCCAGCCCTAGAGTGGGTACCCGCACGATCGGGGGAGGCGAAACCGTGCCGGAACAGGACAAGACGGCGTACGACTGCCTCCCCGATGGCGTTCTTGTCGTCGACGGCGCGCAGGAAGTAGTTCTTTTCAACCCGGCTGCGGAGCGGTTGCTGGGCATCAGGGCCGACGCCGTGCTCGGCCGCCAGCTGCGAGACGTGCTGCCCCTCGTCGACGAGACCGGTCGCGACTGGTGGGCCTGCACCGACCCGTTCGGCGGCCTGTCCACCCGCTCTCGCCAGCCTGAGCGGCGCTTGCAGGTCTCGGGCGGCCCGGCCGAAGGCCGGGACGTGCTCGTGACCGCCGCCTACCTGCGCGAGTCCGGGCGGGTGTGCCGGCTCATCGTCTGCCTACGGGACACCAAGACGCGCGAGCGTCACGAGCGCAGCCGGGCCGACCTCGTTTCGACGGTGGCGCATGAGCTGCGGTCGCCGCTCACCAGCGTGAAGGGGTTCACGGCCACCCTGCTCGCGAAGTGGGACCGGTTCAACGACGAGCAGAAGAAGCTGATGCTGGAGACGGTCAACGCCGATGCCGATCGGGTCACGCGGCTGCTCACCGAGCTGCTCGACGTGAGCCGCATCGACGCCGGCCGGCTCGAGATGCGCAAGCAGGTCGTCGACATCCCCACCGTTGTGCGCAAGATCGTCGCCGGCAGGGTCGCCAGTGGCGATCCGGAGACCCGGTTCGTCCTCAGCACCGACGGCCAGCTCCCGGAGATGTGGCTCGACCCCGACAAGATCGAGCAGGTCATCGGCAACCTGGTGGAAAACGCGTTGCGGCACGGCGAGGGCACCGTCACCGTAAGCGTCCGACCCTTCGAGACCGGAGCCGAGGTGACCGTGGCCGACGAGGGCGAGGGCATCCCGGAGGAGACGGCGTCCCGGGTGTTCACCCGGTTCTGGCGGGGCGGCAACCGGCGTGGTGGCACCGGGCTGGGCCTTTACATCGTGAAGGGCCTCGTCGAGGCCCACGGCGGCAGCGTCGACGTCGGCCGCTCGCCCAGCGGCGGCGCGCAGTTCCGATTCGTGCTGCCCGCCGGGAGCGCCCCCTTCGAACAGGGCTGACGCGTCCCGGCGGGCGCTTCTGGGAGACTGCCCGTCGACGAGACCACCCCTGGAGCTGTTGCGTGTCCGCCCCGAATGCAAGCCCGCTCGACCCTGACCAGCTCGAAGCCGCCCGCGACGCCGCACTCGCTGCTTTCGCAGCTGTGCAGGTGCTCGATGAGCTGCCGGCGACCCGGACCGCGCACCTCGGCGACCGCGCCCCGATCCTGCTGGCCCGCCGAGCGCTCGGCTCGCTGCCCGCGGCGGACAAGGCCGACGCCGGCAAGCGGGTCAACGTCGTGCTGCAGGCGGTGCAGGCGGCGTACGACACCCGTCGAGCTGAGCTGGAAGCCGACCGTGACGGGCGCGTGCTCGCCGAGGAGTCCGTCGACGTCACGGTGCTGCCGGGGCGGGTGCCCCGCGGCGCCCGCCATCCGTTGACGACGATCCAGGAGCGCATCGAGGACGTCTTCGTCGCGATGGGTTGGGAGGTCGCGGAAGGTCCCGAGGTGGAGCACGAGTGGTTCAACTTCGACGCGCTGAACTTCGGCGGTGACCATCCGGCGCGCGAGATGCAGGACACGTTGTTCGTCGCGCCGGAGGGCAGCGGGCTCGTGCTGCGGACCCACACCTCACCCGTGCAGATCCGGTCGCTGCTCCAGCGCGATCTTCCCGTCTACGTCATCTGCCCGGGCCGCACCTACCGCTCGGACCCGCTCGACGCCACCCACTCGCCGGTCTTCAGCCAGGTCGAGGGGCTCGTCGTCGACGAGGGCATCACGATGGCCCACCTGCGCGGCGCGCTCGACCACTTCGCGGCGGCGATGTTCGGGGCCGACATGCGCACGCGCATCCGGCCGTCGTACTTCCCCTTCACCGAGCCGTCCGCCGAGCTCGACCTGCAGTGCTTCGAGTGCCGCGGTCGATCGGCCGAGCCAGGTGGCGAGCCGTGCCGAGTGTGCTCGTCCGAGGGCTGGATCGAGTGGGGCGGCTGCGGGATGGTCAACCCGGCCGTGTTGCGCGCCTGCGGCGTCGACCCGGAGCGCTACAGCGGCTTCGCCTTCGGCATGGGCATCGAGCGGACGCTCATGTTCCGGCACGGCATCACTGACATCCGTGACTTCTACGAGGGCGACCAGCGGTTCACCCTCCCGTTCGGCATGGAGGCCTGACGTGCGCGTGCCCGTGTCGTGGCTGCGGACGCTGCTCCCCGACCTCACTGCCGACGCCGGCGAGATCGGCGCCGCCCTGCTGCGCGTCGGCTTCGAGGTGGAGCATGTCCACCGCGTCGGTGACGACGTGCGCGGCGTCGTCGTCGGCAAGGTCCTCGACATCGAGGAGCTCACCGGCCTGAAGAAGCCGATCCGCTACTGCCACGTCGACATCGGCAGCCGCGTCCACGAGGTCATCTGCGGTGCGACGAACTTCGCCGTCGACGACCTGGTCGCGTTCGCCACACCAGGCGGCCTGCTGCCCGGCGACTTCCACATCACCAGCCGCAAGACCTACGGGCACATCTCCGACGGGATGATCTGCTCGGCGCGCGAGCTCGGGCTCAGCGACGAGCACTCCGGCATCCTCGTGCTGCCGCCCGACAGTCCGCTCGGCGCCGACGTCGTCGAGCTGCTGGCGCTGCGCGACGAGGTGCTCGACATCGCGGTGACCCCCGACCGCGGGTACGCCCTGTCGATGCGGGGCATCGCCCGTGAGGTAGCAGCGGTGTTCGGCCTCGACTTCCAGGACCCGGCAACCTTGGACGTGCCGCCCGCGACCGGCGGTCATCCGGTGCGCATCGACGACCTCGACGGCTGCGACCGCTACGTGGCGAGAACGGTCACTGGTCTCGACCCGGCTGCACCGTCGCCGGCGTGGCTGCAGCGTCGGTTGACGTTGGCCGGCATGCGGCCCATCTCTCTTGCGGTCGACGTCACCAACCACGTGCTGCTCGAGCTCGGGCAGCCGCTGCACGCGTTCGACCGCGACAAGCTGGCCGGGAGTGTCGTCGTACGGCGGGCCAAGCCGGGCGAGCGGCTGGCGACCCTCGACGGGCAGGACCGCGCGCTCGATCCCGAGGACCTTGTCATCGCCGACGACACCGGCCCGATAGCTCTCGCCGGTGTCATGGGTGGCGCCGCCACCGAGGTCGATGACGCCACGACGAGCTTGCTCATTGAATCAGCGCACTTCTTGCCGGTCCCGATCGCGCGCGCCGCGCGCCGGCACAAGCTGCCGTCGGAAGCGAGCAAGCGGTTCGAGCGGGGCGTCGACCCCGAGCTTGCCCCGGTTGCTGCGCAGGCGGCAGTCGATCTGCTGGTGCGACTGGGCGGTGCGATGGCCGGCGGTGGCACGGACGAGGACGAGCACCCGCCCGCACCCGTTCTGCGGCTGCCGCTCGACTTGCCGAGCCGGCTGGCGGGCCGCCATTACGACCCTGCCGTCGTACGCCGACGCCTCGCCGATGTGGGCTGCGCCGTCGACGGCGACGACGTTCTGCAGGTCGTACCGCCGTCATGGCGCCCCGATCTGATCGGCTCGGCGGATCTGGTCGAGGAGGTCTGGCGGCTCGAGGGCTACGACAGCATCCCGGTACAGCTCCCGACCGCCCCCGCGGGTCGCGGCCTCACCGACGGACAGCGACTTCGCCGGACCGCGTCTCGTGCCCTGGCCGCCACTGGTCTGCTCGAGGTGGTCCTGCCGCCGTTCGTGTCCGAGGAGTCGCTCGACGCGCTGGGTGGTGGGATGACGCCGCCGCGGTTGCTCAACCCGCTCGCCGAGACCGAGGCGCTGCTGCGTCCCAGCCTGCTCCCCGGTCTCCTCGCAGCCGTGCATCGCAACCTCGCGCGAGGCCTGACGGACGTAGCGCTGTTCGAGACCGGTGTCGTCTTCCCCACAGCAGGGAGTCGCGCGACCGTCGCGCCCGGCGTGACCGGCCGGCCCACCGACGACGAGCTCGCGGCGCTCGACGCCTCGCTGCCCGCGCAGCCCCGTCACGCGGCGCTCGCGCTGGCGGGACGCCGGCACGGACGAGCCGTGGACTGGGCGGATGCGATCGAAGCCGTCCTCGCGGTCGGTCGCGCGCTGGGGCTGACGCTCGACGTGCAGCGACTCGCGTGGGGCCCGTTCCATCCCGGGCGCTGCGCCGAGCTGCTGCTCGACGGCCGGCGGGTCGGACTTGCCGGCGAGCTGCACCCCAGGGTCACGGCGCGGCTGTCGTTGCCGGCCCGAACGGTGGCAGGCGAGTGCAACCTGGACATGCTGATCGCAGTGGCCGAGTCCGCCGGCCCTGTCGACGCCCCCGTCATCTCCGCCTACCCGCCCGCGTCGGTCGACGTCGCCCTCGTGGTCGACGAGACCGTCCCGGCGGCCGATGTCGAGACGGCCCTTCGCGCGGGCGCCGGCGACCTGCTCGAGGAGATCCGGCTGTTCGACGTCTACGTCGGCCCGCAGGTCGGGGAGGGGCGGCGCTCGCTCGCCTTCGCGCTACGGATGCGCGCCACGGACCGCACGCTGACCGACGCCGAGGTCCTCGGTGTCCGTGATGACGCGATCGCCGAAGCCGGTCGCCGAGTCGGGGCGGAGCTGCGCGGCTGACCCCGTTCGAATAGTCATGCAGGTGTGTGTATGCTTCTCGTATGGGGATGACGGCCGCGGTCGCCGGTGCGAGCGGCTATGCCGGCGGCGAGCTGCTGCGCCTGTTGCTTGGCCACCCTGACCTCGAGCTCGGACCACTCGCTGCCGGGTCTGCCGCCGGCCTGCCGGTCACCGACATCCATCCGCAGCTCCCAGCGTTGGCGGACCGGGTCTTCGTGGCGACGGACGCGGCCGCGCTCGCCGAAGCCGACGTCGTCTTCCTGGCCCTCCCACACGGGGAGTCGGCCGCACTGGCCGCGCAGCTGCCGCCCGACGTCCCGGTGCTCGACCTGGGCGCCGACCACCGGCTTGCCGATGCGGACGCCTGGCAGCGCTTCTACGGCACGGCGTACGCCGGTCAGTGGCCCTACGGGCTCCCCGAGCTCTTCCGCGGCGACCTTGTCGGCGCGAGGCGCATCGCCGTGCCCGGCTGCTACCCGACCGCGGTTTCCCTCGCTCTTGCGCCACTGATCGCCCGAGGGCTGGTCGACGTGGAGGACCTGGTGGTCGTCGCTGCATCCGGCACGAGCGGGGCCGGTCGGGGCGCTAAGGCGCACCTGCTCGGCAGCGAGGTCATGGGGGACGTCTCGGCGTACAAGGTGGGCGCGCATCAGCACACGCCGGAGATTCGCCAGACCCTCAGCAGGGTGAGTGGCAGGGACGTCTCGATGTCGTTCACGCCCGTGCTCGCGCCCATGCCCCGCGGCATCCTGGCGACGTGCACAGCGCGCACGGCGCTCGATGGTGATGCGCTCCGTGCCGCGCTTCAGGAGCAGTACGCCGCCGAGCCGTTCGTTCATGTGCTTGCACCTGGGCGGTGGCCGCACACGGCCGCGACGGTGGGGAGCAACGCCTGCCAGCTTCAGGTCACGGTTGACGCGGATGCCGGGCGGGCGGTCGTCGTCAGCGCGATCGACAACCTCGGCAAGGGAGCGGCCGGTCAGGCCCTGCAGTGCGCCAACATCGTTCTCGGCCTGCCCGAGGAGACCGGTCTTACGTCCAGCGGCGTCGCGCCATGAGCGTCACCGCACCCAAGGGCTTCCGCGCGGCCGGCGTCACCGCGGGCCTGAAGCCGAGCGGCCGCCCCGACGTCGCCCTCGTCGTCAACGACGGGCCACTTCGTGCCGCGGCGGCGGTGTTCACCAGCAACCGCTTCAAGGCCAACCCGGTGCTCTGGAGTGAGCAGGTGATGAAGGACGGCAACGTGCGGGCCGTCGTGCTGAACTCCGGCGGCGCCAACTGCGGCACGGGAAGCGCGGGATTCCAGACGACGCATGCGACCGCAGAGCGCGTGGCCGAGCTCCTCCAGGACGGCGCGGCCGATGTCGTCGTGTGCTCGACCGGTCTGATCGGTCCGCTCTTCAGCCGGGAGCGGCTGCTGTCGGGCGTCGACCACGCAGTCGCCGACCTCAGCACCGAGGGCGGCCCAGCGGCTGCCACGGCCATCATGACGACAGACACGGTCGCGAAGCAATCCGTTTCCACCGGCGGCGACTTCACTGTCGGCGGGATGGCCAAGGGCGCCGGGATGCTTGCGCCCGCGCTCGCGACGATGCTCGTCGTTCTCACGACCGATGCCGATGTCGACGCGGCCTCGTGTGACCGGGCGCTGCGGGCGGCGACGCGCACGACGTTCGACCGGCTCGACTCGGACGGCTGCCAATCGACGAACGACACGGTGCTGCTCATGGCCTCGGGCGCCAGCGGCGTGCAGCCCGACCAGGCCGTCTTCGACGAGGCGATCAGGCAGGTCTGCGAGGCCCTCGCGCTGCAGCTGCTCGGCGACGCAGAGGGCTCCGCGCACGACATCGCGATCGAGGTCGTCGGCGCGGCGTCCGAGGAGGATGCACTCGAGGTCGGTCGGGCCATCGCGCGCAGCAACCTGTTCAAGTGCGCGGTATTCGGTGAGGACCCCAACTGGGGTCGGGTGCTGGCCTCGGTCGGCACGACCTCCGCCGAGTTCGACGTCTACGCCATCGACGTGCACTTCAACGGCGTGCAGGTGTGCAGAGCGGGGGAGCAGTTCGAGGACCCCGCCAAGGTCGTCTTCGACGGCCGCGCGGTGCATGTTCTCGTGGATCTGCACGCCGGCGACGCCACCGTCACGGTGCGCACCAACGACCTGACGACGGCCTACGTCCACGAGAACTCGGCGTACTCCACATGACCGCTGCTGCAACGGCACGTGGCCATGCGGCGCTGCCCAAGGCCGGCGCCCTCGTCGAAGCGCTGCCGTGGCTGAAGTCCTTCTCCGGCCGCACCGTCGTCGTGAAGTACGGCGGCCACGCGATGACCAGCCCGGAGCTCCAAGCCGCGTTCGCCGAGGACGTCGTGTTCCTGCGTTATGCCGGTGTGCGGGTCGTGGTGGTCCACGGCGGCGGTCCGCAGATCACCGCGCACCTGGAGAAGCTCGGCGTACCGTCGGAGTTCCGCGGCGGCTACCGGGTCACGACACCCGAGACGATGCAAGTCGTGCGCATGGTGCTGGTCGGCCAGGTCAACAGCGACGTCGTCGGAGTCATCAACGCACACGGGCCCTTCGCCGTCGGCCTTTCCGGCGAGGACGCGCACCTGTTCACCGCCGAGCGGCGCGATGTGCTCGTCGACGGCGAGGCCGTCGACATCGGTCTCGTCGGCGAGGTCGTCGATGTGCAGCCGGCGATCCTGCACGCCTTGCTCGACGAGGGGAAGGTGCCCGTCGTCGCCACCGTGGCCCGCGGTGAGAACGGCGAGATCTTCAACGTCAACGCTGACACCGCCGCGGCGGCGGTCGCCGTTGCGCTCGGCGCAGAGAAGCTCGTCGTCCTCACCGACGTCGAGGGGTTGTACGCCGACTGGCCGAACAGCGATGAGGTCATCAGTTCGCTGACCGCGGACGAGCTCGAACAGCTGCTGCCCGGATTGACGACGGGGATGGTCCCGAAGATGGAGGCCTGTCTGCGCGCAGTGCGAGGCGGTGTGCCGCGGGCACACGTCCTCGACGGCCGGGTCGCGCACTCGTTGCTGCTGGAGCTGTTCACCGACGAAGGGGTCGGCACCATGGTCGTGGCCAAGTGACGACGAGCGACTGGCAGCAGCGGTGGGACGCCGCGCTCATGGGCAACTACGGCACACCGCCGGTCGTGCTTGCCCGCGGTGCGGGCGCCACGGTCTGGGATGTCGACGGAAAGGAGTACGTGGACCTGTTCGCCGGACTGGCTGTGAACGTCCTCGGACACGCGCACCCAGCGGTCCTGGCGGCTGTCGAGCGGCAGCTGTCAACGCTCGGTCACGTCAGCAACCTCGCCATCAGCCAGCCTGTCGTGCTGCTCGCTGAGCGACTGAAGGAGCTGACCGGCTTCGACAAGGTGCTGTTCACCAACTCCGGGGCGGAGGCCAACGAGGCCGCCCTGAAGCTCGCCCGGCGGCACCGGCCTGGTGGCGGCTGGGTCGCCTGTGAGCAGGCCTTCCACGGCCGGACCCTCGGGGCGCTCGCCGTCACCGGCCAGCCGGCGAAGCGAACGCCGTTCGAGCCGCTGCCCGGTCCCGTCACCTTCGTCGAGTACGGGGACGTCGACGCGCTCCGTGCCGCCGTCGGGAAGACGACGGCAAGTGTCGTGCTCGAGCCGATCCTCGGCGAGGCGGGTGTCGTCGTCCCGCCGGCCGGCTTCCTCGAGGCCGCCCGGCAGATCTGTGACGGCGCGGGAGCGCTCCTGCATCTGGACGAGGTGCAGGGCGGGATCGGTCGTGGCGGCGCCTGGCTGTCCAGTGAGGTGGTTGCGCCGGGCCTTTCGGCCGATGTCGTGACCCTGGCGAAGGGCCTGGGCGGTGGCCTGCCGATCGGCGCCGTTCTCGCCCGCGGGTCGGCCGCCACCGCGCTGCAGAAGGGCGATCACGGCACGACCTTCGGTGGCAACCCCGTCGTGTGCGCTGCGGCGCTCGCGGTCCTCGACACCATCGAACGGGACGGCCTGCTCGAGGCAGCCACAAAGCTCGGCGACGCCTTCGCGGCGGACATCCTCTCGCTCGCTCACCCCCTCGTTCAGGGGGTTCGCGGCATCGGGCTGTGGCGGGCGATCGTGCTCACCGAACCAGTTGCGGCGGCCGCCGAGCAGGCCTTGAGGAGTGCCGGCTTCCTCGTCAACGCCCCCGCACCGGACGTCTTGCGGCTCGCTCCGCCGCTCGTCGTCCGCGAAGACCAGCTCGACGCATTCGTCGCCGCGCTGCCCGGCGCACTCGACGCGGCTAGGGTCGGCCCGTCATGACCCACTGCAGAGATCTGTCGATCGGAGCCTGTGAGTGACCGCCACCCACGTCCTCGTCGTCGAGGACGACCCCAGTGTCCGGGGACTGCTGCACACCCTGCTGTCCGCTGAGGGCTACGACGTCGCCACCGCTTCGGACGGCCTTGCCGGCCTGGTCAAGGCGACGGCGTCGAAGCCGGCGCTCATCCTGCTCGACCTCATGATGCCGGACCTCGGTGGTGTCCGGGTGCTCGAGGAGCTGCGCGACGACCCGGAGCTCGCCGACACCCCGGTCATCGTCGTCACCGGCAAGATCGACGCCGTTCCGGGCATGCGGGCCCTACTCGGTGACGACAACGTGTTCGTGAAGCCGTTCGCCGTCGCCGAGCTGCTCATCCGGGTCGGAGATGTCACAGGGGGACCGCTCGCGGAATGACTCGACACTTCCTTGCCGACGACGACCTGAGCCCCTCGGAACAGGCGCAGGTCCTCGACCTGGCGGCCGAGCTCAAGGCGAAGCGCCACGGCGGACCGACCCCGCTGGCCGGCCGATCGATCGCGGTCGTGTTCGAGAAGCCGAGCACTCGCACGCGGCTCTCCTTCGAGGTGGGCATCGCTGAGCTCGGCGCTCACCCGGTCGTCATCGACGCCAGCACCACGCAGCTCGGCCGGGGAGAGACCATCGAAGACACCGCGCGCGTGCTGTCTCGGTACGTCAGCGCGATCGTCATCCGCACCTTCGGGGACGACCGTATCCGCAGCCTCGCCGCAGCCAGTGACGTTCCGGTCGTCAACGCGCTGACGGACGGCTTCCATCCCTGCCAGGTCCTTGCCGACCTGCAGACCATCCGTGAGCGCAAGGGAACGACCACCGGCCTGACGCTGACCTACCTGGGCGACGGCGCCAACAACATGGCGCACTCCTACCTGCTCGGTGCCGCCATGGCCGGCATGAACGTCCGCATCGGCACACCCGCCGGCTACCAGCCCGACGACGACGTAGTACGGCGGGCCCGTTCGATCTCCGCGGCCCATGGCACCGAGATCCTGGTGACGTCGGACGCGCGCGCTGCGGCAGCGGGCGCGGACGTGCTGTGCACCGACGTCTGGGTCTCCATGGGCATGGCGGGGGAGGCCGCGCGGCGCCACGACCTGGGCCCCTACGCCCTCGACGAGGCCGCGCTCTCTGCCGCCGCAGCCGACGCGGTCGTCCTGCACTGCCTGCCGGCACATCGCGGCGAGGAGATCGCCGCTGCCGTCATCGACGGGCCGCAGTCGGCCGTGTGGGACGAGGCCGAGAACCGCCTGCACGCGCAGAAGGCGCTCCTGACCTGGCTCCTCGAACAGGGCTGACGCGATGCCTTCCCCTCGTCGCGCGACCAGATCGCCCGTTGTACCGCTCGTCCCGTTGACGAAGGCGGCGCGGCAGGCGCGCATCGTCGAGCTGCTCGAAGCGAGCCCGGTGTCGAGCCAGACGGAGCTGGGCCGGCTGCTCGCCGCCTCCGGCGTCGAGGTGACGCAGGCGACGCTGTCCCGCGATCTCGACGAGCTCGGAGCCGTGAAGGTGCGTACGCGGGCCGGCATGACCTACTCCGTGCCGCCGGAAGGCCAGCCGCGAAAGGGCACGAGCGAGAGCGTCGACGCCCGGCTGGCCAGGCTGCTCGAGGAGCTCCTCATCGGCGCCGAGGCAACCGGCGGGCTCATCGTGCTGCGCACCCCGCCAGGAGGCGCCCAGCTGCTCGGCTCCGCGCTCGACCGCGCCGGGCTGCCCGAGGTGGCCGGCACCGTCGCGGGCGACGACACCGTCCTGCTCATCACCCGACAGCCGCCCGCAAAAGCGGGTCCGGCCGACGCCCTCGCGGCGCGCCTGCTGCGCCTCGCCGAGGGTCGACACCAAGGAGACTTCCAGTGACTGACCGCGTCGTCCTCGCCTACTCGGGAGGGCTGGACACCTCGGTGGCGATCGGCTGGATCGCGGCTGAGACAGGCATGGAGGTCGTGGCTGTCGCCGCCGACGTCGGCCAAGGCGGTGAAGACCTCGACGTCATCCGCCAGCGTGCGCTCGACTGCGGTGCCGTGGAAGCAGTCGTCGTTGACGCCAAGGACGAGTACGCCGACGAGTACTGCCTGCCGGCTCTCAAGGCGAATGCGCTCTACATGGGCCGCTACCCGCTTGTCTCCGCCCTGTCGCGACCGCTGATCGTCAAGCACATGGTCAAGGCGGCCCGTGACCACGGCGCGAGCACCATTGCGCACGGCTGCACCGGCAAGGGCAACGACCAGGTCCGCTTCGAGGTCGGCATCGGAGCGCTCGCACCCGACCTCAACGTGTCGGCGCCGGTGCGCGACTCCGGGATGACCCGAGACAAGGCGATCGCCTTCGCCGAGGACAAGGGCCTGCCGATCGACGTGACCAAGAAGTCGCCGTACTCCATCGACCAGAACGTCTGGGGGCGTGCCGTCGAGACCGGTTTCCTGGAGGACCCGTGGAACGGGCCCATCGAGGACGTCTACGACTACACCTCCGACCCGACGAAGAGCGCCGGACCTGACGAGCTGGTCCTCTCCTTCGAGCACGGTGTGCCGATCGCGATCGACGGCATGAAGGTGACGGTGCTCGAGGCCATCACCGAGCTCAACGCACGTGCCGGCGCGCAGGGCGTCGGTCGGCTCGACATGGTCGAGGACCGTCTCGTCGGCATCAAGAGCCGCGAGGTCTACGAGGTGCCTGGCGCACAGGTGCTCATCACCGCGCACCAGGAGCTCGAGAACCTCACCGTGGAGCGCGACCTGGCCCGGTTCAAGCGCACCGTCGACCAGCGCTGGGCCGAGCTCGTCTACGACGGCCTGTGGTTCTCGCCGCTCAAGCGGGCTCTCGACGCGTTCATCGAGAGCGCTTCGCGCAACGTCTCCGGTGACATCCGGCTGACGCTGCATGCCGGCAGCTGCACTGTCACCGGCCGTCGCAGTGATGCCTCGCTCTACGACTTCTCGCTCGCGACGTACGACGAGGGTGACACCTTCGACCAGTCGCTCGCCAAGGGCTTCGTCCAGCTGTGGGGCATGCCCAGCAAGATCGCGGCGAAGCGCGACCAGCGTCTCGGCGACCTCAACCTGTGAGCGAGCGCACGTCCTTGTGGGGCGGGCGCTTCGAAGGCGGACCGGACGAGGCGCTTGCGCGACTCAGCGTCAGCGTGCACTTCGACTGGCGGCTTGCGCCGTACGACCTGCTCGCGTCGAAGGCACACGCCCGCGTGTTGCACCGCGCGGGGCTGCTCGACGACGACGAGCTCGCGCGCATGCTCGGTGCGCTCGACGAGCTGAGCACCGAGGTCGTCGGCGGGGCGTTTCGGCCGCGCGTCGAGGATGAGGACGTGCATACGGCGTTGGAACGCGGGCTGCTCGAGAAGCTCGGTGCGCTGGGCGGCAAGCTGCGCGCCGGCCGCTCCCGCAACGACCAGGTGGCCACCGACCTGCGCCTCTACCTACGCGACCACGCGCGGGAAGTCGTGCGCCGGCTGGCCTCACTCGAGGAAGCGCTACTGGGCCAGGCCGAGCACCACCTCGACACTCCGGCACCTGGCATGACCCACCTGCAGCACGCGCAGCCGGTCCTGTTTGCGCATCAGCTGCTCGCGCACGTCCAGGCGTTCGCGCGCGACGTGCACCGCATCCGCGACTGGGACCTTCGCGCCTCGGTGTCACCGCTGGGAGCCGGTGCACTTGCCGGGTCCAGCTTGCCCATCGACCCGATCAGCACAGCAGAGGAGCTCGGCTTCGGCTCCGCGGCCCCGAACTCGATGGACGCGGTATCCGACCGCGACTTCGTCGTCGAGTTCCTCTTCGTCGCGGCGCTACTGGGTGTTCACCTCTCCCGGTACGGCGAGGAGGTCGTGCTCTGGAACAGCTCGGAGTTCGGTTGGGTGACCCTCGACGACGCCTTCTCCACCGGGTCGTCGATCATGCCGCAGAAGAAGAACCCGGACATCGCAGAGCTCGCGCGCGGCAAGGCCGGCCGGCTGATCGGTCACGTCGCCGGGCAGCTCGCCATGCTCAAGGGGCTGCCGCTCACCTATGACCGTGACATGCAGGAGGCGCAGGAGCCGTCCTTCGACGCCGTCGAGACGTTGCTTCTCGTACTGCCGGCTCTCGCGGGTATGACGCAGACGATGACCGTGCACGCGGACGTCCTCGAGGCCTCAGCACCCAAGGGCTTCGCCCTCGCGACCGACGTCGCCGAGCGGCTCGTGACCAACGGCGTCCCCTTCCGCGACGCACATGAGGCCGTGGGCCACCTCGTCGTGTGGTGCACGGTCAACGGGCGTGAGCTGCACGAGGTGAGCGACGACGAGCTTGCCCATGTCTCGCCGCACCTCACTCCCGACATCCGTGACGTGCTGGACGTCCGCGGCGCGATCGCTGCCCGCAAGGGTCACGGCGGCACCGCGCCGGAGCGGGTGGGCGAGCAGCTGACGATCCTGCGCGCAGAGGTGCAGTCGCACCGCGCGTGGGCGGACGCCCGCGGATAGTGCGGCTGGACGGACCGGTCACCGAGGTCGCGCCGAAACTGCTCGGCTGCGTCCTTCGGGCCAACGGCGTTGCGGTGCGCCTCACCGAGGTCGAGGCCTACGCCGGCGAGGCCGACCCCGGCTCGCACGCTTTCCGTGGCCGGACCCCGCGCACCGAGGTGATGTTCGGCCCACCCGGCCGCGCGTACGTCTACTTCACCTACGGAATGCACTGGTGCATGAATGTCGTCTGCGGTCCCGACGGCATCGCGTCGGCGGTGCTTCTGCGCGCCGGTGAGGTCATCGAGGGCCACGACCTCGCCCGTGACCGGCGCCCGCGCTCGAAGGACCGGGACCTCGCCCGTGGGCCGGCTCGACTGACACAGGCGCTCGCCATCGACGGCACGTACGGCGGCGCCGATCTGCTGGACCCCGCGTCCCCGCTCCGGCTCACCTGCGCTGAGGCGTGCCACGCGAGCCGGATCACCACCGGGCCACGCGTCGGGGTTGGCGGTGACGGCGCGGCGACGCCGTGGCGCTTCTGGCTGACCGATGAGCCCACGGTGTCCGTGTACCGCCCGGCGGTGCAGCGTCGACGGGCGGCGAAGAGGATGGCGCGATGAGTCACGAGCTGACCGGACGCATCGGCGTCGTCACCGGCGCCGGTCGCGGCATCGGCCGCGAGATCGCGCGTGCTCTCGCAGCCGATGGCATGTCACTGCTCCTGCTTGCCCGCACCGGGACGCAGGTACGTGACCTCGCGGACGAGCTCTCCTCGTCGTACGGCGGCAAGATGCTGCCGGCCGGCGTCGACGTGTCCGATCCGGCAGCGGTCGAGCGCGTCGTGCTGCACGCCGAGCAGCACCTCGGCACTGTCGACCTGCTCGTCAACAACGCCGCCATCATCGAGTCGCGGGAGGTGCCGTTCTGGGACGGTGATCCGGCCGAGATGTGGCGGGTCATCGAGACCAACCTGCGCGGCCCCATGCTCATGACGCGGGCGCTCCTGCCGCCGATGGTGCAGCGCGGCCACGGCCATGTCGTCAACATCGCCAGCCGCGCTCGCGCCGCGACGGCAACGGGCACGTACACCGGCTACGCCGTGTCGAAGCGCGCCCTGTCGGTGCTGACCCAGTCGCTTGCCGGCCCGCTCGCCGGCACGGGCGTCGTCGTCATGGACGTCCTGCCCGGACTCGTGCGCACCGACCTCACCGCGAGCATGCCGGTCTGGACGCGCCAGGACCCGCAGTGGGATGACGTGGCGGCGACGGCGCGCGTGGTCGCCGACATCGCCCGCGGCCGCTACGACGACCGTTCCGGTGACGTCCTGGAAGCCCCGGCGATCGTCGAGCCGTAGCCTCGCGCAACCTGCTGGACCTTTGCGGAAGGATCGGCTCCGTGAGCAGCCCTGACCCGACCGGCGTCCTCGACGAGCTGCTGTGGCGCGGCTTCGTCGCCCACAGCACCGACCTGGGGGCGCTTCGCGAGACGCTCGCGGCCGGCCCGGTGACGCTCTACTACGGCTGCGACCCGACCGCGCCGAGCCTGCACGTCGGCAACCTCGTCGGCCTGATCGTGCTGCGCTGGTTCCAGCGCTTCGGCCATCGGCCCATCGGCCTCGCCGGTGGTGCCACCGGCTTCATCGGCGACCCGGGCGGCCGCAACAGCGAGCGGACGCTGCTCACCGCCGATCAGGTCGAGTCGAACGTGGCCCGCATCGGACGGCAGCTCGAGCAGTTCGTCGACCTCAGCGAGGGCAACGGCTTGCTGGTCAACAACATCGAGTGGACCGCCGGGATGACGGTCATCGACTTCCTGCGCGACATCGGCAAGCACTTTCCGGTCAACGTGATGCTGGCCAAGGAGACGGTCCGGGCGCGACTCGACTCCGGCGGCATCAGCTACACCGAGTTCAGCTACATGCTGCTCCAGTCCATGGACTACCTCGAGCTGTTCCGGCGCGAGGGCTGCCGGCTGCAGGTCGGCGGCAGCGACCAGTGGGGAAACCTGACCGCCGGCCTCGACCTGATACGTCGGGTCGAGGGGCAGACGGTTCATGCGCTGAGCTGGCCGCTGGTCACGACCGCGACCGGTGAGAAGTTCGGCAAGTCCACCGGCGGCGGCAGCCTGTGGCTCGATCCGGAGCTGACGTCGCCGTACGCCTTCTACCAGTACTGGCTGGGCGTGGACGACCGCGACGTGGGGCCCTACTTGCGGCTGTTCACCTTCCTCGAGCACGAGCAGATCGAGGCGCTGGAGGCCGCAACGGCAGAGCGCCCGCAGGCCCGCGCCGCGCAGCGGGCGCTGGCCGAGCAGCTGACGGGCCTGGTCCACGGCCAGGCGCAGCTCGCGGGCGCACAGGCCGCGAGCGCAGCACTCTTCGGCGGCGGATCCCTTCAAGACCTCGACGAGCCGACGCTCAGCGCCGCGCTGGCGGAGGCACCGTCAGTGCTCGTCTCGGGGGAGGGGCCGCCCCTGGTCGAGCTGCTGGCCGAGGCGCTGGCGATCTCCAAGTCCGACGCCCGCCGCGCGGTGCGCGAGGGCGGCGCGTACCTGAACAACGACAAGATCACCGATGAGGGCGCAGTGCCCGCGGAAGGGGACTGGCTGCACGGACGGTTCCTCGTCCTACGCCGCGGCAAGCGCTCCGTCGCGGTGGTGGAGCGGTCTCGCTGAAGGGCGTGACGCACGCCACGGCGATGGCAGCGTTTCGCGTTTGACGGATGCCCGCGCGACTCGTAGTTTCTCTAAGCCCACGGAGCACCGGACACCAGCTGATGAGCCGTTGGCGGACGGTCCGCGGGGCCCCCGAAGCACGGCGCGAGCCGGCGCCACGATGCTGTCGTGCGCGCGCTTTCCGGGGCCGGGTTCGGTCAGGCCGCGAGGTTTGACCCGCACCCAACGCGCAGGTAGGCTCGGCGAGTTGCCCCGAGAACGGTCGAGAGACTCGGACCGGTGAGCGCCAGATCCTTGAGAACTCAACAGCGTGCTGAAAGTCAGTGCCAAATACCTCGTCTCGCGAGGCGCACCGACACCTCCATCCGGAGGCGTACGACGCCGCGCGTTTCGAAACTTCTTTGGTGGAACAGACAAATTGCTAGTTACGTCTGTCCGCCGGGACAACTTGCTGTCGCCTTCAGGGGCGCAGCGACTCTCTTGTCCGGACCGGCTGCCCGTTGACGGGTGTCGGACCGGGCGTGAAACCTTATTGGAGAGTTTGATCCTGGCTCAGGACGAACGCTGGCGGCGTGCTTAACACATGCAAGTCGAGCGACGCACCTCCTTCGGGAGGATGACGGAGCGGCGAACGGGTGAGTAACACGTGGGCAACCTGCCCTCAGCTCTGGGATAACTCCGGGAAACCGGGGCTAATACCGGATACGACTTCCTGCGGCATCACGGGAAGTGGAAAGTTTTTCGGCTGAG